>JBKQIF010000024.1:0-68908 GCA_052148435.1 Bryobacteraceae bacterium
CCGGAACGAGACCGCGTGCGATTGCCAGCTCGAGAGCAGGGACGGCCGCTGGGAAGCGTTCCGCAAGTTAGAATTGTGAAGGAAGAGAAATGCCGAATCCCAAACGCCGACACTCCCAGAGGCGGACCAGTAACCGCCGCGCGCACGATGCGCTAAAGGCCTCCGGCCTATCGGAATGTCCGAACTGCCACGAGCCCAAGCTGCCGCACCGCGTGTGCCCTCATTGCGGGCAATACAAGGGCCGGGAAGTAGTCGAAGTCGAACAGGAGTAGCCCGTTTCCAACATGCTGACCATTGCCTTGGATGCAATGGGCGGGGACCACGCCCCGGCAGTGGAAGTCGAGGGCGCGGTGCTGGCCGTCCGGCAGTTTGGCGTCAAGGTCATCCTGGTGGGCCTCGAGGATCGGGTCCGGGCGGAGCTGCAGAAGTACGAAGACTACCGGGACCTGCCGATTGAAGTGGTGCATGCCAGCGAGCGCATCACCATGGACGACCCCACCACCGCCGTTCGCACCAAGCAGGACAGCTCTCTGCGGGTTGCCTCGCGGCTGGTGCGCGACGGGAAGGCGGAGGGATTGGTGTCGGCGGGCAACACCGGCGCGGTGATGGCCACGGCCAAGATCGTGCAAGGCGTGGTGCCGGGCGTGACGCGGCCCGCGCTGGCGGGCGTATTTCCCACCGTGAAGGGCCCCGAGAACCCGGTGGTGGTGCTGGATGTGGGCGCCAACGTGGATTGCTCGGCGCGTATGCTGGGCCAGTTCGCGGTGATGGGGGCGATTTATTCCCGCGTGGTGCTGCGGCGGGACAAACCGCGCGTCGGCATCCTATCGATCGGCGAAGAGGCTCACAAGGGCAACGATCTGACGCGCGCCGCCAGCGAACTGATGAAGGAGTTGCAGATCGACTTCGTGGGCAACGTGGAAGGCGCGGATATCTACGGAGGCAACGTCGACGTGATCGTCTGCGACGGCTTCATCGGCAACGTGGCGCTGAAGGTGAGCGAGGGGCTGGTGACGATGGTCACGCAGATTTTGCGCGAGTCGCTCGAATCGAGCATTCAGACCAAGATCGGCGCCGCGCTGTCCAAACCGGCTTTTAACCATCTCAAACGGAGGCTGGATTACTCGGAGACCGGCGGCGCGCCGCTGCTGGGTGTGCGGGGCGTGTGCATCATCTGCCACGGACGGTCCAATTCCAACGCCATCAAGAACGCGATTCGGGTGGCCGCGGAATTTTCCAGGGGCAAAGTGAACCAGCGCATCGAGGACGAGCTGGTGGTGGCGGCGAAGTAAAGTTTCTGGGGCGACTATGAAGCAGTTGGCGGCGTATCTGCCAGGGCTGGCCTTTTTCCTCGCGGGCTTCCCCATCCCGGCTCAACCGGTGGCGCACGCGCACTGGGCGGTGGCGTTCGATCCTGCCACGGCCGCTCCGGGAGCGAAGGCGCTGGCGCGCATCACAGCGCGCATCGACCCGGGCTGGCATCTGTATTCGGCTTCCTCGGCGGCCGGTATTCCGGCCTCGTTCCAGCTCACCGGCCCGGTGGTCGAAAGCACTCGGCTTTTTCAAACTCAACCCAAGCGGGCCTTCGACGCTAACTTCAATACGGAAGCCGAAACCTACGAAGGCGAAGCCGGCTTCGCGGTGGAAGCGATCGTGCGCAAAGACGCGCCCGCCGGCCCGGCGCAAATCTCGGTGAACGGCCGTTTTCAGACCTGCAGCGATACCCAGTGCGTGCCGGGGAAATGGTCGGACAACGCTACGCTGACGGTGGACCCCGGCGCCCCGGCGGCGATTCAGGTTCCCGCCGGCTATACCGAGGTAATCGCCAGGCCGGCCGCGGCGGCGCCGGCCGGGAGCCAGCCCCAAAGCCAGCCGGAGCAGGGCTTGGGCTTGTTCCTGCTGGCGGCTTTCGGTTTTGGCCTGGCCGCGATTTTTACGCCCTGCTGTTTCCCCATGATCCCCATCACCATGTCCTACTTCCTGAATCGCCCGGCCGGCGGGCGCCGCGACGGGGTGGCGCAAGCGGTGGTCTTTTGCCTGGGCATCGTGGTTCTGTTCAGCGGACTGGGATTGATTACCACGGCCGTTCTGGGCCCGGTGGGCGTCAAGCACCTGGGCTCCAGCCCTTGGGTGAACGGATTCATCGCGGCGTTGTTCATGGCGTTCGGCCTGAGCTTGCTGGGCGCGTTTGAAATCACCATTCCCTCCGCCATCCTGACGCGTCTGAACGCTTCGGCGGGGCAAGGCGGATATGCCGGGGCGCTGCTAATGGGGCTTACGTTCTCGCTTTCTTCGTTCGCCTGCGTAGGGCCGTTCGTGGGGACGCTGCTGGCGGCCTCGGTGGGCGGCGGCGGGGTGCGTCCGCTGGCCGGCATGGCGGCGTTTGCGAGTGGCCTGGCGCTGCCGTTTTTCCTGCTGGCGCTGTTTCCGGGCTACCTGAAGCGGATGCCGCGCAGCGGCGGCTGGCTGGCGCGGGTGAAAGTGGTGATGGGGTTTCTGATCCTGGCCGCCAGCCTGAAGTATCTGGCCAGCGTGGATCAGGCGCTCGGCTCGGGGTGGCTTACCCGCGAGCGTTTCCTGGCCGCCTGGATCGTGCTGTTCGCCATGGCCGGCCTCTACCTGCTGGGGTTCGTGCGCCTGGAAGGAACCAAGCCGGATGAGACGCTGGGCCTGGGGCGCCTGTTGACGGGCATGGCGCTGGTGATCTTCGCCATCAGCCTGGCGCCGGGCATGGCGGGCGGAAAGCTGGGCGAGTTGGATGCTTACGTCCCGGCGGGATCGGGCTCGCCGGGCGCGGCGGGTACCGGCCTGGAATGGATTACGGATGACTACGCTGGAGCTTTGGCACGCGCTCGCAGCCAAGGCAAGCTGCTGTTCATCGATTTCACCGGCATCGCCTGCACCAACTGCCACTGGATGCGCGCCAACATGCTTTCCCGCCCGGAAGTCGAAGCCGCGCTGGGGAACTTCGTGCTGGTGGAACTCTACACCGACCGTTCCGACGCCGTCTCCGAGCGAAACGAAAAGCTTCTGGAAGACAAGTTTCGCACCGCGGCGGAGCCTTTTTATGCCATCCTTGACGCCAACGAGCGCCCCATCGCCACTTTCGATCGCCTCACCCGCGACCCGGCCGAGTACCTGGCGTTCTTACGCCAGGGAATGGCAGCGCCAGGGCCCGCAGCCAACGCGGTTGATTTAGGCGTTCCACGCACGGCGCTCGACGGCGCCGCCATCGATACCGCCGGCAAAGTCGTGGTGCTCGATTTCTGGGCCACCTACTGCGAACCCTGCGTGCGCGAGATTCCGGGATTGAACAAGCTCTACCACGAGCTGGGCCCGCGCGGTCTCGCCATCGTGGGTGTGGACATCGATCAAGAAGACGCTGAGCTGGTCAAGCCATTCCTGGCCAAGCACCCGATGGAGTACCCGGTGGCGCTCGGCACTCCAGGCCTGGGAACCAGGTACGGGGTGGAGGGTTTTCCGGCGACGCTGATTTTCGACCGGTCGGGGAAGCTGGCCAAACGCTTCGCTCAGTTTACGCCGGAAGCGGAGATGCGGAAGGCCATCGAGGGCCTGCTATAGCGGTCTAAGGAACAGCGTAAGGCTTCTGCGCTTTCGGACGGCGGGCGTCGGCAAAAGTGCCGACGCGGCACCGAGAAGTGCGTGCGCCACGCCGACTTTACCCAAAAACATCCCCCGTCGATTTCCCGGTCACAACCTCCCCAAGAAAATCTGTTTAACCCCTGCAACCACTTACAAGCACTCGCGGTCAGCCGCGGCCTGTCCGCATCGTACCGTGCAATTGGGAGACAGCTATGTTAGACGAACCAATCGTACCCGCGCCGGTCGCGGAGCTGAAGGAGCGGACGGGGCATGACTACGTGACCCAGCACGTCTGCGAGATCCGAATGGGTGAGGAGGCTTGACTATGGCATTCCCAATGGCTGGCGATCCGGCCGAAGCCTGGCTGCGCTACTGGCGCTGGTACGCGGATCAGGACTGAGATGTACGGGTGCGGTGCTTTCCCATTCCGCGGAGATCTCTAAACCGGTACTTAGTACCGGTTTCCTAACCAAGAATCAATAACTTGCGGGTCAAAACCGGTACTCAGTACCGGTTTGCGGCTCGGTTCGTGGCTCTCAAGCCGACGTTCTTTTCCTTCTTAGCGCCGCAACGACTTTTTCGTGGAGCGGACTCTCAGTCCAATGTCACCCAGTTTTCCGCAACGGTGGGATTCTGCATAAATGGTGGGGCGGACCCCCACCATTTGTGCCGATGTTCGACAGTGCGAAAACTGAGCAGCATTGGACTCTCAGCCTGCCGCTACTTCGGGTTCTTGGGGTCGCCGAAGGTGACAGTGGATTCGCCGGAGTACTTGTGGTAATTGCGGAAGTCGATCACGTTGCGGCTGCACAGCGGGGTACCGCGCTCGCAGCTCAGAGTTTCCGAATGCACCGGCAGCAGGTACTGCTGCGCGTCGCCCAGGCGGACATATTCGTAGTCGGTGGCGGATTCCACGTGATCGGTGGGGAAAGTGGTAGGGAAACCGAAGGCTTCCATTTCGATGCGCAGCACGCGCGCGGTCTGAGGATCGATCCAGACCGAGCCGCGAAAGGCTGGCGAGTATTCCTGCGACGCCATTTTCACGTCCCAGCGGGAGTGCTGGTGGTCGACGGTGAAATCGTACACCCTGGAGCCGATGCCGCTCGATCGCGACATGTGGCTATAGCGGAAATCGGCGGCGGTAGCGGGAGAAAACAGGTTGAGCAGCATGGTGCCGAACTCGCCCGTTGACCAGGCGCCGTCCATTTGCTCCATTGTCTTATTCACCGCGCGTCCATTCACCATCAGATTGCGATAGTCTTCCTTGCCGTTTTCGTACACCACGTTGGTCTGGATGCGGTCGACGGCCTGCCAGTTGGCCGGCTTGCTGTCGCTTTGATAGCGGTTAATCAGTTCCAGGCAAACGTAATTGGGCAGGTTCTGGGTGAAATCGAACGCCGCATCGGTGGCCTTGCGGATCAGATCGTCGCCGTTGGGCCGGGAGACGGAGAGATCGTCGTCGCTGTTGGGAATCGAATCCATGGATTGCGGCCGCGCGGGAGGAAGCCGATTGCCGGCGGTTTCCACGGGCGCGGCGGGAGTTTGCGGCGTCTGGGGCGTCTGTGAATTGGGAACGGGAGCCGGCTGAACGTCGGAGGCGTGCTCACGGTTGGCATCGGCGACCTTGCCACGCTGCAAGGTGGGCGGCCCGGGATCGTCGGCATCGGGCTTGGCGGGCGGCGGGGCAACGGCGGTGGCGCGATCCTGCTGGGGCGCGTCTTTCCAGGTGTCGACGGCGCCGCTATCGTTCTTCTTACCGGCATCGGTGGAGGTGGTGGTAGATCCCGCGGCGGCCTTTTCCCAATAGACGTTGGCCGCCGTCATGGTGCCATCCATCTCTCCCGGCCCTTCCACGGAAAGCTGGTCGCCGGCCTGGAACTGGGGGTTCTTGATTTCGTCGCCGGCTTTGAAAAACTTGGTCTTATCCGTGCGCCGGAACACAATTACGCGGTCGTCTTCGAGTGACAGCACGATCGTTTTGGCGTCCATTTGCTGTTTCAGTTTGCCGCGGAAGTTGGGCATGGGCTGGCCTTTGGTGGAATCCGGCTGCTTTTTGCCGCGGGGGATTGGAATTCCAGTGCCGCCCGGATATCCGCCGCCCGGGTAACCGCCCGGATACCCGCCTGGGTAGCCATAGGGAGGGTAAGCCTGCGCGGCGGCGAGGCCAGCCGCGAGAAGCGCGAGCGACAGCAGCCTTGCGCGGGGGAATCCGCCGGCCAGGCCGACACTACGGGCAGGCTCAGTGTGACACATCGTCACATGAGATGCACGGCGAAGTCCAAAGGTTACGCGGCAACGGTCACCCCACGCCCGGCCGCACCTCGGCTAGAGTAAGGGTGAGGGAAAATTTGCCGCCACGCCTTCTGTTGGTTTTGGATGCCGATCCGGCGGTTCACCAGGCGCTGGAAGGACTTTTGCGCCGCGAAGACCGCGCCATTGAAGACGCCTACGATTCGGCCCAGGCCATGGATTTGCTGCGCCGGCTGCCCTGCGAAGTGGTGGTGGCGGGAGCGGAGCCCAACGGCGGCGGGGATGGCCGGGCGCTGTTGCGGCAGGTTCGGACGCTGCGGCCGGAAGCGCGCGTGATTCTGACCGGCGACGCCGACCCGGCGCGCGCCCTGGCCGCCATCCGGGGCCGGGCATATTGTTACTTTCACAAGCCTTTTCCACCAGGCCTGATAGCGGACATGGTGCAGCAGGCACTCAATGCTTCCGCCTGGCGCGACGACTTGCGGGTGATTTCCGCCCGGCCGGAGTGGTGCACGCTGGACGTCCGCTCGAAGCTCGAAGCCGCCGAGCGGGCCACCCAACTGGTACGAGAAATGACCGCCGACGTGCCCGCCGGGGTGCGCGAGGACATCGCCAGCGCTTTCCGGGAATTGCTGATCAACGGCATCGAGCACGGCGCCCTATCGGACCCCCACAAACGGGTGCGGGCTTCGCTGATCCGCACGGCGCGCTCGGTGGTGGTGGAGATCGAGGACCCCGGCCGGGGTTTTTCGCTGGAGCATCTGTCCCACGCCGCCATCACAAACCCGGAGGATTCGCCCATCCGACACGTGGAAGTGCGCGCCAAACAAGGCAACCGCCCCGGTGGTTTCGGCATCCTGATGGCGCGCAACATGGTGGATGAACTGGTTTATAACGAGAAACGTAACGCGGTATTGTTCGTGAAGTACTTGAAGTAAGAGCCATGGTCGCTCCGCCGCCAGGATACAACGGCGGGCCCATTATAAGGAGTCCTGGAAGGTGGCGACGCTACCCGACGCCGCGGATGGCTTCAGCGGCGGCCTTGCCCATCCTGATGCAATCGGGGATACCGATGCCCTGATAGGCGTTGCCGGCCAGGTAGAGGCCGGGGATGGCGGCGGCGCGGGCTTCGATTTCGGCTAAGCGGGCGGCGTGGCCGACGGTGTATTGGGCCATGGAACGGGGCCAGCGGAAGATGCGATGAAAACGGGGCTGGGCGGCGACGCCGGCGATGTCGCGCAGTTCCTCGCGGACGGTGGCGAGCACGTCTTCATCGCTCTGGTCGAGGATGGCGGGGTCTTGCCAGCCGCCCAGAAAGCAGCGCGCCACCACCTTGGTTGCGGGAGCGCGGTTTGGGAACTTGGTGCCCACCCAGGTGCAAGCCACCAGGCGCCGGCGCTCGACCCTGGGGACGAGGAAGCCGAAGCCATCGGGCAGGCGGCCGGCGAAATCGGCGGCGTCGAAACCGAGGGCCACGGTCATGGACGAGCTGTAGGGGACGGCGCCGAGGAGCTCGGCCAGGCGGCCATCGACGGGCGGCAGGTACCGGGCGGCGCTATGCGCTTCGGTGGCGACGACGAGGCGATCGGCATCGAGCCAATCGCCATCCAGGCGCAGGCGGAAACCGGCGGCGCCGCGCTCCACGGCTTCCACCCGCGCGCGGCAAACATCGGCGCGGCCGGCGATGGCGGCGGCAACGGCGTCGGTCATTTGCTGCAGGCCGCCCTTGAGGGTTTGGAACAGAGGGGCGGCGGCGGCATGGGCGCGTGCGGATTTGGCGCGCTCGGCCAGCACGCCGCGGGTGAGGCTGCCGTAGCGCTCGGAGAGTTCGACGAAACGGCCCAGGACGCTGCTTACGCTGAGCTCGGCGGGATCGCCGCCGTAGACGCCGGAGAGCAACGGTTCGGCCAGATAATCCACCGCTTCGCGGCCGTAGCGCTCCAGGATGAATTCGGAGACGGATTGATCGGCGGCCCTGGGCTTGGGTGCGCGAAACAGCTCCAGGCCCATGCGCAGCTTGGTGCCGAGACCGACCAGCGGGCTGGCGAGCATGGGCAGGATTCGGGTGGGGACCATCATCATGAGGCCGTCGGGCAGCGGCACCAGGCGGCCACGGCGGCGGACGTAAGTGCGGCGCAGGTGATCGTTGGAGCCGATGACTTCGGGCTCCAGGCCCAGCTCGCGGATGAGCTCCAGGGCGGCGGGTTTGGCGGAGAGGAAGCTATCCGGACCGGCTTCTACGGTGCAGCCGTCCACGCGTTCGGTTTGGATGACGCCGCCCAGGCGGGGCCGCGATTCGACGATGGTGGAGGCGACGGCGTTGCGGGCCAGGTAGTAGGCGGCGGAGAGCCCGGAGATGCCGCCGCCGACGATGGCTACGCGCATGGGGCGGAATCCAGGGCGGGACAGATCATCGCTTTTTGCCGTCTGTCAATCGGTCGCCGCCCGAGAGGGGATGACAGACGACGAAAAACGATCGCCTGTCCCACCGCAAGGGAACCAAACAGGAGCGATGGAAGCGGCTCCGGCAACCGCTTCCTTACGGTCGCGGCTTCCACTCGCGGCTCAATAGCCGTTGCCAACACGTGATCCTCTAGGGTTTGAACTCGCGCACCATCTGCACCACGGCGCGGACGTGTTCGGGGGGGGTGTCGGGCAGGATGCCGTGGCCCAGATTGAAAATGTGGCCGGGACGGGTGCCGGTGCGCTTGAGCAGCTCGTGCACCTTGGCGCGCAGCTCGTGGAGGGGCGCGAACAGCGCCACGGGGTCGAGGTTCCCCTGAATGGCGGAGCGATAGCTGATGTCCATCCAGGCCTCGTCTATATTCATGCGCCAGTCGACGCCCATGACGTCGCCTCCGGCGGCGTGCAGCTCGCGGAAAAAACCGGAGGCGCCGGTGCCAAAATGAATCACCGGCACGCCGGTGGAGCGGATGCGTTCGATCAGGGCGCGGGAATAGGGGGCGGCAAAGCGCACGTAATCGTCCGAGCCGAGCGCGCCCACCCAGCTATCGAACACCTGAATGGCGCGGGCTCCGGCGGCCACCTGGAGGTGGGCGAAGGGGGCCAGCACGTCGACGATCTTACCCATCAAACGGCGCCAGAGGGTTTCGTCGCTGTACATCAGGCGCTTGGTGCGGACGAAATTGCGGGAGGCGCCGCCTTCGATCATGTAACTGGCCATGGTGAAGGGCGCGCCCACGAAGCCGATGACGGGCACGCGGCCGGCCAGGGCGCGGACCACCTGCTGGATGGATTCGCCGACGTAGCCGAGATCGTCGGTATTGGCGGTCGAGAGGGAATCCACGTCGTCGGTGGTGCGCACGGGATTATCGATGATGGGGCCTTCGCCGGTGGCATAGCGCAGCTTGAGGCCCATGGGCTCGACCGGCAGCAGCAGGTCGGCGAAGATGATGGCGGCGTCGACGTCCAGCAATTCCACCGGCTGCAGCGTGACGGTGGACGCCAGATCGGGCCGTTTGCACATTTCGAGGATGCTGTGCCGCTCGCGGATATGCCGGTACTGCTTGAGGTAGCGGCCGGCCTGGCGCATAAACCAGACCGGCCGCACGTCGGTGGGCCGGCGGCGGCAGGCGTCGAGGAAGCGGCTTGTCATTGGAGCCACGCGCATGGGTGATCCGTCCTGTCCTGGCAAAAGAAAACGCGAAAATCCTCTGCCTTATGCTGGGCCGCCCACTGGCGGCCGTTCACGAAATAGGGTTTGGCCCAAGCTTCGCTGTCGATGGTTCGCGGGGCCACGACCGAAACCGCCACGCTTCCCTGGGCCGGGTAACCCGTGCGCGGATCCATGATATGGGCGTAGATGCGTCCTTCCGCGCGGAAGAACTTTTCGTAACTGCCCGAGGTAGACATGGACATGTCCTTCAAAAACACATCCGCGGCCTTCTGTCGCGGGTGCCAGGGATCGCGGATATCGACCGGCCAGCCGCGCGGCGAATCGGGCGGCGCGCCCAGGCCGTAAATGCTGCTGCCCGACCCGGCCACCAACGCCGTATCGACGGACTTCCGGCGCAGCACGTCGACCATGCGATCGACGGCATAACCTTTGCCGATGCCGCCGGGGTCGAGTTCCACGCCCGGCCGGTCGAACCGCACGGTGCGGGCCCCGGCGTCGAGATGCACATGCCCGTAACCGGTTTTTTCCAGTGCGGTCATCACTTCGGCGCGGTGCGGCAGATGTCCCGTATCTTTGTAAAACCCCCAAACCTTCATCAACGGGCCCACCGAAATATCAAACGCCCCTTCACTCTCGCGGCTGTATTCGAGGCAGGCCGCAAACAACTGAAACAGCTCTTCGGAAATCCGGACCGGGCCCTCGGCGGCGTGCTGGTTCACACGGCTCCACTCGCTGGTGGGCTTATAATTCGACAATAGATCGTCCAGGCGCCGTGCCTCGTCGAGCGCCGCGTCGGCGGCGGCTTCCATGGCCAAGCGGTCGGTACCGTAGAGGACCACCGTATAAGTCGACCCCATGGCGTCGCCGCTCTTCTCCAGGCGGAGCGCGGTTTGGGCCCAGGCCGGCGCGTACCCCGCCAACAAAAACAAAACTAACACAATTGGTTTGGTTTTAGGGCTAATTTTCACTGCGGCCCCGAGATTTTTTGGCTCGTTTGAGCAGGAAATCGATCCGGCTCTCGACGTCGGGGTTGCGGTCACGCTCAAAACGCAGCTCGGGGACGTGGCGCAGGCTGAGGCGGGTGGCCAGTTCGTGGCGCAGGAACCCCTTGGCGTGTTCGAGCGCGTCCATGGACTGCTTCTGCTCGCGCTCGCTGCCGCGCACGGCGACGCGCACCCCGGCGTGGCGGCCATCCGGGCTGACGTGCGCCTCGATCACGTCCACCGCCAGGAGCCGGGGGTCTTCGGTTTCAAATCCAATGATCTCCGCGAGTTCCTCTCGTACCGTTTCGGAAACCCGCAACGTGCGCCGTTCATCCATAGCAAACTAGCTGTCAGCGATCAGCATTCAGCTTTCAGCCAGCCGACAGCTGATCGCTGACTGCCGAAAGCTCTTTCTCACAACCACTCAGTCGCCGTGTCCACCAAACTTCCGCCGAGCACCCCGGCGGCATCCTCCTCCACCGCCTGGAGCACCTTTTGAGCGTGCTCGCGGCTGGAGGAAACCGTCACCGCCGCTACCAGCGCGCGCTGCCAAACATTCTCGAAATCGATCTCCGCCACGGCCACGTTGAAGCGGGCGCGCAAGCGGTCCTTCAATCCTTTGACGACGTGCCGCTTGTCCTTGAGCGAGTGCGCATCCTCGATGCGCAACTCCAGAGTGAGCACGCCGATGGATGCCATCTCAGGCGAAGACTTCGCTGGCCACGCGCTCGGTCACGAAGGCCTCGATGATGTCGCTCTGTTTTACGTCGGCGTAATTTTCGAGCGTGATGCCGCACTCCATGCCGCTCTTGACTTCGGTGACATCGTCTTTGAAGCGTCGCAGCGAAGCGATTTTGCCGGTATAGACCACCACGTTGTCGCGCAGCAGGCGGACTTCCGAGCGGCTGGCAATAGAGCCATCCTGCACGATGCAGCCGGCCACGCTGCCCACCTTGCTGATACGGAAGGTCTCGCGCACTTCGGCCTTGCCCCGGTACACTTCCTTGAATACGGGCTCAAGCAGACCGGTCATGGCGCGCTTAATCTCGTCGGTGAGATTGTAAATGATGGTGTGCAGGCGGATGTCGACTTTTTCCTGCTCGGCGAGGGCGGCGGCATTGCGCTCGGGGCGCACGTTGAAACCGATGATGATGGCATTGGAAGCGGTGGCCAGAAGGACATCGCTTTCGTTGATGGCGCCAACGCCGGAACGGATGACCTTGATCGTCACCTTCTCGTTCGAGAGCTTGAGCAGAGTTTCGGCCAGCACTTCGGCCGAGCCGCCCACGTCGGCCTTAATGATGACGGGCAGTTCCTTGATCTCGCCCTCGCGCATCTGCCGGTGGAATTGTTCGAGGGTGAGGCGTCCGGACTTGGCCATGGCCGCATCGCGGACCTTCTGGTCGCGGAACTGAACGATCTGCTTGGCCTTGGCGGTATCGGTGACCACCTGGAAATCGTCGCCCACGTCGGGCATGGATTCGAGGCCGAGCACTTCGACCGGGGTAGCGGGGCCGGCTTTGCGGATCTGCCCGCCGCGGTCGTCCATCATGGCGCGCACCTTACCGAAGACGGCGCCGCAGATGAAGAAATCGCCAACGGACAGGGTGCCGTTGCGCACGAGGACGGTAGCCACGGGGCCGCGGCCGCGATCGAGCTGGGCTTCGAGGACCGTCCCGACGGCCGGACGGCTGGGATTGGCCTTGAGCTCCTGCAGGTCGGCCACCAGCAGAATCATTTCGAGCAGGCGGTCGACATTTTCGTGGGTCTTGGCGGAGACCGGCACCATCACCACGTCGCCGCCCCAGTCTTCGGCCAGGAGGCCGCGATCGGCCAGTTGCTGCTTGATGCGCTCGGGCTGGGCGCCGGGCTTATCGATCTTGTTAATGGCCACCACGATGGGAACGCCGGCGGCCCTGGCGTGGTCGATGGCTTCGACGGTCTGCGGCATGACGCCGTCGTCGGCCGCGACTACCAGCACGACGATATCGGTGACCTTGGCGCCGCGGGCGCGCATGCGGGTGAATGCTTCATGGCCGGGGGTATCGATGAAGACGATTTTGCGGCCATTCATTTCGACTTGATAGGCGCCGATGTGCTGGGTGATGCCGCCGGCTTCGCGGGCGGCCACATTGGCTTCGCGGATGCCGTCGAGCAAGGAAGTCTTGCCATGGTCCACGTGGCCCATGATGGTGACCACGGGAGCGCGGGTATGCAAATCCTTGGCCTCTTCGGCGTCTTCGACCGCCTGCATGGCTTCGGTTTCGTAGCTGACGGTAGCGGTGGAAGCGCCGAAATCGCGGGCGACCTCGGTGGCCAGCTTGGAATCGAGAGTCTGGTTGATGGTGGCGAAAATGCCGCGGTCCATCAATTTCTTCATGACGAGGGTAGCTTTAACGTCCAGCTTTTCGCACAACTCCTTGACGGTGATGCCCTCGGAGATGGTGATTTCGCGGTTGATGGGCGGCGGCCCGGTTTCCACATGACGGCGGACCTGGGGGCGAAGGACCTTTTCTTCCTCGACGCGTTCGCGCTGCTGGCCGCGGCCGGGGCGTTTGTCGCCAAGGCGGGGGCGGGGCTGGTCCATGGGCGGCGGCGCCAGACCGGGGCCCATACCGGGACGAGCCGAGGTCGGATGCTGCGGGCGCGGGCCGGGGCGCATGGGCGGACCGCTGGGACGGGCTCCGGCTGGGCCCGGGCCCTGGCGGGCGACGACCAGCGGCTGGCCGGGGCGGATGGGGCCGCGATAAATGGGTTGGCCGGGAACGGGCGAACTGGGCGGCTTGGGAACTCCGGGACGCGGCGCGGCGGGTTGGGCCGGCATGAAGGGGCGCGGCGCGGTCAGCTTGGCCACCAGGTCGGCGCGCGGCGGAACGATGGGACGAGCCGCGGGCTGGCCCGCCAGCGGGCGGCCACCCTGGGGCGTGGTCTGCGCCGCCGGCGGCCCACCGCCGGCAGGACGGAAGGCTTCCAGGCGAGGGCGCGGCGGGAGCGGCGGCCGGGGCGCGCCGGGAACCGGAGAGCCGGCAGGCGGGCGGGGCGTTTCCCCCGGAATGGAAGGGAGCGGAGTGCGCGGCCCGGAAAGAATCTGTCCAGGCCGGGGCCCGGGCCCGGCGGGAACGGGAATCGGTTTGGCTGCCGGTGCGCTGGGGCGCCCCGGCGCGATCATTGCTACTGGAGGCATTGGGGCTGCGGGATGCGGCGTCTGGGGAACAGTCGGAGGTGTGTGGAACGTAGGCGGAGCTGGCGTTTGAGGCGTCCGGCTGGCCGGAATGGATACCGGAGGATGCACCGCACGCCCGCTTGCCAGCGGCGGCCGAATAGGAGCGGCGTGCGCGAGGCGGCCGGCCTCGCTTGCCGCCGGTCGATCCGCTTCGCCGGCGGAGGTTTCGGGGGCGGGAACGCGATCCTCGCCGGGAGGCGCGGTTTCGACTTCCTCAGCCTCGACGGTTTCCGGCTCGTCCTCGACTGCTATCGCCGAAGAATCGTCCCCGGCGCCGTCACCGTTCACTGGGGACTCCTTACCGTAGAGGCGCCGCAGCCTGATCGCAACGTCTTCGTCGATCGAGCTGGAGTGCGTTTTCTTTTCCGCAACGCCTAGTTCGGGCAGGCGCTCCAGAATTTCGTGAGCCTTGACTTCCAACTCCCGGGCCAGCTCATTGATTCGAATCTTCTTCATAGGTAAAGCGATCTACTTCCCGTCCGCAACCTCATTAACCGCAGTTGGAGCGTCCTCTGGCCCCGCTCCTTTCGGATTGTCAGGGGGAGAACCCGCGTCCACCATGTTAGCAAACTGTTCCGAAGCCGCTTCAGTTTCCACGGGATCGGCAGTTTCGGCGGCTTTTTCCTCGGCCGGCGCAGCCTCCTCGACACCGGGGGCGGCTGCTACGGCGGGAAGCTCCGCTGCCGGCGCGCCATCGGCTTCGACTTCGACTTCGGCTTCGGCTTTGACTTCGACTTCGGCTTCGGCTTCGGCTTCGGCTTCGACTTCCGGAGCGGCTTCCGGGCTCAGTGTTTCGGAGGCCGGCGCCTCAGGCGCCGAGGTGGGGGCCGGCTCCTCGAACTGGCTGTAGTAGGCCACTACGGTTTCCTGAATCTTCTCCACCATTTCCGGCCCGATTCCCTGGATTTCCTCGAGTTGCTCGGGGGTCATCTCGCCCAGACGCTCGACGGTGCCGATGCCCGCTTCGGCCAGCGTCTCGACGACCTTTTCGGGCAGGCCGTAATCGATCAGGATGCCGACCGGAGCGCCCGGCGCCACCAGCGCGGCCATCTGCGTTTCGACTTCCTGGCGCTTCTCTTCCTCGCTCTTGATATCGATCTTCCAGCCGAGCAGTTTGGCCGCCAGACGGACGTTCTGCCCCTTCTTGCCGATGGCGAGGGAAAGCTGGGAATCGTCGACGATCACTTCCATGTGCTTTTCGAGCGGGTCGAGCACGGTAATCCGGCTGACCTTGGCCGGGCTGAGGGCGTGGCCGGCAAAGACCACCGAGTCTTCGGAGTACTCGATGATATCGATCTTTTCGCCGCGCAGTTCGCGAATGATGGATTGCACGCGCATGCCCTTCATGCCGACGCATGCGCCCACGCTATCCACGTCGCGGTCGCGGCTCTGCACGGCGATCTTGGTGCGCTCGCCGGCTTCCCGGGCGCAACCGCGAATGGACACCGTGCCATCGTAGATTTCGGGCACTTCCTGCTCAAACAGGCGCATGACGAGCTCGGGCGCGGCGCGCGAGACGACCACGCCGGGGCCTTTGCTGGACTTGTCCACCAGGCGGATGACGCAGCGCACGCGGTCGCCCACCGAATAGCTTTCGAGACGCGACTGTTCCTTCTTGGGCAGGCGGGCTTCGGTCTTGCCCAAGTCGAGGATGTAGTCGGGGCCTTCGACGCGTTTGATGGTGCAGTTGACCAACTCGCCGGCGCGGCCGGAGTATTCGTTGAAGACGGTTTCGCGCTCGGCCTCGCGCACCTTCTGAAAAATCACCTGTTTGGCGGTCTGCGCCGAAATGCGTCCGAGCGCGTCGGTATTCTTCGGGATGCGGATTTCCGCGCCGATTTCGGCCTCCGGATCGATGCGGCGGGCTTCGGCCAGGGTCATTTCATGGGCAGCGTCGGCGACCGCTTCCACCGCTTTCTTGACGGCATACAAGCTAATGGCGCCGGTTTTGGCATCCATCTCGGCGAGATAATCTTCATTAGTCCGGTAGTGCTTGCGCGCCGCGATCAGCATGGCGTCCTTGACCGCGTCGAGCACGATCTGCGGATCGATACCCTTTTCCTTGCTCAGAATCTCGATGGATTGAAAGATCGTTTCCAAAGTGCCCTCGTCTGTCGCTTGGGGTTCGTTGCCGGTGGGTTACCACTCGAACTTCAGGTGGGCTTTCAGCACCTGATCGAGACCGAAATGGAGTTGTTGGCCGGGCGCGGTTTCGAGCGAGACGACGCCGGCGGCGAACCCGGCGAGCGTGCCTTCGAAATTCCGGCGGCCGTCGATGGCGGTGCGCAGCGTAATTTTGACTTTCTTTCCCTGAAACCGCTCGAAGTCGGCGGGTTTAACCAGCTTGCGCTCGATACCCGGAGAGCTGACTTCGAGCGTGTAGCGGCCACCGGGGACCACGTCTTCCACATCCAGAATGGTGCCGACCTGTTGCGAAACCAATTCGCAGTCGGCGTGAGTTACGCCTTCCGGCTTGTCGATCGAGATGCGCACAAAACTATTGTTTCCGCCGCCCTTGACTTCGACTTCGACCAATTCCAAGCCTTCGGAGCCGGCCACCCGCCCGGCGATTTCCTCGATTTTTGACGCTACCGCTTCGCGCATCGTTGCCAGTCGCTCGCGCCTAATAAAAAAGTGGGCTTTCGCCCACTCATGGTTTCGACGCTACCCCTCGATTGTAGCGTGTTTGGAGCGGAATGGGTAGCGGGTTGGCACCTTTATTAGGGCGGAATCCGGGTCCGGCGGCACAATCTGATATGATAGGGCTACGATTTTGAGCATTTCCCCGGTTCTCCGCGCGGGCGCACTCAAGAGAACCGGTCTTGGAAATCGGCGAGAGGCGGTAGGGAAAAACGGATGAGTCTGTTATGGATGATTGCGATCACCCTGGTGATCCTGCAAATGTCGGTCTTCTGCACGACCATATATCTGCATCGCACCAAGACGCATAAAGGGTTGGAATTGAATCCCGTAGTGGGGCTGCTGATGCACCTGGAGCTTACCCTGTTCACCGGGGTGGTGCCGCGCCAGTGGGCCGCGGTACACCGCAAGCATCACCACTTTTCCGACGAACAAGGCGATCCGCACAGCCCTTATATCTACGGCATGTGGACAGTGCTGTTCGGCAACTACTTCATGTACCGCAAGGAAGCGCGCGACCCACAGACGATCCGCAAATACACGCCCGACTGGAAGCCGGACGTGCTCGACCGCATCCCGGGGTTGGAGTACGGAGCGCTGGGCGGGTTGGCGATCTTCATGCTCATGTTCGGGGTGTGGTGGGGCCTGGCGGCATGGTGGGTCCACGTGATCGGGTATATCCTGCTGAACTCTTCGATCAACAGCATCTGTCACATGGTGGGCTACCGGAATTTCGACAACAAGGCCACCAATCTGCAATCCATCGCCCTGGTTACCGCCGGAGAGGGACTGCATAATAACCACCACCAATACCCCACCTCGGCGTTATTCGCCGTGCGCAGGGGCGAGATCGATCTGGCCTGGGGATTGATCCGCGCGCTCGAAACCTTCGGCCTGGCCAAAGTGAAGCCCTTGCCGATGGCGAAAGCGGCGTAGGAAGCTCTCAGCAGTCAGCGCTCAGCTAAAGAGGCGCGGCGGGCGATTCGCCTGCGCATGAATCGAGCAAGGTAAGTGTCGCCGTTCCAGCATAGGCGGCGAAATACGCGCGGCGTCGCTCTGGCGGGGCTGCGCCGCTTCAGCAGGCTGTGTCGAACGCATTGAATGCGGTAAGCTATGGATGAAAATGTACTCGCCCTCCGCAGTCACGAAGCAGTCGGAAATCCGGGCCGCCATCGATGAAGTCGAGAGGAACCTGGCGCCGGACGTGGTACGCATCCGTTACGACATCGGCGAGGACTGGAGCGGCCAGTGGGCGATATTCTTCCGCATTGTTCTGACCGATGAGGCGGCGAGGCGTCGCCTGCGCGAGGTTGCCACGGATGTGGTCCGGGGGCTGGCTCGGCAACTTGATTTCCCCGCCATGGGCGTGTTTCCGTACCACAATTTCCGAAGCGTCTCGGAGCAGGAAGCCTTACAGGAACCGGCGTGGGCCTAGCGGACGATCTGCTTGAAGACGCCCGCCATCTGGCAGAGAAGGGCGATGCGGAAAATCGGGATTCCTGCCGGCGGCGTGCAATCTCGACCGCTTATTATGCCGTGTTTCATTTGCTGGTAGAAGATTTCGTGGCAAATTGGCCGTTTGCCGACCAACGGGCGCGGCTTGCCCGCATGTTCAACCATCAGAGGATGCGAGACGCATCGTTCACGCCGAAAGATAAGCGAAATCCAACCCACGCAGAGACGCAAGTGGTGGATGTTATCACGGCGTTCGGACAGCTTCAGGGGGATCGGCACAGGGCCGACTACGACATGGGCTGGAAGCCGGTTGGAACCGATGTCGCGGACGCGATCACGCTGGCGGAAGCGGCGTTTGCAAAATGGCGTGCGGTACGGGGTGAAGTCGTGGCCCGAGACCACCTTCTGTCGATGTTCGGTGCAAAGCAATAAGGGCTAACTCAGCGGCTGGGCAGAGACCCGAGACGGGTGTCACAGGGGCGCGGCGCTACTTGTCCCCGGTTGCCAGCAGAGTCTCGAAATACGGCGCTTCGGCTTCGCGGTGGACCACGGCGGTTTCCACGTTGCGGAAACCGGCGGTTTTCAGACACCGCTCCATTTCGAGCTCGGTGAAACCCAACCAGAGGTCGGCATATAACTCGCGCGCTTGTTCGAAGCGATGGCGGTTGAGATCGAGCACGGCCACGCGGCCGCCGGGTTTGAGGATACGCCGGGCTTCGGCGGCGGCGCGCTCGGGATGGCGGGCGTGGTGAAGCGCCTGGCTTAGAAACGCCAGATCCACCGTGCCGCTGCGAATGGGCACGTCTTCCAGGTCTCCCAGCCGGTATTCCAGGTTGGCGATGCCGTGTTTGCGGGCGATTTGGGATCCGAACTCCACCATTTTCTCGGAATTGTCGATGGCGATCACTCTCTTGGCGCGCTGCGCCATCAACTGGGAAATGGTTCCTTCGCCGGCGCCGAGATCGGCAATCACCATGGGCGGCATGAGCTTGAGCAGAGCTTCGGCCACGCCTTTCCAGGAGCGGCCGGGCACATGCTGGCGTCCGAACTTGCCGGCCAGCTCGTCGAAGTAGCGGCGCATGGTGTCCTGCCGCCTGCGCAGCACCAGGCGCAGGGCGTCGCGGTCTCCGGCCGATTCGGGCACTTCCGCGGCGGCGCTGCGCAGCACCGGCATGAGCTCGGCGGGAGCCTGCAGGCGATAGAACGCGTTCTTGCCGGTGCGCCGGTCGTCCACCAGGCCGGCCTGTTTCAATTGCGCCAGGTGGGTCGAAATACGGCTTTGTCCCAGCCCCAGGATTTCCTGCAGCTCGGCCACGCTGAGTTCTTCCCGCTCGAGGACGAGGAGCAGGCGAAGGCGGTTGGGATCGGCCGCCAGGCGCAGCGATTTTAGAATTGACGCCATCGGGTTATTGCAAATATAATATCAATGAATCAAGATTTCAAGATACGAGGTTGATATGGGAACTGCCACGCTGGACCGAACCACAGCCGATTTTAAGGTCGCCGATGTGGGCCTTGCCGAATGGGGGCGCAAGGAAATCGGCATCGCCGAACACGAGATGCCCGGGTTGATGGCGATTCGCCGCAAGCACGCCCAGTCGAAGCCCCTGGAGGGCGTGCGGGTGACCGGGTCGCTGCACATGACGATCCAGACGGCGGTGCTGATTGAGACGCTGCTCGACCTGGGCGCATCGGTCCGCTGGGCAAGCTGCAATATTTTCTCCACCCAGGATCATGCCGCCGCGGCCATTGCCGTAGCCGGCGTGCCGGTGTTCGCCTGGAAGGGGGAGTCGCTCGAAGACTACTGGTGGTGCACATACCAGGCGCTGAGCCACCCAGGCGGCAAGGGGCCGCAACTGATCGTGGACGACGGCGGGGACGCCACCCTGCTGATCCACAAGGGCTACGAACTGGAGAACGGCAGCGGCTGGGTGAACTCGCCCTCGGCCAGCCATGAAGAGCGGGTCATCAAGGACCTGCTCCAGCGCGTGCACGCGGAAAATCCGCGGCGTTGGCACGACATCGTGGCCGAATGGCGCGGCGTGTCGGAGGAAACCACCACCGGCGTACACCGCTTATACAAGATGCACGAAGCCGGTACGCTGCTGGTGGCGGCCATCAACGTGAACGATTCGGTGACCAAGTCGAAGTTCGACAACCTGTATGGCTGCCGCGAGTCGCTGGCGGACGGCATCAAGCGCGCCACCGACGTGATGGTGGCGGGCAAGGTCGCGGTGGTATGCGGTTACGGCGACGTGGGCAAGGGCTCGGCGCATTCGCTGCGCGGCATGGGAGCGCGCGTAGTAGTCACCGAAGTGGATCCCATCAACGCCCTGCAGGCGGCCATGGAAGGCTTCGAAGTGACCACGGTGGAAGATACCCTGGGGCGCGGCGATATCTACGTCACCTGCACGGGCAACTGCGAAATCATCACCCTCGAGCACATGGAGAAGATGAAGGACCAGGCCATCGTGTGCAACATCGGGCACTTCGACAACGAGATTCAGGTGGACCGGCTGAACGGGTCGGCGGCGGTGCGCACCAACATCAAGCCGCAGGTGGACCGCTACACATTTCCGGGCGGCAACAGCATTTTTCTGCTGGCGGAAGGGCGGCTGGTGAACCTGGGGTGCGCCACCGGCCATCCCAGCTTCGTGATGAGCAACAGCTTTGCCAACCAGACGCTGGCGCAGCTCGATTTGTGGGCGAACCGGGACGGCTACCGGCCGGGTGTGTACACCCTACCCAAGAAACTGGACGAAGAAGTGGCGCGGCTGCACCTGGAAAAGATCGGCGTCAAGCTGACCACGCTCACCGCCAGGCAGGCCGATTACCTGGGCGTGCCGGTGGAAGGGCCGTACAAACCGGATCATTACCGGTATTGAAGAGGTGGGGCATGCTTTCGCTTGCCCGTGCAATTGCTGGTTTTGAAGGCAAGCGAAAGCATGCCCCACCGCCGGAAATTGCGTTACAGTGAAGTGAATTTTACCGCAGGAGAAGAAACCCTTGGCAGACAATCAAAACTATCTTTTTACTTCGGAATCGGTGACCGAAGGCCACCCCGATAAAATTGCCGACCAGATTTCCGACGCCGTGCTGGATGCGGTGCTGGCGGACGATCCCACCGGGCGGGTGGCATGCGAGGTTCTGGTGACCACCGGTACCTGCATCGTGGCCGGCGAGATCACCACCAAGACCTACGTGGACGTGCAGAGAATTGCGCGCGGCACCATCGAACACGTGGGGTACAACGACGCCAGCTTCGGGTTCGATTCCCACACCTGCGGCGTGCACAACTTGATCCAGTCGCAATCGCCCGATATATCGATGGGTGTGGACACGGGCGGAGCCGGCGACCAGGGAATGATGTTCGGGTATGCCTGCGACGAGACTCCCGAGCTGATGCCGCTGCCGATCATGATGGCGCACAAGCTGGTGCGGCGACTGAGCGAGGCGCGGCGCCAAGGCGAGCTGGACTTCTTGCGGCCCGACGGCAAGAGCCAGGTCAGCGTGGAGTATGCGGGCAACCGGCCCAAACGCATCGAAGCCGTGGTGATCTCCACCCAGCACAGCCCCGATATTTCCATCGAAGAGCTGCGCGCGCTGGTGAAAAAGCACATCATCGACGCGGTGGTGCCATCGGACATGGTGGATTCCCGGACCAAGTATCACATTAACCCCACCGGCCGGTTCGTGGTGGGCGGCCCGCATGGCGACACGGGTTTGACCGGCCGTAAGATCATCGTGGACACTTACGGCGGAATGGGCCGCCACGGCGGCGGCGCGTTTTCCGGCAAGGACCCGACGAAGGTGGACCGCTCGGCGTGCTACATGGCGCGTTATATCGCCAAGAACCTGGTGGCGGCCGGCCTGGCGACGCGTTGCGAGGTGCAACTGGCTTACGCCATCGGCGTGGCCGAGCCGGTTTCAGTCAACGTCAACACCTTCGGAACGGGCGCGATTCCGGATGCGCGCTTCACCGATCTGGTGCGGGAGAACTTTTCGCTCACGCCGCGCGCCATCATCGAGGCTCTGAAGCTGCGCCGCCCGATCTACCGGGCCACGGCAGCGTTCGGACATTTCGGCCGGACGGAAGAGAGCTTCACTTGGGAAGCCGCCGACAAGGCCGAAAGCTTGAAGGAACAGGCCGGCGCCGCCCAAACGGTCGCGCGCTAGACCGTGGGGCAGACCATCGTTTTTTGTGGTCTGCCACCCGGTCCGTTTTTCGGTGGCAACGACGAGAACGAGTGGAAATAGTCGAGTATCGGGTGTAGGGCAGACCACAAAGAACGATGGTCCGCGCCACGGTGGGAGCCACCCGGACTACGTCCCGCCTGAGGGCGGCACGATCATGGGGCGGTTTCTTCTCTTCACCGTCCTGCTGATCGTGTACGGATCCCTTTTCCCATTCCACTTCGGCGTACGCGCCGAGATCCCGGACCCGCTTTGGACGTTGACCCACAACTGGCCGGTCATCGACCGCTATCTCTACCGCGACGTGGTCGTCAATCTTTTGCTTTACATGCCGCTCGGGGTGCTGGCTTTCGTCTGGCTGAGGGGCAAGCTGGCGCCGCTCCAGGCTGCCGCTCTCGGCCTTGCCGGTGGTGCGCTGCTTTCGGGCTCGATGGAATTCCTGCAAGGGTTTGACCGTCCGCGCGAGCCTTCGCCCATGGATCTCGTCACCAATATTCTGGGCACGGCGGCCGGAATCGCATTGGCGCGAACCTACCAGAATGCGCTGGTGCGTTGCAGCCGGCATCCCGTTCTGAAGGCCGCGCTTCGACCCAGCGGCGCGTGGCTCCTGCTCCTGTTTTGGGCCGCCAGCCAAACCAGTCCTTTTTTCCCCAGCCTGGGCCTCTACGCTTTTCGTCACAAATTGATGGCGCTCTCGAACCTCGAGGCGTTTCACTGGACGGACGCGCTGGCGATTGCCGTCGATTGCCTTGCCGTAGCGTGCCTGCTCGAAGCGGTGGCCGGCGCGCGAGCGGCGCGGCGCCTGCTGCCGGTCATGCTGCTTCTGATTCCCGCCAAAATGCTGATCCAGGATCGCAACCTGCAGCTTGCGGAAGCGCTGGGTGCGGTCTGCGCCGGGCTGTCATGGGGATACGTTTTTTGGCGCTACCCGAGCCGCACTTTGCTGGTGGCCTGGCTCAGCGTGGCGGCTCTAATCGTTCGCGGCCTGGCGCCGTATCATTTCCATGGGGCCGCGGGGCCTTTTTCCTGGATGCCGTTCGGCGCCACGCTCAGTTACGACTACGCCAGCGCGATGCGGCCGATTCTCGCAAAGGGATTTCTCTACGGCGCGAGCATCTGGCTGTTTTGGGCGGCCGGCCGCCGGTACTTCGCGGCAACCATCGGCGTCACCGCGCTGCTGGCGGCGATCGAATTTGTGCAGCGCTATCTGCCCGGCCGAACGGCCGAAATCACCGATCCCATTTACGCCCTGCTGCTGGCCATGATGCTGCGATGGCTGGATACGGTCGCGGCGCGGAAGCGGGAGCCGGAATTTGAGCCACCGATGAACACCGATAAACACCGATAAGGCCTCTGATTTCTTTATCTGTGTTCATCTGTGTTCATCTGTGGCTATATCTCTTCCCGCTTTAATCGAGATCGAAATCGCGCAGCGGCGGAGGAGCGTCGGGATTCTCCTTGGCACGCTGAAACAGTTCGTCGAATTTCCGCTCCAGCACCTTGCCGTGCTGCCGTTCCGCCTCCACCTGCTTGCGGAATACCTCGTCGCGGCGCGCGCCTTCGCCCTTCAACTTGGCCACTTCGGCGGCCAGGTCGGAGATGGGCGGCGGCTTTACCGCAACCGTGTGGGCGATGACCGCGCGCGTTTCGGGGTCGATCTTCAGCTTCGCCTCGCAGCACGGGCACTCCACCTCGAACATCGCGTTCGCTCTCGCTTTCGCCATATTCCCATCCTAGCAGCCCGTGGTAGAAGGGGCCCCTGTGGCTGATCGCAGGCGAAAACGCCAACTCCGCCGTTGGCACGTCAATGCCTTACATGCCTGGTGGAGCACGCCTTTGGCCTGCCACGACTTCTGCCACGGACTGCGGGCCCATCCGGGCCTTGGGTCAGGCCCGAAAGCAGACGGTTGTATGGAGGATTTTGGGGGTTAAACGAGGGCTTCGGATAGCGAGGTGAGTGCAAGGGTGGGCTTAGCGAGGGCAACCGTCTCTTTTCGGGCCTGAGCTACTCGTTTCACGCCCTATTCTGGAGCAATCGCTTTTCCAAACGCTAACCGCCCTGAAATCAGTCGACGCGAACATGGTGGTGGTGTTGGTGTCATCCAAGTTGACACCACCGTGCACATTCGGTGTTTCGATACGAAACGGTAGCAGCGGTAACGGCGATGCTATAGTGTCGGTTGTGACCTCGCAAGCCGAATCTGTCCTGGAGTTGTTTCGCTCTACGGGGGCTTACCTGGAAGGACATTTTCGGCTCACCAGCGGATTGCACAGCGCCGAATATCTGCAATGCGCGCTGGTGCTGCAACATCCGCCCGCGGCGGAGAAACTGGGGAGGCTGCTGGCGGAGGAGTTGCGCGGCGTGGTGGGCGGCCCGATCGGCCTGGTGGTTTCCCCCGCTATGGGGGGAATCATCATCGGCCATGAAGCAGCTCGCGCCCTCGGAACGCGCTTCCTTTTTACCGAACGCGACGCGGCCACCGGTAAAATGGTTTTGCGGCGGGGGTTTACGATCTCACCTGGCGAGCGCGCCGTGGTGGTGGAAGACGTAATCACCACCGGCGGCAGCACGCGGGACGTGATCGACGTTCTCAGCCAGTACGGCGCCAAGGTGCTGGCGGCCGGCTCCATCATCGACCGCTCGGGCGGGCGCGCCGACGTGGGTGCTCCGCGCGCCGCCCTGGCCACCCTGCAGGTAGCCGCGCACTATCCGCAAGATTGCCCCCTCTGCCGCCGGGGCATGCCTGTGGTGAAGCCCGGTTCCCGGCCGGCCTGATGATACAATGCCGCGCCGCATTCTGATCCGCCTCGCCTACGACGGCGGCGGATTTCATGGCTGGCAGGTGCAGCCCGGCCTTCCGACCATTCAAGGAACGCTGGAAGAGATCCTCTCGAACATGGAAGGCCGGCCGGTGCAAGTGGCGGGATCGGGCCGTACCGACGCCGGCGTGCACGCCCTGGAGCAGGTTGCCGCCTTCAGCCTCGATAATCCCATTCCGCTGCCTAACCTGGAACGCGCCTTCAACCGCCTGCTGCCGCCCGCCATCCGCATTCTCTCCGCCGCGGAAGCGGCGCCCGGGTTTCATCCGCGTTTCGACGCCCAAGCCAAAACCTACGAATACCGCATCGTGCGCAGCCCGGTATGCAGCCCGTTCGAATGGCCCTACGTGCACCAATATCCTTATCCGCTGGACGAGGCGAGGATGGCGCGGCTGGCCGAAGTCTTCACCGGCGAGCACGATTTCTCGGCTTTCGCGGCCGCCGACGAGCGTGACGCGCCGGGACGCTCGAAGGTCCGCACGATTTTCTCCTCGGCGCTGGAACGCGCGCCCGGCCGCCTCACGTACCGCATCCGGGGCAGCGGATTTCTGAAACACATGGTGCGCAACCTGGTGGGCACGCTCATCGAAGCCGGCCGGGGAAATCTCGACGCGGAGGCGTTCCCGACCCGCTCCGGCCCGACAGCGCCCGCCAAAGGCCTCTTTCTGGTCTCGGTGGAGTACCCGCCGGCGACCGATAGCCAGCGAACCGGAAACAGCGGGTACAATGGGCTTGAAGACGATGACTAAACTTATCGGTAGTCTGCTGGCTCTATCGGCCGTATTCTGCCTCATCCTGCAGGCTGACCAACCCAAGAGCGACGACGTGATCGTGGATCAGGTTCGCATCAAGCTCACTTCCGACCCGATCGTCAAGGGCGGCACCATTGAGGTGAATTCGCAGCAGGGCATCGTCACCCTTACCGGCGCCGTGGGCACCAAGAGGCAGAAGGACCGCGCGGCTTCCATCGCAAAGAAGGTGAAGGGCGTCAAACAGGTGCAGAATAACCTGGTGGTGCAGAAGACCCTGAACCAATGACGCGGGCGGCGGCCGGTTGGCTGGCGGCAGCGGCGCTGGCGGCAGCTCTCGCGGGCCAGGATTTTACCCTGTTCCATACGGAGCTGGTCGCCAAAGGGTACGTCTTCACCCAGGGACCCGCGTGGTCCAGGCAGGGGTTCCTGATTTTCAGCGACACGCCTTCCGACCAATTGCTGCAGTGGACACCCGGCCGCGATCCGGTGGTGTTTCGCGAGGACGCCCACGGCCCCTGCGGCAACGCCTTCGACTCCGAGGGCCGATTGTATACCTGCGAATCCCGGGCCCGCCGCGTCACCCGCACGGAAAAAGATGGCGCCGTCACAGTGGTCGCCGAGCGCTGGGAGGGCAAACGGCTCAATGCGCCGGCGCAGATCGCGATCTCGCGGAACGATCACGTTTACTTCACCGACCCGGCCTTTTCCAGCCAGTCGGAGCACCGCGAGCTGGATTTTCACGGTGTATACCACCTGCCGCCGCGCGGGCCCATGAAGCTGGTGGCACGCGTTTCCACCCGCCCCACCGGGATCGCGCTCTCCCCCAACGGCCGCTTGCTCTACGTGGCCAACGCCGACGAACGCACCGTGGTGGCGTACGACCTGGACCGCGCCGGCGACGCCGCGGGCCAGCGAGTCCTGATATCCGGCGTCGACGGCGTGCCCGGCGGCATGCGCGTAGACGAAAAGGGCAATCTCTACGTGGCGGCCAAGGGAGTGGCTATCTACAACCCCGAAGGCAAACTGCTGCACACCATCCCGACGCACGAGGGGGCATCCAACTGCGCTTTCGGTGAAGCCGACGGGCAGTCGCTGTTCATCACCGCGCGCGGCAATGTTTACCGCGTCCG
This sequence comes from Bryobacteraceae bacterium, assembly GCA_052148435.1. Classification (GTDB taxonomy): domain Bacteria; phylum Acidobacteriota; class Terriglobia; order Bryobacterales; family Bryobacteraceae; genus JBEKYD01. The sequence continues at coordinate 26,688 of JBKQIF010000024.1, forward strand.
CCTGGACGCCAAAGAGGAGAATTAGAGTGGCACGGATTTTAGTCTTTGACTGGCGTTGGCACATTTTTCACAGGCTAAAGCCTGTGCCGCCTCCGACCGGCAGCGTGTCGGTTATGGTGGCACAGACTTTAGTCCGTGAGTTTGAGGCTTCGAATTAAGTGAGCCGTACCGGCGCGAGAGACAACCGCCGCTACCCCAAACGCCCCATGGTGGGCGTAGGCGCGATCATGATTCGCAGCGACCGCATCCTGATGGCGCGGCGCGGCAAGATTCCGTTGAAAGGCTGGTGGTCGCTGCCCGGCGGAGCGCTCGAAACCGGCGAACTGCTGGAAGACGGCATACGCCGTGAGGTGCGCGAGGAAACCGGCCTGGAAGTGAAGCCGGTCCGCATGTTCCAGCTCTTCGAACGGATCATGCGAGACTCCGCCGGCGCGGTGGAATACCATTATGTGCTGGTGGACTACCTGTGCCGCATCGTGGGCGGAAGCCTGCAGGCGGGCGACGACGTAGCCGAAGTGGCATGGGTCCGCCGCCGCGACCTGCCGGCCCTCCAAATCACCGAAGGCACGCTGGGAGTTATCGAGAGCGCCTTCAGAAAGCGTAAGCATGCGCGATAGCTCAGTGCATGGTTTCGGACGTCGAGTGGCGTCCTCGGATGCAACCGCTCCCTCACGGTCGCGGCTCGGAAATGCGCGAGTCCGAGCCGCGACCGTGAGGGAGCGGTTGCCGGACGCGCGGCCATACTTGCGAGAGTGAATACTTAGCGCCCGGTTTCTAACTCATGCAGACTAGCGCCAATCTCCTGGAATTCGAAGCTCTGCGGGAACTGCTCGGCCGCTACGTGGCCAGCCCGTTGGGCGCGGCCGAACTGGCGGTGCTGGAGCCGCACACGGATCGCGCACTCCTCGAAGCCGGCCTGGCCGAAGCCGGCGAAGCGATTCAATACCAGCGCACCTCGATCCGTCTGCAGTTTGGCGGCTTGCCGGACGTGACCGAGGCGGTCCACAAGCTTCACATCGAAGGCGCCGCGCTGGAACCCCGCGAAATTTCGGATCTCTACGCCCTGCTGGACCGCGCGGCCGACGCCAAATCGCTCCTCCTGGCAGCGGCCGAACGCTTCCCGCGGCTATCCGCGCGCGCCCGCTCGATCGGCGATTTTCGTCTGCTGCTGCGCGAGCTGAGCGGCAAGATCCTGCTCGATGGGAGCGTCGCCGACGGCGCCAGCGTCGCCCTGGCCCGCATCCGCCGCGAGAAAGAGCGCCAGAAAAAGGCCATCCAGGAGTCCCTGGAACGATTCCTCAAAGCCCACCGCGAGGAAGGCGTGCTGCAGGAGGAGTTCGTTACCATCCGCAACGAACGCTACGTGGTTCCGGTCATCAGCGGACAGCGGCGCAAGCTGGATGGGGTGATTCACGGCGCCAGTTCCAGCGGCCATACGCTGTTCATCGAGCCGCTCGAAACCATCGAGCTGAATAACGATCTGGTGCGGCTGGACGAGGAGGAAGCCAGAGAAGTACAGCGCGTTCTGCGCGAGCTTACCGACCGCCTGCGCGGCCACGCCGATTCCATTCGCCAGACCCGCACCACCATGGGCGCGCTGGAGCTGATTTTCGCCAAGGCCCGCTTCGCGGTGGAATTCGATTGCGCCATTCCCCGCTTCGGCGCGCGGCTGCTGCTGCGCGACGCCCGCCATCCGCTGCTGGAGGACGTGCTCCGCAAGCGCGCCGCGCACGCGGTGCCGATCACGCTGGAGCTGACACGCGAAGCCGGCACGCTGCTCATCAGCGGGCCCAATACCGGCGGCAAAACGGTCACGCTGAAAACCATCGGCCTACTGAGCCTGATGGCGCAGGCCGCCCTGCCGGTGCCCGCCGCCGAAGCCGAATTCCCGCTGTTCGACCGGGTGCTGGCAGACATCGGCGATTACCAATCCATCCAGGAAAGCCTGAGCACATTTTCCGCCCACATCTCGCGCATTCGGGAGATGGCGTTGGACGTGACGCCGGAGTCGCTGGTACTGCTCGACGAGCTGGGCTCGGCTACCGACCCGGAGGAGGGCGGCGCGCTGGGGGTCGCCATCGTGGAACACTTCCGCGCGGCCGGGGCATTTACGGTGGTTTCCACCCATCTGCTGGCGCTGAAGATTTACGCCGCCGGTACCCCGGGGGTGGTCAATGGCTCGGTGGGCTTCGACGAGGAAACGCTCGCGCCCACGTTTCGCCTGCGGCTGGGGCTGCCGGGTAAATCGGCGGGTCTGGAAATCGCCACCCGCCTGGGCATGCCCGAAGACATCATGCGGCGCGCCCGCGCTTCCCTGAGCGATCGGGAGCGGGACGTGACCCGCTTCCTGGGCGAGCTCGAAAAGCGCATCGAAACCACCCAGGCGCTGGAGCAATCGCTACGCCAAAAGCTGGGCGACCTGGAGCGCCGCGAGAAAGAACTGGAGCGTGAGTGGGAAAAGCGGGAGACGGCCAAGCTGAAAGAGCTGGAACGCCGCACCGAACAGGCCCTGGCGCGTTTCGAAGAGCAGGCCCAGGACACCATCGGCAAGATCGGCCAGGGCGCCGACCGCCGCAAGGCCGAGCAGGATGCCCAGCGCCGCGTGTCGAAAACCAAGCGCGAGCTGCGCGAAGAATTCGCCGCCACCGTATTGAATACGGAAGACGACGCGCGCCAGGGAAACATCGCCCCACCGAAGGTGGAAGAAGGCGTGCGGGTGCGCCTGCGCGACGTGCGCGAGCCGGCGCGGGTGCGCCGCCTGCTGTCGAACGGCCGGCTGGAAGTGGAAGCCGGCTTTCTGAAGATGCAGGTATCGATCGACGACGTGCTGGAGGTGCTGCCGGAGGCCGCGGCGCCCGCCGCGAAGCTGCCCCGCAACGTGACCTTCCGCCCGGCGCCCGAGTTGGCGCCGGTGCACCAGGAAATCAACGTGATCGGCCAGCACGCCGAAGAAGCGCGCGACCTGGTGGATGAATTCCTGGACCGCGCCGTCATGGCTACGGCCTCGCGCGTCCGCATCGTCCATGGTTACGGCATGGGCGTGCTGCGCAAAACCATTCACGAGTTACTAAGTCATCACCCGCACGTGAGTAAGTTCTACCCCGCCCCCCAACACGAAGGCGGCGCTGGGGCGACCATCGTGGAATTGCGGGAGTAGGACAGTCCTCCCGGCCTGTCGCTGCGCGCAGGTGTCACTGCCCGGTTAGAGCGGCCGCCTGACAGACGACGCAAAGCGATCGTCTGTCCTACCCCTATCGATACGGCGTCAACAGCGGCGGCCTGGCGTCCGGCTCGCAAAGCCAGACCGTGCGCGCCGGGTAATAGGCGCGCAGCTTTCGATCTTCCTCGGGGCCGAGATCGGCTGCCCAAACCACGGCGGCGGCGTCGATGGCGGCGGCGTTGTGAATCCATTCGTGGAACTGATGCTGCCCGCCGTAGCGGACGAACACCAACTGCTTTCCGGGCTGGCCGGCCAGTTCCGAGGCGATGCGGATGCGGCCTTCGGGGTCGCCGTATCCGATGAAGTCGGCGGCGTCGTACTGTCCCGCGGCCATGAGCAGTGGCTGGCTGCCGCAGTGCATACCGTACCAGAACACGAAGTGCGCGGCGCAGAAGAACGCCACCAGGCGCGCAGCTTCGGCGCCCACCGCGCGATCGCGAATGGTCCAACGGCTGAGGCGCTCCAGCGCGATGATCGCGAACAGCACAAACAGACAGGCGAGTGCGGCGACATAGTGCGGATAGAAATAAGGATAGAAGCCCGTGCCAAGCGCGAAAACGGCCACCGAAGCCGCCGCCCAGGCGAATCGAAATTCACGCAGAGCGAACAGAAACGCCGGCAGCGCGAGAAGCAGCGCCGGATAAAAGAAGAAGCGATAGAAATGCAGGCGCTCGCCCAGCCGTTCCGCCAGCGGCATGGCGGCGGCTTCGTCGTGAATCAGCGACTGCGCGCGGTAATCGAGCGCCTGCTCCGCGGTGAGCGCGCGGCGCGGCACGGGGTTGGCTTGAAAGCTGAATGTGGCCGGGACGCCGTATTGATCGCGGCTGAGCTGGTACGGCATGGTGGCGAAGCTTCCGGTGACGGCGTAATTGTGGGCCAGCATCAGCAGCACGGCGGGAGCGAACGCGGCGCCGCACCAGGCAGCGCAGGGCTTCCAACCGTCGCGCAAACCCCATGCGGCATAGACCAAAGCGCAGAGGGCCAGCAGCAGAAACTCGAACGGCCGCGTGAGCAGAGCGAGGCCTAAGCCGGCGCCCAGGAGCGCCGCGTCGCGCCGGCGGCCGGCGGCTCTAATTCGCGGCAGCGCGCCAAATACCAGGCAGCCCGCCACGGCGCCCACCGCGCCGCCCCAATACAGGTTCATCCATTGATTCAGCGGGCCGAATTCGGCTACCGCCGCGAGGCCGCCCGTGAGCGCCCAACCCGGCGTGGTCCAGGCCCGCAGCATCCAGAAGCACAGCGCGCAGAACGCCGCCACCGGCAGCACCACTCCCGCCCACGGATGGCCCAGAACGGCCCAGCCGAAAGCCAACGCCAGGCCCTGGCCGGGCGGGAAAATGGCGCTGTAACCCGGCTCCTGCAGCACGAACACGGCTTCGAAGAATCGATGCAGCGGATGCACCGGGTTGGCCAGGCGCAAGTGGCGCAGCGTATCGGCCAGCAGCAGGTAGGCGAAATCGTCCGCGCCGGCCGGCGTGGGGGCGGGGAAGCGCGGCACCAGAGCCAAACGCAGCAGCACCGGAAGCGCGGCCAGCAGCAACATGCTCCAGCGCGTGTGCGACGCGAGGCGCAGCGCCAGCGGCTGAAGCCGCGCGAAGCCGATGGCGCAGACCGCCAGCAGCAGCGTAAGCGCCAGCAGGAGAAAATCGCTCACGCCGAAGCCCAGCGGATTGTGCAAGGGCAGAAACGAGCGGAACAGATCGAACAGAAACATCGGATGTTCAGGCTACTTCCGGTTCCCCACTTCCACCACCGGGATTTTTTGCCTTTCCGCGGTGCGGGTGAATCCGGTCAGGTCGACGCTCAGAATCTTGTCCCACTGGTTCAACTGCTCTTGCAGCTTGCCGCTCAATTCGGCGAAAAGCCGCTGCTGGCCGTCGGTGGGCGGGGCGTCGGCGCCATCGACGCCCCAACTCAGGGAGATGAGCTGCTCGTCGATCATGGTGGGATAGCGCAGGTCGCCTTCGGTGCTTTTCATGCGGGTCTGGATGACGTTTTCTTCCACCGCGCCGATCTTCTTCAGCAACTCTTCCGCCAGCGGCTTCAGCGGCTGCCAGGCCGCGGCGTTCCGGTAGCGCGCGCCCAGCGCGTTCAACTGGGCGCGCAGATCGCGGATTTCGTTCACGGCGCGGTGCAGGGAGGTCAGCCGGCGGGCCAGGTCGCGCTCCAGTTCGAACTGCTTTTCGAGTTCCTCGGGCGTCGAGTGCATGCGCGGGTCCAGGCGAAGCTCCAGCGGCGCCGTTTGGCCCTTGCCGGCTACCGTGAGCCGCACCTGGTAATTTCCCGGCAGCGCCATGGGCCCCTTGGGCGGGATGTCGCTTTCATAGAAGGTTCCGGGCACCGTCACCGGATCCTCGTGCCGCAGGTTCCAATAGAAGCGATTCAGCCCCGCTTCGGCCGGCAACACTTCGCTCGGGTGCTGCACGTCGGGCCATTCGGCCGGACCGGCGGCTTCGGTCTTCTTGACACTGGAGTAACTCTTGACTAAGTTGCCTTCGCCGTCGAGTATCTCGAGCTTCACTTCCTCCTTGGGTTTCGCTTTCAGATAGTAATAAACGATCGCTCCCGGCGGAGGATTCTCGCCCGCGGGCTGGCGCCGGTCCACTGAATCGGGAAAACGCAGGCGATAAGCCGGACGCGGGGGTACCAGCTTCGCGTCCGCCTCTACATCGCCGGGCGCCAGCTTGCGCAGCGGCGTGATGTCGTCCAGAATCCAGAAAGCCCGGCCGTGCGTGGCTACCACCAGGTCGTCGTCCTTCACCACCAGGTCGTGCACCGGAACGCTGGGCAGGTTGAGCTTCAGCTTCTGCCAGTGAGCGCCGTCGTCGAAGGAAATCCAAACGCCGGTCTCGGTTCCGGCATACAACAGCCCTTTGCTTTTGGGGTCTTCCCGCACCGCGTGTACGTAATCGCCCGCCGGAATGCCGTTCGAAATGCGCGTCCAGCTCTTGCCATAATCGGCGGTCTTGTAAATGTATGCCTCGAAATCGTCGAGCTTGTGGCGATCCACCGCCGCGTACGCGGTTCCGGCGTCGTGGGGCGAGGCGTCGATCAGGCTCACCAGGCTCCACTCAGGCATCTCGCGCGGCGTGACCTTCTGCCAGGAAGCGCCGCCGTTGCGCGTGACGTGGATCAGGCCGTCGTCGCTGCCCGCCCATAACAGGCCCTTCTCCAGCGGCGATTCGGCCAGCGCGAAGATGGTGTCATAGTATTCGACGCTGGTGTTGTCCTTGGTAATCGGGCCGCCCGACGATTGCTGTTTGGATTTGTCGTTGCGCGTGAGGTCCGGGCTGATCACGCTCCAGCTCTTGCCCTGGTTGGTGGTCTGGAAGACCACTTCGCCGGCCGTGTAGAGAACGTTGGCATCGTGCGGCGAAAACAGAATCGGCTGGGTCCATTGGAAGCGGTGCGGAAAATCGCCGTCTCCGTGGCCGGCAGAATTGACCGGCCAGGGCGAGATGTCGATGCCCTGTTCGTTCTTCTTATCGAAACGGGACACGCCGCCCTGCCCGGCGGAATAAACAATGTTGCCGTCGCGCGGGTCGGCCGCCATGAAAGCGCTCTCCGAGCCCGCCACTTCATACCAGTTGCGCAGGCCGATCAACCCGCTGTCGCTCCAACTGGCGATTGCCACGGGAGTGTTGTCCTGCTGCGCGCCGAACGCGTAATACGGGAAGCGATTATCCACCGCTACGTGATAGAACTGCGCCGTCGGCTGGTTGAGCTGCGGGGTCCAGTTCTTGCCGCCGTCGATGGAAATGGTGGCGCCGCCATCGTCGCCGTTGATCATGCGCGACGGGTTGGCGGGATCGATCCACAACCCGTGGTGATCGCCGTGCGGCGCCGAAAGCAGGGTGAACGTCTTGCCCCCATCGGTGGAGCGGAACATTCCCGTGTTGAGCACGTACACCGTATCGCCGTTCTTCGGATCGGCGAAGACGTGGCTGAAATACCAGGCGCGCTGGCGGTAACGCTCGTCGTCGCTGACCAGTTCCCACTTATCGCCGCCATCGCCCGAGCGGAACAATCCGCCTTTCTCGGCTTCGATCAGGGCGTAGACCCGGCTGGAATCCCCGCCCGAAACCGACACCCCGATGCGTCCCAGCACCCCCTCCGGCAGCCCGTTTCCTTGGAGACGCTTCCAGGTGACGCCGCCGTCGGTGGAGCGATACAAACCGCTGCCGGGGCCGCCGCTGGTCATGGTCCATGGCTCGCGCTGGAATTGATACATGGCGGCGAAAACCACGCGCGGATTGGCGGGATCGAAAGCCAGGTCGGTGGCGCCGGTGCGGTCGTCGACGTAGAGAACCTTGGTCCAGCTCTGGCCGCCGTCGGTCGAGCGGAAAACCCCGCGCTCCTGGTTGGGGGCGAAGGCGTGGCCCATGGCAGCCACCATGACGATGTCGGGATTGCGCGGATCCACGATTACCTGGGGGATCTGCCGCGTGTCGTGCAGGCCCAGGTTTTTCCAGGTCTTGCCGCCGTCGTTAGAACGATATACGCCGTCGCCATAAGAGATGTCGCCGCGCAGGCAGCCTTCTCCCGTGCCGGCGTACACCACGTTCGGGTCCGACGGCGCCACGGCGAGGCTGCCTATGGACGATACCGGCTGCCGGTCGAACACCGGATTCCAGTGCGCCCCGCCATCCACGCTCTTCCACACGCCGCCCGCCGCCGCGCCGAAATAGTAGGTCTGGGGATCGCCGGCCACTCCCGCAACCGCCAGCACGCGCCCGCCGCGAAACGGCCCGATCAGCCGGTACTCGATCCCTTTGAGAAGTTTCTCGTCCAGTTGGCCAAACAGGGCGCCGGAAAAGAGCAACGCGGCAAACGCCAGGCGATAAGGCTTGAAGGAGTTCATTTACCCGCTCAGTATAGCGTGGGAGAAGCGGTAAAAAGCTCTGGCACGGTATACTGAGCTTCTGATGCACTTGAAGATTCTGGCTCACCCGATTTTCCCTACCCTCAACTTTCACATGCCCATGATTGTGGATCTCTCGCATCCGCTCATCATGCTGACCGGGGAAAACGGGTCGGGTAAGTCTACCCTGCTGGCTTCCATTTTCTGCGCGCTCAAGGGTCAGACGGTGGAAGGGTATGTGTACCGTCTGGATGCGGGCAAGGTGGAGGTCGAAGGCGCCTATCTGTTCGACGCCGAGCAGCACAACCCGCGGCTGCAGCCGGAGGTGTTTCGCGAGCAGCCGGAAATGGTGGAATTCCTGAAAATGGCAAGCCACGGACAGGTGATGCTGTCGCTATTCCGCGAGAGCTTCCCCAAGCTGCCGGAAGGCACCATCCTGCTGCTGGACGAGCCGGAAATGGCGCTCTCGGTCTCCAACCAGCACCGCATCCTCAAGATGCTCAAAGAGCTGGTGGACCGGAAACGATTCCGCATCGTCTGCGCCACGCATTCGCCGGTGCTGATCGAATCGGCCGATACCTACGTGATCGACCTGGATCGTCACATCAACCGCAACGTAGTTTCGACGGACATGGGCATCCAGGGCGCCAGCACGATCCAATAGTCCGATCCCATGGCCTGCTGCGAGAATTTCGAACGCCTGCTGGACCGCGAGCTCGCGCGCCGCGCCCAGCCGCACCAACTTTCGAACGGCACCATCATCACCGATATCGATACGGAATACTTCCTGGTTTTTGGCGAGGAGCGCCACCAGTTCGTGGGCTTGCACTACTGCCCGTTCTGCGGGCGCGTGCTATCGCGGGAACTGTGGAACCTGGAAAAGAAAAAGTAGCGTAGCCGCTCCTGGCGGCGGCAACCGCCATAACCGCCGCCAGGACCCGCACCACCTTCCTCGTAGACCCGGCCGGTGGAGTAACAGGAAACGGCCGGGCCCCCAGTGGTGCGCGAACTCTCGCACGACTGAACAGTAACATGCCGGCCCAGCCCCGCCAGGCGGAGTGCTCAGCTAAGTGACTGCGCAATAAGCGGAAACAATTTGCAAAGCGCTGTCACCGCCTTCCGGCGGAGCATGCGGGCGGCGCCGCACCGCGCTCGATATGCACAAATTTGCACAATCCCCTGGCCCTCACCGCACAATTGAGATCCGCTGCACCTCCAGTTCATACCCTTCATCGCGGGCGGTTTCGACAACCATGGTCCGTAGCGCGTCGTCGTCCACTTCGCGCCCGTTGGTGGCGCTCCATCGCTTAATCGACTCGGCGCCGACCTCAATCGTTACATGCCATTGCTTCTTCTTCGAGTCCCACGCGACCTCGGCTTGGTTCGCTTGCAACATGGCCACACCCCACTAAAATAGTACCGCCAGCCCACCGGGAGGGCGCGGTGTGTTGAGATAAAAGGAACCCGACATGAATGGCGCCGAGTGTCTCCTCAGAAGCCTGCTGGCGAACGAAGTGGATTTGTGCCTGATGAATCCGGGAACGTCCGAGATGCAGTTTGTTTCGGCGCTCGACCGCGTGCCGCGCATGCGCGGCGTCCTCGGCCTGTTCGAGGGCGTCTGTTCAGGCGCGGCGGACGGTTATGCCCGCATGACCGGGAAGCCCGCGGCGACGCTCCTGCACCTCGGACCAGGCCTGGCGAACGCGCTGGCGAACCTCCACAACGCGCGCAAGGCGCGCTCTCCGGTGGTCAACATTGTGGGCGAGCATTCCACCCAGCACCTGCGTTACGACGCTCCCCTGACCGCCGATACGGCGGCTTTCGCGCGCCCCGTGTCGGGTTGGGTGCGGACGGTGGAGCGCGCCGCCGCCGTGGGCGAAGCAGCCTCGGCCGCGGTGGCCGCAGCCCTGGGACCGCCGGGCCAGGTGGCCAGCCTGATCGTACCCGCCGATTTCTCCTGGAGCGAGGCCGGAGAGCCGGGCTGCCCCGTTCCCCGGCTTTCCCGGCTTCTGCCGGCCAGCGAGCGGATCCGCGACGCCGCTGGCGCGCTGCGCTCCGGCGCGGCCGGACTGCTTCTCAGCGGCTCCGCGCTCCAGGTCCGCGGCCTGCGCGCGGCCGAGCGCGTGCGCGCCGCCAGCGGGGTGAGAGTCTTCGCCGACCGATACGCCGCCAGGATGGCCCGCGGGGGTGACATCCCCGCCGTCGAGCGCATTCCCTACTTTCCCGAGCCGGCGCAGGAGCTGCTGGCCGGATTCGAGCGCCTGATCCTGGTCGAAGCCCGTCCGCCCGTCTCGTTTTTCGGCTATCCCGGCTTGAGAAGCTCTCTGGCGCCGGCCGGCTGCGCCTTCGACGTGCTCGCATCCGAGGATCAGGACGGCGCGGGCGCGCTCGAGTGGTTGGCCGAGGAACTGGCCGCGCGGCCGCCGGGGAGCGCCCCGCCGTGTCCACCGCGGCCGGTTCTGCCGGGCGGCGAGCCGCTCAGCGCGGGCGCCGTCGGCCGGGCTGTGGGCGCGCTCTTGCCGGAGGGAGCCATCGTTTCCGACGAAGCCGTTTCCTCCAGCGAGCCGATCTGGCCACACCTCGCCGCCGCCAGGCACGACTATCTTCCCGTAACGGGCGGCGCGATCGGCCAGGGATTGCCGGTGGCGATGGGCGCCGCGCTGGCCTGCCCCGGCCGCAAGGTGGTGGCGCTCGAAGCCGACGGCAGCGCCATGTACACCCTGCAATCGCTCTGGACCATGGCGCGCGAGCGGCTGGACGTCACCATCGTCATCCTGGCGAACCGCCGTTACCGCATCCTCGATATCGAGATGCAGCGGACCGGCGCCGGCACGGTGGGGCCGCGTGCCGGCCGGATGATCGATCTTACGCACCCGGAGCCGGACTGGATCAAACTGTCCGAAGGTTTGGGAGTCCAGGCGGCGCGCGCCGCCACGGCGGACGAATTCATCCGCGAATTCGGCGCGGCCATGCGGGAACCTGGCCCGAGGCTGATCGAGGCCGTGCTCCATCCGGCGTGACGCCGGTTGTGGAGGACGAGAGAGTGCGGCAACCTGTTCAGCGGAGCGCCGAAAACTTGGCAATCACCAGTTCGACGCCGCGGAGCACTCGGCAGTCATCGAGATGCCCTCCGAATGCGCCTTTCTCGTTGGAGAACGTGATATGGAGGTGTGGCTTGCCGCCGGTGATCGTTCCATCGAGATTTAAGAGTTCCATGGCGCCCTTTACCGTGTAGAACTCGTCCGCATTGTCGGGTCCGAGCGACTTTGAGCGATGATACGCACACTCCTGCAGCGAACCGATGCCCATCAGCACGGCGCCGTCCTGGATATTGTTCTGCCGGATGGCGGCCACCACCGATTCAAGCAGATGGCCGTCCCTGGCCACCTGGACGCGGTAGATCGCCTGTATCTGCCCTCCCGCAATCTTCGGAGGCGTTGCGTCGGCCCCATTGCTCAGCGGTACGAGCACCCGTAGCGCCACAAACAGGCAAGGTATGCGCAGCCACTTCTGCGTTCTGGGACGGAATATCATGTTCCTCCTTCGTTGTTATGCGTGCTTACGGAATCTGCCCCAACTCAGTATACTCGATGCACTCGGAAATGCTGATAAGAATCGACTTAAGTGCAGGGCTGAGGCTCCGAAACTGCTTGACAGAAAGGTATGCCGATGATAGTGTTACCGCAGTGGCTGCGGGACGCGCGCGCAGTGCGGTCGCGGGGTTACGTGCTCGCTCGACAGGGCGGCACAAGGAGATTCGCGACGAGGCCTCTCAGGCTTTGTTGCCGCGCTGCCGTGTAATCGGCCAGTTGTGGTCCCAGACCCTCGGCAGCGATCTCGTCGGCACCTTCGGAGATCCGTCGGGAAGCGTTGTTCCCCAAGCCGCTGTGGTGGCGACGAACCGCGAAACGAATATCTCGTACCGGGCAGAAACCGATGGGTCGGGAAATTATATCTTCACGCAGTTTCACCCCGGCCCATACGCATTGGTCCAGTTCCGGACGGCCCGTCCCCAGGGACGGATTAGAAGTTGGAAAGGGGTGCTTCAGCATGCAGAGACGTTCTTTTTTTGGCACATTCTTTTCGGGTCTCGTAGGGGCGGCTAGCGCCAAACCAGCGAAGCCGAAGGCGGGTGATGTCCCGATGCGCGAACTGGGCAGGACAGGGCAGAAGTTGACCTGTATCGGCATGGGCGGCGGCCGGTTCCATTTGATTCCCCTCGAAGAGGCCACCGCCATGATACGGCGCGCCTACGACCTGGGCATCAACTATTTCGATATGGCCCGCGGCTACTACAAAGGCCATGCCGAGGAGATCTATGGCTCTGTCATCCCCGAGTTTCGGAAGGACATTTTTCTAACCAGTAAGAGCGGGCAGCGTACGCGCGAGGGAGCCGAAGCCGATCTCGAGAACTCGCTGAAGACGATGCGCACCGATCACCTGGACCTTTGGCAGATGCATTCGGTCGGCACGAAGGCGGATATCGAAAAGATCCTTGGGCCGGGAGGGGCGCTGGAAGCATTTGTCGCGGCGAAGAAGGCCGGCAAAGTCCGGTTTTTCGGATTCACGGGTCATGCCGATCCCGACATAAACCTGCAATTGCTCCGTAGCTACGACGGTTTCGATACCATGCTCATGCCGCTGCACGTGTCGGATACGGTCTTCCTCAGCTTCAGCGAGAACGTAGTTCCGGTTGCCCAGGAGCATGGCATCGGCATCCTGGGAATGAAAGTCTTCGGCAGCGCCTATCTGCTGCGCACTTTCAGCGTGGAAGATTGCCTGAGCTACACGCTCAACCTCCCGGTGACCGCCGTCCCGCTCGGGTTTACTACGCCGGGCCAACTGGACGACGACGTACGGATCGCGCGGAAGTTCAAGCCGCTCTCGCCGGAAGCGGTGCAGGCGTTGCGCGCCCGGGCCCATGCCGACTTCGATGTGATGGGTGGGCCGGTGGCTCACGGGCCAGGCGTGGAGTTTTGGAAGAAGAAGAGTTGATGCCGTGCAGGGGCCGGCCCCGGAGTTGATCGAGGCCGTGCTCGATCCCGCGAGACCAGGCGGGACAGACAAGAAGACATCGTCTGTCCCACCTCGGTCCGTTTAATTCGCGGCGGCGGGCGCTTGCGCCTTCAGGAATGCATCGACGTTGTCCTTGTCGATGAGCGTGGCGCCGGTGTCGACAAAAACCGGCACGGGCGAGCGCGTGTCCTGGGTCCAGTTCGCTTCCAATGTCGGGAGCTTGTAGTGATGCACGGTGTCGAGGATGAGGGTGCCGAAATGCGCCATGGTGAAGGGTTTCTGCACGATGGTTGCGGCGATCTTCCCTTTTTGTATCCAGGTGAGCGTATTCGCGTCCGAATCCATGGCGACCAGAACCTTGCCGTCCACCTTGTTCCGGTCGAGTACGTCTGCGATCTCCTGGCATGCGGTGGCCTCCAGGCAAACGAAACCGTCCGGCACCGATTTGCCCTTGAGGATTTCTTGGGTTGTATCGAATGCAATGGACGGAGTGCCCTTCACATCGACGACGCGGACAATCTTGATCTGCGGGTGCTCGGAAAGGATGTTCTTGTAACCCTGCAATCGCTCGTCGAGATTGGACTGGCCCGGCATGGTGAAGACTACCACGTCACCCTTGCCATGCAGGCGCTCGGCGAGGGTGCGGCCTCCCATCAGCCCGGCCTGGTAGTTGTTCGTGCCGACAAAGGTCAGGCGCTTGCTGGCGGGGGCGTCCGCGTCGATGGTGACGACCGGGATGCCTTGGGCGATGGCGGCATCGATGGGCTCCTTCATCGTCGTCGGATCGCCGGCGGAGACCAGGATGCCGGCTGGTTTCTTACTCACGGCGTCACGGAACGCCTGCACCTCGGCTTGAACATCGTAGTTGTCGGGGCCAACCGTTTCGGAAGCCACTCCCAGGCCGCGCGCCGCCCGGTCGAGGCCAGCCGAGGCCGCTTGCCAATAGGCGATTTTGGCATTTAGGACTACCAGGTAATATTTTTCATTTGCTTCGTGCCGCGAACCACTGCAAGCTGCAAGGCCCGCAATCAGCGTTGCAGCAGCGATTGCAGCGACCGTTTTATTCATGATGTCCTCCTTGGCAAGCATATAGGTATAACGCCTTTCAGTCTCCCAGAGCAAGGGCGCCTGGATTTTCGGAAACGGAAGCTGGCGAACCCTCTTGCGCCGTGGTATTCCTCTACCACCCATCCGATCCTTTAGCCAAGCGATACAGGAATGAGCTTCCCCGATTTCTAGACTAGCAGACCGTCAGGCTGGAGAGAATCCCGCCTGCAACTGGCCGCGGGTTAGGTGGAATTTAGCGCGCGAAACCTGCGGCCGTTCCACCGGACCTTTCAGCGAACGCATCTCGCGTAACTGCACTTGCCCTGGGCCAGGCTGAAACGACGCCGCGGAACCCGCCTGCGATCGGGTGTCGCCCGGCTACTATTGAGTAGATGGGCACCGAACCTCCGCGGCGCGACGCCAATGCCACCCTCGATCCGGCCGATTGGGCAGGCTTTCGAGCCACGGCACATGGCATGCTGGACGACATTCTGGACTATCTCGAAGACATTCGCGAGCGTCCCGTCTGGCGGCCGATTCCGCCAGCCGTGCGCGAGCGTTTCCGCGGCGAGCTTCCCGCCGGGCCATCGGAGCTGGCCGCGGTTCACGAAGAATTCATGCGCTACATTCTGCCGTACGCGGCCGGCAACGTGCACCCCGGTTTCCTGGGATGGGTACACGGAGCGGGCACGCCGGTGGGTATGGTGGCGGAAATGCTCTCGGCGGGGTTGAACGCCAATCTGGGAGGGCGCGACCATATTCCGATCGAAGTCGAGCGCCAGGTGGCCGGCTGGATGCGCCGGTTGTTCGGTTTTCCCGAGAGCGCCACCGGGCTGTTTGTGACGGGCGCTTCGATGGCGAACCTGGTCGGGGTGCTGGTGGCGCGGGATACGGAACTGGGATTTGAGACACGTTGCGCGGGTGTTGCGGCCGGCGGCAAGCGGCTGGCGGCGTACGCTTCGGCGGCGGTACATGGGTGCATCGCGAGGGCGCTCGATATCGCCGGCATCGGCAGCGATGCGCTACGCCGGATCGCGGTGGATGGCCGCTACCGGATCGACCTCGGCGCCCTGCGCGCGGCCATCGACGCCGACCGGCGCGCGGGTCTGACGCCGTTCCTTCTGGTGGGCACGGCGGGAACGGTAGATACCGGGGCTATCGACGATCTGGATGCGCTGGCCGCTCTCGCCCGCGCCGAGGGCCTGTGGTTTCACGTGGACGGCGCTTGTGGCGCGTTGGCCATGCTGGCGCCGGGCCTGGCGCCCCGCCTGAAGGGCATCGAGCGCGCCGATTCCCTGGCTTTCGACTTTCACAAGTGGGGGCAAGTGCCCTACGACGCCGGCTTCGTGCTGGTGCGCGACGGCGTGCTGCATCGGCAGACGTTCGCCACTTCGGCGCCTTACCTGAGGCGGGAAGCCCAGGGGCTGGCGGCCGGGTCATTCTGGCCGTGCGATTTCGGGCCCGATCTTTCGCGCGGCTTTCGTGCTCTGAAGACCTGGTTCACGCTGAAGGTCTACGGCGCGGCGGCGATAGGCGCCTCGATTGAGCGGACCTGCGAGCTGGCGCGTTACCTCGAGAGCCGCATCGCCGCGACGCCCGAGCTGGAGCTGGCGGCGCCGGTGGAGTTGAACGTGGTCTGTTTCCGCTACCGGGCGGAAGAGGCCCACCGGGTGAATGCGCGCATCGCGGTCGAGCTGCAGGAATCCGGGGTGGCGGCACCTTCCACCACGGTGATCGGCGGGAAGCTGGCGATTCGCGCCGCCATCGTCAACCACCGCACCCGGTCGGCCGACCTGGACGCCCTGATAGAGCGGACGGTGGCTTTGGGCGGCGGGTTGAAAGACCGGGCGGCACGCAGCACCGCGGCTACCAGCGGCGTCACCACCGAGTGGCCGCCGCGCCTGGCGCGTGAAGCCGCCCTGCGCGATCTGGAAACGCGCCTCGCGGCCGAGCCGGAGGCGGTCGAGTTGCGGCTCGAACGTGCCCGCCTGCTGACCGAGTTGGGCCGCACGCTCGATGCCCGCAACGCCTACCTGGAGGTATTGGCGCGCGCGCCTTCCGACCGCCTGGCGCTCAACAACCTGGGCACACTGCTGCACTCGACCGGGTATCGAACCGCGGCCCGCACCGCGTATACCGAAGCCGCGGCGCGCCATCCCGGCGACGCCATGAGCCACGTCAACCTGGCCAACGTGCTGTTCGAAAGCGGCGAGCCGGGGCCGGCCCGGGAACATTATGAGGCCGCTTTGCGCTGCGCGCCGGGTTACGCGGAGGCGCACCAGGGGCTGTCTTACGTGCTGGCGGAGCTGGGCGACGCCGAGGGTGCGGCCTGGCACCGGCGCAAGGGTTTCGAGGGCCGCGCCGTGCTCACCCTGCCGTATCGCGGCGAGGGGCCTCCGGTGTCGCTGCTGCTGCTGATCTCGGCGGTGGGCGGCAACATCCCCACCCGCAATTTTCTGGACGATCGCGTGTTCCAGACCACCGTGGTGGTGCCCGAGTTCTACGATTTCCGCCAACCGCTGCCGCGCCATCAACTGGTATTCAATGCCATCGGCGATGCGGACCTGGCAGCGGAGGCGCTGGTGGCGGCGCAATCGGTGGCGGCACTCACCGGCGCGCCGATGCTGAACGCGCCGGCGGCGGTGATGGCCACCGGAAGGGCCGACAATGCCGAGCGGCTCTCACGGCTGCCCGGAGTCATCGCCCCGGCCACGGTCACTCTCGCTCGCGAACTATTGAGCGCGGCCGATGCGGAAACCACCCTGGCGCGGCACGGCATGCGCTTTCCGCTGCTGCTGCGCACGCCCGGTTTTCATACCGGCCGGCATTTTGTGCTGGTCGACCGCGCCGAAGCACTGCCGGAAGCCGTGGCCGGCTTGCCCGGCGCCGGGTTGACCGCCATTCAGTATCTGGATTCCCGCGGAGCCGACGGCAAAGTCCGCAAGTACCGCGTGATGATGATCGATGGTTGTCTGTATCCCTTGCACCTGGCGATTTCGAGCCACTGGAAGATTCACTACTTCACCGCCGAGATGGCCGAACGCGCCGAGCATCGCGCCGAAGACGCCGAGTTCCTCGAAAACATGCCCGGCGTGCTGGGGCCGCGCGCCATGGCTGCGCTGGAGCAGATTCAAGCCGCGCTGGGTCTGGATTACGCCGGCATCGATTTCGGCTTGAGCGCGGCCGGCGACCTGCTGCTGTTCGAGGCCAATGCCACCATGGTGGTGAACCCGCCCGAGCCCGACGAGCGCTGGGCCTACCGCCGGCCCGCCGTGGAACGGATTTTCGCCGCCGTCCGCAGAATGCTGCTGGAGAAAGCCGGGAGGTGACGGGCCATGGACGGGCAGTATGCAGCGACCGGTCATGTGATGTTGACATCCTTACGCTACATAGCCTAATATATCCGTAACGGATGTATTTATGTCAAAGCCGCAATCGCCGCACGAACTGCTTCCGCTCACGCCGTCGGTTTTCCATATCCTGCTGGCTCTGGCCGGCGAGGAACGGCACGGCTACGGCATCATGCAGGACGTCGCGCGCCAGACCGGCGACGCGCTCCAACTGGGGCCGGGCACGCTCTATGGATGCCTGAAGCGCATGCTTGCGGCGGGGTTGGTGGAGGAGTCCGACGAACGCCCCGACCCCGCGCTCGATGACGAACGTCGCCGCTATTACCGCATGACCAGCCTGGGAAAACGCGTGGTTCGCGCCGAAGCCGAGCGGCTCGCCGGCGCGGTGATGGCGGCCAGAGCCAGGTTGGCTGGGAGTAACGCATGACACCCGAACTCGCCCGCATCGGCATGTTTTGCCGCATCTATTCCGTCCTGCTTTACGCCTACCCCCGCGACTTTCGCCGCCAATATGGCATCGCCATGCAGCAGCTTTTCCGCGACCGCTGCCGCGACGTGGTGCGCGCCCGAGGCCGCTTGCCCATGCTTCGCTTCGCCATCCACCTCGCCGCCGATTGGCTTGCCACCACGGTCCGTGAAAGAGCCGCGGCAGTCTGGTCCGCAGGCCGTAAACGGATTCCCCGGACCTTCGTTACCGAGTGGGCGGTCACCATCGCCATCTACCTGTTCGCCAGCACAACTCTGGTCCAGGCTTACGTGATTCCCACGGCTTCGATGGAGGGCACGGTCCTCGTAGGCGATCACATGCTGGTGGACCGGGTGACTTTCGCCGAGCCCGGCTCCATCGGACGCCACGTGCTGCCGTATCGCGAGCCGCGGCGCGGCGATATCGTGGTCTTCCTTTATCCGGAAGACGTCCGCCAGACTTACATCAAACGTGTGATTGGCGTCCCGGGCGACCGCATCCGTCTTGACAATCGGCAAGTGATCCGCAACGGCCGCCGGTTGGTCGAACCCTACACGCAACACATCCCGACTTATCCGGATACCTATCGCGACGACTTCCCGGTCTCACCGGGAGCGGGCACCACGCCGCGGGGCCGAGACATGTTCGAGCACCACGTCCGCAACGGCGAGGCGATCGTTCCTCCCGACACGCTCTTCGTGCTCGGCGACAACCGCGAGAACTCCGAGGATAGCCGCTATTGGGGATTCGTGCCACGTAGTTATGTGGTGGGAAAGCCCCTATTGATCTACTGGTCGTACGACGCGCCCACGGCCGACCTCGAAGGGTGGTCTATGAGTCACCTCGTCGATCTGGCCGAGCACTTCTTCACCAGAACGCGCTGGGACCGCATGTTGTCGGTCCCGCGTTCGGAACCGGCGCGGGAAGACGGAGGCGCCCGATGAAGGCCGTGGCGATCGCCGTATTCGGATGGCTGGTGCCGGGAGGGGCGTATCTGCTCACGCGCCGCTACCAGCAGTTTGCGTGCTTCGCCGTGCTGGTTTCGGCTACCTTTGCCGCCGGTCTCGCGCTCCACGGCGGATATCAATGGCCCCAGCCGACTGAGCTCCGCGGCCTGGATGGCTTCACGATATTGCTGTTCAAAGCTGGGGCCCTGGCCAAGTCGCTCGCCGGCGGGCCGTTTCTGCTGGCCGAGCTCGCCGGCGGCTCGCATTCCTTTCTCGATGGACGCCTCCACGAGTACGGAACCACGCTGCTGGCCCTGGCCGGTCTCTTCAACCTGCTGGCGGTGTCGGAAGCGCTCACATGGCGAAAGGGCGAGTCACGCTAATGCCCCACTTCACCTTCACCCTGTTGCTGGCCCTGTTGCTCTCCGCGGCCATGGCGTTGCTTGGGAATCGCTCCATGCGGGAACGCCTGTACGCTGCAACGTACCTATTCCTCTGCTGCGCGGTCACCACCCTGGTTGGCAGTTGGGTCATGCACCTGATCCATGGCTGACGCCGCCGGCTAACGATTTCGCGGTGCGGGTGCGCGACGTAGAAGTGATGCGGGTTCGGCGCTTAGGCCAAGCTCGGATCTGCGTATATAATGGTTATATACTAAAGTTGTGGCGGCAACCGATCCGTTGGAGAATTGCACCGGGTTTGACTGGGACGAGTCCAATACCTCGAAGAACTGGGAACGGCACCGGGTGACCCCGGAGGAAGCCGAAGGCGTCTTCTTTCAAGAACCACTGGTCGCGCGTGGCGACGTCCGGCCTTCGAAGGGCGAGAGGCGATATTACGTACTCGGGCAGACAGGCGCTGGCCGACGGTTGTTTGTAGCGTTCACCCTCCGGCGAAGCCTCATACGGGTAATCTCCGCCAGGGACAGGAACCGGAATGAAACCGTGGTCTACGAGAGATATGAGAAAGAGAATTCCTGAGTTCAAAAGCGAAGCCGACGAAAGGAAATTCTGGGCGACCGCGGATTCGACCGAGTACGTGGACTGGCCATCCGCTAAGCGCAGGAAGCTCGTCAACCTCAAACCGTCCCTGCGAACCATATCCGTGCGCCTTCCGGTCTCTATGATCGAAGATCTCAAGGTCATGGCGAACCAGCGCGACGTTCCCTACCAGTCTTTGCTCAAGGTGTTCCTGGCCGAGCGCCTGGCGCGGGAGCGCCAGCCGCGGTCCGATTAGCGCTTCCGGGGTCGCCTGCGCTCCGAACCTGCCATTGTTTCCAATTGCCCGGCTAAGCCATCGGTTACAATAAGGATTACTTGAGCCGCGCGAGAGATGTTTTGAAAAAACCTGGAATCATACTTGGAATCCTGGTGTGTGCCATCGCGTTGCGGTCCCAGCAGCTTGCTACCATCGTGGTCGATCTGGCGGACTGGAACGGCGGGCAGCCGCCCAAGGGTTGGCAGGTGACGGTCAATCACGGCAAGCCGGAGATCAGCGGATGCCACGAAGGCGACGCCGTCTGCCTGCATTTGAAATCCGTGAAAGCCTCATTTGCCTTGGAGCGGAACGTGGATATCGATCCCTCGCGCACGCCGATTCTGTGCTGGAACTGGAAGGTGACCCAGCTTCCGAGCGGCGGGGATTTCCGCTCCAGTGCGACCGACGATCAGGCCGCCCAGGTGCTGGTGGGCTTCGCCGGCCGGCGCGTGCTGACCTATATCTGGGACACCACCGCCCCCCGCGGCGCCATGCAGACGGTGCGCTCTTTTCCGTTGCTGCACGTTTTCGCGTTCGTGTGCGAATCGGGAACGGCGTCGGCCAATCAGTGGGTCAGCGAAAACCGCAATGTGGCGGTGGATTTCGAGCGCGCCTACGGCTATCCCGCGCCGCGCATCGAAGGCGTTCGCATTCAAATCAATTCTCAACACACGGGTACCACGGCGGAGAGCTTCTTCGGAGACGTGGCCTTCCGTAGCACGCTCTGATGTGGCTAATTACCGGCGCCACGGGATTCATCGGCGGTCACCTGATCGAGGCGTTGTGCGCGGATGCCCGGTTGCGCTCGGACGCCCCCCCGGTGCGCTGTCTGGTCCGATCCAAACCCAACCGCCGCGCGCTGCCGGACGCGCTTCGCATCTCGACCGGCGATCTGGAGAGCGGCGCGGGACTCACCGAGGCTCTGGCGGGCGTCGACACCGTCATTCACCTGGCCGGCGTGACCAAGGCGCTCGCCCCGGATGGGTACTACTCGGGCAATGTGAACGGCACCCGTAATCTGGTCCGCGCCATCGCCGCCGCGCGCCGGCCGGTGCGGCTGGTGCACGTCAGTTCGCTGGCGGCCGTCGGTCCCAGCCCGGACGGCACGCCCGCCGACGAGCAAACCACCCCGCACCCCTTCACCCATTACGGCAAGTCCAAACTGGCCGGAGAAACTCTGGTGCGGCAGGAGTATCCCGACGCCGTGATCCTGCGCCCGCCGGTGGTCTACGGGCCGCGCGATACCGATGTCTTCGAAATCCTGAAGCCGCTGGCCAAAGGCTGGGCGGTGGAAATCGGCGGTGGCGACCGCTGGTTCAGCGCCATCTACGTGCGCGACCTGGTGGCTGGCCTGATCGCGGTCGCCCGCAGCCCCCACGCCGCCGGGCAGACGTACTTCATCTCTCACCCGGCCGCCGTGAATTGGAAGGATCTCGCCGCCGTGGCGGCCCGCCTCATGAACATTCGGCCGCGCTCGCTCACCGTGCCGTTATGGGTGGCGCGCACCGCCGGGCTGTTTGCCGAAATCGGGGCCAAGCTCACCCGCAAGCCTGGCATTGTCTCCCGTGAGAAAGTAGCCGAAGCCGAGTGCCGCTGGTGGCTGTGCGACCCCAGCCGATTGGCGCGCGAAATCGGATTTTCCGCCGAAACCGGCATCGAACCAGGCCTCCGCGAGACTCTGGCGTGGTACAAGGGAGCTGGATGGATAAGGTACTGATCGATACCCACTTCTGGCCGGTGGACAAAATCATCCTGGCTTTCCTGGCCGCCACCACCGCTATCTTGCTCGGCTGGTGGAAAGCCATCCCCGAAGCCCCGCTGCTGCTGGCGATACACGTTGCGGCCGTGACGCTGTTGCTGGTCGAGATCAAGCTGCCCAACCCCACCAGCTGGATTTTTCGCCACTGGTATCCTTTGCCGTACGTAGGTTCCTGCTACAAGGAAATGGCGATTCTGATTCCGCCGGTGCGGCACGGCGATTCGGACCGCTGGCTGGCCAATCTGGATTTCCGCATCTGGGGCGCTAATCCCACGGTCTGGCTGGAGCGCCTTCAATCCCCGGTTCTTACCGAGTTTCTGCAGGTGGTGTACACGCTCTTTGTTCCGGCTGTGCTGCTGGTGGCATTCCTGATCTGGCGCAAGGGAAAAACCGAAGAGTTCCAATATTATGCGTTCTTGATCGCGGCGGGCTTCCTGGTTTCCTACGCAGGCTATCTGGCGGTGCCGGCGCGGGGCCCGCGATTCTTGCTAAACTCATTACAGCACATACCGTTACAGGGACTCTGGCTGTTTCACTCCATGCAGCACACTCTGGACAAGATGGAGTCTGCCCATTACGACTGTTTTCCCAGCGGTCACACCGAGTTGACCATCCTGGCGTGGTGGGGCAGCCGGGTGCTTTCGAAACGGACATTCTTAGCCTATTTGGCTTACACTCCGTCTATCATTTTTGCTACAGTTTATCTTCGATACCACTATACGGTCGATGTGATGGCCGGGGCAGTCGTGGCCGCGTGTCTGATCGCGGGGGCCCCGTCCGTTTACCGAATGCTTCGAGAAAGGCCGGTGAACGCTTGGGCGAAGTCGACGTTATCGCGGTAAATGACCAAAAGTCGCTGCAGCAGTTCATCGAGCTGCCCTACTCTCTCTACCGCGGCCAACCTCACTGGGTACCACCCCTGCGTATCGCCGTGAAAGAGTTGCTGGACCGCAAGAAGCACCCGTTCTATCGCGACGCCGAAGCCGAGTTTTTTCTGGCCCTCCGAAACGGCAAGGTGGTGGGGCGGATCGCGGCCATTATCGACCGCGCCCATAACCGCGTCCACCAGGAAGAGGCCGGCTTCTTCGGGTTCTTCGAGTGCCGCGACGATCCGGCCGCCGCCAGCGCTCTGCTGGATACCGGACGCCAATGGACCGGCGCGCGCGGCGCCAAGTTCCTGCGCGGCCCGGTAAACCCATCCACCAACTATGAGTGCGGCTTGCTCGTGGACGGATTCGATTCCGACCCGATGGTGATGATGCCCTATAACCCGCCGCATTACGCCAACCTCCTGGAACAGGCCGGCCTGCGCAAAGTAAAGGATCTGTTCGCCTACCTCAGCAACGCCAATACCATCTCCATGGCCAAAATCGAGCGCGTGGCGGATAAGGCTCTGCGCCGGACCGGCGTCCGCGTCCGTCCCATCGATATGAAGAATTTTCAGGCCGACGTGGAGCGCGTTTGGGAAATTTACAACGCGGCCTGGGAGCGGAACTGGGGCTTCGTGCCCATGAGCCGCGAGGAATTCCTTCTGATGGGCAAGGAAATGAAGCAGATTCTGAAGCCCGGCCTGGTGCTCATCGGCGAGGTCGACGGCCGCGTGGTGGGCTTTGCCCTGGCCCTGCCGGACGTCAACCAGGCACTCAAGCCGGCGGGCGGCAGGCTGTTCCCCACGGGGCTTATCAAAATACTGTATTATCAACGTTTGATTAGAAGTGTCCGGGTGCTGGCGCTGGGCGTGGTCGAAGAATACCGCGCTTCCGGCCTCGCCGCAGGGTTCTATGCCACGTTGGTGCGCAATGCCCGCCGGCTTGGCTTCGGCGACTGTGAAATGTCCTGGATTTTGGAGGACAATGTTTTGATGAATCGTTCGCTGGAGGTGATGGGGGCCCGGCGATACAAGACATACCGACTTTATGAATGGAATTGAGAACCATGCGCGTATCGACTAGCGGGGTCACTAGCAAGAGAAAAGTCGGCGGATCGAACGACATTTTTGAGAAATGTCGCAATTTCACTCGTCCGAGTGATCTCCAGTCCGCGGGCCTATACATGTACTTCGAGGTGTTCGGCGATCGCGACGGTTGTGGTCCGGGCGAAGTCCGCATGGGAAAACGCCGGGTCCTGATGTTCGGCTCCAACGATTACCTGGCCCTGATTACCCACCCGAAGGTTAAGGAAGCCTCGGCGGAGGCCGTCCGTCGTTATGGCAGCGGTTGTAGCGGCTCGCGCCTCCTGAACGGCACTCTCGACATCCACGTTCGCCTCGAACACGAGTTGGCGGCGCTGGTCCATAAAGACGCGGCCATCACGTTCGCCACCGGTTTTCAAGCCAACTACGCCGCCCTTTCGGCGCTCACCGAAAAAGGCGACGTGATGTTGTGCGACCACAACCTGCACGCGAGCCTGGTGGAGGGTGCATTGCGCTCGCCCGCCCGCACGGCCCGTTTCCGGCACAACGATCTGGAGCACTTCGAGCGCTGCCTGGAAAATTGCCCGCCCGAGGAGCGCATTCTCATCGTTTCCGAAGGCGTCTTCAGCATGGAGGGCGATATCGCCGACCTGCGCGGCACCGTCCGCCTGGCCAAGCCCTACGGCGCGCGCGTGTACGTGGATGAAGCGCACGGCATCGGCGTCCTCGGACCCACCGGCGCCGGCGCGGCCGAGCACCTGGGCGTGCTGGACGACGTCGATATCGTGATGGGCACGTTCAGCAAATCGCTGGCCTCGGTCGGAGGCTTCATCGCGGGTGAGCGCTCGGTGATCGATTACCTTAAGCACACCGCCCGTCCGTTCGTGTTTTCCGCCAGCCTGCCCGCCGCTGCCGTGGCGGCCGTCAGCGCCGCCCTCGAGATTCTGCGCCAGGAGCCGGAGCGGCGGATTCATCTGCTGCGGATTGCCCAGTACCTGCGCGAGGAGCTCACCGCCAAGGGGTTCAACGTGCTCCCCGGGGAAACCGCTATCGTGCCCGTGGTGATTCGCGAAGAATTGGATCTGTGCCGCCTGTGCAAGCTGCTGCTCGAAGAGGGTATTTACACCAACCCGGTGCTGCGGCCGGCGGCGGCGCAAAACCTGCTGCGCATTTCGTGTACCGCCGCGCACACCGAAGAGCATGTCGACCGCCTGGTTTCCACCCTGGTGCGCGTGGCCGCCAAGCTGGGCATCGAGCCGTAGCGTTGCGGTGGGACAGGCCTCCTGGCCTGTCTCGTCGCGTAACGGCAGCGGTCCGGCGCGTTCGGCGGAGCGGAATAACAGGCCGGGAGGTCTGTCCCACTTCGACCGCCCGAGATTAGCTGAGCGCCGCCAAGCGAACGGAAATCGTGATACTCTCGGTCGAGCTATTGGCGTGTCTTCTCTGGCCGATCAATTGTACGGTATCTACGTGGCGCGCATTTTCCCGGTGCTGGCGCAGAACGATCCCGTGTATCAACAATCGTTGAACAAAGCCGGGCTCGGCTGGCGCGCGCCCGAAATCGTTCCGCCCGTCCACCTGGCGTCGTTTCAGCAGGAGATGAAACTGCAAGCCTGGCTCGGGGCAACGCGAATCGAAAATGCGCGCAGCCTGGACCCGGCTACCATTCGGGCCAAGCTCCTTACCGGGCCGCTCACGCTCTACCGCGTCTCGCAAAGCGGACCGGCAAGCCCGCCGGGAATCTGGTGGTTCACCGAAAAGGTCGCACAGCGTTGCCGCGACGAGGCTGGACCCGACCCCCAGAAGCGTCTCGACTGGCTGCGCAGCGTCCTGGCGGTCTGCTTTAACTGGAGCCGTTTCGATCGCATCGAACGCCTGGCCCTGCATTCCGGTGAGTCGATCCCGGCGGTTCTGGGACGCGGCCTGCCCATGCCCCATTACAAAGCCGACCCGTACATAGACCGCAAGACCGGCGAGCGTCTGATCGCTCTTCCCGCCGATTACTGGAAGAAGAAAGGCGAGATGTTGCTCGGAGGCGAGTCGCAGATCGTCCTGCCCTGGGTCCCCGTGCGCCGCGTAGCCGCCACCGGCTCCGTGTAAGGTACCGGAGACCAGCGGCCCGGTATGGCCGCGTGTCTCCGGTAAGCGCGGCCTCGGGTCGCTTTATTCGGGCAATTGGTTCCCGCCGGTCACGATGGCGGCGCCGTTGGCCGGCGAGTCGATGGTGGCCGCGCCGTTCATCGTCAGATTGCCGTCCTCGTCCACGCTGAAGACCGACAGGTGCGAAAGCGGGCCGTTGCCGTCCACTACGGAGATCCATCCACCACCCGACGCGATATCGGTCGGGTTACCGTTGAATTGAGCCGCCACCGCCGCGTCCTGCACGATCTTCTGGCCGTAGACGGCATACCGGGAAACGCTCATGCTCGGCGAATTACTCGAGAACAGAAACGGCCCCACCAGCGTCAGCCAGCACGGCGCCGACTGCGTGCCGGAGCCGGTTACGGTCAGAACGGCGCCGTTCCGCACCAGGCTGATCTCATTGGCATGAGCGATGGTGACGTAAGCGTCGTTGCCTCGCGTAACCAGGCCGAATGGCGCGTTCACGTTCGCCGGAATGTTTTGCACCAGGGTGGGAACTCCGCTCACGGCGCCATCCCCGACAAGGTTCACGGTTTCAATCACGTTGCTCTTTTCCGTAATAACGAGCTGGTTTTCCACCACGCCCACTTGCGCCGCCGATCCATCCGCCTTGTATAGCGTGACCACGCCGTCGGAGCTGGAGCCGATCGCCGAACCGTAGATCGGGTGGGATTCCACCGTCGTCGTTCCAAGCACGTAGAGATGCCCGTTACCGAAGGCTACGCTGACCGGGCTCGACGCGGTCGAGATGGATTGCGTCATGTGGAAGCCGTTGCCCTCGCGCGTAAACAGGGAAACCGACTTCGATCCGAAATTGACCACGGCGAGCGAGTTGCCGTGCGCCGTAATGCCGCCGGCGTTGCCGCTCACGCCGCCCCGACCCTGGGTGGAAATCGTTTGGAGCAGTTTGCCGCTGGTGTTGTAAACCAGTAGTTGATTGGCGGTAGCGTTGGAGGCCGTGACCACCAGAGCGTCCGAATCGGTGGCGGCCTGGGCCGCTAAGGCAGCTCCCATGAGGAGTGCCGGTATGCTGAAAACGCAAAAGTTCTTCATAGAGTCCTCTCCTGAGTGTTAGAGACTTCGCCCGCAGGTTGCCGGAACTGGGCTCGACCGGCCAGAGGCCTGTCCACTGTCATTCCGCAAGATGCCAAGCTCATCCCTGTAAGTCTTCGATAGGTGTTTCGGTTGGCAGCGGTAAAAAGTTACGGAGTAACCGGGCTGCGGCCCAAGGGAGCGGTTTTTTCGCTATTTCACGCCGTAGAGCCGATGCTCCGAGATATATTCCCAAACCGCATCGGGCAGGCCGGACGGCCTGATTCCGGCGGCCAGGGAGCGGCGGATCTCCGAAGAAGAGATATCGAGGTCCAGGCTGTCGATGCGCTCCACGCGCGCTTCGGGCGGCACGTCGTAGCGGTGGCCCGGACGGCTGACGACCAGAAACCGAACCGCCCGCGCCACGTCCCGCCAGCGGAGCCAGGAGCGGATCTCGGCAAAAGCGTCGGCGCCGATCAGGAAATACAATTCATCGGACGAGGCCAGCGTGGCGCGCACTTTTTCGATCGTGTCGATGGAATAATTGCGGCCGCCGCCCTGCTCGATGCGCGACACGAAAAAACGCTCCTCGGCGGCGCAGGCCAGCTCGGCCAGGCGCACGCGGTCTTCATAACCGGCTCCGGTCGCACCGCTTTTGTGCGGCGGATGGGCGGCGGGCACGATCCAGACGCGGTCCAGACGGAGTTCGGCGGCGGCTTGCGAGGCCACTGCCAGATGGCCGTCATGAATGGGGTCGAACGTGCCGCCAAAAATCGACAGCCGCATGAGTCCTTCCGGCGATCCGCGCGGCCCTCAGACGCGCTCGATCTTGACCGAGTTGACGCGCACTTCATTCAGGGGACGGTCCTGGGAATTGCGCGGGGCCTCGGAGATCTTCTTGACTATGTCGTAGCCTTCGGTGACCTCGCCAAACACGGTGTGCTTCTTGTCGAGCCAGGAAGTCGCCGCCACGGTGATGAAGAACTGGCTGCCGTTGGAGTTGGGGCCGGCGTTGGCCATGGAGAGCATCCCCGGCTTGGAGTGTTTGAGGTCGGCGTGGAACTCGTCTTCGAAGCGGTAGCCGGGGCCGCCGCGGCCGGTGCCTTCCGGGTCGCCGCCCTGCACCATGAAGTTGGGGATGACGCGATGGAAGACGGTGCCGTCGTAAAAAGGCTTGCCGGTCTTGGTTCCTTCCGCAAGGCCGACAAAATTCTCGACCGTTTTAGGCGCCTTATCGGCGAACAGCTTGATCTTGAAACTGCCTTCGGTGGTATCGAAAGTGGCGTAGATTTCCTGTGACATCAACGCGATTGTAGCAGCGGGCGGGATGCGCCGTAGATTTGGCGGATGTGCGGATGGATGGCGGCGGGGGCGAGGTGCTGCCAGGGTTCGCCGGCGGCGACACGGCGGCGGATCTCGGTGGCGGAGATTTCCTCGAAGCGCGGGTCGAGGGGCAGAACGTCAATCGACGATTGCCAATCCAGGGGAGGATGGTATGGGCCGCCGCGAGCCGCAACCAGGAGGCGGAACTCGCGCCGCATGGCTTCGGCGGCGCCGGGTGAGCCATAGTCCCACGTGACGATCCGCTCGGCGGCGTCGCGCCCGCACACAAAGACAACTTCCAGCGCTTCGCCGAGAGCCGCGCGACACTCGCGCGCAATTTCCCAATAGAGGCCGCCATCGCTGGTAGCTATGGACAACTGCCGGTGGTTTAGGGCCACCTGGGCGAGCATGTCCAGACGCTGCTCGAAGGAGGCGCCGGAATAGCCTTTATGGGGAAATTGGCGCGGCAGCACCAGAATCACGTGGTCCAAGACCCGGAGAGCGGTTTCGACCAGAGCCAGGTGGGCATTGGTGACCGGATTAAAGCTACCGGGAAGCACGCCGAGCCTGGTGGGAACGGTAGCGGGTTGGCCAAGAAATCTCATGGGCGGCGCAGAGAAAAGGGATTTGTGGGTCTTAATACGCAGTTGTGCAACCGCGTGCCCAGCGCGATGTGGGTGATTTGGCCCGGAAGGTTAACGAAGGGCAACAGATTCCCGTTTGAAAACACGAAGGGCGCGAGACTGCTCTCGCGCCCTTGTTGGTGACAAGGCTCAGGCAGCGTTTGGCAGCAGTTCGTTGAGGCTGTCACCCGGCTCGGGATAGAACTCATTCCGGTCGGCCGCTTCCTGGCAGCGAATGCAGTACTTGGTCCACGGTACAGCGTCCAAGCGCTTGGGTTTAATATCCTCTTCGCAGTGTAGACAGACGCCGTAACTACCGTCTGCAATTCTTGCTAAGGCACCCCTGACGTTCCGCAGGAGGTTCGATTCGCGATCCAGGTTGCGAATAGCCAATTCGCGTTCGCCGGCTAATTGCACTTCGTCGAGAGCATCGGGAGTTTTTTCGATTGCGATGTCTTCCCGGTTGCGAAGACCGTGCGCCAATTCGTCCCGCTTGTTTTCGAGCACCGCTTTGTATTTTGCAACTTCGGTCTGGTTCATTTTACTTCTCCTTCTAAGAGCCGGTCGGTTTGTTGTCTTAGTTTCTTCCCCTTGGCTCGTTCTTCTTTGCGTTACTTCGCTACAGTATAGACGACCAAAAAAAACAAAAGTTTCAGCAGGAATGGTTGCTCAAAAGGGCTATTTCGGTGAATCATACCATTCAACTCCGCCGTCACGGCAATTCTCCTAAGCAATTTCACTGCCAGGATTCCGCGGACTCGCCAACGGTAATCCCTGGCCGGCTTTCTCATTCATATCGGCGGAATTTGTCTTTTCTCTTGTGGAAACCGGGCATTCATACTCTCTTTTTTTTTCAATCCGTTGACGATTCAACGCCACGGTGGATACCGCTTGACACAACCTACAGTGCCAAAATACCGTCGGGCTGACAGTATTTGAGCGCGGGCCGTCCCTTAAGCGGCTGCCGGCAGCAGTAAGAACCGCTAGTCGCGGCTCGGTCAGCGAATGGCAATCAAGCCGAACGACATGCCCAGATCGCGGTAGTCGCCGGGAGCATGAAAAATGCGGTTAACGCTTAAATCCACAGCGACTTGCGGTTTTCCTACGAGGCTATCGGGGAGGCTGAAATGGAACTCGAAATCGTTGGAGCGGATGCTGGCAGTTCCCAAAGTCGAACCTTCGACAGCAACCTTCAGGATCACAGGACCCCCCGCCAGTTGTTGGCTGGTTACCGACCCGTTCAGATAGAGAGCCAAGCCGCGTTTGGGCGGCCCACTCATGGTCACCAAGGCCCGGGCGGGCATCCAGCGATGATCTATCTCGATTGGATACCAGTCGGGGCTCAAAAGATTCGAGATTAGCGGGTCGGAGGGATCGATGCGCAAGGGCAGGTCGCGGGAGTGGGGCTGGGAGGCGTAAAGCGTCGTGATATTACGAAGTTGCGGATTACGGACGTCATAAACCAGCGCCCGGCCATCGGCCAGATTTTCGGTAAGAACGGCGCCGCTCACCAGGAACTCGCCAACATCGCCGATGTCTTCATGGACTTCGATATGGGCAGCGCTTTCCGGGGTGATATAAAGATGCTCGATGCCGAGCAGGTAGGAAGCGTGGTCGCGGATGGCGTGCCAGAACAGCTCGCTATCGACGCCATCCAGCACCAGTTGTTGCCGGGGATGGAGCTGATGGGCGCCGGCCAGGCCTTCCACCAGGTTGCGAGCGCGCACAGTGACGCGATAGCTCCAGCGGGAGGCGGCGCGCATCTGGGGCACAACCATTAAAAGATAGGCGGCCGCGGCGGCACAGGCCGCGGATTTGACGGCCGGTCCGCGGCGCCATGCGGTTACCACCGCCCAGGCGCCCAGCCAGCACAGGCCAATGACGGGCAGGTAAGGGTAATACTCGCTCACGTGGTCGCGCAGCGGCAGCACGGGGGCGATCACCAGGACAAACCATGCCAGGCAGAACGCGACGCCGCGGCAGCCGGCGCGCCATCGGTTGACGGCGAAGGCGGCGAGGGCGACGCTGAGCAGCGCGACAAGCGCTTCCAAAAGCCAACGCGGCGTGCCGTAGGAGGGGCGCAGATAGACCGGCCCCACCGACCACGCCCAATAGCGAACCAGCGTGCGCAGGAGGCCGGCCGGCGAAAAGTGCATGGCGTAGTCGCCGGCGGCGGCGAGCGGCGCCACGGCGCGATGGATGAGGAAGTAGGCCACGGAAACCGGCGCCATTGCGAGCGTCCGTCGAAAATAGCGTGGGGCGCAAAGGAGCGTGTAGGCGGCCGCCACGGCGGGATAAACAATCATGATTTCGAGCGAACCAAAGCCTAATACAAAGACCGCCCATTGCGCGATCCAGTAGCCGCGGCGGCCGGTTTCGAGGAAACGCAGGAGCAGCGCGAAGGCGGCCAGCAGAAACAGCCCGCACTGCACCTGGTTGTAAGCCGACGCCCAGCCCAACGGTATGGAGGTGGACGAGTTCGCCATCCAGAACAGGGTCGCCAGCCATCCGGCGGCGGCGCTACCGGTGAGACGGCGGCCGATCCAGGCGACCAGAAT
Source organism: Bryobacteraceae bacterium (assembly GCA_052148435.1). Lineage (GTDB taxonomy): Bacteria > Acidobacteriota > Terriglobia > Bryobacterales > Bryobacteraceae > JBEKYD01. The sequence continues at coordinate 58,201 of JBKQIF010000024.1, forward strand.
CAGGCTGGCGAACTGGGTGGCGAAGATGACCACGCGGTAGGGCAGAACATTGAGGCCGAACAGGCTGTAGCCGGCCATGAAAAAGGCCCGCTCGCTCCAGGGACGGATGGTGCCCTCCGCCAGGGGCAGGAATAAGGCGTACCAGAGGGCACGCCAACTGTAGATCCAGCGCGTCAGCCCCAGCCAGGCGAAATCGTCGGTGCGAAACCAGGCGCGAAAATCGTACCAATGGAGCGCCAGGCAAACCAGCGGCGGGCTCAGCCAGTAGGCAGCCGAGCCAACGAGAGCCCGGGCACGGCTCATTTTGGACCGAGGGAGACCGAGACGGCCACGACCCCCAATTCGCGCCGTTCGGCGCCGGCTGGCGGCATGGCTTTATCGAGGGCAAAGTCGATTCGCACCGATTCGCCGGAGATCGCGCTGGCCGGGATCTCCCGTTTAAAGGTGTAGGCGCCGGACTTGGTATAGGTTTCCGGAGGTAGAGCCGTTCCCTCGACGGAGGCCTTCAAGGTAACGGCATGGAGCGTTTGTATGACCGGGTCGGGCACGGAAAATTCCAGCGAGAGCACGGCGCCGCGCTGGGCGGCGGCAGTAGGAGGACGGAGCAGCACGGAGAATTGCTTTCCCGTCCAGCGCCAGGAATTGTTCTCGATGGGGTAAAAGCCGCTGACGAGCTGCGGCGCGAGCTTGGGAACGTTCATGGGCACGGCGGAGGCCAGGCGCGGAGTATCCTCTTCCTCAATGGTGGGTTGCACCTGCACCTTTTGGTCGCGCTTGCAGCCGGGTGAAAGGAGCGCGGCGCCCAGGACAAGGGCCGCCGCCAGGCGATGGGGCGAATTCGAAATGAAGGGTTGCATCAGTCTCCCGTTTTTTCCACTTGCACAAGGCAACTATAGAAAGTAGGGCCGCCGCCCATATCGGTCAAGCGCTCGGAAACCAGCGCGTTGGCGCTTCGTCCGCCGGGCGACCGTTTGGCCCAGCGTACGGCGGGCGCCGAAACCACGCCGGGGCGGACGCTGTCATCGACCCGCGCCGCCAGCAGGCACGAGCCTCGTAGATTGAACACGCGAACCGCCTCGCCATCGCGGATGCCGCGGGAATCCGCATCGGCGGCAGCCAGATGGAGGGTGGCGGAGGCGCGGTCCACGCCGTCGCGATTGCCGAAGGTGGCGTTCATGCCATCGTCGCCCTTGGGGGTGATCATCTCCAGCGGGAATTGGCGGCGCAGATCCGGATCGCCGTGGCGCGATTCGACGGGTGGATCATAGGCCAGGGTTTCGGCGCGGAAATGGCATTTGCCATCGGCAGTGCCGAAGCCTCCGTTGGCGAAAGGCAAGAAAGGTTCGGGTAAGCGGAGGCGGACGAAGCGGTCGCGTTCCAGTTCTTCGAGCGTGATGCCGGCGACAAAGGGATGCCGGGAATCGAGCAGGGTGCGAATGAGATCGTCGTCGGACTCCTCAAAACAGGGCTCCTCGAAACCCATGCGGGCGGCGAGGGCGCGGAACACGTCCTGGTTGGAGCGGGCCTCGCCGGCGGGAGCCACGGCCGGGCGGGCCAGTTGCAGGTAGTAGTGCCCGTAAGAGAGGTAAAGATCGGTATGTTCCAGAAAAGTGGTGGCGGGCAGGAGGATGTCGGCGTAGTCGGCGGTATCGGTCCGGAACTGTTCCAGCACCACGGTGAACAAATCCGGCCGCCCCAGGCCGCGCAAGACGGCATTCTGATCGGGTGCGATGGCGGCAGGATTGGAATTGTAGACGACCAGCGCCTTGACGGGGGGGGTGTCCAAAGTGGTGAGGGCGCTGCCCAGTTGCGACATATTAACGCTGCGCGCCGGATGGCCCAGGGCGACGTGCTGCAGGTCGGGGCGCTCCAAGCCTTCGCGGTTGAGGGCAAATGCCTGCGAGGTGGAAAGCTGCAAGCCGCCGCCGACGTCCCGCCAGGAACCGACCAGAGCGGGCAGCAGGGCGATGGAGCGAACGGCCATGGCCCCGCGCTCGCTGCGCTGGACGCCGTAATTGAGGCGAATGGCGGCGGGGCGGGTGGTGGCGTACTCGCGCGCCAGGGCGACGATTTCCGCGGCGGGAATGCCGGTCAACCCGGCGGCGCGCGCGGGGGTCCAATCGCGGACGCGCTCGCGCAACCCGGAGAACCCTTCGGTGTGGGCGGCAACGTAATCGGCAGCATGGAGATTTTCGCCCACGATGACGTGCATCATGGCCAGCGCGAGTGCGGTATCGCTGCCCGGATTGATGAAGAAGTGCTTGTCGGAGGCCGAACCGGTGCGGTTGCGGCGCGGATCGATGGTATAGAGTTTGGCGCCGTTGCGGCGTGCCTCCATGATAAACGGCCAGAGATGAACGTTGGTGCCGAGGATGTTGGCGCCCCAGGCCAGGATCAGGCGGGGATGGCGAAATTGCTCGGGCTCGGTACCCAGGCGAATGCCGAGGGACTCGGCGATGCCGGCCTCGCCGGCAACCGAGCAGATGGTTCGGTCCAGGCGGGAAGCGCCCATGCGATGGAAGAACCGGCGATCCATGCCGGAGCCGTTCAGCAGTCCCATGGTGCCGGCGTAGCTGTAGGGGAGAACCGACTCCGGCCCGAAATCGCGGACGGTTTCGGCCAGACGCCCGGCGATGGTATCGAGGGCCTCGTCCCAAGCGATGCGCGCGAATTTGCCCTCGCCTTTGCCCCCGATTCGCCGTTGGGGATAGAGCAAGCGCGACGGTGCATATTGGCGGTCCAGATACTGCGCCACCTTGCCACAGAGGAAGCCGCGGGTGACGGGATGGGTGGCGTCGCCCCGTAACCTGGTGGCGCGGCCGTCCTCGACCGTGACCGTGAGCGAGCAACAGTCCGGACAGTCCAAGGCACAAACGGAATGGTGGATCTGGGGCATAAAAGTCGATTATAGCTTGGGCGTTTCGAGTCGCCCACCAGCCAGTTGGCCAGGCTCGTCAGAGATTGGCATAAGTACTTCTATTTCTTAATGTTAATGGGAAGCAGGTGGCTTCGTTCGGTATTCTCTCCGCGAAGCTCGAAGCCAGGGCCTCCCAGGCCGGTTCCTACCTATTCCAGAGATATCATGCCGCTGCGGGCCGGCTCCCTCTATCGCTTGGCTAAGTGGAATGGAATAAATTAGTTAGAAATCAAAAAAACTTGGGAACGGCGGACCGGCCGGGAGGGCTTGGGGGCATTTTTGTGCATGGAACGGAGGGCGGGCGCCGGCAACCTTTGTGCAACTTTGTGCAGATTTGTGCACGATTGGCATGATCGGCCACCGTGTTGCTTCCTACAACTTTGCCTGGGCCAGCCGCCAGCGTACCAACTCCGTCCTCTTAAACACCCAGGGCTCCGGCTGTGAGATGCAAATCCAGTCCAGCTACCGCGGAATTGCGCACGACGACGCGGCTGATTTCAAAGAAGCGCGTGGACGATTCCCTGGCCAAGCTGAAAAGGGCGGCGCGTTCCGAGCCCGTCAAACCGGCGGACGCCAAGAAATCACCTTGGAACTTGAAGCCAAGCCTGTGCCACCACCGGTACCGGCAGGACCCATTGGATTGGAAGTCTTTTAGATTCAACGCGGAAATTGGCGCTACTTACATCCGCAATACCACTGGCTTCCCTGATTTCACCGAACTGTTGGGACCGTACCTGTGTGGTACGTGCATGACTCGGAAACGGGTTTGGATTCCCACAGAATGAAAACGTACCGGGACCCGATGGGCCGGGAAAGGGATCGGGGAAAAGCCAGCAAGAATGCTCAAAACCAATTGGATGCTCGCCGCACTGCTGTTGGGGGCCGCTACCGTGCCCTCGAATGCAACGACGATTTATACGTACACCTTCCAGACTACCAGCGCCAACCTGGGTGACAGCGACACCTATGGCGCCACGCCATACGATATTACGGTATACGGCTTTGACTACACGTCGACGAACCCGGACAATACGGCGGCAGAGCTTTCCGAGACGGCGAGCGGCCTGGGTTTGGCGGGGAGCCGCAGCCGGATTACGACCAGCGATTTCGTGACGGTCGATTTCGCCGATCCGGAAACGGTGCAGGGGGCAACGGCGGCGTTTGAAGTGGGCGATTTGTCCGGGGGCGAAGGCTGGGAACTGTTCGGGTCGGACACGCTGGGAGAGCTGGGAACGCCGATCACGTCGAACACGGCCGGTTGGGGTACGGCGGCCAACGCGTGGGAAACGATTCCTAACCTGGGGGACTACACTTATTATTCGCTGGAGGCGGTGAACGAACCGAGGTACGGCCAGATCATCGCCAATTGCGGGACGTCCTCGGCGGGCATCACGCTGCTGGGTGTTCGGGTAGCGGGCACAACCAGCGCAGCGCCCACGCCGGAACCGGGGACCTGCGTGGTGGTGGGGTTGGCGCTGATCGGGCTGAGCGTGGGTACCCGCCTGTTGCGCTCGCGGAGAGGTTGAATTTCGCCAGTTTTCCATCCTCCTCCTTCTGAAGCGGGCAGGTGACGACCGCCTGCTCGCTATTTTTTCGCTCAAACGGGAACTTTTCGGGCGATCCGGGCAATCTCCTAATGAACGGAGGTTTTGGGCGGAATGAAAAAACTGTTAGGTATCGGGATGCTGGCGGGAGCGGTGCTGTTGGCACAGGGCCCGCCGCCACGAGGACCGCGCGGAGGTTTCGGGGGACCCGGGCCGGAATCCCTCGGCATGCGCGGCGAGATGGGAGCCGGCGTGACAGGCGCGCCTTTCTCCGGCACCCAAGTGACGGTCCATACCCAGACATTGGCCAATGGCAACTCGATCCAACGGCAGGAGCAAACCACTCTATCTCGCGACAGCCAGGGAAGAGTGCGGGCGGAAACGACCCGTACCGGCCCGAATGGGCAAGGCAGCCGTACGGTGGTCGAGATCGCCGATCCGGTGGCGGGAGTGAGGCGGACGCTCAATGCGCAGAATAAGACTGCCTTCGAGACCACGCTGCCGACGCGCCAGAATCGGGGCAACCATGCCGGAACCGGACGGCCCAATCCGGCCGGGCGGCGGAACGGGGAGTCCGCCAACATCGTAAAGGAAGACCTGGGCACCGAGACCATCAACGGCGCCGCCGCCAGCGGCACGCGGGTGACCCACACCATTCCGGCCAACACGATCGGTAACGCGCAAGCGATTCAGATTGTGCGCGAGACCTGGATGTCGGCGGACCTGAAGGTCCCGGTGATGGTGAAGACGAGCGACCCGCGTTTCGGCACCACGGTGACGCAGCTTACCAACGTCAACCGCGCGGAGCCGGATGCTTCGCTGTTCCAGACCCCCGCCGACTATACGGTCACCAAGGGACACGGTCCGGCAGCACGCGGCGGACGTCCGCCCGTTCAATAGTTTTGTAGCAGCCCGCATAGCAACGTTTCCCGGCAGCCGCGGCGCTTGGTGCGCCGCGGCATTTTTTTGTGGGGAAGAAGCTGTCAGCGGTCAGCGAGCTTTCAGCCACACCGAACGGCCTGTGGAGCCAGGCATATTTCCGAATTACAGGTCGCGCGCCGACACTCGGATCTCACCCGATTGGCGAGGATTCGATCTTTCCCGGGGACGGAAGATCGCAATTCTAGTATCATGAGTGGCTTAGAACACATTTCCGATTGCGGGAGCACTTTGATGACAACTGATGCCGATTCAAGCTTTCTTGCGAGGTTGGGGCCGCCGGACCAGGCTGGCGAGGAGGGCCACCGAATTGCTCCCGACAGCGGAGCCCTAACGGTTCCCAGGGAGCCATCCGGGGATGAGAACGTCCGCAAGAAGTACGAGGTCTTCATTGTCGACTCCGCGGATGTGTCTCATGGGGAAGAGGACAGTATCGAGCAGGGGATACTACGGGACTGCGCGGACGTGCGGCTCATTCGATTGCACTCCGAAGAAGAGTTCATGCCCTATGCGAGTCAGGCCGACGCCATCATCCTTTGGCACCACGTACAGTTCACCTCCGTCCTGCTTGGCAAACTCGCCAGGACACGGCTGATCGTGCGGAACGGCGTGGGCTACGACAACGTCGATGTAGCCGCGGCAGGCGCGAGCGGCATTCGAGTGGCGAATGTCCCGGATTACGGAACCGAAGAGGTGGCCGACCATGCGATCGCCTTGACGTTGGCGCTGATTCGCCAGCTAAAACCGCTGATGGCCGACGTGTCGAAGGGAGGCTGGGAATGGCGAGCCGCCTTGAGTTGCGGGAGAATTCGCGGCCGTGTTTTCGGAGTCGTCGGGTGCGGCCGCATCGGCACGGCGGCGGCCCTGCGCGCTAAAGCGTTCGGTTTCGACGTGCGCTTCTACGATCCTTACCTGGCTTCCGGATACGAAAAGGCGATCGGCGTCGGGCGCAGTTCGAGTCTCGAAGAACTGCTGCCGGTTGCCGATGTGGTTTCCGTCCACACGCCCCTGACCCAGGAAACCCGCCACCTGATTGCAGGCCGGGAATTGACGCGGATGAAGAAGTCGGCTTACCTGGTCAACACGGCGCGCGGTCCGGTGGTATCGTACGATGCGCTGTTCGACGCGCTGTCACAGGGCGCGATCGCCGGCGCCGGCCTGGATGTGATCGAGGACGAGCCATCCGGAGCAACCGCGCTCCAGCAGTTTCCGAATTGCATCGTGACCCCGCACAGCGCGTTCTATTCACAGGAGTCCCTGATCGAGATGCGGACGAAATCGGCTCTCATCGTGAGAGACGCATTACTGCATGGCCGCTATGCCAACGTGGTGAATCGGGTATAAACGGCGGCTACGGTGCACCGTGGGACGCGCGGCGCGCGATCGCCCGGTGGCGGCCCGAGGCGCGTTACAATCGCGGATTATGGTGACAGGCATTGAACACACTGCGATTGCGTCGCCGGACCCGGAGCGGTTAGCCCGCTGGTACGTGGACTGCCTCGGCTTCACGATCAATTATCAGTCCAAGAACAGCCGCACGGTGTTCGTTAGGACGCCGGATGGGTCGATGATCGAGATCATCGAAGCGACAGGCCGAGCCGGCGAGCTAGCCAGGATGAACGATGCGGGCCTCCGCCACCTGGCGCTCAAGGTCGCGGACTTTCCAGCCGCCTGCCGGCGCCTCCAGGAGAAGGGAGTTACCTTTCTCACCGAGCCGGCGCAGAAGGGTGGTAACTCAACGGTTTTCTTCCGGGATCCAGAGGGGAACATTCTCCACCTGCTGCATCGCGAAACCCCGCTCGCCTGAAGGATTCGGCGCCCGCCGGAACGGGCGGGCGCGGCGCCCCGTAGTTTGCGCCGCGCCGCGAGGCGCTACATCGAATCGAACAGCAGCACGACGTAGTTCTTCGATTTCAGCGTGTTCTCTATGGTGGGCCACGCTTTCTTGTGCGTCTCGGATGCCACCCATTTCTGGCGCAGCTCCTCGCTCTGGTACGTCAACTGGAAACGGTAATTGACGCCCTCGGGCGGCGTGCCCTGGAGGGCCGATCGCAGCTTACACATCTTCACATCGATATAGCCCGGAAACTTGGTAGCCGCGGGTTTGAAGATGGTGTGGAAGTTATGCAGCATCTCCCGTTCTTTGGCCGGATCTACCGAGAGATCCACATGCAGAACGATCGGGTTCTGCGCCGGTTTGTTCGGCTCTTGGGCGCCGGCGCCGCTCAGACCGGCGGTGGCGCCCAGCATTGCCTTCAGGTAAGACCGTCGCTTCATCACTCCTCCTGGGTGTTATTGGTAAAGCGCTTTCTCGCCCGCTACCGCGAGCCGGATGCGGTACACACCGGTGCGGGCGGTAATGTAAAGCGTCTTGCCGTCTTCGGCCCAGCCGCAGTTCGCCGGTGTCTCGGGCGTTTTGATGGTGCCGAGATGCTTGCCATCGGGTGCGAATACCCAGACGCCGCCCGGACCGCTGCCGTAAATATTCCCTTGCACGTCGACCTTCATGCCGTCCGGATTGCCGTCTTCCTTCACGTCTGTCACATCGGCCAACACCTTGCCGTGCGAGACAGTGCCATCCGCCGCCACGTCGTATCGCATGAAGACCTTATGCTTTTCGTCGGAGTTGTCAACGTAGAACGTTTTCTCGTCGGGCGAGAATGCGAGCCCGTTGGGGCGAGTCAGATCCTTGACCACCACCTGCAACTTGCCGTGGGCATAGCGGAAGACGCCGTTGAATTTCAACTCCTTGGCGGGGTCCTCGTCCTGCTTCAACAGTCCGTATGGCGGGTCGGTGAAGTAGAGCGCGCCGTCGGACTTATACACCAGGTCGTTGGGACTGTTGAGGCGCTTGCCCTGGTACTTCTCCAGGTAGGGCGTCATGGTGAGGTCCTTGGCCAGCCGCACAATGCGGCGATTGGTGTGCTGGCAAAGGAGGATGAAGCCGTCTTTATCGGCAACCATAGCGTTAGAGCCGATGAAAGATCCCGGGGGCGCGGAGGATTGACCTCCGGAATTCCGGATCAGCACCTCAACCTGTCCGGACGGCGTGATGGAGCGAACCACGTTTCCGACCACGTCGCTAAACCACAGGTGTCCGTCGGGCCTCCACAGCGGTCCCTCGGTAAACTGGAATCCGCCGCCGACCTTTTCGATAATCGCATCCTTAGGTACGAGCGCATCGAACGCCGGATCGAGGCGAACGATGCTCCCCACGCCGTGCGTTTCGGCCACGGGAGCGGGCGCCGGTGCTGGGGAACAGCCAACCAGCAGAACGGCAACAGCGAGAACAAGCACAGCTTTCATATTCTTCATTCGCGGATAAAATATCCTTTCTTTGCGCGCCGGGATTCACTGCATTCCAAGGCTCAACTGCAATTGTTCCCAAAAGAGCACGCGGCGTCAAGGCCAAATCTCTACCAACCAGCACAGGCGGGACTGCCCGGCTTGACACCCTGAATTCGGCTCTTGACTTTTGCGTGCCGGTCGACTAGGCTTTGCTTACGGATGGTCTCTTGGCGCGCCTAAGGAGTTGGCCGTGAAGCCTGCTACGACGGTGGTGAAGGTTTGCCGCATATTGGACCAGTTCCGCGACCGGTCTGCCTTCGGCCTTACCGACCTGGCCCGCAGAACCCAACTGCTGCCCAGTGACGTTCACCGCATCCTGACTTCGCTCAAGACCGACGGCTATATCTCCCAGGATCCGGAGACCAGGCAGTACCGGCTGGGGCTGGCGGTTATGCGACTGGGGCTGGCGGCCTTTCAGCGCAGCGTGCTGCCGGAGAAGGCGCGGCCTGAACTGGTGCGGCTCTCGCAGGAGACTGAAGCCACGACTCACCTCGGAGTCCTGGATGAACGGGAGCTGGAGGTCGTGCTGGTGGACCAGGTCGACGTCTTGCCCAAGAACACGTTCAGGCCTCATCTCGGCGCATCGGAACGGTTGCATTGCACGGCGCTGGGGAAGCCCATCCTGGCTAGCATGAACCGGCACCTGATGCTGTACGCGCTGGAAAAAAGGGGCTTGGCGAAGAGCACGCGGCACACCATCACCGACGTGGCCACGCTGGAGAGACAGTTTCAACAGGTGCGCCAGCAGGGTTACGCCGTGGATCGGGAAGAGTGTACCGAGGGGCTTTGCTGCCTTGGGTGTCCCGTGCGGGATTACACGGGGGCGGTGGTGGGCGCCATCAGCGTTTCCATGCCCACGGCGCAGTTTCTGATATGGGAGGAATCGCATCTCGCGGCGTGTGTGAAGGCCGCTGGGGCTGCGGTATCGTCGTCGCTCGGGGTCTACTGAGCGGAGTCGTGGGCCGTCCGGCCAAAAGCATTCAATACTTCTGAATTCAGCCTTGACCGCGTCGCGCGGGTCTGCGATTATCGCTCAGAGTTTCGGTGGTCGATCGAGACAGACACGGGGCTGGCGAAAAAAGCTTCCCCTGCAGGGTTGTCGCGCGGGCGCGGGGCCGGATTTGTAAATACAGACAGGCCAAAGAAAGGATGTCAATGTCTAGATTACTTCTGCTGTTGTTGGCGATTCCCCTGGTATTGGCTGCCCAGTCGGCCAGTTCCACCATCTTTGGCACCGTCACCGATTCGACGGGTTCGGCGGTTGTGCGCGCGGATTTGACGGCGACCAGCGAGGCCACCGGAGTAGCCGAAAAAGTGAGCTCTAATTCGGACGGGTACTACATATTTCCCGACCTTCGTCCGGCAGCCTATCGAATCACCTGCACTGCCGCCGGCTTCCAAACCACCCAGCGCACGGGCCTGGTCCTCGAAGTCGGTCGGAGCGCCCGCGTCGATCTCACTTTGCAGGTCGGCGACCTGAAGCAGGTGGTGGAGGTTCAGGGAAGTGTCAGCACCGTCGACACCCTTACTTCCACCGTCAAGGACGTGGTCGATTCAAACCGTATGGACGACCTGCCGTTGAACGGCCGCAACGCCCTGCAGCTTCAGGGCATCCTCCCGGGCGCCATCCAGATGGGCTCGGGCTCGGCTGCATCCGGAATCGCCTTGAACACGAACATGGTTTTCAGCGTGAACGGCACGCGCCCCAGCCAGTCCGCCTATATCCTCGATGGCGGGTTGGACATGGACATGTACAACAACGTTCCGGCGGCGTTCCCCAACCCAGACGCGCTTCAGGAGTTTTCCATTCTGCAGAACAGCTACAGCGCCGTCAGCGGGCGAGACGCGGGCGCCGTGGTCTCCATGGTGACGAAGTCCGGCACGAATCGTCTGCATGGCGTTCTCTACGATTTCCTGCGAAACAACGACATGGACGCGCGGAATTTTTTTTCTCCCATAG
>JBKQIF010000025.1:0-42911 GCA_052148435.1 Bryobacteraceae bacterium
GATGATGCGCACGTCCACGGTGGTTCCGGTAGCCTGGGCGGCTCCGTTGGCGCAGGCGACGATGCGCTCCCAGATGCCGGTCAAAGTCGGCATGGAGGGGTGGCGGGCGTAGAGGAACATTTCGGCGTCGTCGGGCACCACATTGGGCGCCATACCGCCTTTGGAGATGATGTAGTGGATGCGGGTGGTGCTGGGTATGTGCTCGCGCATGAATTCCACCGCGTTGCCCATGAGCATCACGCCATCGAGGGCGGAGCGGCCCATTTCGGGCGCGGCGGCGGCGTGAGCGGCCAGGCCGTGAAACTCGAACTTGGCGGACATCATGGCCAGCATCCCGGCTCCGGTGGTGACGGCGTTGCGGTCGCCGGGGTGCCAGTGCAGCACCGCGTCGACGTCCTGGAACAGGCCGGCGCGCACCATGTAGACTTTGCCGGAGCCGCCCTCTTCGGCCGGGGTGCCGTAAAAGCGCACTGTGCCGGGGAGATGATGGCTGGCCAGGTAATCTTTGACGGCGACGGCGGCGAGCGCCCCGCCGGCGCCCAGCAGATTGTGGCCGCAGCCGTGGCCGGGAGCGTTGGCTGCGATCACCTTACGTTCCGGTACGGCGTCCTGGGAGAGGCCGGGCAGGGCGTCGAACTCGCCGAGAATGGCGATCACCGGTTTGCCCTGGCCGAAGCTGGCAACGAAAGCGGTGGGAATCTCGGCCACCCCGGCCTGGACGGTGAAGCCGGCCGCCTTGAGATGTTGTTGCAGCAATTCCGAGCTTTGGCGCTCCTGGTAACCGACCTCGGCAAATTCCCAGACCTTGCGCGACAGGTCGCGGTATTCGGCCGCGTGGACGTCGACCAGAGCAGTCATATCGTGGTGAGCGGAGACGGGATCGGCGCCCCACGCGAGGATCGGCGCGAGGCATGCGCAGCAGGCAAGTTTGTGCAACATGATCTTCAAAAGTAGCGGTTTCGGACGTCGAACGTCAACCGATGCCCGTCGTGCGGGAATCGGGGAAAGCCACCCCGGTTCCCGCCATCAGCACCATAGCGCCGCCGACCGGGTTTTTCCACAGTGGCGCGGCGGTAATATGGGGTTCACTCATGATTGCACTGTTGCGCGGCGTTCTGGTGGAGAAGCATCCGAATCAGGCGATCGTCGAAGCCGGCGGAGTGGGCTATGACGTTTCGATTCCGGTGTCGACGTTTACTCATTTACCGGATGCGGGGGCGGAGGTGCGGCTGCGCATCCACACGCACGTTCGCGAAGACACGCTGGCGCTGTACGGCTTTCTCACGGCGGACGAGAAGACGCTGTTCGAAAAGCTGATCGGGGTGAGCGGGATTGGGCCCGGGCTGGCGATGAAGGTGCTCTCCGGCCTCGCGGCGACGGATTTGATTCGCGCCATTCAACGGGGCGAGCTGGATCGGCTGGTGCGCATTCCCGGGGTGGGGAAGAAGACCGCCGAACGCATGGTGCTGGAGCTGCGCGACAAGCTGCCGGCGGCGGCGGGCGACACCGGGGATGGCGCGGGCGCTCCACCGGCGGCGCTTTCGGCCATCGATCAGGACGTGCTTTCGGCGCTGCTCAACCTGGGTTGCGCGCGCCCGCAGGCGGAGGCCGCGGTGCGCAAAGCCAAGATGGCACTGAGCCCGGCGGGCACGGCGGCGGACTTCGAAACGCTGTTTCGACGCGCTCTGGAACTGGTACGGTAAGCTGGTAGCACAATGCCCGACCGGCAGTTGATTTCCGGCGATCGCCAGCCCGAAGACGCCCAATTCGAAATAGGGTTGCGGCCGCGGCGGCTGGCCGATTTCACCGGTCAAAGCAAGCTCAAGGAGAACCTGGGTATCGCCATCCAGGCCGCCCGCATGCGCGGCGAGGCGATGGATCACGTGCTGCTCTACGGGCCGCCGGGGCTGGGCAAGACGACGCTGGCGGCGATCATCGCCGAAGAGCTGGAAGTGCCCTTCACCACCACTTCCGGGCCGGTGCTGCAGAAGAAACTGGACCTGACCGGCATTCTGAGCAACATCCGCGCGCACCAGGTTTTCTTCATCGACGAGATTCACCGCCTGCTGCCGGACGTGGAGGAGATGCTGTACTCGGCGCTCGAAGACTTTCGGATGGACATTCTGATCGGGGCCGGTCCGGGAGCGCGCTCGCATTCGATGCCCCTACCGAAGTTCACGGGCATCGGGGCCACCACGCGCCAGGGACTGATTTCGGCGCCCTTGCGGGGACGATTCGGGCTGGTGCTGCGGCTGGACCCGTATAGCCCGGTGGAACTGGAGTCGATCGTGAAGCGCTCGGCGGCCCTGCTGAACGTGACCGTCGAGGCAGGCGCGGCGGCGGAGATTGCGCGCCGGTGCCGCGGCACGCCGCGCATAGCCAACCGCCTGCTGCGGCGCGTGCGCGACTACGCGCAGGTGCGCGCCGATGGGCGGATCACCCTGCCGGTAGCGGAGACCGCCCTAAATCTGCTCGACGTGGACCGCTTCGGCCTGGACGAAATCGATCAGAAGATCATGCTGACGATTCTCGACAAATACCGGGGCGGGCCGGTAGGGGTCGGCACCATCGCCGCATCCATTTCGGAAGAAGCCGACACCATCGAAGAAGTCTACGAGCCCTACCTTATTCAGCTCGGCTTCCTCAACCGAACGCCGCGCGGGCGGGTGGCAACGGAGGGGGCCTACGAATACTTCGGGGTGAAACGGAAACTGCGGGACGAGGACCAGCCGGCGCTGTTCTGAAGGGAGCGGCCAGCGGGCAGCCTTCAGCTAAGACGCTCCGGGTTTCCGGGTTCCCCGATAGCGCGGCATATAAGGACGTTATGTCCGGCTATCCCAAGGACAGGCCCCTCGCGCCGAGCGTCCGACTTAGCTTTCCGCGGGGGCTGGGTTCCAAGACGCTGAGCGGAGGACGCACAAACTTTTCTCCCAGCCTCGCGTGGGATAGTTCGTGTGAACCTAGGTCGCTGAATTCAAGCGAATTCGCCGGGCCCTTTGGGGCGGCGTTAGTGAGTTGCCCGTTGCTGGCTCGATATACCGCGCGAGCCACGACATGGCATCGAAGGCAGAGCCACCTTGAGTCCAAATTATGTCCGGCGTCAGAATTTCGATTTCCCGCCTTAAGTAGTCTCGACAGCTCCAAAACATTTCCCACGGGGCCTGGCGGCGGCTTGGGAGGTTTGCACAGCATCTAACAACGCTGGTGTGAGCGAACCAAGGAGCCGCTTCATTCACCGTGATGGTTTCCTTGTCTTCTTTGGCTAAAGCTTCTTTGGCTAAAGCGTTAACTAGGCAAGCAACGCTTTCATGCGTTCGGTACCAGTGGCAATTCGAAGAACCAAGCTCTGCCTTTGACCTTGGCTCGCGGCAGATTTGGCTTTCCATCATCCGCGTTTTGGGCTTCGAGTGTTCATCCTGAGGATATGAGCCTGGGTCAAGCGAGACGACAAGAATTCTTGGCCGGGTCCCGTCGAGGTACCGCACACCTAAACCGACTTCACGGGCCGTGGTAAAGGTTCCGCCATGCTCTTCTGTGGCCCCACGACAGCAGCTCTGACTAGGACACCCGAAGTTTACTGCCGAGATTTTCCTTTCGCCGTAGAACTCCCGCAGCTGTTTAATCGTGGTTTGATCGTCGATCACATGAGCTATCCTTACCTTCCCGGTCATCCCCGGAATCGACCCAACCGATTTCGTCCAGCAGTTGATTGATGGCTGTAGTATGACGCCACCAAGAAACCGGCCGAAAAATTGGCATATAGAAATCCAGGTAGATGTGCGCCCGTATGCGAGCCAAAGTTGGGTGCTTATTTAGAAACTCCCGCCCTTTGTGGTACCGCACGGCATGGCTCTGACGTGTCGTTCAGCCGAAACTTGACTTCGATAATTGCTGGGACGACCGCAGGCTTGCCGTACTTCGTGCCGGGGCTGAACCGCCATTGCTTGACCGCCTCAATAGCCTTCTCGTCGAGACCCGAACCTAGCCTGCTCTGAACTCTGATGTTGTGCGCTATGCCGTCCGGATAGACCTGGATGTACAAAACGACTGTTCCCTCGATGCGGGCCCACGTCGCTTCCGGCGTGTACCGTGGTGCGCACCTGGCAATTACCCCCGGAGCTTGGGTGAGGAGGTCGGGCTGCGCATGGAGCGCCAGACCGGCCAGAACGAAGCCAAGAGCGATCTGCCTCATGAACAGATTGTACGCCCAACGGCGGGTTTGGACGGAAAGACGGGGCTATCGGAAAATTGTTCGTGCGGCGAGTGTCTCAAAACTTACCCTTTTCGAGACGCTCTGGTCGGAAGATTGATCATCTGCGACAAAAGCTCCACGCTTTGGGTCAAGGCTTCCAGGCGTTCGTCGATTGTCAGACGTTGCCTTAATTGTACCCAAGGTCGAAATGAACTTCGTCGCACTCCGGCCGGCGCTGAGGGCCGGCACGCTGGGGCTAAAGCTTCCGTAAGTCGATGCCGGCGTCCCAGTGCTGTTTCAGGCGGTTCAGCTCTTCCCAGGTGACTTCGCGCTTTCGGTAGGCGGCCTCGCGGCCGAGCATCGCCGTCAGGGCCGTTTCCACTCCGGTGGCGGCCTGGTTGTGAAACTGCCCGCTCACGATGCTGCCGATGAAGGCTTTGTGCTTTTCTTCGTCGGCATGCGCCAGGTTATCCTCGAAGGTCCCGGCGGCGGAAAACGTAACCGAGGCCGGCTGTTTCTCGCTGCCCTCCCACGTCCAGGGCTCTTCGCCTTCGATGCCCAGGGCGCCCGAATAGGGCGATGCGGACGAGCCGCGCGTGCCGAAGAAGCGCTCGTCGACGTCGAACTTCCCCTTCCCGAACTGAGTCGAGGCGAAGCTGATATCGATAGCCTTGGGATACCGGAACACCACGTCGAAATGCGAATACACGTCGCCGGCGCCGTTGCGGCCCTCCGGCCCGCCGCGCCCGATGGCGCTGAGGGGATGCGCATCCAGCACCCAATTGCAGATATCGATGGCGTGAATATTCTGTTCCACGATGATATCGCCGGAAAGCACCCGGTCCGACAGCCAGTTGCGTAAACGCGCCTGGGCGGCACTGACTCCCGGCCACGGCGGATAATCGGGCAACGGGCAGAAGTAGTGGGCCGTGCCGCTGCGGATGTCTCCCAGCGCGCCCGCATGGATGCGCCGCACCAGCTCGACAAACGGCGGCGCGGACCGGATCTGAAAACCTACGTCCAGGCTGACCTTGGCGGCATTCCGGCCAATCTCCAGGACTCGCTTGGCGCCGGCTACGTCCACCGCCACCGGCTTTTCGCAATAGACGTGTTTGCCCCCTGCGACCACGGCTGCCAGGTGTTCGGGATGGTAATAGGCCGGGGTGGCGATCACGACGGCGTCCACATCGGCCGATTCGGCAATCTGGCGATAGGCGTCCGGGCCGACGAAAGTCCGCGCGACCCCCGCGTAGCCTTTCGATTCAGCCAGCTTGTCGAAACGCTGCTTGCCTTTCTCGAGGGCGTCCGGGAACAGGTCCGCCAGAGCCACCACGCGCGCCGGGGTATGTTGGGCAATGCTGGTGGCGTCCGTGCTGCCGCGCCTCCCGCAACCCAGCAATCCCACCCGTACCGCCGAATTCGCCTCCGTACCGCGCACGAGGCGCGGCGCAATAATGGCGAATGTACCCACCGCTCCGGCCCGCAGCAGGTCCCTGCGGCGATAAGGCACTGGCGGCAAAGTTACCGTTGTCGTGGACATTTTTTGCTCCCCGTTTACCCCACAGCCTTGGTAAAAAACCGATCCCTTTGAAGCAGTGAAAAATCAAATTTGAGCCACAGATAAACACGGATACACACAGATAAATCCCTTGTTTTCTTCATCCCTGTTTATTTGAACCAATCAGTTTCTCCAGGTATGCCTTGGCGGCCAGAATATCCGCCGTCTGTCTGGCGCCTTCGGTAGCTTCGCGCTCGATGGTGAGCGGATTTCGATATCCGATTCGCCCGAGCTTCGAGATCAGAGCCGGGAAGTCCACCTTGCCCTGGCCGATCGGAACTTCCTGGCCCAGTTTGGCGGGATCGGTGGGATAGAGGCCGTCCTTGGCATGCACGCCTTGAATGTAGGGGCCGAGCGTATCGGCCGCGTCCACCGGGTTGGCTTTGCCGTACAGCACCAGGTTGCCGCAATCGAAGTTGACGCCAAGGTTGTCCAGTCCCACATCGCGGATGGCTCGCAACAAAGTAATGGGAGTCTCCTGGCCGGTTTCGCAGCGAAACTTCTGGCCGCGCTCGCGGCAGTAAGCGGCCACTTCGCGAATGGCCACGACGGTTTCGGCGTAGAGCGGATCCCCCGGGTTTTCGGGAATGAATCCGCAATGACCCTGTACCGCTGGAATGCCGGCCAGACGGGCAAAATCCGAAACCGCCTTCATTCGCGCGATACGGGCGGTGCGGTAGAGCCGCGGCACCAGTCCGATGGTGGCGGGACCGTGAACGAAATCGTAAATTTCCGGCCCTGGGCCGGTGGATACCGCGGAGGTGGCCTCGATGCCGTAACGATCGAGAGCCGCCCGCAGCCTGCCCGCAGCCGCGGCGTCGGTGGCGCCCGCCCCGACCTGGCAAGTTGGCAAACCGAGCTCATGCACCCGGCGGATAGCGGCGTCCGCATCCCGCGCCACACTCACGATCAGTCCCAGGCGCATTTTCGCGGGGGCTGGCCCTTGAGCGGCAAGCGAGGGAGGCCGCGAAGCGGCAACCGCGGCTCCGAGGCAACCTTCCAGAAACCGTCGACGTTCCAAGTGCGTGGCACCTCCAGCAATCCGGGACAGGCACACTTGCTCCGTCACCGCAGCGCCGAAATCCGCGCCAGACCCTATTTTGCCAGATTCAGAACGGGGCTGGCGCCGGCCACAAACCCGCTGAGCGGTTCCACCCAGCTCCGATCTAGCTTGACCGAAACCGAACGGCACAGCAAGCTGACCGAAACCACCAGCGTCAGGCCGTCCTGCGTCTCGAGCACAATGCCCTCCACCCCTCGCAACGGACCTTCCCGTATCAACACCTTGCGGCCGCTTTCCAGATACGGCCAGGGCTTTGCCCCCAAACTGGCCAGCAGAATCGCTCGTACCGCCTCCAGCTCTCTTTCGTTGACCACAGCCAGTTCCCTGCCAAAGGAAACGATGTCGATTACACCCGGCGTCATCAGCACAGGCAGCGTATTGAAGGGTTGCAACTGGCAAAAGACATAACCGCTGAAAAGCGGAACCTGGATCTCCTTGATTCGATCGGACCATCTTCTGCGGTCCTTGTATGTCGGCAGAAAAACCGTATGGCCCCTGGCCGTTAAACCGTTGGCGGCAATCTCCTCAGAATTGGATCGCACCCGCACGGCATACCAATCGGCCTGAATGGCATTTTGTGCGGCTCCAAGTTCACGGCACGGCACAAAACCTTCTCGCATGTCCTCCATTTACGAACCTCCTCCAGGATCGTTTATGCAGTGTTTTCCAAGCTGGATTCTTGCTGACGTAGTTTCCCTGCTGATATACAGGATACCCCAATAGGGTAGGTGAAAATCAGCACTAGAACGGGCCATGGCTGGAATCGGGTACTTGGCTAGTACCTCGGCCTTTGGAGCTATTGGGCGGCAGGACTGTGGTGTTTTTCTACAGCAGACGCAAGGGAATCGCCGTCCATTGTCCCGCCAGCCCCCCGGCAGCCAGCTTCCACAATTACAAAATCCGCAAGACAATTGTCCTGGACTTGGCACTTTTACGGTAGTGGCGGGAAAAGAGATTATCGGAACCGGGGGAATCGCCGTCCTGATTTTGCTCGGTTGCAACAAACTTGCGGAAGGGATCACGGTGGAGTTCTCGCTGCCGCTGGTGGACTGCCCGTGCGGAAACATACCGCTCGCGGCCGTCGCCTGCGGTGAGGCCGCATTCGGCCGGGAAGCGGGAGCCGATAGCGGCACGTTTGAGTTGCTGCCGGCGGAGGAGGAAGACTTCAGTAACCCGGTAGCGCAAGCTTCCGCCGGCGCGTACCTGGACCCGCGCGAAGCGCCGCGGCCACTGTGGGTTTCGGGAACGGCTGTGGTAACCGCGCCGGCCCTGCGTTTGCCCGCTGCCTTACGTACCGTGAGCGAAGTCGGGGGACCGATTGCCATTACGATCTGCCTGGCGGTGCTGGCGTTGAGCGCCGCCGGGAATTCCGCGGCTTGGCCCGAAAAACGCCGCCGGGGCAGGCGCCAGAAAAAAAGCCGCGCAACGCCAGGCAGGCGCCGCGCGGCTTGAGTACGGATAGGGTTCCGGACTCTCTTAGTAGTCCATTTCCGGACCGTGACCGCCCGGACCGGCCGGAGCCTGCTTCTTTTCCGGAATCTCGGCGATCATGGCTTCGGTCGTCAGCATGAGCGAAGCAATGGATGCCGCGTTCTGCAACGCCGTACGGGTGACCTTGGTCGGATCGATCACACCCGCAGCCACCAGGTCTTCGTAAGTGTCGGTGGCGGCATTGTAGCCGAAATTGGGGTTGTCGCTGGCGCGGACTTTTTCCACCACGATGGCGCCTTCCGTGCCGGAATTGAGCACGATCTGGCGCAGCGGCTCTTCCACGGCGCGCTTCACGATGTTGACACCGATCTGCTCGTCACCGCCAAGGTTCAAGGCGGCCAGCGCCTTGGAGGCGCGCAGCAGGGCCACACCGCCGCCCGGCACGATGCCTTCTTCCACCGCGGCGCGAGTGGCATGCAGAGCGTCTTCCACGCGGGCCTTCTTTTCCTTCATTTCGGTTTCGGTAGCTGCGCCCACGCGCACCACCGCCACGCCGCCGGCCAGCTTGGCCAGCCGCTCCTGCAGCTTCTCGCGATCGTAATCGGAGGTGGTCTCGTCGATCTGCGCGCGGAGTTGCTTGATGCGGCCTTCGATGGCCTTCGGGTTGCCTGCGCCATCGACGATGGTAGTGTTGTCCTTGTCCACCGTAACGCGCTTGGCCTTGCCCAAGTCCTCCAGGCGTACGCCTTCCAGCTTAATGCCGGTTTCTTCCATCAGCGCCTTGCCGCCGGTGAGGATAGCGATGTCTTCGAGCATCGCCTTGCGGCGATCGCCGAAGCCCGGGGCCTTCACCGCGCAAGCGTTCAGCGTGCCGCGCAACTTGTTCACCACCAGCGTAGCCAGCGCTTCGCCTTCCACTTCTTCGGCGATAATCAGCAGCGGACGGCCGGCGCGGGCGATCTGCTCGAGCAGCGGCAGCAGGTCCTTCATGTTGCTGATCTTCTTCTCGTGGATCAGGATGTAAGGATCCTCTATCACCGCTTCCATGCGGTCCGCGTCGGTCACGAAGTAGGGCGACAGATAACCGCGGTCGAACTGCATGCCTTCCACCGTATCCAGCTCGGTGATCATGGTCTTGGACTCTTCCACGGTGATGACGCCGTCTTTGCCGACCTTCGTCATCGCCTCGGCAATGATTCTGCCGATCTCCGGATCGCTGTTGGCCGAAATCGTGCCGACCTGGGCGATCTTGGCGTTGTCGCTGACCTTTTGGGACAGTTTCTTGACTTCTTCGGTGGCCACTTCCACGGCCTTTTCAATGCCGCGCTTCAGAGCCATCGGATTGGCGCCCGCCGCTACCGCCTTCACGCCTTCGCGGAAGATGGCCTGCGCCAGAATGGTCGCCGTGGTGGTGCCGTCGCCGGCCACGTCGGACGTCTTCGACGCCACTTCCCGCACCATCTGCGCGCCCATGTTCTCGAGCGGATCCTTCAACTCCACTTCCTTGGCAACCGTCACCCCGTCCTTGGTGATGGTCGGACCGCCGAACTTCTTCTCCAGAACCACGTTCCGGCCCTTGGGACCGAGGGTTACCTTTACCGCGTCCGCCAACTGGTTGACGCCGCGCAAAATCGCCTGTCGCGAAGTTTCCGAATATACGATTTGTTTCGCCATTGTCGTTATTGCTCCTTACGGAATTCCTTTAGGAAGCCTTCTTGGCTTCTACCGGCTTGGCGTCCAGAATACCGAGGACCTCGTCCTCGCGCATGATCAGGTACTCCTCGCCATCCAACTTGATATCGCTGCCAGAATATTTGCCGAACAGGATACGGTCGCCCGCCTGGACATCCAGTGACACCAGGCTGCCATTCTCCAGACGCTTGCCTTTACCCACCGCCACCACTTCACCTTCCTGCGGCTTTTCTTTGGCAGTGTCGGGAATGTACAACCCACCCTGCATCTGCTCGGTTTGCTCGATTCTCTTGACCACAATGCGGTCGTAGAGCGGACGAATCTTCATGAAACTACGCCTCCAATGTTGTTGTTGTTGTGCGAAAGCGGTCTACGGCTTCGCAACTGAGGCGGTAACCTAATGCTACCGGCCTCCTGTTGTTTATTATTAGCACATATCACGGTAGAGTGACAGGATTTTTATGTAATTAACACATAATAAACAATTTATTTTTGTTTACAACGTCACACTCATGTTTCGTCTGCGCTTCGTAGGGGTACGAATCTTTCGCCACACGCCGTTCATTCCGGCTGCTGGCTCCCGGCTTCCGGCTTCGCGTTCAGTAATCCAGGTGCGGCGACGAAGACCAGAGATGCAGCCAGGACCAAAGCGACGATCGCCCCCTGCGCGGCGAATCCGTGCGCCGGGCTGGAGAACAGCTCCGTGAGCGGGCCGCGGAGAGCCAGGGTCCACAGTGCCAGGGCATAAGCCAGCGGGTTGCCGCGCGCGATGCGGAAGCAGAAGAGCGCGGCGGCGGCGGCGGTAAGCAGACCGGCGGCGTAAGAGAGCGCAAGTTCGCCGGGAGTGCGCACTTCTTCGGGCAGGGCGGCGAAGACCAGGAGCATGGCGAAGGCCGGCCAGTATCGGCGCCAGCGGCGAATGAGCAGCACGATAATGGCGACAGCGGCCGAGCGCATCAGCGTGGAAACCAGTGCGCTCGCGAGCGCGCTGACGGCGGGTGCGGCGCTCGCGATCAATGCCGGCGCGACGGGATCGAAGAGGGCCTGCGCGTGAAAGCGATCCTGGAGCAGAGCCACGGCGCGCGCCACCAGAAGCGCTAGTCCCACCGCGGCGGCGAGAGCGGACAGCGCATCCGTGCCGAGCCAGCGCCGCGCCGAGCGTCCCAGGGAATCGAGGCATTCGGGGAAGGAGGATGTTACCAGGGCGACCGCCGCGCCCAGCCCGAGAAATGCTCCGATGACGGCGATCACCAGTCCGGTAACGGTCATCGCCTGAAAGACCTGGAGCGAAACCGAAGTGGGATAGTTGCGGTAGGCCTGGCCGAGCATGAGCAGCGAAGAAACCGCCATGAGCAAGGTTGCGGGCAGCGCGATGCGCATCACCGATCCCCAGGCTACCAGGCTGCGGCGGGTATTTTCGACCAGCAGCCAGATGCCTGCCACGATCAGCGCCACCGGCACGCCGATGCGCAAGATGCCGAGGGCAATCGCGATCCAATTCTTTTGCGAGCGGGCGCGCACATAGCTTTCGGGGACGTGCCAGTAGACCCGCCATGCGGCAACGCGGTCGCCGCCAACCGACACTTCCAGGCGGAAGCGGACGCCGGCGAGGTTGCGCGGGTCGCCGCCGCGGGCTTCCCAGACGATGGTGTGGTCGCGGCGGGCCTTCTTCTTTTCCGAGATGCTCTCTTTCATGTCCATGGAGCCGGTGTCGAAACCCTCGGAGGCCACGAAATTCCGGGCGATGGCGCGGGCGGCATCGTCGCCCAGGTCGGCGCCAGGGCGGTCCTCGGGAATGACGTGCTGAAAGCCCAGCGGGCGCCCGGTTTCGGGGTGCACCGACACCAGCAGCTCTTCCTGATCGAGCGGGCGGTAATAGCGCGTGACCCAGTGCTGGATGGGGCGATAGCGGTCGAAGCGCGCGGCGGCGCTGGCGACCGGTTCGTGTTCCAGGAAAAACTTGGCCGCCAGGCTGTCGGCATCGTCCCAATGCACGTCGGGAGAGGTGACGGTGCGGAAGCGCATGGGATCGAGCTGTTGCGCCCGCAGGAAGCCATCGGCGGCCGCGCGGGCCTGCTCGCCGGTGAGCTTGTAGGCCGGTGAGTCGCCGAAATGAGCCACGGGAATGGCCAGGCACGCCAGGCCGGCGAGCAGCAGCGCGGCCGCCGCCAACCGCATATTTCTCGTCAGGGGGCGGTAGGCGGAGACCTCGGCCGCGGATGGCGCGGCGGCTGCCGGTTCGGCTTCCACCGGCGCGGGCTCATCGGCATTGAGCAGTCCGGTAACCGGCTCGAATCCTCCGCGGCGGAGGTACGCCACCAGAGCCACGGCCACCGGCAACACCACCAACCCCGCGGCCGCCGCGCCGGAGAGCCGCAGATAAAGGTTGTGCGAACGCACCAGCAGCATGGCGCTGTACATGGCGTCCACCGAGTAGTGCCAGACCAGGGTCGGCAGAATGCCCCAGCGCAGCATCACGATTCCCAGCGCCACGCCGCCGACGCCCACTTCCACGCCGCGAATATAGAACGGCTGTTGCGGATATCCGGCATGCCCGAAGCCCCATAGAAACGCGGCCAGCACCACCGCCAGCGGCAGCCATCGCACCAGCTTGCGCAGGAAGGGAATGGCGAACATGCGGAAGAGAAATTCTTCGGAGACGGCCGGAAAATATCCGCCGAAGGCGACGAACAGCCACGGGAAGCGGGTGTTCAGCATGTTGTCGTAGGGCACGTCGGCGGGCGACCACGCGCCGTGGCGATACGCAATGATGTAGAACGCGGTCTGATAGGCGATGAAGACGGTGCAGAGAGTGGCGCCGAGGATCGCGCCGAGAAAGAACCGCCGCGTGCGCAGGCCGCGCGGGCTAAACAGGTTGCCCAGCGAGATCTGCCCGCCGAACGCCTGGCGATACACCGGTTCGGCGCCGGCCGCCAGCACGAAAAGCAAGCCGCCGGTGCCGAGCGCGGCCAGCACGGCTTCGAACACCTGGCGGGAAGCGAAGCTGCCGAACGAATCGGTGGTTGGGTAATCGAACTCAGCCAGCGGAAACTGGTTGAGCTGCGCGCCGAAAGCCAGCACCAGGCCGATGCCGGCAACCCAGGTGGCGCGGCGCCAGCGGATATCCTGGCGGCGGACGCGCTGCACGATGACCACGATCAGGCCGGCTACCAGCGCCAGCATCACGGCCGCATCCACGGTCTGCGCGGTTTCATTGCCCGAGCGCAGGCGCTGGTAATCGCGGGTCCATTGCTCGGGAATTTTGAGGTAGTCGTGGCAGGCGCCCACCTCGTCGCCCAGCATGGTCACTTCCATGCGGTGGGTGGCCTCATGCAGCTCGAAACCGCGGACCTTCCAGGTGAAGACCCGGTCGACGCGGTGGGGGCGCGCCTGCTCGCTGGCCTCGACGAATTCGAGCGCAGCCGGATCGCGGCCCATCGCGGTGAGCAGAAAACTCTCCGCGCGGGTGCGTGCCTCGTCCGCGGAGATGGCGCCGCGGGGCGCATCTTCGGCGATGACGTGCTCGAACGCGACCGGCTCGCCGCCGGCCGTAACCGAGGCGCGGAACTCCTCCTTCTGCTGCGGCCGGAACCAGCGATGCGCCCAGCGCCACAAGCGCAGCCGGTTCGCCATGATCTGGTTGGCGCGCTCCAGGCCGGCTTCGCGTTCGAGAAAGGTCTTGGCGTCGTCGTCGTAACGGAAAGCCGCCACGTCTCGATAGCCGTCGAGCCGATAGCCCAGGCGCGCCAGAAAGGCGGAGGCGCGCTGGCCGGCCTGATCGCGGTCGACGCGAAAATCGATGGAAGCTTCGGGGAAGGCACGGTAGAAGTTGCCGGCGGAAAACCAGGTGGCGGCCGCGGCCAGGGCCAGGCAAATGGCGATGAAGCGATAGTCGCGGGGCTGGAGTTTCTCTTTCAGGGGAGTGAACATGGGTCTCGATTTCCACGTTGCGGGGCAGGATGGCATCCTGCGCGCCGGTTGTTTACCGGCGCTCCAGGCGGAAGAAGCGAAATCGGCAACCTGGACCGTGTGTTCATGCGGGCGGCCTCACGCCTTGGCGGCCCAGTGGAGACCGATGCCACCCATCAGGTAACGGCGCGTATCCACGCTGGCGTATCCGTTGCGGCGCAGCAGCGAGGAAAAATCGTCGATGGAAAGGAAGCTGGCCAGCGAATCGGGAATATACGTATAGACGCGCGGGCGGCCATGCAGTACGGAGCCCCAGAACACGCCTTGAGCGTACAGGTAAGCCAGGTACAGGCGGCGGAGCACGGGGTTGGAGGGCAGGAAGAAATCCAGGCTGACCAGCAGGCCTCCCGGCCGGGTGACGCGCTCGATCTCGCGCACGGCTGCGGCCAGGTTGGGAAAATTACGCAGGCCGTAGCCGACGAACACGCCATCGAAGGTGCCGTCGGCGAAGGGCAGGGCTCCGGCATCGCCGCAAGCCGCGCACGCCACGCCGCGCTCCATCGCCAGCACCAGCATGCGCTCGGTGATGTCGACCGCCACCGGGCGCGCGCCGGGACATTGTTTTTCCACCAGCAGCGAAAAATCGCCGGTGCCGGCGGCCAGGTCGAGCACCAGCGCCGCTTTCGGCAAGCGGGCGCGCACCACTCCCAGCCGCTTCCAGCTCTTATCCATGCCGTAAGAGAAGGCGCGGGTGATGAAGTCGTAGCGCGGCGCCACGGTGTGAAACATGTCCCGCATCAGGCGGGAATCCTGCTGTTCGATGGGCTTCACGGTAGAGTCGAATTGTACTAAAAATTCGAGGCTTGGGGGCGGCCGCGCCCAGTCTGTTATGCTGATCGGTTCATGGACATCATCACCGGCAACGTCGGCTGGATCGAGGTCATCTGCGGGCCCATGTTTTCGGGCAAGAGCGAGGAGCTGATCCGCCGTTTGCGGCGTGCCATGATCGCGCGCAAACGGGTGGAGGTGTTCAAACCGGTTATCGACGACCGCTACTCCAGCGACGAAATCGTTTCCCATGGCGATTCGCGCTTGCACTCGCAGGTGGTGGCATCGGCGGCGGAAATCGTGGAGCGCATCGACTGGCGATCGGAAGTAGTGGGCATCGATGAAGCCAATTTCATGGGCCCGCAACTGATCGAGGTGGCGCAACGGCTGGCCGACAGCGGCAAGCAGGTGATCGTGGCCGGGTTGGACACCGATTACATGGGCCGGCCCTTCGCGCCCATCCCGGACCTGCTGGCGCACGCCGAATCCATCACCAAGACCCTGGCCATCTGCGTGCGCTGCGGCAACCCCGCCAAGCACACCCAGCGCCTGCGCGGCTCCGACGACCTGATCGTGGTGGGCGCCGCGGATATGTACGAAGCCCGCTGCCGCCGCTGCTTCGAGCCGGGAATCCCCAAGCAGCAGGAAATGGATTTCGTGAAGGCGAAGCGGCAGGGAACGTAGGGAGAAGCTTTCAGCGGTCAGGCGTAACTGACAGCCTGGCCGCCCATGCGACGTGTTGGCTGGCAAGCGCTGTGGAACGAGCGAGACGGAGAATCTGGAAGTGCCGTGACCGGGGATGGCGTAAAATATGGCGTAAAATAGGGACCGAGGACGGTCCATTGCCACGCCAGTTCGATGTCGTCATAGAGCGCGACGAGGAGGGCTACTACGTTGCGTCGGTCCCGCAGCTTTCGGGATGTCACACGCAGGCGCGATCCCTTGACGAGGTGACGGTGCGCATTCGCGAGGCCATCGAATTGTGTCTCGAAGTGGAAGGCGCGCCGGAGCAAAGTTTGGAATTCATCGGCATTCAACGCATCACCGTTGGCACGGACCAACCAACCGTGTTTCGGGTCACCGGGCTTCCCAAGGAAGAAACCCCTTTAGCCCCAGTCGGTTAGCTCACCGGGTCCCAGTCTCCCGTCTGCCGTCGTGTTACATATCGGTCGTGGGGGCGCCACGGCGACTGGCGCAGTGCTCCGAAAAAGCTGCACAAAAATGCATAAAGGCGAACCCAAACCGCCGTTACCGAACGAACCCATTTCTGTCGATATGCAACTGAAACAAAGCTGTTTAGCGACGCTGAAGCGAACCGGTCTGGTGCGTCTTATCAGCGTCCTTCAGGTTTAGAGGTGATCCAGCGGTGGGACAGACCATCGTCTTTCGTGGTCTGTCATGCCCTCGCGCTTGACGGACGACAAAAAACGATCGTCCGTCCCACCTGGTTTGTCGGCTCATCCTATTTTCCTCACCGGTAGAATCCGGGAAATCGGGGCTACTTCGCGGTTCCTTTCCAGCGGCGCAGGCCGGGGAACAGGATAGTCCAAAGCGCCACCACGGTGATGGTGCCCAATCCGCCCAGAACTACGGCGGGGACGGTGCCGAACCACTGGGCGGTGACGCCCGATTCGAATTGGCCGACCTCGTTGGACGCGCCCACGAAAACCGAATTCACGGCGTTGACGCGGCCGCGCATTTCATCCGGCGTGCCGAGCTGGATGATGGTCTGGCGAACAATCACGCTCACCATGTCGCACCCGCCCACCAGCATGAGGGCAGCCAGAGAGAGGCCGACGTTGCGGGACAGTCCGAACACCACCGTAGCGGCGCCGAAACCGGCGACGGCGGCCAGCATGGCCACTCCGGCGCGGCGGCCGAGCGGACGATGGACCAAGGCCACGGCCGTCAGCGTAGCGCCAATGCCGGGCGCGCAGCGCAGCAGCCCCAATCCCGGCGCGCCGATGGCCAGAATCTCGCGCGCATACACCGGCAGCAGCGCCACCGCGCCGCCCAGCAGCACGGCAAACAGGTCGAGCGACATGGCGCCCAGCACCAGGCGATTCCGCCCCAGAAACCGCAATCCTCCGGCGATCGATGCCGCCGGCCCGACCGCGGCAGCCTGCTGCGGGCGCGCCGTCCGCACCCGCTCGAGCAGCACCAGTCCGGCGCCGTACGCCGCCGCCGCGCCCAGGTAAACCGGCAGCGGACTCCCGCTCAGGCCGTACACCAGGCCGCCGATCATGGGGCCGCAAATGGTGGCGGTGGTGAAGACCGAGGCACTCCAGGTGACCGCGTTGACGAAGTGTTCTTCCGCCACCAACAGCGGCAGAAACGACTGGCCGGCCGGATGATGAAAGGCTCGCACCGTCCCGTTGGCCAGCAGGATGAAGTAGATCGGGCGGACGCAAGCGAAGCCGCCCACAGTGTAACCGGCCAGGGCCAGCGAGCAGAGCCCGAACACGCCGTAGCAGATGCGCAGAATATTGCGCCGCGGAAAACGATCGGCAGCCTGCCCGGCCACCAGGAACAGCAGCACGCCCGGCAGAAATTGCGCCAACCCTACCAATCCCAAATCGAGCGGCCGATGGGTCAATGAATAGACCTGCCAGCCGACCGCTACCGCCTGCATTTCGTTGGAGACGGTCGCCAGGAACCGGGCGATCATGTAGTTGCGAAAACTCGGATAACCAAAAGCAACGCGGGCGGACACTCGTTTTCGATTATCCGGGATTTGCGCCGAGCCAGGAAAGCGCGGGGGCAATATACGATCGATTGCGTTCCCCAAACGAGCCTGACCCAGCAACTCCGGACTCCGGAACGGGTTATATAATTTACTGCGGAGGAACAAAACGCATGAAGCACGCACGCATCGCCGTGCTCTTTCTATTGCCCTGCCTGTTGGCAGCGCCCATGCTGGCGCAGACCACCATTGGAGGCGGCACTTGCAGCTCGGCCACGGCGAACGGAACGTATGCCGTGACGATCGCGGGCAGGCAGGTCACGACGTCCGGAAACTTCACCAGCGTATTTCAGTCGAACGGTTCGGCGACTTTCGACGGGTTGAGCAAGGTGACGATCGCGCTGACCGAGGACACCGGGACGCTCGCCGGCACGCCGGTGACCTGGAGCGGCAGCTATACCGTTCAGGCCAACTGCGCCGGCACCGTGACCGTCACCAGCGGAGGCAGCGCCACGTTCAACATGTTGCTCTATGCCACGGGCAGCGACTTCCTGATCACCGGCAACGATGCCACCTATTCTTATTCCGGCAGCGGAGTTACCCAGCCGGCCGGTTGCTCCGCGGCTACATTCGCGGGGGTATACACTATCACCGGAACGGGATATTCGCTTTCCTCCTCCGCCGTGAACGGAGCCGCGGCGATGTCCGGGTTATTGCAGCTCGACGGACAGAGCGTTGTGACCGCGAACTTGAGTGTCACGGAGGGCGCGTCCACCACCACGGCCACCCTCACGGGATCGTACTCGATGTCCTCCAACTGTTTGGGATCGGCGACCCTCACCGATTCGAAAGGCGGATCCTACACGATGGGCTTCAGTGTTTACAGCGCCACCAAGGTTTACAGCTCGAATGTCTACGTGACCCTGGCGCAAAGCGGGAAATTCCTGATCAGCGGCAGCGCGCACGCCACCTACGGGCAGCCGTCGGCGAGCGCGGCGCTCGAACCCCGGAAGTCCGAATTCGCAAGCCGGAGGGTATGGGCGTGAAAAAGGCACACCTGGCTTTAGCGATTTCTCTCTGCTGCCTCGCGGCAACGCCGGCGCTGGCACAGACGATCGGCGGCGGGAGCTGCGGCGCTTCCAACCTGAGTGGAACGTACTCGCTCACTCTCAGCGGGCGGGGCATCTCCACCGCGGGCAGCTTCGCCGGTTCCTTCCAGGCCGTGGGCACGGCTACCTTCGACGGCCAGAGCAAAGTCACCCTAAGCGGGACTTACAATACCAATCTCGCCACCGGAAAGGCTTTCACTTACTCGGGAACATACACGCTTCCCTCCAATTGCTACGGGACCGTTACCCTCACTCAGGGAAGCACGGCGGCATTTGCCTTGATCGTCTACGGCAGCGGCGATTCGTTCAACATGACCGGGTCCGACGCGACCTATGTTTATTCGGCCAGCGGCGGCAGCACGTTTGCCCCCGCTTGCGCGGCGGCTACCTTGTCCGGGCCTTACTCTTTCGATACAACCGGATTCACGATTTCCGGGACGGCACAGAACGGCGTGGCCGACGAGGCGGGATTGTTTCAGTTCGACGGGCAAGGCAACCTGACGGCCACCTACACGGTTACCGCGTCCGGGACTTCCCCGGCGGCGCTCACCGCCACGGGGACCTACACGGTCACCTCGGCCTGCCTGGCATCCGCCACGCTGACCGATTCGGCGGGCAAGTCGAACTCGCTGTATTTCGTGATCACTGGCGCCTACGGACAGACCGCCAGCCTGATCGAGGCGAATTCTCAATTCATTCGCACCGGCTCGGCGCATTCCGCGTTTAAGAATCCGACGCAATCGATAGGAAATGTCGCCAGTTATGCGGTCAATTTCACACCGCCGGGAAGCGTTTTTGCGCTCTTCGGCGTGAATACGGCGACCAAGCCGGTGAGCGCTACCAGCGTGCCGCTGCCGACCACGTTGCTCACCACGACGGTGACGGTGAACGGGGAGAATGCACCGCTGTTCTATGCCGATACCGGCCAGATCGACGCGCAGATGCCGTGGGATATCCCGGGAAACACCGTGGCTTCCGTGATTGTCAAGAACGGGACTGCGACGAGCAACGCCGCGGCCGTCTTCGTTCCCGCCGCCGGAACACCCGGCATCAGTGTTTACGGCAACAATCGTGCGGTGGTGGTGAATAAGGATAACGTCACGGTTAACGGCCCATCCAGTCCCGCGGCGGTGGGAGACGAAGTGGTGGTTTACTTCACCGGCGGCGGACCGGTGCAGGCAGCCGGCAAGCTCGTGTCGGGCGCTGCCGCGCCGTCCGGGCTCTCCCCAGTAACCGGAGCCAACGGCATTACCGTGGGCGGCGTAAAGGCCACGGTCGATTACATGGGTTTAACGGCGGGAGCCATCGGATTATATCAAGCCAACTTCGTGGTTCCGCCGCTCGCCGCGGCGGGCGCCTACCCGGTGGTGATTACGATCGCGGGGCAGACGTCCAACAATCCGGTGATGAACGTGAGCTTGCGTTAGGAGCCGTGGGAAAAATCGCTTGGGGCAGGCGAAAACGCCTGCCCCACAATGGTCGTGGCATACTGGGGAAAATGAGATTCCTATGGTTTGCGGCAGCGGTCGCGTGTCTGGCATTAGGTGGATGTTCCTCATCGGAGCCGGCCAAAGAGGCGGCGATCCCAGGCCCGAAGGTGCCGGAGGTATTCAAGATCAAGCTCGACACCTCGAAGGGGCCGGTGGCGATTGAGATTCACCGCGACTGGGCGCCGATCGGGGCGGACCACCTGTACGACCTGGTGAAGCACGGCTACTACGACGGGGTTCGTTTTTTCCGCGTGTTGCCGGGGTTTGTGGCGCAGTTCGGCCTGGCGGCCGACCCGGCCGTGACCAAGAAATGGGTGAACGCGCGCATTCCGGACGACCCGGTGACGCAGCACAACGTTGCGGGCACGCTGGTCTACGCCACCTCCGGACCGGCTTCGCGCACGACCCAGCTTTTCATCAACATGGCCGACAATTCGCGGCTCGATTCGCAGGGCTTCGCTCCGCTGGGCACGGTAATTTCCGGCATGGAAGCGGTGATGAGCTTTTATTCCGGCTACGGGGAAAGCCCCGACCAGCAGGCGATTACCGGCCAGGGGAATGAGTACCTCCAGGGCCATTTCCCCATGCTCGATTTCATCAAGACGGCGACAGTTGAGTGATATAGTGAAGAAAGCCCCGATGTGAAGGGGACCAAGAAGTAATCCATACAGGGTCAAATTGGAACGACGCGGCCCGGCGGGAGCGAAAAGCTTCCGCCGGGTTGTTTGTTTTTGCGTAGGACAGGCCTCCCTGGCCCGTCGCGGGCGTGTCGCGTAAGCCATAGGAAAAAGCGCGGCGTGACAGACCACCGAAGGCGACGGCCTGTCCCACCCGCGAACTTTGCCTACGGGAGATCTACCGGTGTAGCTCCGGCCAGATCGATGGCGTTGAAGAGGAACTTGAAGGTCCCGTGCGGTTGCGCGCGGAACGCGATCTCGGGGCCAAACAGGTATACTTTCCCTTTGCCCAGACTCGCTTCTACGCCTTCGACGGCGCCGGACAGGTATTGCTGCCCCCACGCCCAGCCGCTGCGCAGCGGTTCCGGCGTGGCGAACCAGGCAATCGGGTATGTGCCCTGGAGAGCGGCGTCCGGCGACAAGCGAAAAGCGGGGTTGTTGTCGTAGAAGACATCGAGCTTCCGCGGCACGCCGTAAGCGATCGGCAGGGTGTTATCGACGCTGGCCTCGAGGACCGACCCCGGCACGTAAAACTTCGAGGTGGGGAGCCTCTTGGGGTTGCCGTCCGGGCCCAACTCGGTGAGTGCGCTGGTGACCGGCAGCCCAAGCGCGGAGCCGAAGCTTGCCGAACTGCCGATGGCCAGCAGCGTTCCGCCGTCTTCGACAAAGCGGCGAAGCTGCGGCGCGGTAGTGGCGAGGGTGACGTTGCCAACCTCGTCTTTGAATTCATCCGGCACGCTTCTCCGGGCACCACCCCGGCCGCCGCGCCCACCGGCCGCTTCCGGGCCGCCACCACCGCCGCCGCGATTTCCGCGGCCCTCGCCGCCGGGAAGACCGCCGCCGGGGAAGATCAATATATCGAACTTGCTCTTGAGGTCGCCGGCATCCAAAGCGGGCGCGTAGACGCGTTGATAGGTCGTCGGGAAGGCTTGTTCGAACAACCAGCGGATTTGGCCCGAATCCTGCGACCCGCCATAGCGGTCCCACAGGCCCACGCGCACGGGGCGCAGCTTGAGAGCCGCGCCGGAAGGCCTGGCCGCGGTCGCCTCGAAGCTCAGGCCTATTTCCGCGGCCAGCTTGTCGAGCAGCGCGGCGGTTGACGGCCGGGCGGGGATAT
Organism: Bryobacteraceae bacterium; assembly: GCA_052148435.1. Taxonomy (GTDB): domain Bacteria; phylum Acidobacteriota; class Terriglobia; order Bryobacterales; family Bryobacteraceae; genus JBEKYD01. Next base: position 21,750 of record JBKQIF010000025.1, read on the forward strand.
AAATGATGCCGGCGGGGTACGTCTTGCCGTTGGCGGTGAATTCCTTCTTCAGCCAGTAGACGTCTTCCCCGGCGGCGAGGAGGCGATTGGTGCCGACAAACGAATCGTTGACCTGATGGCTCAGCAGGTAGCCCACGGTCTCGGGCGCGCGTGAGACTTTTCCGGGCGGAGGCTTCAGCAGATCGGGGATCTTTTCGAACGGGCCCTCGAAGCCATCGAGAATACGGTCGAACTGGACGCCCATCTGAAAGGCCAGGGTATAGCCGGTGATGTCGTAGGGAGGCCGAGGCGGACCGCCGGGATATATGAAGTCGTTGGGGTGGTCCTGCGGTTCCAGCATGTCGCGGAGATGTGGACGGAAAGCCTGGGCCGCCAATACGACATAGGAGCCGGCCGGATACGCTTTGCCGGCAACCTGGAAGTCCCGCGTGGCCCGATCGACCACCACGCCAGCCTTAATCAGCGCATTCACGAACTTAGTGGCGGTGAGGAAGTCGGGCTGATCGGAGGGAATGATGTATCCGCGAGGGTCGCGCATCTCGAGCGTGTGCAACTGGTCCCAGTACTTGAGGGGCAAACCCGGGGTGAATCCGCCCGCGCCGGTATCGCCGCCGCCGCCCGCATCCGCGCCGCCGCGACGGCCCGCCGCGGGCTCGTCTTTGGCGTATTGGGCTTCTATGGCGGCGATGCGCTTGGGCGTCAGCGTCCAGTAATCGCGGCTGCCGCGCTCGATGGAATTCTTACCGGCGCGATAAATCCGGTAAAGGAACTCTTCCCGAAACCGGCTCGCGATGTCGAGGATGGCCAGGTCGGCGGTGAGCAGGTAGTCGATGGTTTGGCGCTGGTGCCACTCCTGGCGGGGGCCGATGGGCGCCGGCTGATTTCCGTCCGGCAGCAACTTGGAACTAATCAGTGGAATGCTCATGGGAGTGGGATTGCCGATGATTTCCGAAAGCAGGCCGATCTGATTGTGGAAGCCCGTGGTGGTGCGGTCTCCGCCGTTGAACCAGGTGGAGTATGGAGCGTTGGTGCGCATGACCGCGCCAGGTTTGCCTTCGGCCAGAAATCTCTCATGCACGGCCGCCGATACCAGGTCGATTCCGATGGGAACCAGAGGATCCTGGTTGTAATTGAAGGGATCGCGGAATGGAGAAAAGAAGAGCACCGCGCCGGCCGGCCCCGTCTGGTGCTGGTTGTACATGATCTGGGGGATCCATTCGACGTACATCTGGCGGTTGACGGCCTCGGTTTCGGGCTGATTGGCGATGTAGGAGTCGCGGTTGTCGTCGTGGCCCACGTACTTCTGGTAAAGACGCGGGATAGAGTTGACATTGCGAAGTTTCGGATCGCTCTCCCGCATATACCAGTTCGAGACCAGTTCCATGCCGTCCGGGTTGATGGGAACCAGCAGCAGAATGTCGTCGTTCAAGATACGCAGCGTCTCCGCGTCGTTGCGCGTGAGGAACTCGTAAGTCTCGGTGAACAGGGCCTGCGCGTTGACACATTCGGTGGCGTGGAGGCCGCCGTCGATCCAGACGACCGCCTTGCCCTCGGTGGCCAGCGCGCGGGCGTCGCGGTCGGTCAATCCTTCGGCCCGCGCCAGCTTCTGCGAAATCTCCTTGTACCGCGCCAGATTCTTGAAGTTGGCCGGCGAAGTGATAATGGCCATTACGATCGGGCGATCCTCGGCGGTCTTGCCGATCGGAACCAGCTTGATGCGGTCCGACTGTTTGGCTACGCTGTTCCAGTAGTCGAGCAATTGGGTGTAGTTGGCTAGGAAATAGTCGTCGCCGACGGTGTACTCGCCGAATTTCGGCGTCGTAATCGTTTTCTGGGCAGACACGACGCCGCTGATTGCCAGAATGAGGACGGCCAATCGTTGCGGGCCCGATCTTCGTGTGGTGTTTTGCATGGGATCCTTTCGGGATTGACAGGCTAAAGCCTGTGCCACCATTTGCCAGCAGGTTTCTCCATAGGTGGTACAGACTTTAGCCTCAGTTTAGTTAGAAATGCACTCTCAAGCCGAATTCCATAAGGTGACACAGACTTCAGTCTGTGTTTGGTTAGAAATGCACGCGCAACTGTCACTCCATAAGGTGGCACAGACTTTGGTCTCAGTTTTAAATGCACCTTTAAGCCGAATTCCATAAGGTGGCACAGACTTTAGTCTGTGTTTGGTTAGAAATGCACGCGCAACCGTCACTCCATGAGGTGGCACAGACTTTAGTCTCAGTTTAGTTAGAAGTGCACCCTCAAGCCGAATTCCATAAGGTGGCACAGACTTTAGTCTGTGTTTGGTTAGAAATGCACGCGCAACGCATCACTCCATAAGGTGGCGCAGACTTTAGTCTGTGGTGGGTCAGAAATGTACGCGCAGGCCGAACTCCATCGTGCGCGGTGTATTTGCCTGGGACGTAACCACCCCCCAGGTTTGCGGGCTGTCGATGTTCAGACTCGGCGTGGAAGGTTGGAAATGATTCAGCGTATTGTAGATCTGAATCGACAGCGTGGCGCCAACTCTTTCGGTGGCACGAATCTCTTTGGAGACGGTGGCATCGAGATTAAATGTCGGGAAGCCGCGTATCGGCCCGGCTCCGCTGGCGTTATTGTCGTAGCCCAAAATCAGCGGACGAAACTCCGAGAAGACCGCGCTGGGATTCGAGAACAAGTTGATTCCCGATCCGCCTGTCGACGGGTTGCCGTTCACGCCCGCGCCGCTGGCCACAGTGACGTTGTAGTGAGCCGAATTCCCGCCGGTGAAGGGGGTCGCCAATTGAGCGTTTTCGACGGCAGTGTTGCTGTTGCCGTATTCCTCGCCGTACGACTGGGCATCCGACGCGCTGCCGGTGCCGATGCTAACCTCCACCGGCGAGCCGCTCTGGGCGGTGAACAGCGGCGCCACCGCCCATCCTCCAAGGACATGGCCCAGCACACCGCGCTGACTTCGGAAGAACGGCAATTTATAGAGCATCAACAGGTTGTAGGTAAACCGGATGTCGAAGCCCTGCGGGCCGTAGGAATCGTGCATGTTCCACGGATCGACCACGGTCTGCGAGCTGCTGCTCTGTGCCGAATCGGCCGTGCCCAGCGCGCGGCTCCAGGTGAAGTTGGACTGTGCCGTGAGGCCGTGCCAATCGCGCGAAATGAAACGCAAAAATGCGGCGTTGTAATTGCCAAAGCCGACGCTGGAAGCCATTTCGTAGGAAGTGAGCTGAGTGCCCACGCTCCCGCCATTGACGGCCGGCGAAGCGAGCAGGGTGCGGCCGAGAATCCACGAAGGCGCATTGTTGAGCGCGCTCCAGAGGTTGTAGACCTGGGTCGAAACGATTGCGCTTTTCTGCAGACTGGCCACCGCCGCCGTGCAACTGGCGTAGCCGGCGCAATACTTCGAGCTGGCGCCCCCGAGCGCCGTCTCGAGGAATGGCTGTGCGGTGATGGTTTCACCGGAGCTGACTTCCTGGTAAAGATTGGCGAAGGCGTTGGCGAACGTCTGCCCGCCCAGCGTGGTCATGGTCGGAACCGCGTCGACGTTCACCAGGTTGTACTCGTCGCGGATGATGCGCCCGACATAGCCGGCTTCGACGGTCAATCGGGAGGAGATCGCGCGTTGAAGCGTGAAGTTGAATTCGTCGGAGCGGTCGGGCCGGAACTTGGGGTCGACACCGGCTCCATCGCCGGCGGAAATTGCGCCATTGACGCCCGAGTAATAGGGCTGAGGCAATGTCGGCGTCACCGGAAGCGGGAAGGACAGGCCGTCGGTGCCAATGCGGAAAGCCGACGTCGGATTCACGCCGTTGATGCCGAGGCACTGTCCGCTTATGCTGGCGCCGATGCACTGGTCGACTTGTTCCAGTCCCGCGCCCAGCACCGGGCTGCCTACCACGCGACCGCCGTTCAGGCGGCCGTAAATGCGGCTATATCCGCCCCGCACGACCGTCTTTCCGCGGCCGAATAGCTTGCCCAGCGGGCCGTCGTCGAAGTTGGGATTCCAGGCAGCCGCCAGGCGCGGACTGAGCTCGCCGTAGAAAGGATCGAATGGGTATTTCTCTCCGCTGCCGACATTCCGCACGGTCGCAAAACCGACCGTCGGATCGTATACCTGGCCCGCCAGCGCGGCCTGCTCCTTCTTGGCCAGGTAGCTCACCAGATTGATGGGGACGCTGGTGTCTGCCTGGTCGACGAGCTGCACCTGTTTGCCATTCAATTCGTAGGGAGGCATTTCGATGGCGTAACCCAAGCCATAAGTCAAGGTCAGCGTCGGCCGAATGTGCCAGCTATCGGAAGCATAGAAGTTGTAGCTCGGCACGATGGCGTGAACCGAAATCGGATCGGGAACCGGGTCCAGGGTGAGGTTAGAACCGCTGCGCGTGTACATGACCTGCGGCTGCGAGACAATGCCCAGCACCTCGGCATAAAGATTCTGCCAATTGGAAGACTGGCTCGAAGGCAAGCCCGCGGGTTGATAAGCGGTGGTCACCAGGCCCGAACCGCTGCCGATCTGGTAGACGGGGTAAGAATCGGTGGCAATGCCGTTGTCGTTGCGGGTGTAGAAGTCGAAGTTACGGGTATAAGACGCCCCGAATTGCAGGAAGTGATTGCCGTGAAGCAGGGTCAAATCGTCGCGATAGTTCTGGTCGTGGCCGTCCCAGGCGCGCTGCCGCGTGCTGGAACTGTCCACGTTATACGGAATCAACGCGTTGGACGATTCGCCGCCGATTTCGAGCGCCGCGCCCAAACCCGGCAATTGAGGAGTGCCGCCGGCGTCGGCCCAGGACCAGTAATTGCGGATGTAATTGAAATGGAAATCGTTGGTGAGCGTCGGAGTGATGTTAGTGGTTAACCCTGCCACGAAGTAATTCGCCTTTTGGGGCTTCGTAAAAGAAGCGGCGGCCTGTCCGAAAGTGTCGCCGGGCAGCGCGCCGCCGATATCCACCTGCCCCGAAGTCAACTGATTGAAGGTGTAATATCGATCGCTGACGGTGAAATGGTTGCGCGCGCCGAAATCGTGGTCGATTCGCTCCACGGCGAAGCGCTGGGTTTGCGGCAGGTTCACATTCGACCGATATCCCTGCGTATTGTACAAATCGCCGGACTGCGGATCGTTGGGCAGGGGCATGTACTTCTGCCAGATCTGGTTGACGACCGGGTTGAGGCCGATGCCGCGCGGGTCGCATAAGCTCCCGCCGACGCAGGTCGCCGGGGCGAAGGTGGTCCCATTGACTATCACTGGATAGGGATTGAGGTTGTAGGCCGAATAGACGCCCGCGCTATTGGGCAGCTGGATCACTCCGGCCCGCATCAAAGCCGTGGGAACGTACTTTTCGACGGTGGTGGCATTGGGGTAATCGTAGCCTTCGAAATTGCTGAAGAAGTAGGTTTTTCCGCCAACCCAATTAGGCAGCAGCGGACCGCCCAAAGCCGCGCCGTAATGGTTGCGGTGGGTCTTTGGTAAGGGCGTGTATGGGAGGCTTCCGGAAGGGGTGTGATCGTCCTTCCAGGTGTTGGCCGCGCCCACGTTGCTGGCGTAAAAGTATTCGTAAAGGGCGCCGTGGAACTGATTGGTGCCGCGCTTGGTGACCAACTGAACCTGGCTGCCGGCAGCGCCGTTGAAATCGGCGGTCTGGTTGCTGAGGTTGACCTTAAATTCTTCCACGCTTTCGATCGGCGTTGGAACAGCCGCACTTGGCGCGCTGTTGGAGGCGAAGCTGGTGGTGTAGGTGTTGCTGGTCCCCGCCATGTCGTCGTTTACGTTGCCGCCATCCAATTGGAAAGAATTCTGATCGCTCTGCACGCCCGCCACCTGACCGCTGGGGGTAACGCCGACCTGCAGGACGGATAGGGAGGACACATCCCGGTTCAGGTTGGGCAGCAGCAGCAATGAATCGCCGGCAATCGTGGAGCCCACGGTGGCGTTCAGGGTCTGCAACTCGGCGCCGGCCGAAGCGGTTACCTCTACCGTGGTCGTGGTGGTTCCCACTTCGAGCCTGACGTTCAGCGTCAAGCTCAATCCCACGTCTACCTTCTGCGCCGGTACCCGCACCAGGGCGAATCCGGGATGCGCCACTGTCAAATCGTAAAGCCCCGGAGGAACGTCGACGAAATCATAGCGTCCGGCCGGGTTGCTCACGGTGGAACGCACCGCTTTCGTCTCCACATCCACTAACTGAACCGCGGCGCTGGCGACCACGGCGCCGCCGGGGTCCGTCACCTGCCCGCTCACCGTGCCGGAAGCGGCAGCTTGTCCCCACGCCGCTACGGACGTGAGCGCCAGCCCAAATACTGCGGCGACGAGCCGCTTGGGAAGCCCGCGGCAGCGGCCCACCTGCCAACCTTGCGGCGGGAAAGCGGGTGCTCCGGAGACACTGGCTGGTTCGATTTGCATTGCCAAAATCCTCTCTTCTGAAGCAGATTCTAGATTATGTATATGGACATTATACAGAATTATTAACCGCGATCAAGAAGAATATTATATAAAATCCATCGACATTTATATTTTGTTTATTATCAATAATTTATGGGAATAATACAGTGGATTGCAGAGATCGTGACCTTGACACGGCGCTGCAGACTTCCTATATTCTCTAAACAAGTGGACAAGCACGCGACTCTCAGTTTCCGCGCAACGGTCGATCCCCTTTCACCGTTGCGCGGTCGCGTCTCTACAATCCCGAGCTGTCGCGTGCGCCGCACGGCGGCGGTACGGCCGTGATGGCGCGATTGGAGTTTTGAACCGCGGCCGCAAGTCGGTTGTCAGACCGTGACAACGTCATGCCTTCCGTTTTCATTCCAGGAGACTCAAAAGCAATGACAAATGCAGTGATACCGTTCCCCTTTCCGCCAATTGCACACTCTCAGGGCAGCCATCCGGCAATCGCGCCGCTGCTCGGCCTGGCTCTCAGCGAGACGCATTCCCAGGGTGCGTACCTTTATTGGTTCGAGGCCTCCGAGGCGAGGGCCCGAATCCTGCTGTGGGAGGGTCCGGCGCCGTCCATCGAAGCAGTTGCGCAAGCGCAGGAGGTGGGTGGCGCCGAAACTCGAAGCCACTTCGCGCGCACTACACCCATCGTTTTGCATCAGGGGGCGCAGGCCGATCCGCGCTTCCGGTTCTTTCCCGAATTCCGTAAGAACCGCTTCGAAGGAGTAGTCTCACTCCCGCTGCTCGATGGCGGCGCGGTGCTGGGCATGGTGAACATCTGCCGCTCGCGGGCGACGCCGCTGCATGCGCGCGATCTGGCCTTTCTGCTCAACCTGAGCGTGCCCATCGGCAGCTTGCTGGCGGCCTCGCTGACGCGCGCCGCGCTCGAGCGCGAAGTGGACAAGCTGACCCAGCGGCTGGCCGACCGCAAACTGGTAGATCGTGCCAAAGGAGTGCTCCAGTCGTCTTGCAATATGAGCGAGGAGCAAGCCTATTTCGCCATCCGCAACGCCAGCCGGCGCCGCCGCGCACCCATGCGCCAGGTGGCCGAACAGGTGATTGAAGGCGTCTTCCCGATGGCGCCGGGCGGGGAAGAAAGTGGGCTTGTCAGGCAGCCGTGCCCTGGCGAGGCGTGACAGACCATGGGTGGGAGATCGCTTTTTGTCGTCTGTCAGGCGGCCGTGTCCACTCAGGCCTTACGCCGCGAGGGCGCGTGCTTTCTCGAAGACGGCCAGCAGCATGGCTTCGGTGAGCTTGCCGGTGGAGGTGTTCTGCTGGCTGGGATGATAGGAGCTGACCAGTAGCGGCTGTCCCTGGCCGACGACAAATTGGCGGTTGTGGCCAAACGCAAACGGCGTCCGGCTGGAAATGACGCCGCGCGATTTCCACAGGTCCAGGTACTGGTCGAACGCGATTTTGCCCAGCGCAACCACTACTTTCAGGTTGGGCAACAGATCGAGCTCGCGCTCCAGGTACGAGCGGCAGTTGGCCAGTTCCTGGCGGGCCGGCCGATTATCGGGCGGGGCGCAGCGTGCCGCGGCGGCGATGTAGGCGCCACGCAGCCGCAGGCCGTCCTGGCGCGACACGCTTTCGGCCTGCGACGCAAATCCGGTGGCATGGAGCGCGCGGTAGAGCCAGTCGCCGGAGCGGTCGCCGGTAAACATTCGACCGGTGCGATTGGCCCCGTGCGCCGCTGGAGCCAAGCCCAAAATGAGCAGCCGGGCCCGCGGATCGCCGAACGAGGGCACAGGCTTACCCCAATATTCCCAATCGCAATAGGCTCTTCGCCGCACCCGAGCCACTTCCGCGCAGTACTCCCGCAGCCGTGGGCAGCGCTGGCACCGGACGATTTCATCTCTTAACAATTCCAACTGTGTTGTAGAGCTTATCGGCATGGTAAACTGATAACGAATTGTCTTGACAAGACGATGCGGAATCCATCGAATCGTTCGGTTGCTCCGGCCGGACCTTCGATTCCGGCTCTGGCCGAAACCCCTATAGTTCGATTGCGCGCGGGGTTCTTTCGCTTTTTATGAACCGGTTTCACTACTGTGCCCTGCTGGCTTTGCTCGCTTACGCTTCGATCTTGCCGGTCGCGCTTTGGGCCACCAGTTCCGCCACCCGCACCGATAGCACCGCGCGGACCGGCACGGCCTCCGCCAAGACCCGGCGGGTGAGGCGCGCTCCGGCCGCCGCCGCGCACCCGGCCCTGGCTCAAGTTTCTCATAAGACTATCCCGCCTCCCGCTCCGGCAGTGGCCGCGCCGGTAATCCGCGGCGGGCCCTGGACCAGCCCTACCTTCGCCGATTCCACCGATGGCGACAACGTGGATGGCGAAGACTTGGTGGTGCGCCGCGCGGCGGCCGAAGCCCTCGGTACTTATAACGGCTCGGTGGTAGTCGTCGATCCCTTCAGCGGACGTATCCTGAGCATGGTGAACCAGCGGGTAGCGCTCGGCTCCGGATTTCAGCCCTGCTCCACCGTGAAGGTTTCGGTGGCGCTGGCAGCCCTCAGCGAAAAGGTGATTCAGCCGGCGTCCAAGTATCGTGTCGGCGGGGTCGGCCGGATGGACCTCACCTATGCCCTGGCCCGCTCCAACAATTTCTATTTCTCCACCCTGGGCGAAAAAATGGGGTTTGAGAAATTCAGCTACTACGCTCACCTGTTCGGTTATGGCGAAAAGGCCGGGCTGAATGTCGCCGGCGAACAGCCCGGGCGTTTCCCGTACGCGCCGCCCAAGAATGGCGGAGTGGGCATGCTCACCAGTTTCGGCGAAGAAATCGAGCAGACGCCGCTCGAACTGGCGGCGCTGATGAGCGCGATTGCCAACGGCGGCACGCTTTACTACCTGCAATATCCTCGCACGGAAGCTGAAGCCGGCCAGTTCGTTGCGCAGATCAAGCGGCGCCTCGAAATCGGCAAATGGATCTCCGCCATCCTGCCGGGCATGCGTGGAGCGGTGGAGTTCGGCACGGCGCACCGCGCCCGCGAAGATGGCCCCATCGCCGGCAAGACCGGTACCTGCAGCAGCGAGAACCACGTTCACCTCGGGTGGTTTGGCTCGTTCAACGACTCCTCGGGGCGCAAGCTGGTGGTGGTGGTGCTGCTGACCGGCGGCAGGCCCGCCAGCGGGCCGCTAGCCGCCGGAATCGCCGGTGAGGTCTACCGCCGCTTGAATGAAGCCCGGTATCTCGGCGCATCGGTTCCGTTCACGCCGGCTTCGCTGGTCGCCAGCCAGATCTGCTGCGGACGTTAGTGGAGCAGGCCTTTGGCCCGCATTTTCACAGACTCAAGGCCGTGCCACCTTATTCCAGGCAGTCGAAGATTTCGCGATAAAACTCGGCGTGGGCTCGCCATGTCTGCCCGGTGACCAGGCTGCCGTCGCGAACCGCCGGTTTGTGCAGATAGGTCCCTCCGCCGCGCTCCACTTCCACGCGCACATGGGGATGAGCGGTCACCGACCGGCCTTTCAGAATGCCGGCCGCGGCCAGGACTTGCACGCCGTGCCCGATGGCGAAAACGCCCTTATTCTGGGCCGTGAATTCATGCAGCAGCGAAATCAGGCTGGCATCGTTGCGCAGGTACTCCGGCGCCCGTCCGCCTACCATCAGAACGGCGGCAAACTCGCGCGCGGCTACCGCCGTAATCACTACGTCGGCGTCGATCGACGGTCCGGACCGCTCGGCATAAGTTTCCCAGCCCGGCTCTTCATCGTGAAATACCATGTGCAACCGGCGCCGCACGGGCGCTGCCACCACCGGAACCCAGTGCGCCTCTTCAAAACGCTGGTAGGCGTAAAGGGCTTCGTAGCCGTCGCCGCCGTCGCCCGTAACGATTAGGATTTTGCGGCTCATCCGAGCAACATGATCTCACAAATCAGCATCCGGCCCAATTCTCCCCGTACCATTTTGCAAATTCGCTGTGCTTCCCGAGGCGCTGCATGTGATACATTCGGTGGTTGCTCTGAGTTGCCTAGGGGCTTCCTCCATGTTAGAAGCGTGCGCATTATCGGATAAGGGCTGTGTCCGGTCCAATAACGAAGACTACTGTCTGATTGAGCCGGCTTTGGGCCTTTACGTTCTTGCCGATGGCATGGGCGGCGCCAGGGCCGGGGAGTGCGCTTCGCGCCTGGCCGTCGAGACGGTCGCCGAGACCGTCTTTCTGGCACAACGGCGCGATTCGCAGGTCTTATTGTCCGCCGTGGAGGCCGCCAACCAGAAGGTTCTGGAAGCCGCGCAGGGCGATGAAAGCCTGGAAGGCATGGGCACCACCCTGGTAGCGGCTCTCGAAAGCGGCGACACTCTGGCCATTGCCAGCGTCGGCGACAGCCGGGCTTACCTCCTCGACCGCAACGGCTTCCGCCCCATCACCGACGATCAAACCTGGATCAACGAGGTGGGCCGGCCGCTCGGGCTGGACGAGGAGAGCCTCCGCCGTCATCCCATGCGCCACGTATTGACCATGGCCATCGGAGCCAGTTCGCCACTCACCGTCAACTGCTATTCGGTGCCCCTCGAACCCCGCGCCATCGTGCTGATTTGCAGCGACGGCTTGCACGGCGTAGTGGAAGCCCCCGAGATCGAGCGGATTCTGCGAGCCGCTAATCATGGCGGCGCACTTGAGGACGGCTGCCGGGACCTCATAGAAGCCGCCAAACAGGCCGGCGGTCCGGACAACGTCACCGCCGTTCTGGTGCGCAAGATCGGCTAGCCCCGCAGAGCGGCATGACCGCAAGCAAAGAAGCACCGGCGACAGATCGCCGGCGCTACGGCCTGTCCTACACGGCCTCGGTCAGCCAGTCCTGCAAGGCGTCGCGATACAACACGATCCCCTTCCGGGAATAGCGCAGATATCCCTGCTTGCGGAACTGGTTCATGTAGTGGGTCACGATTTCGCGCGATGTACCGACGTATTGCGACAGCAACTCGTGGGTAAGCGGCGCCATGTGCATCGCGCCCTCCGTGTCGCAAGTGCCCTGGCGATCCGCGAAACGGATCAGCGAACGCGCCAGACGCCGGGCGATGTTGTCGCAGGAAAAGCTCTCGATCCGGTGCGTAAAATCGACGGTCCGCTGCACCAATACCTGCAAAAGCGCTACCGCCAGCCGTGGACGGCGGAGCACGATATCTTCGATCTCGGCAGTAGTCCACAGCATGAGCTTCGCGTCCGCCATGGCGCTGGCTTGCTCGGCCCGCCGTGGCAGGCTCAGCAGCGCCGATTCGCCAAAAAATTCGTTGGGTTGATAAATGTCCACGACGACCTGGTGGCCATTGTCCGCTACCCGGGATACCTTTACCGACCCTTCCATCACGAGATACAAATTGTGCGAAGGCTGGTCATGGTTGTAGATGGTTTGTCCTTTGCGGAATTCCAACTGTGTGGAACACGGCAGATGAGCGAGGGGATCTTCCAGCGCCCGTGCTGGCGCGACTGCTGCAAGAGTGGATGCCATACGTTCAACTCCTAATCGAAAATTGCGTTGCTCTCAACTGAAACCGTGAAAACTGTTTTCCCGGAGGGATGCTCCGAAGTGCTAGCAATTCCCAGTCCGAACCCCCAGAATGCTCCGGGCCAACTCAGTTTCCAGCTGGCCTGGCAGGGTCGATACGACTAAATCCAAAACCACCTGTACTCAATTTTACGTATTGCACTTGGAGTTCCCTATGGCCCTTTTTGGCCGAAATCCGAGGATGCTTACATCCATTTCGCCGCCTTCCCCTTACGCCGACGTGCAAGAGATCGTATAAAATATACCCAACCCCGCAAAAAGAGCCTAGATGCGCTCAATGCGCAAATTATCCTCACTCCTCGCCAGCGCGGTACCCAAACACGCAAACCCTGCGCGCTCAGAACGATGCCATAGGGTATTTCACCGATCCAAATCGGTGGTGCGGGCGGGCCCAACAAGCTATCTCATGATTGCGGTCTGCTGCGGCATTGTTCCAGCAGCGGTGCAGATTCTGCCGCCGGGCGAGACTTTGCGGCAAGAAGTCTATTCCGCTCCCGCCGGACTTCGGCCGGCCGCTCGCCGCGCCGGTGCGTCGATTCTTCCCGGCGGCCGTGTGGTTGCGCCGTATGGAGACGAATACCCGACCGGACCGGGCGCCTTCGGTCTGGCCATCAGCCCTTCGGGAAGAACCGTCGTCACCGCCAACTCGGGACCGGTTCGCTACTCTCTGACGATCCTCGAGCGTGCCGCCGACGCTCGCTGGCAGGCTCGCCAGTTGGTGGCCCATGCGCCCGACGACATGGAACCGCGGGGCACCGGCTGGAGCGGCGTATTCATGGGTCTGGCCTTCACCTCCGACCACGGGTTGTTCGCCTCCGAAGGCAACTCCGGCCGCATCGCCTGGTTCGATGCTTCGGGTGAACGCCGCCGCGCCGTCGATCTCAACCGTCAGGGTTATCAGGATAGCTACACGGGCGATCTTGCCATCGACCCGCGGCGCGGCATCCTCTACGCCGTCGACCAGGCGAATTTTCGCGTCGCCGTGGTCGATATCCGCAGCCGTCAGGTGATCGCCTCGGTGAAGGTGGGGTGCCTTCCCTTCGCGCTGGCGCTGTCGCCGGACTGCCGTCACCTGTTCGTCACCAACCTCGGCATTTTCGCATACCATCGACTGCCGGGCGGTCCGGTGCCGTTCCCGCCGTTCGGTTTCCCCTCGGCCGAAGCTCTGGCCGCGCTGGGCGATCCAAACGCGGAGACGTCCCAAACGCTCGCTATCGTCGATGTTGCCCATCCGGCCGCACCTGAGGTCGAGGCTTTTCTCCACACCGGCCTTCCCGTGGGTGGCGAAATTGTGGGCGGCAGCAGCCCCTCCGGCATCGCCGTGGGCGCCGATCGCGTCTTCGTTGCCAACGCCGCCAACGATTCCGTTTCGGTGGTCGATCCCCACACCCGCCGGATCGAAGCGGAAATTCCGATTCGCATCCCCGGGCTCGAAGCATGGCGCGGGGTTTTGCCCATCGGCATGGCGTACCAGGAGCGCTCCGGCTGGCTGCTGGTGGCCGAGGCCGGCATAAACGCCGTGGCTGTGATCGACGTCCTCCAGCGCCGCCTGCTCGGCCATATTCCGGCGGCTTGGTTTCCCACTCGCGTGGCAGCGCTGGGCGACACTGTATTTGTCGCCAACGCCCGCGGCCATGGCGTGGGCCCCAACGCACCGGACTGGGTCCCGGAGTCGCTCCGCCCCGGCCCGGCAGGCCGGTTCCTCCTCCCCAGCTATCTCTACCAGGGGACGCTCTCGGTGTTCCAGCTTCCCACGGCGGAGGAACTGCCCGCTCTTACCCGGACCGCACTGGAAGCCGCCGGGCTGACGCCGCGGTTCGCCGCGCCTCCGCCGCTGCCCCAAGCCGGCCACGTCGTGCTGATCGTGAAAGAGAGCCGCGCCTACGACGAGATTTTGGGCGACATCGCCGCTACTGGCAACGGACCGGCGATGGGCGATCCCGAACTGGCCCTATTCGGAGAACAGGGCTTGGCCGACGGGCGGCGCCAGCGCCTCAGTATCAAGCAGGCCAATCTATCGCCTAACCACCACGCCATCGCCCGTCAATGGGCCTTCAGCGACAACTTCTATGCGGATGCCGAAGTTAGCGTGGATGGCCACCACTGGCTGGTGGGCGCCTATCCCAACGCCTGGGTGGAAAGCTCCGCCGGCGCCGCCTACGGAGGCCAAAAGGACTTTCGACTCTCGCCCGCCTCCGGACGCCTGTCCTTCGCCGGTATGGCTGCCTCGGTTCAACCCGAGGATGAGCCCGAAGCCGGCACTATCTGGCACCACCTGGCGCGTCACGGCGTCAGCTTCCTCAATTTCGGCGAAGGATTCGAGCTGGCCGGCGTCCGCGAAGGCCCGGATATGCAGCCCAGCGGCGCCCGCTTCTACACCGACATGCCCATGCCGGAACCCCTCTATCGCAACACGTCCCGCGATTATCCCGGTTTCAATCCCGAAATCTCCGACCAGTTCCGCGCCAGTCAGTTCATTGGCGAAATCGGGCGCCGCTACCTGCAGCCGAAAGCCGAGCTGCCGCGCTTTCTCTACATTTACCTGCCCGGCGATTTCACCCCGCACCCGCAGCCTTCCCCCGCCTATCCTTATACCGCTTCCTACATCGCCGACAACGACTACGCCCTCGGCCGCATTCTCGAGTTTCTTTCGCACACGCCCTGGTGGCGCGAAATGGTGGTGTTCGTCACCGAGGCCGATGCCCAGGATGGCATCGACCATATCGACGCCCACCGGACTGTTCTGCTCGTCGCCGGCCCGTCAGTTAAGCGCAGCTACGTGTCACACACCAATTCCAGCTTCCCCGGCTTGCTGAAAACCATTTTCGAGCTGCTGCGCCTGCCGCCGCTCAACCTGTTCGATGCCGTGGCATCCGATTTGAGCGACTGCTTCACCGACAAGGCCGATCCGGCGGCGTACCAGGCGCGGATGCCGGACCGGCGGGTGTTTGCGCCGTAAGGGAGTCGGCGATGCGACCGCCACTACTGCTCGACCAGTTCGGCCGGGAGAAGTCAGGCTGCCCGGATCTCGACGGTTTCGGCTACCGTCGTTGGTTCCGGCACGGGCTCGCCGCGCAGTTGCATGCCTTCGATGTGGAATTCGATCGCTTCCGCAATCAGTCCGCGCGTTTCCTCAAGTGTGCGTCCCGTGGTCACGCACCCAGGGAGGTCTGGCACGTAGGCGGCCCAATTGTGGGCTGCCCTCTCAAAGACGACCGCATACTTTTTCATTTCCTCAGCCCCGCCTTCCTCAGTATCGAGTTTAGCGTCCCGATGGGCAGGTCGTCGCCCGGGTGTCCCGGAACTGTAATTGTCCCCGCTGCCAGCTTCCCCGGGTTGATGAATTGCCTGTGATCGCCACGTGTCCGGTCGAGCACCCAGCCGTCCTTTTCCAGCGCCTTAATCACATCGCGGGTCTTTCATCCCTGTTTCTGGGGCAACGGCCCCATAATCATACAGTAGATGTCGAAGTGCAAGTTCTCTGGAAAAACGAGGCGGAGGAACGCCGGGATGAACCCCTAGCAGGCTGAGAGCTTGCTCCGGGGGCCCCGCGCAGACCAGCGGGCCGTCCTATTGCGACGGGCATCGCGGGCGTCGACGACCGCGAGCTCCGCTGAACCGCGCTGAAAATCGTCCATACGGTTTGACAGCGACTTCGCAATTTGCGAAAATTGGGGCGTACCCGGTTGAACCCAGTTGCATATCATCAGCCGCAAAAGGCTATCGGAAGCGGGGCGAAAGCACAGAGACGCTATCCTGCCGCTCGATGCATGGTACCGGGCGGCGAAGGCTTCTAAATGGAGGAACCTGGAGGAGGTCAGGCGCACGTACGCTCACGCCGACGGCGTTCCGGCGGGAGAGAGGACCTATACGATCTTCAATATTGCGGGAAATAAGTACAGGCTGATCACGGAGATATACAACGAGGACCAGACGATTCTCCTCAGGGACGTCCTGACCCACGCGGAATACGACAGGGAGGACTGGAAGAAATGAGCCTTGCCGCCGAAATCACCAATGCCGGCGAATATGCCGAACTTTTGCGCTCCGCGTTGCCGCACGTCATTCATACCGAAGAAGAGAATCAGCGCTGCACCGATATCCTTGAGGAACTGTTGCGCAAGAAAAACCGGTCCCCGGAAGAGAAGCGCCTAGCCGAGTTGCTCACTCTGCTGATTGAGGAGTTCGAACAGAAGGAATACGGTCCGCCGCACGCCGGGCCGGTCGACATTCTTCGTCACCTGATGGATGCGAACGGGCTGCGCCAGGTGGACCTGGTGGACGTCTTTGGGACCGCCAGCGTAATCTCCGAGGTGCTCAAGGGCAGGCGCGGACTTTCCAAGGGCCACATCGCCAGGCTTGGCGAGCGCTTCCACGTTTCGCCGGCGGTGTTTTTCTAGCTACCGCGGGGCGGCCTGGGAGGCCGCCGCAGGCCGAGGGCCTGCCCCACTGAACTGTAAGAAATCGCAGGGTTTTCAAGTATTTCTCACCCATTTGAGGGTCCCACTCACCCCCCTAATTTGCCCATTCCGCCAGCAAACTCGCCATTCGATGTTTACCGATTTCCTTCAATCGCTTAACGAGGCAAGATACCTAAAATTGGGGAATTTTACTACACTATGAGCACTCAGACTGTCGAACCTAAAATCCAGCCATCTGCCAGTTTGGTTCAGATCGGTTCGGTCGAGGACATCATTCAGAGCCGTCTGGCGGAGGAGCGCGCCCGCCTGGAGCGGGAAGCCGGCGTCGCCAAGCGCGAGGTGCATCACTTCAAGCGGCCCACCGAGCGGCCTTTCACCCGTGAGCAGCGCGCGCGCACCACGCTGCTGTTCGGCGGCCTGACGTGGAAGCACGAAAAGCTGGTGCATGGCGCGCTCGAAGGGCTCGGCTACATCGCCGAAGCCGTTCCCACGCCCAACGTGCGCGCCTTCCAGACCGGCAAGGAGTACGGCAACAACGGGCAGTGCAATCCCACCTACTTCACCGTCGGCAACCTGGTGCAGTATCTGCAGAACCTGGAAGAACAGGGGCTCGGCAAGCAGGAAATCATCGACCGCTACGTGTTCTTCACCGCGGGCGCCTGCGGCCCCTGCCGCTTCGGCATGTACGAGGCCGAGTACCGCCTGGCGCTCCGCAACGCGGGTTTCGACGGCTTCCGCGTATTGCTTTTCCAACAGTCAGGCGGCTTGAGCCAGTCCGACGCCGAAGCCGGCCTGGAGATGAACCTGGATTTCTTCCTCGGGATTCTCAACGCCCTCAACTGCGGCGACGTGATGAACGAAGTGGCTTATGCCATCCGTCCTTATGAAGTCCAGGCCGGCGCATCCGACGCGGTGCTCGACGGCGCCATGGATTACCTCCACGAGGTCTTCCGCAAGAAGCGCCCGTGGAAACTCGACGAGAACCTCTCCAAATTCCTCGGCGGCTTCTCCGACACTGCCGAATATCTGGGTAAGTTCGTCAAACAGGTCAAGGGCGACGATTATGTCCCCGCGCTGAACCATTGCCGCGACCTGTTCAACGAAGTCGATATCGACCGCCTGCGCGTCAAGCCGATCGTCAAGATCACCGGCGAATTCTGGGCGCAGACCACGGAAGGCGACGGTAACTTCAACATGTTTCGCTTCCTGGAGCGCGAAGGCGCCCAGGTTCTGGTCGAGCCCATCGGCACCTGGATCATGTATATGATTCACCAGGTCATCCAGAAGTACAAAGACCTTAAGGGATTGGAGGAAGGCGCCGTGCTGCCTCCCATCTGGAAGATCGGCACCCGCGCCAAGATCGAAATCGGCTTCCGCCAGAAGGTTGCCAAGCTCAAGCTCGCCGAAGCCGTCTTCAAGAGCGAGTATCACAAGATTGTCGGCGCACTGGGCGGCGTGGCCCATCACCTGGCCGATCAGTACGAGCTGCAGCGCATCGGCCATCCCTTCTACAATTCCCGCGCCGGCGGCGGCGAAGGCCACCTGGAAGTCGCCAAGAATATTTACTACTCGAACAAGGACCTGGCGCACATGGTGCTCTCGCTCAAGCCCTTCGGCTGTATGCCGTCGACGCAGTCCGATGGCGCTCAGTCGGCGGTTGTCTCGCAGTTCCGCGATATGATCTACCTGCCCGTCGAAACTTCGGGCGAAGGCGAGATCAACGCTCACAGCCGCGTGCAGATGGCGCTGGGCGAGGCCAAGAACAAGGCTAAGAAGGAATTCGCCGAAACGCTGGAGCGCACCGGCCTCACCCTGGACGCCTGCCGCGCCTGGGTCGAAGCCCATCCCGAAACCAAGCGGCCCATGTACCAGGTCCCGCATACCAAAGGCGTAGTCGGTTCCGCCGCCAATTTTGTCGTGCATATCGCCGAACGAATGAAGACCGAGGGAGCACGGGCCAACTGACATGTCCCAAAATTTCCTGATCGGCATGGACGTCGGTTCCACCACGGTCAAAGCCGTGGTGATCGACGCGGCCACCGACGAAATTCTGTGGCGCGATTACGAGCGCCACGACACCAAGCAGCCCGAAAAGGTCCTGGAATTCTGCCAGCGCTTCGAGCGGGAAGTCGAGGGATTTTCCGCCGAACGCGCGCGCATGTTCATCACCGGTTCGGGCGGCAACGGACTCACCCGGTTTGTGGGCTCCAAGTTCGTGCAGGAAGTCAACGCGGTCTCACTGGCCGTGGAGCGCCTGTACCCGGAGTGCGGTTCGGTGATCGAACTGGGCGGGCAGGACGCCAAGATCATCATCTTCAAGACGGACCCCGAAACCGGGCGCAAGAAAAAGATTCCGTCGATGAACGACAAGTGCGCCGGCGGCACCGGCGCGGTCATCGATAAGATCAACGCCAAACTGCGCATTCCGGCCGAACAGCTTTGCGAAATGGGCTACAAGGGCATGAAGCTGCACCCCGTGGCTGGCAAATGCGGCGTATTCGCGGAAACCGACATCAACGGCCTGCAGAAAATGGGTGTGCCGCCGGACGAGCTCATGGCCTCGCTGTTTGAAGCCATCGTCATGCAGAACCTCTCGGTTCTCACCCGCGGCAATACGCTGCAACCGGTGGTCCTGCTGCTGGGCGGTCCCAACTGCTACATCAAGGGCATGCGCGACTGCTGGAAGCACAACATTCCCAAAATCTGGCAGGAGCGCAACACGCCGCTGCCGGAAGGCGTGGAGCCCGAAAGCCTGATCCGAACCCCCGATAATGCCCAGTATTTTGCCGCTATCGGTTCGGTGGAGTTCGGCAAGTCGGAAGACGATCACATCGGCCAATACACCGGCTGGCAGAAGCTGGAATGGTACGTCAAGGTGGGCCGGGAGGAAGAGAAAGCCAAGCGCGGCGGCGGCGCCGGCCTGGCCAAGGACGACGAAGACCTGGCGGCCTTCAAGGCCAAGTACCGGACCAAGAAGTTCCACCCCACCACCTTCCGGGCGGGTGAAGTGGTGGAAGGGTTCGTAGGGATCGACGGCGGGTCGACATCCACCAAGGCCGTGCTGATCTCGAAGGACCACAAGCGCCGCATCCTGGCCAAGACCTACCAGCTTTCCAAAGGCAATCCGATCGAGGATACCGTCGAGGTGCTGCAGAAGCTCGACCGGCAGGTTCGCGATCAGGGCGTGGAACTGAAGATTCTCGGCGTGGGCACCACCGGCTATGCCAAGGACATTCTGAAAGACGTCGTTGGCGCCGACGCCTCTCTGGTCGAAACCGTGGCCCACACCGAAGCCGGCTTGCATTTCTACGACAACGTGGACGTGATCTGCGACGTGGGCGGCCAGGACATCAAAATCATCATCCTCAAGAACGGCCGGGTCAAGGATTTCAAGCTCAACACGCAGTGCTCGGCCGGCAACGGCTATTTCCTGCAATCCACCGCCCAGGGCTTCAACGTCCCGGTGGAGCAGTACGCGGATACGGCCTTCGGCGCCAAGGGATTCCCGCAGTTCGGCTACGGCTGCGCGGTGTTCATGCAGTCCGACATCGTGGACTTCCAGCGCCAGGGTTGGAAGCCGGAAGAGATCATGGCGGGCCTGTGCAACGTGCTGCCCAAGAACATCTGGCTGTACGTCTCGCAGATTCCCAACTTATCCGCCATCGGCACGCGCTTCCTGCTGCAGGGTGGCACGCAGTACAACCTGGCCGCGGTGAAGGCCCAGGTGGATTTCATCGAGTCGCGCTTCAAGGGCAAGGACACGCCCGCCGATGTGATCGTACATGAGCACTGCGGCGAAGCCGGCGCCATCGGTGCGGCGCTTGAGGCCGGACGCCTCTGGGATAACGGCCGCCAGTCCACCTTCATTGGCCTCGAAGCCTCCCAGAACATCCAGTACAAAACCACTCGCGACGAATCCACCCGCTGCTACTTTTGCAAGAACAAGTGCCTGCGCACCTTCATCGACGTCAAGACCAACCTGGTCAATCTCGATTACAAGCCCCCGGTCAAGACCAAGGTGCCGCTCGAGGCCGGCGCCCAGCGCCTGATCATCGCCACCTGCGAAAAGGGCACGGTTGAAAACATCGAGGAGATGCGCCACATCAAGGGCGATCTCGATAAGGTCAAAAAGGCCAATCCGAACTTCGTCGAAATTGCGGCCAAGGCCGTGTTCCGCGTGCCCGACGTGCCGCTGGTGGCCGACCCGGCTCCCAAGCTGCAAATCACGGCGGCCCAGCGGCGCCGCGCCGAGCTCATCCGCAAGCGCGCCCAACTGCGCATCGGCATGCCGCGCGTACTCAACATGTACTCGCAGACGCCGATCTTTACCGGCTACTTCGCGTCGCTGGGCATCCAGCCGCAGAACATCGTGTATTCCGACTACACCAGCGAAGAGCTGTACAAGGAAGGCGCCAAACGTGGAGCCATCGACCCCTGCTTCCCCTCCAAGCTCGGCATTCCGCACGTACACAATTTGCTGTACAAAGTACACGCCAAAAAGCCGCTCGATATCATCTTCTTCCCGATGATCGATTGCCTCACCAGCGATCTCAAGGGAATTCAGGCATCGCGCTCCTGCCCCACCGTAGCCGCCACGCCGGAAGCCGTGAAGGCGGCCTTCACCAAGGAAGGAGATCTGTTCAAGGAAAAGGGAGTCCTGTTCCTGGACACCTTCGTCAATCTCTCCAAGCCCGAGATATTCGAGCGGCAGATGTTCGAAGCGTTCCGTGACATCCTCGGCCTCTCGCCGGAAGAGAACAAGCGCGCCCTCGACGCCGGCTATCGCGCCCTGGACGCGTTCGATAACATCACCATGC
>JBKQIF010000026.1:0-34209 GCA_052148435.1 Bryobacteraceae bacterium
CGACGGCAAACGCATGGCCACCGATATCTGCCGGCCCAAGGACACTTCGAAAAAATACCCCATCATCTTCGTGCGCACGCCCTATAATTTCAACTTCTGGGACGTCCGCCTGGGCGCCCCGCGCGACATGGCGGCGGAACTGGCGGCGGTGAAGCGCGGCTATGCCTACGTCGAAATGAACGAGCGCGGGCACTTCTTTTCGGAAGGCATTTACGACATTCTGGGCGCCCCCCTTACAGACGGCACCGACGCCATTTCGTGGATGAGCTCGCAGGCGTGGTCGAATGGAAAGGTCGGCACCATCGGCTGCTCGTCCACGGCCGAATGGCAGCTCGGCGTAGCCGCGCAGGGCAGCCCGGCATTTGCCGCCATGATCCCGCAAGGCTTCGGCGCCGGGGTGGGCCGCGTCGGCCCTTACTACGAACAGGGGAACTGGTATCGCGGTGGCGCCGTGCAGATGTTGTTTATCGCCTGGCTCTACGGCGAACAGAACCAGGTGCGCCCCATGTTTCCGGCGAATGCTTCCCGGGAAGAGTTGATCCAGGCTTCCAAAATGTTCGACCTGGCGCCGCAAATGCCGCCCGTGGATTGGTCGCAGGCCCTCACCCACCTGCCGGTTGCGGACATCATGAAAGCCGTGGACGGCCCCCAGGGAATTTTCGCGGATCGCGCCGAGGTTTCCACCGGCGGTGCCATGATCAAACGCGCTCCCGGCGATCCGGCCTGGTACCGCGGGGGCCTCTGGCACGACGACATGAAGATCGACGTGCCGGGCTTCTGGTTCATGTCCTGGTACGACGTTTCCATCGGACCGAACCTGGCGGCCTATAACCAGGTGCGGAAGACCGCCCGGCCCGAAATCGCCCGTGAACAATACGCCGTGATCGCCCCGACCCTGCACTGCCAATACAAGCGCGCCACCGAAAATACCATCGTGGGCGAGCGCAGCATGGGCGACGCGCGGCTGGATTACGACGAGCTCACCTACGGCTGGTTCGATCATTTTCTGAAAAGCGAAAATAACGGGGTCCTGGAGAAAATGCCGCGCGTGCGCTACTTCACCATGGGGTTGAACAAGTGGCAGTCGTCCGACACCTGGCCGCCGGAGGGCGCGCAGCCCATGACGCTCTATCTTTCGAGCGCCGGCAAGGCCAACACCCTCGCCGGCGATGGCGCGCTCAGCCCAACCGCGCCCGCCGCCGATGCTCCCGACAATTTCACTTACGACCCCATGAACCCCGTATCCTCGTACGGCGGCAACGTGTGCTGCACCGGCAATGCCGTCACCGGCGGCGCTTTCGACCAGCGCAAGATGGAAACGCGGCCGGACATTCTGGTGTATACCTCCGAGCCTTTGCGCGAGGGAACGGAAGTGAGCGGCCCGATCGGCGTGACGCTGTTCGTATCGTCGGACGCCAAAGACACCGATTTCACCGTTAAGGCGATCGACGTCTACCCGGATGGCACGGCTTACAACCTGGACGAAACCATCCAGCGCGTGCGCTACCGCGAGGGCTACGATAAGCCGCCGGTGTGGATGGAACCCGGCAAAGTGTACCGCGTTGTCCTGCAGCCCATGACCACCAGCAACTACTTTCCGGCCGGGCACCGGATTCGCATCGAAGTGTCGAGTAGCAATTTTCCGCGCTTCGACCGCAACCTGAATACCGGCGGCAATAACTACGATGAGTCCAAAGGCGTGGTGGCGCATAACGCCGTGCATCACTCGCGGCAATATGCGTCGCAGGTGACGCTGACTGTGGTCAAGCGGTAAGGACATGTACGACAGTTCAGGCTCAAAATCGCACCTGGCGCGGGCACTCGTGCCTGCCGTGTCGAGATTCGTCTCGACACTTCTTCGAGGCTGTGACACGCTCTCAGAGGCATGCGAGATACAGAAATGCATTGGTGGGGTAGCCGATTCGCCTGCCCATCACAGGCTAAAGCCCGTGCCACCTTGTGTGCCAACAGGTGGCACAGACCTCAGTCTGTGGCTTGGTGCGCTCCTGCTACTCGCCGCCGCTGTTGCCGCATTCGCATTCCAAACGGCGCCCACCGGCCGCGTCGCCGATGCCTTTGCCCTGGGATGGCTGCTGGAAGATACCAACGGGGACGGCATTGCCGACATCCTGAACGGCAGAATCGTCGTGCCGGCCAGCCCTTCGGCGGCGCAGAATACCGCCGCGGCGAACCTGGCCGCGCGCGCGGCATACGGCACCACGGGGCTGACGCCGCCGGTAGTAATCGCCGCGGACGAAGACTCGGGCGGCGGGCCGCGCATCTGGGTGGGGAAGGAAGCCGTGCCCTCATCCACCGCCGCCGGGCTGGCAGCCTTCTCCCTTGCCGCCGATGAGGGCGGAGTTTTCGCCATTGCCGGCAACCTGGCGCTGATCGGCTCGAGCGACGCGGGCTTGCTGGCTGCAGCCGACGCGTATTCCGCCCGCGCCCCGTACCTCTGGCGTCCCTCCGGCGAAAAGCTGGCTGCCATTACCGAAGTCCTGCGCGAAGTTGCTCCTGGCGCCAGCGTGGAACTGGCGGGCGTGTGCTATCTCCACGGCAAGACTGGCGTGCATCGGGCCTTCCTGCGCGCCATCGGCATCACCGCCGACACGCTGAAACGCGCGCTGGCATCGCCTCGCCTCGCGGCGGTGCACGGCCTCGCGGTCCTGGGCGGCGAATCCGCGGAAAGCACCGGGCCGGAACCGGCTGCGCCCGCGCCAAACGCCTCAGCGGGACAAGATGCCGCCGCTGCCGAGGCCGGACCCGGCGCCGAAGCAGGCGGTGCGGCCGCTGGCCCAACCCGCCTCGACCTGGCCACGCTTTATACCAGCCGCGGTCTTTTCGGTGCCGCCGGGCGCATCCCCCTCCCGGCTTCCAGCAACGCCCGCCTGTACGTGCCAGGCGGACGCGAAGGAATCGCCATGGCCAACCTGGCCGCCCGCATGGGCCTCGAAACCACCGGTATCACCTTGCCCATCGCCGCTCCTGCCGATTCTTCCATGCCACGCGAGGTTCGCGCCCACGCCATCCTGGCCGGTAACTCCCCGCTGGCGCGCGAAGCCGAGCGCAAAATGCGCACCCAGGACACTGCCGCCGGCGAGTCTGAAACGCCGCTCGCGCCCAGCGAGGGCGAGGTGCGCGTTGTCGACGACGCTTTTGGCCGCCGTTCGGCCGTGCTGGCGTTGGGCGACGGCCGCGGCCAGACAGCCGCTATCGGCGTGCTCGCCGACCGCTTCCCCAACCTCTGGGAACAGGGCAAGCAGTTTCTCTCCATCGAAGAAATCCGCTACGACCTGCACCGGTTCTTTTCCCTGCACTCCAGTTCCGGCCAGGCTGCCGCCGCGCTCTATCACCTGGATCGCTGGATGAAAGCCGCCGGCTCCGCAGCCGGGATACGCGACGTGAAGGCCGAGGTTTACGCCGACCTCGCCGATCCCCGCCTGGCCGAATTCATCCGCCGCCGGATCGATCGGCAATGGCACCTCGCCGCCGACGTGAAGACCGCCAGCCTGCGCGCCGGCACCGCCTGCTGCGCCAAAGACCCGAGCCTGCATTTCGAATCGCCCGGCTACCCGTTTCATCAGGCCACGCCCACCTTCACCGAAGACATCCCGATTCCGTGGGAAGGCCGGCGCCTGCTCGATACCGTGCGCGGCGCGGCAGCTAGAATCTCTGCCGGCCAGGAAGTAACCCTCGCGGCGCGGCTGAGCGAAGGGCCCGGCCAGCGCCGCAAACTCGAAGCCCAGCTCCGCGACATCCTCGCCAAAGCCGGCGCCGATCCCCGCAAGCTCTCGGTGGAAGTGCTGTGCGCCTACAAACAAGGCTATAGCTGGCTGATGGACGAAATCGCGCCCGCGCTATCCGCCAAACCTGTCGCTGCCGTCAAAATCGATTTCGCCAAGGATGTCGACCCCACCAACATGCGCGCCATGCACACCGACGCGCGCTGGGTGCAGGAACTTTATCCGGTGGATGAAATGCTGGCGCGCAAGCTGAACCTTCCCCTCGACCGCATTTCTCTCAACCGGATCGAGCCGCCGGCCGATGGCGCCACCTATCGCGTCCACGCCTTCGATGCCGCCGGCAAAGAAGTTCTGGCGCGCTCCTTCCGCGTGGCAACCGTCGTCGAGCCTTACAACGGTGTGCTGCCGCGGTATGAAGACGTGCAAGTGGAAACCGGCTGGGTGCGGCTGGATGCTGCCGGGAAATCGCTGCTCAACCAGCGTGTGAAAACCGATATCGAAGAGTTTTGGGAGCATTACCAGAACCAGACCCTGCCGCGGATTTATCGCCTTATCATGTCGCAGGCGCGCGGCGAGATCCGCGCCGAGTACCTGCCGCCGTTCGACACCCTCACGCTCGACATCCACATGAGCGAGCCCGATTACAACCTCGATCTGGACAAGGAACGCATCTCGACCCTGGAGGCGTTGCAGGAGGACACGTTCTATTCCACCGCCAACTTCATCAGCATGGTGGGCGATCTCGAGACCGGCCGGCCCATCGCCTACACCGGCCGCATCATCCCCATCGTGCACTCCTCCGAGGATGGCAAGGACGGCCGCGTGCACATCGAATTCTACGCCAAACCGGCCGCCAACCCGCTGGTGCGGCTGGCCTGGACCGATGCCAAAGGCGAGCGCCATGTCGAGGAGCGCAACCTGCCGCCCATGACCGGCGAATTTCAGCCGCGCCTGATCCAAGCCCGGGTCAAAGACGGCGCCGAAGGCATCGAGCGGCTCACCTTTCTTATGCCCGCCGATTTCCTCGAAGATCGCTACGACAACTGGCTCAAGCTGGAAGGCCAGGACCAGGTCGACCGCACCATCTTCCCCGCCGAGCGCGCCCGTGGCATGCTCGACTGGCTCGCCCGCATGCACGCCGCCGGAATCTATCCCGACGAGTTGGCTTACCCGCGCTTGCACCGGATCGCCGTCGAGTTCGAGTTGCCGCGGGAGGCCCGCGCCGCCTTCGATAGTCCGGCGCCCCGCGTCTTCGCCAGCTTTCCCGTCGTCCCGCCCGCAACCCCGCGGCCCATGATCGGCGATTTTCAGGCGGCTTCCTCCAACCCGATCGTGCAGTGGAACGAGCCGATTTCACCCGGCGAGAATACCGCCATCCTCGCCCGCCTCGCCCGGTATCCCGGCGTCAACGTGTACTCGATGGGCCGCAGCTATCTGGGCCGCAACATTTGGGCCGCGGACATCACCTTGCCCTCCCCTGCCCTGCTGCGGTCCTGGCCCAAGGAAACCACCCTCAAAGCTTCGATTGTGTACTCCGGGCGCCAGCACGCCAATGAAGTCTCCAGCACCAGCCATATCGATAAGCTGGCCGAGCAGCTCGTAACCGATGCCGGCCGCCGCGAGTTGCTGAAAAAGGTCAACGTGGTGCTGCACCCCATCGACAATCCCGACGGAGCCCAGCTTTCGGTGGACCTGGCCGCCATTACTCCCGACAACCTGCTGCATGCCGGCTATCACGGAGCGCTCTCCGCCGATGTTTCTAGCGAGGCTACCGCCGCCGACCCGATGTACCCGGAGTCGCGCACCCGCAAGCAGTTGATCGACGGCTGGCTGCCGGATGCCTTCCTGAATCCGCACGGCTACCCGTCGCACGAATGGGTGCAGCCGTTTTCCGAGTACACCGGTTGGGTGCAAAACCGCCAGGGCGCCAATACCGGACGCGCCTGGTGGATTCCGCGCGGTTGGTTTACCAGCATGGGTTATCTCCGCGACGAGCAACACCCGTACAGCAAGACCGTGGCGTTCGCCATTCAGGATCGGATTGTCGAAGCCGAGCGCGCCGTTCCCGGCCTGTTGGCGCTCGAAGACCGTATGAACAGCCGCTACCAACGATTCGGCCAGCGCTGGCAGCCTAAGGATATGTTCCAGCCGATCGTCGACGGCATCCGCATTTATATGTCGCTCAAGGGCGCGGCCGGCGGCGGACGCGGTGGCGCGCCCGGCGGCGAGGCCGGCGCTGCCGCCGCTGCAGCCACCTCCGGCAGCGGCGGCGTCATGGGATTATCCCCGGATGTTACCTGGGACGCGGCTTACACCGAAGCCCCCGACGAAACCGCCCACGGCGATTATATGAAGCTCATGGCCGCCGCCGGCCTGGCCTTCGACTACGTTCACCTGAATTATCTCGCCCAAGGCGATCTCCGCGTGACCCGCACCGGTCGCGAAACCAACGGTGCCGTCCAGTGGCGCCTGGACCGCCCCCGCCCCATCCTGCCCGCAGGCGTGAAGCCCGTCCCGACGGCCGGCGAGGGGCAGTAAGTGGCGTGCGAGGTCCGCCCTCCATGGCTTAATGGAAATGCCCACGCCTTCCGGCGCCGGCCTTCTTCCGTATAGGGATCGCCGGCCGGATCCGGCAAATCGATCCGGAAAAACCGCGTCGATGACGGCATTCTGTGATATACCTTGGTATATATCACATGCAAGGAAACTGCCATGCCGCGCACTGCCAAACTCTTTCTTAACGGCCGGAGCCAGGCGGTTCGCCTGCCTTCCGAGTTTCGCTTTGAAGGCAGCGAGGTCTTTGTCCGGCGGGACCCGGCCACCGGAGACGTGATTCTGTCGCGGCGGCCGGAGTCCTGGGATAGCTTCTTCAAGCTCAGACGGGAAGCGAATGTGCCGGACGACTTTCTGCCGGATCGCCAGGATGAACCCCCGCAGAAGCGCGAGCTGTTCTGATGGAGAGCCGGTACCTGCTCGACACCAATATCGCCAGCTATATCATCAAAGGGAACAATCCTGCCGTGGACCGTCGTGTAGTGAAAGTCCCGGTCGAACAGCTCGCCATATCGGCCGTGACGGAAGGCGAGTTGCGTTTTGGGGCCGCGCGGCTTCCCCACGCCACCCGCTTGCACGCCCTTGTCGAGGATTTCTTTTTGCGGGTGGCGGTTCTCGCTTGGGATTCGGACGCGGCGCGGCATTACGGACAGCTTCGGGCCACGCTCGAACGCCAGGGCCAGCCCATGGGAAACCTCGACATGATGATCGGCGCGCATGCCCTTGCGCTAGGGCTGGTGCTGGTAACCAGCGATCGCGCGTTCGCAAGGATCAAAAAGCTGAAACTCGAAGACTGGTCGAAACTGCCGCGGCAATGAGTTTCCACCACCCACATCCTCGCTGAGCGGCGTGCCGGCCGGTTCCGGACGCGCAAGTCTTCTATGGCGCCGGCAACAACGCCAAGCTGGATTCATTTGCGCTTAACGAGGGTAAAAAGCTCACCCTGCATCTGGCTGTCCGCGTCGAACAGGGCCACGGCGAGAACGTGATCGGAATTCTCGAAGGCAGCGACCCGGTCCTCAAGAACGAATACCTCGTCATGAGCGCACACCTCGATCACATCGGCCTGAGCGCTCCGCTGCCCGCCGGCCACAACGTCAACAACGGCGCCGATGACGACGGCTCCGGTTCCACCGGTTTGCTTGCCATCGCCCGCGCCTACGCCGAGGGCGCGGCCAAAGCTATGCGCCCCCGCCGCACCATCCTCTTCCTCTGGGACGGCGCCGAAGAAAAAGGCCTCTGGGGCTCGCAGTATTTCACCGAGTTCCCGCCCATCGATCTTTCCAGCGTAGTGGCGGACCTCAACATGGATATGATCGGCCGCACCAGGAATGCCGATTCCGCCGACCCCAATGCCGCCCACGTCCTGGTCAACCCCGGCGAGGTGCTGGTCGTCGGGCCGAACGTCTCGAGCGACCAGTTGGGACAGACCATCGAAACCGTCAACGGCAATTACCGGAAACTCACCCTCAACCACTTCTACGACACCACCGCGCCCGATGCCACCCACGACAGCCTGGGGCCGCAACCCAACGGGCAGCGCATCTTCTATCGCAGCGACCATTACAATTTCGCCAAAATGGGGATTCCCATCGCGTTCTTCACCACCGGCCTGCACGCCGACTATCACCGGCCCACCGACACGCCCGACAAAATCGACTTCAAGGAAATGCTCGAAATCTCCAGGACCGTCGCCGCCGTGGGTTGGGAATTGTCCAACCAGAACGGCCGCCCGAAGTTGAAAACCAATCTGCCGGAGCAGTTGGTCAAGGATATGAAGGCCGTCGAGAAGCAGGGTTGGGGAAAACTAACCCCGATTCTTCCGCCTTTGCCCGGCGAGCCCTATTAACCCCCCCCCGACTGAAAATACCGTGGGGGATGCATGGGAATTCGCCGCCGATTCACCCAAGCCATTGGTTTCGTTTGCAATCGGCTTCGTCTGTTTGATACCATCGTTCTGGCAGATCGGATTCCCCCCTTGAAGTCCGCCATTCCAACCAACGGAGTCAAAATACTAACTGAATGAGCTTTACCGTATTTCTTGGCAACCTTCCTACGTGGGTCACCGCCGATGACATCAAACAATGGCTCGCCGCAGAAGATCTTGTGGCCGATGCCGTAAAGGTGATCCGCAACCACGAAACGCAAGAGTCCAAGGGTTTCGCGTTCGTCGAAGCGCCTACCGCCGATGAGATGCAGTCCATCATCCGCCGCTTCGATCGCGCCCCTCTGGAAGACCGCTTGCTGCGCGCCAATCCCGCGCAGCCGCCTAAGGGTAAGGATGCACCGCGTGGCGCCCCGACAGCCGCCGCTCCGGCCAACTCACCTCGCCCCATGCAGCGCGACCGCAGAAAGCGCGGCGGCAGGGACCGCGAACAGACGCCCCGCAGCGCATTTGCGACCGAGTTGGCAAAGGTACTGTAACTGCCTTTTGGCCCGCTTCGATGCCCGCCGGGGCCGCTCAGTGGATTTCTACACCTGTGAACGAACGTCACATCATCGACGCAGGTATTTCTTTTATTTACAAGCACTTATAACTGGCAACCGGCGTGCATCCTGCCCGCGCATGAAATCTGTGTGGCTTGGCGGCCTCATATGTGCCAGCCTGCTGGCAGCCGGGACGACCGACTCGGAAACCAATATTAATACCCGTTATACGGTGGAGGACGTCCTGGTCTCGACTGGCACTTGGACGGCCCGCGTCGCTTCCGAGAAACAAAATAAACTCAGCTCCAGCCTTCGCAAAGACATCCTTTCGTTGATCGGCGAAAAATTCAATCCCGTCGCCTTGGACGATCTCGCCCACCGCCTCCGCCGTGAGCTCCATGCCCGCGCCGTGGATCACCGTATCCTGCGCGGCAAGACGCCCGAATACGTCCAGGTGGTCTTCGACGTCCGCCTTAACCCCACCCGCTTCGACGTCTCCGTACCCAAGTTTCTGTATCAGGAGGAGCAGGGGTGGAGCGGCACCGTGGAAGGCACGGCCACCGTCAAACAGCAAGGATTTACGCTGGGGTTGGTGAGCGATGGCGATGTCCTGGCCGAGCGCTACACTGGAATGGAAGGCCATTACGAAGACGCCCATCTGGGCACCGATCGTCTGCACTTCGACCTGGAGGTGGATAGCTATCACGAAAAGTGGAACGACGCCACTCTGGCCGCGGCGCCGCCGGACGAAATTTACCGCGCCCGCCAGAACATCCAGCCCATGCTGACATTCATTCCTTCCCGCCAGCTTTCCTTCAGCGTGGGAACCAGCTTTGAACAATTGGAAGAAATCGAGCCCGTCGCCCATACCCTGGCCGCCAACTCGCTGGCTGCCGGAGCGCGCTATCAGCACGGCTTTGAGGGTTCGGAGTTCTTACAGGACGTGGAAGGCGATTACAGCCTGCGCGCCGGTACGCGGTCGCTGGGTAGCGATTTTGCGTACTCCCGCCAGCGCTGGCACCTGCGCTACAGCTTGACGCGCGGCAAACATACGGTTGGCGACGACCTGAACGGCGGCGTTCTGATCGGAAACGCACCCTTGTTTGAACGGTTCGTACTAGGAGATAGCTGGTCTTTGCGCGGCTGGAACAAGTACGACGTCGATCCGATCGGCGGAAACCGCATGGTGAATAATTCCGTCGAATATCGGTACGGAGCATTGCAAGTGTTTTACGACACGGGCGCCGTCTGGAACAGCGGCGTCGGCGCCATCGTCCGAAACTCGCTCGGGGCCGGTCTCCGGGAGGGCTTGTTTTCGTTGGCAGTGGCCTTTCCCGTAAGAGAAGGCAGAATGGATCCGGTCTTCATGTTAGGCATGAACTATTGATGGCCCCGCCCGCGCGGAAAACTGGGATCAGCCGAAGAAGCTGGCTGCTGGCCGGCTTGGCTACCCCTTTATTCCGGCTGCGGGCAGATGGTCAATCGAGCGCCCTCGCCACCATCTTCGACGGAGATACCCTCCGCCCGGCCACCCCCGGCTTCCACTTCCTCACCGGTAAGCAATTGGATCGTTTGCGTTACGGGCACACCGTGGTTTTCCTTTCCAAGCTCACCCTGTTCGAAGACGATCACGCCACCGTGTTTCGGCAGAGCGCGCAGCGGTTCTATGTGAGCTGCGATCTGTGGGACGACGAGCATTTCCGGGTCACCATTCCGGGTGCCAACCCGGAGGCCATGAACGGCCTCACCGCCGGTCGCGCCGAGGCCTGGTGCCTGGACAATATCTCCATCAGCGCTCTGGGGATGGCGCCGGACAGGCCATTCTGGCTCCGCTTCGACCTGCGCACGGCCGATCCCAAAGAGCTTTCCAGTGTGGTCGGCGATACGGGCATCAGCCTGAGCAGCCTGATTGAATTTTTCAGCCGCAGACCCGGCCCCGGCCAGCCCCAATGGGGTTTCGAGACGCGCCTGCGTCTGGCCGATCTGCACCGCTCGCCTGCCCGAGGAATGCGGAACGAGTGAACCGGCTTCGCAACAAACTGATTCTCATCTTTGTGGCGGCAACCCTGGCCCCGCTGGCGGCAACCGCCTGGCTCACCACTTCCCTGCTCCGCCGCAGCGTGGATTTTTCGTCCACGTCCGAGTTGGATCTAATCTCCCGGTCCTTGCAGCAAACCGGCAAGGAGTTGTATCGCAATGCCTGCGACGATCTCCGCCTGCGCGCCGAGTCCGGCCACGCCAAGCCGCGGGAATTCCCGCTTTCCGAACAGGCGAATTGGCCCGAGGCGGTGAAAAATTTTGCCGCCGGCCAGGACGCCGACCGCTTCGTTCTGGCTGGCGACCGCGGCAACCGCCTGGACTATCTGACCCGCCGCAACGGCGCCATCCGCGTCTATTCCGAAAGCCTGGGCGCCGTGGCCCTGGACCGCGTCGCCAGGCAAATCGTCGATGCTCGCGACGCCGTCGAATGGGCCCGCGGGCACGATCTCCGCCGCGGCCTGGCGTTGGTCTACTTTCTCTTGGCCGCCGTCTTCTGGCTGGGCTCGATGGCGCTCATGGTCTACCTCGCCCATCGCATCAGCCAGCCCATTCAACAGTTGACCGCCGGCTTGAGCCAATTGGCCGCCGGCGATCTCAACGCCCGCGTGCCGGTTTCCGGCGACGATGAAACCGGTACCGCCATTCGCGCCTTCAACCACATGGCCGGCCGGCTGCGGGAAAGCACCGAGCGCCTGGTCTACCTGCGCCAGCTTGCCGGTTGGCAGCGCCTGGCCCAGAAGACCGCCCACGAGATCAAGAACTCCCTCACCCCCATCCGCCTCACCGTGGAAGAAATGGTGGCGCGGCATGCCGACGCCGACCCCGCCTTTCTGGAGCAGGCCGCGCAGATCGTGGTGGAGGAAGTGGAATCGCTCGAGCGCCGCGTGCGGGCGTTCTCGCAATTCGCCGCCGAGCCGCCCGTCTCTCCCAAGCCGGTGGACGTCAATTCCCTGCTCCAGGAACGCATCGCGTTTCTGAAATCCGCCCATCCCGAGGTGGCCTACGACACCCGGCTGGCGGACCACCCGCCGGAGGTCGTCGCCGATCAGGACCTGCTACGCGGCATTCTCACCAACCTGCTGGAAAACGCCGCGGAAGCGGCCGGTGAAGGCGGCCGCATTCTGGGCGTCACCGCGGCCGAAAGCGGCCGTGTCGCCATCGAAGTGCACGATTCCGGTCCGGGCTTGAGCCGCGACGCGCGCGCCTCGCTGTTTCAACCCACCATTTCCTTCAAGAAAAGGGGCATGGGGCTGGGCCTTTCCATCGCGCGCAAAAGCGCGCTGCTGTCGGGCGGGGACATTGTGGTAACGAAAGGAGAGCTGGGCGGCGCCGGTTTCCGCGTGCTGCTGCCAGTCGCAACCAATGGTATCCAAGCGCCTTCTGATCGTGGATGATGAAGAGAATATCGGCCGTTCCCTGCGTTTGATCCTGGAGCGGGAAGGCTACGCCGTGAATATCTGCCGCTCGGTAGCGGACTTCAACCGCCATCCCGACGGCGGCCGCGCCGACGCCTATCTCTTCGATATGAAGCTGCCAGACGGCAACGGCATCGATTTGCTGCGGACCGTGCGGCAGAACGCGGCGGCCTCGCCGGTGATTATGATTTCCGGCCACGGCACCATCGCCGATGCGGTGGAAGCTACCCGCGCCGGCGCCTTCGATTTTCTCGAAAAACCGCTCAGCCGCGACCGCGTGCTGGTGGCCATCAAGAACGCCCTCGACCGCTCTAATCTGGAGCATGAAAACGAGCGGCTGCGCGAGCTGGTGAAATCCGACGCGCCTAAGATGATCGGCTCGTCGCCCGCCTGGCAACGCGCCGTCGAACAGGCGACCATGGCCGCCCGCTCCGATGCCCGCGTCCTGTTAATCGGCGAATCCGGTACCGGCAAAGAGCTCCTGGCCGCCCACATCCATAATTCCAGCCCGTTCGCCGGCGGCCCGTTCGTCAAAGTGAACTGCGCCGCCATTCCCACCGAACTGCTCGAAACCGAATTGTTCGGCCACGAGAAAGGATCCTTCACCGGCGCCACCGCTACCCGCCGCGGCAAGTTCGAGATGGCCGACGGCGGCACCATCTTCCTCGACGAAGTCGGAGACTTGCACGCCGCTTCCCAAGCCAAGCTGCTGCGCGTCCTGCAGGAGGGCGAATTTCATCGCGTGGGCGGCGAGCAGATTATCCGCGTCAGCGTGCGCGTCCTCTCCGCCACCAACCGCGACCTGGCCTCCCTGGTCTCGCAGGAACGTTTCCGCGAAGACCTCTACTACCGGCTCAGCGTAGTGCCCATCCGCGTCCCCGCCTTGCGCGAGCGTCCCCACGATGTCCGCGTGCTGGCGGAATATTTTCTGGAGGATTTCTGCGCCCGCAACAACTTCCGCGCCAAGAAACTGGACGACACCGTCTTTCCCGTACTCGAAACCTATCCCTGGCCCGGCAATGCCCGTGAGCTGCGCAACGTCGTCGAGCGCATGGCCATCCTCACCCAAGGCGACCGCCTCACCCGCGACGCCATCCCCGTCGAAATTCGCGTCCAGCGCGAAGCCGGCCCCAAATCGACCATCCAGGAAGCCAGAGAATCCGCCGAACGCGAGCACATCCTCCGCGCCCTGGAAGAATCCAGTTGGAACGTCTCCGGCGCCGCCCGAGCCCTGGGCATGGAACGCACCAACCTGCATAAACGCATCCGCGCCCTGGGGTTGAGCCGAGCGAGATAGATCCGGCCACCTGAACGCGCTAAACTGTTTGCTTCCATGATCGAATCCCTCCACATTTCCGGATTCAGGGTCTTCGGCCATATCACGCTACCCAGGCTGGGCCGGATGAACCTGTTTGTGGGAGAGAACAATTCGGGAAAGAGTTGTTTGCTGGAGGCCGTCAATCTGTATGCCGGGATGGCCCCGGTTACGGACATCCTTCAAACTGCTGCGGGCCGATCGGCAGACAGGCCGAGATCCTGGGACCCGGTAAGCCTGACGGAAGAGGGAACGTCACTGAGGCATCCCGTTTTCGACCTGTTCCACCGGGCCGGCCCCCTCGGTCCCAAGGGACCGATCCTTATCGGAACCACCGAAGACCCGAAACCCCTCCGTGTAGAACTCCGACTTCATCGCACGGTCGTGGACGAGGAGGGGCGTGAGCGGTATATCCCAGCGCTCCTAGGAGACGTGACCTCCGAGCCCGCCGAATTGGCGCTCCCTGTGTACCGCGGAGATAGACAGGTTGGGCTGGTCACCCGCTACTCGCGGCCCCTGCGTGGCTATACACCGGACTTGGGGAAAATGTTGAGCGAGGATGCTCGGACCGTCGCGTTCCTCCCCGCGTCGGGCTTCGCGGATGAAGAGGCCGCCTCGATGTGGGACGCCCTTGTGCAGGGCCCCGGCCAGAAACTGGTCCTTGATTGGTTGCGTATGCTGGATCCTCGAGTCGAGGATTTGGACTACGTCGCGGGCAGACTTCGCGCTCGCCTCGCCCTGCTGAAGGTCGAGGGCGAGGGGCGCCTGCCTTTGCGATCGATGGGAGACGGCCTGACGAAACTCTTCCACATCGCCTTGGCCGCCGCTTCTGCCCCCCAAGGGGTACTCCTCATCGACGAATTCGAAAACGGCCTGCACTGGAGCGTCCAGGAGAAGCTCTGGAAGGCTCTCGCCAGGGCGGCACGCGATTTCAACGTGCAGGTCTTCAGCACGACGCACAGCCGCGACTGCATCGAGAGCTTCGCCGCAGCCGCTAAAGACGCCGGACCCGACGGTGCCTCGATCTATCGGCTCGAACGCAAAGGCGACGATGTCATCGCCACGGACTTGCCGCTCCTCAACGTCGACGCCGCGATGCGGGAACACCAGGAAGTCCGCTGACCCATGCCCGAGTATCGGAAGGTTAACTCGAAGTCGGAAAGCGAGTTGCTCCTTCTTGTCGAGGGCATTAACGATTGCCATGCGGTTCTCCAACTGATGTGGCTAATCTACAAGGCCGACCCGGTCTTCGGCATTTACGAGTGC
Source organism: Bryobacteraceae bacterium (assembly GCA_052148435.1). Lineage (GTDB taxonomy): Bacteria > Acidobacteriota > Terriglobia > Bryobacterales > Bryobacteraceae > JBEKYD01. The sequence continues at coordinate 14,760 of JBKQIF010000026.1, forward strand.
GGCAGCGACGACAAAGTTCTCGACAGCCTTGCTGCCCGGATCATCAGCGTGAACCCACGACAGAAAGTATTGGGGCTAATCCTGGACTCCGATATCGAGGGCGTCGGCGCCGATCAGGTCATCAAAAGTCGCCTCGACCAACTTACAGCGAGCGTGGGAACATACTATCCAATGCCGGATGCGTTCCCGGAAGAGGGACTGATCCTCAATCCACTTGCCAGCAGGCCCGAGGCCGATCGGCTGCCCAGGCTGGGCGTCTGGTTGATGCCGAACAACAGAGTCTACGGAATGTTTGAGGATCTGTTGATGAGCTCGCTATCGGATCAGGTCGCCGACTACACCACCAGGGTCGTGACGCAATCCAGGGCAGACGGTATCGCCACGTATAAAGACGCCCACCTGTCGAAGGCCGTCATACGCACATACATGGCATGGCAGGACCCGCCCGATGTACAGTATCTCGGCCTGGCGATCAAGCGGGGCGTATTCGAAAACATCGAGGCTGAGTGCAAGCAGTTCGTCCAATGGCTTGATCGGCTTTTTGGCTCGCCCGCTGTGTAACCGGCCGCAGCCTGCCGCCGCCGCCCATTCCACCCCGGGTCACAGACTTTGAAAATATTTCTTAACCTCTCTCCCCCAATGCTTTAGCCCTAATCGCCAGCTTCCCCGCTTCCCCTGTTTTCCCCGCTCGCCCGCTATCGTATAGCCGAAAGCGATCCCCATGCCTTACCTGTCTCCCCAACAGCTCCAGGTCGTCGACGCCTTGTCCAACGGCGCTACCATGACCGACGCCGCCGCCCAAGCCGGCATCCATCGAAACACCATCGCCAACTGGCGCCTTAACTCGCCCGATTTCCGCGAGGCATTAACCACTGCCCACCACGACCGCGCCGCCCTCTACCGCGACCGCGCCGTCGATTGGCCGATCTCGCCTTTGAAGCCCTCCGCAACGTCCTCACCAATCCGCAATCCTCACCCTCAGCCCTCCTTCGCGCCGCCATCTTCATCATCGACAAGGTCGCTACCCCGCCCAAATTCGAAAAAGAAAAGCCCGCCAGCATGGCCGAACTGTTCGCTGCCATGGCGGAATCCGACCGCATACACTTCTCCCGGCAGCAGACCGCCGAACCGTCGCCCGATGCACAAGAATGCACAACCGCGCACAACGAAGCCGTCTTCTACGTGCACAATCCTGCACAAAAGCCGGAAACCTTTCGCCGCCCCGGACCCAAAACCGGCCGTAACGACCCTTGCCCGTGTGGCAGCGGCAAGAAATACAAACATTGCTGCCTCGGCAAGTCCTCAGCCGCCGCCGCCTGACCCGTGGCTGTCGTGGCGCACGCACTCGTGCGTGCCGCGTCGAGACTCATCTCGACGCCCGCGCTCCACCTGGAAGATCACGCGCTTGGGTTGCGGCTATGCTGCCAAAAGATTTGGTGGCGCAGTCGGTTCCGCCTGCCGGCGTTGCGCCCCTACCGGTCCGCGTGCCCCCGCGGCCATCCCCTCCATCCCAGCGCGAATCGCGTTACAACCGAAGAGGAAGGAGTGGCTCTCGGATGAACAACGATCTTACCCGCAGGACTTTTCTGGGATGTACGGCTGCCACACTTGGCGCCCTGGCAGCCGCGCCGCGGCTTGAAGACCCGGCGAAGAACCGGCCCCCGCTCGCGGCCAGCGCCTTCTACCGGCTGCCGCTGACATCGGTGAAGCCGGCCGGTTGGCTGAAGGACCAACTCCGCATCCAGGCCGAGGGCATCACCGGCCACTTGGGCGAATTCTGGCCCGACGTCGGCTCCAACTCCGCCTGGCTCGGCGGCTCCGGCGAAGGATGGGAACGCGGACCGTATTATCTCGACGGCCTGCTCCCTCTCGCCTACCTCCTCGACGACCCGAAACTGATCGCCAAAGTGAAACCGTGGGTCGATTGGACGCTGGATGGGCAGCGGCCCAACGGATCCATCGGTCCGGAAAAGAACAAGGACTGGTGGCCCATCATGATCATGCTGAAGGTGCTCACCCAGTACCAGGAGGCGACCGGAGACGCGCGGGTGATCCCGGTCATGGAAAAGTATTTCGCCTACCAGTCGCGGATGCTGGCCACCGAACCGCTGAAGAGCTGGGCGATCTATCGCTGGCAGGACGAGCTGGCCAGCCTCCTCTGGCTCTACAATCGGACCGGCGATGCCAAGCTGCTCGAACTGGCCCGGCAACTGAAGGCTCAGGGCTTCGACTGGCGAAAGTTCTACGAAAATTTCCCGTTCACCGGCCGCATCGCCCCCGGGCAGGACAAGCACGAAAGCCATGGCGTCAACAATGCCATGGGCTTGAAAACCGCCGCGCTTTGGTACCTCGTCTCTCACGACCCCGCGGATCGATCGGGCACCCAACTGATGCTCAATATGCTCGATAAGTTTGAAGGTCTGCCCAATGGAATCTTCAGCGCCGACGAACACTTCGCCGGCCGCAACCCATCGCAAGGAATCGAGCTGTGCGCCGTGGTGGAAATGATGTTCTCTCTGGAGCTGGACCTGGCCGTCCTCGGCGACTCCCGGCTGGGAGACCGGCTGGAGAAGATCGCGTTCAATCCCCTGCCCGGCGCACAGACAGCGGATCAGTGGAGTCATCAGTACGACCAGCAGCCGAACCAGCCCCTGGTTTCGCTCGGGCGCCGCGACTGGACTACCAACGGCCCTGAATCGAACCTGTTCGGCCTGGCGCCGAACTTCGGTTGCTGCACCGCCAACCTTCATCAAGGCTGGCCGAAATTCGCGGCGTCTCTATGGATGGCCTCCGCCGACGACGGTTTGGCGGTGGCCGCTTATGCCCCAAGCGAAGTTCACACCAAGATCAAAGGCGTGGACGTTTTGGTGGAGGAAAACACTGAGTATCCCTTTCGCGACAAGATCAGCCTGACTGTGTCTCCCGCATCGCCGGTCCGATTTCCGCTGTACCTGCGCATCCCTGAATGGGCCGGCGATCCCGTGGTTGTGGCCGGCGGGCAAAACGTGGAGGGGCTGCAGCCGGGAACCTATCGCCGCATCGAGCGCGAATGGCGCAAGGGCGAGCGGGTGGAGATCTCCCTGCCCATGCCCGTCCGGGCGATAGCGGGATTCAACGGCTCCGTTTCGGTGGAGCGCGGACCGCTTGTCTACTCTCTTCGTATCGGAGAAGCCTGGAGCAAACTTAGACAGACTGGCCCGGTGACCGATTGGGAAGTGTATCCAACGTCGCCGTGGAACTACGGTCTCAGAGTCGATCTGACAAATCCTTCCACGTCATTTCAGGTACGTGAAAAGCCCGTAACCCGGCAGCCATTCAACAACAGTTCACCGCCCGTCACTCTGGAGGCGAAAGCGCGCAGGCTGCCGCAGTGGGTCGTCGAGGAAAATAGCGCGGCTCCTCCGCCTCAAGGTCCGCTAACCAGCCGGTTGCAAGACGAACCCGTAACCCTGGTCCCTTACGCCGCCGCGCGTCTGCGCATTACCTCTTTTCCGGTGCTCGGGCCGGACCAGCCGCTCGTCAGGGAACCGCAATAGAGGGGATCGATACTAATGAATCGTCGTAAGTTCCTCGCGAACAGTCTTCTAAGTGCCGGTACTCTGGCTGCCCGTTCCGCCCTCACCGCTTCCACGGAGCAACCGGTGCTCGTAACCATACGCACAGAACAGCCGTTAGGTGAAATCGCACCCGATTTCATGGGTTTGGGATATGAGATCTCGTCGGTGGCCAGACCAGGTCTGCTGAGCGGCGCCAACGGCGTTTATGTCCAATTGGTGCGCACGTTGGGTGCGCGCGGCGCGGTCCGGATTGGCGGCAATACCGCGGACTTCGCTAGTTATTCCCCCTCCGCTCCCGCCGTTTCCACTTCCTTCGGGACCGTGGTGAACGATGCCGTGCTGCGGGATCTTGGCAGCTTTCTCGAAGCGACCGGATGGAAACTGATTTGGGCGCTCGATCTCGGCAAGGGTTCGGAAGCTGACGCTATCTCCGAGGCGAAGGCCGTGCTGCGCATTGCCGGGGAACGACTGCTGGCATTCGAGATCGGCAACGAGCCGGACCTGTTTGGCCGCGCGAAGCACCGGAAGCCGGAATACGACTATGCGGACTGGCTCGAAGAATACCGCCGTTACAAGACCGCACTGCGCGCGCAATTTCCACGGATCCCATTTGCCGGGCCGGACGCCGCGGGAAAGACCGATTGGGTAACTCGATTTGCCGGCGATGAAGGCAAAGACGCCGCACTTCTTACCCATCACTACTACCGTGAAGGGCAGAACCCGGCCAGCACCATCGAAAAGTTACTGGGCGCCGATCCAAAGCTGCAGCCGCGGCTCGATCAGTTGCGCGCCGCCTCGACGAGCTGCGGCGTCCCGTATCGCATTTGCGAGGTGAACTCCTTCTCCGGCGGCGGACGGCCCGGCGTGAGCGATACCATGGCAGCCGCGCTGTGGGTGCTCGACTATATGTTTACACTCGCGGCCAACGGCTGCTCCGGCGTCAACATGGAAACCGGCGTGAATCAACTCGACTTCATCAGTTCCTACTCTCCCATCGGTGATGACGAGCTGGGCCATTACTCGGCCAGGCCGGAGTATTATGGCATGCTGGCCTTCGCGCTGGCCGCCAAAGGCCAACTCCTGAAGGCGGAAATCGATGCGGGCTCGACTGGGTTGAAGGCGTATGCCACTCGACCAAACAAAGGGCCGCTAACTCTAACATTGATTAATAAAGGCGCGGTGACGTCCTTATTAACTGTCCATATCGATGGTCGCGTTCCTGCAAGGCAGGCTTCCGTGATCCGGCTACGCGGTCCGGCTGTCGACGCGAAGACAGGCGTTACCCTGGGCGGTGCGGAGGTTTCGCCGCCAGGGTCCTGGAGGCCGGCGAAGCCGGAAACCCTGCCACTCGGCAATGCGCACCTCAAAATCGAGCTGGCCGCGGCCAGTGCGGCGATCGTGCGGATTGCTTGAGAAGCATTGCACCCGAGCCCAGCGCCTCATCGGTCAAGACCTTGAGAAAAAACCGCTCATGACTCCGGCAGCGAGAACAAATAGGATATGAGGTTGTCGAGCTCTTTAGCCGAGAACCTGTAAGGTGGCATCGACGTTCCGGGCGATAGTTTTTGCGGGTTGGCGAAGTGTTCGATCACCCAACTGCGCGTCTGCAGTCTTGCCAGGCCATTGAGCGCCGGGCCGACCGTCATGCCCACGCCATTCACCCGGTGGCAAGCGCTGCATTGATGGGACTGATACACAAGCGCGCCCTGGGTGGCGAATTCCGGCGCGTCCGCCAGAGCGGTAGCATTGTCCGGATTCAACCTGAGCAGAAACGCGGCGAGCGAATTCAATTGCGCGTCGCTGAGACCGGCGGCCGGCATCGAACTCCCGGGCCGCATGCCGGCCGGATCCTTGAAGTGCCGGATCATCCACGCCGCGTCCCGGTGAATCGAGCCGCGGCTGAGATCCGGACCGTCCGAAACGCGGCCGAACGCATGACAGCTCACGCAGTTTTCCTGGCGAAAATAGGCGACGCCGGCCAGTTCCTCGGGCGAAAGCTGGATCCAGGCCGTAGGCCCCGAATAATCCACCTGCGCCGTGAGCGCTTCGGTGGGAGTGCTCTTCACGGCGGCGGCCGTCAGCCCGCTCCAGCCGATTGCAGCCAGCACCACAACCGCAAGCGCTACGGTGCGGCGCGTCACTTTCACCATCTTTCCGCGATCGATGAACGGAACCAGAATCAGCGTCAGTACCGCCAGGCCCGGCAGCACCGCGCTACCCACCACTTCCAGCGGTCCGTTAAAGAGCTTCAGGGTCTGAAACAGGAACAGAAAATACCACTCCGGCCGCGGAATATAGGACGTGTCCCCCGGATCGGCGAGCTGCTCGAGCGGCACACGCACCGCCACCGCGAGAAGGAACAAGATCGCAAATGCGAAGAAGATCGCCGCCGTATCTTTGAAAACCTGCCCCGGAAAGAACGGCTTTTTCGGTACATTTTCATCTCCCAGCATGGGCGCCACGCCGTGCTTGCGCACCAGGAATACGTGCAGCCCGATGAGCAGCATGGTTGCCGGCGGCAGCAACAGCACGTGCAGTCCGTAGAACCGGGCGAACGTCACCACCCCGACCGCGCCTTCTCCACCGAGCAGCCGGGCCATCAGCGGACCCACCAGCGGGAGCTGCGCGGCGATGTTGGTGGCCACCACGGTTCCCCAATAGGCCCGGTTGTCCCAAGGCAGAAGGTACCCGGTCAGCCCGTACGTCAGCGTGAGGAGCAGCAACACAACGCCTACGATCCATGTGCTCTCCCGCGGTTTCTTGTAGGCGCCCCACAGGAAAACCTGCACCATGTGCAGCACCACCACCACCATCAGCATGCTGGCGCCCCAGTGGTGCAGTCCCCGAATCAGGCGTCCACCGGTGACCTCGGTCAAAATGTAGCGCAGGCTGTTGTAGGCCTCGCCCGGCGTGGGAGCGTAATTGAATGCTAGTAGGATGCCGGTGAAGGCCTGGGTAAGAACCAGAAACAGAGCCACACTGCCGAACACCTGGTGCCATCCGCTGGAGGCTGGAATCCGCTCTTCAAAAAAACCGCGAGCCGCCGAATAAAGCCCGGTTCGCTCGTCGATCCACGCGGCAACCCGATCGAGGGTGGCTTTCATGCCTGTGTCTCCGCGGACTGGCGCAGCCGCCCGATGAACAGTTTCCCGGTCTCGACCTTAGTGTCGTATCGGTCTAAAGGCCGTGGCGCGGGGCCGCTGATGACCTTGCCGTCGATCGAAAACAGCGAAGTGTGACAAGGGCACAGAAATCCGTTCCCAGTCTCGGTCCAATGGTAAGCGCATCCCAGGTGGGTGCATTGCGGGCCAAAAGCCGTGATGGCGTTGTCGGCATGCTTGACCACCCAGGCCGTCGTCTTTTCGCTGACGACCTTCCACCCATCCACGCGTTTGCGGTGAAACGCAATCTCAACCGGCGCGTTGGGCGCAATGGCAGTGATGTCGCCGGCTTCGGTCCATTCCGGCTGCTTACGAGACTTCGGTGAAAAGAACAGATAAATCAGCGCCGGCAAACCGAGCGCCGTCGTGATCGCGGCTCCCATGCCGAAGATCGCGCCCAGCAGCAAATTCCGGCGCAATGGTTTCTGCGCTTCCGGCGCAACGGCCTTTTCGTCATCCATCTTTACGAGCGCCTCCCGTTGCCCCAGCGGAGGATAGCGGCATTCATCCGAATCGGTTCCAATAGTCGCACGCCGAAGCTGAGGCCGAAGAATCTTTACTGATATTACCCTAAATTGGCGTCCTCCGCGCTGCCCGTAAGGGTCATCGCCCCCCGCCCATCCGTTGTTAACCGCGAATCGTATCCAGTTCCAGCTACGGTGGCCGGAATCCCAACGCCTCGCCGCCGGGTGAGGAAAACAAGACGGCTGGAGCCGGAAGAGGTGGCCGGAGGGGTGGTCGGCAACGTTTGCCGGAATCTCTATGCTAAGAAAACGATTGTTGTTGTTTGGACTAATATCGGTGTGAGCACACTATGGCGCGTCGAAGAAACCTTGAGGTCTAACGGATCGACATTCTGCTGGCCACTCACTTTCACGGCGATCGCATCGGGGCCATGCCGGCGCCCGCCAAGACGACCCGATCGTGATGTACATGGACCATGGCCCGCCGGTAGAGCCCGACCGGGCCAGCGTGGCGGCTGGGCCGGAACTCAAACCGGGCCGCCAAGACTTAACGCAAGCCCTAATACCACCGGCCACGGCCGTAATAACCGCCGCCGCCGAATAACAGAACAACCAGCACGATGATTAACAGAATGTACATTATACGATCTCCTTATTCTCTGTTACATTATCGGCGCCGCAGAACCCGGCCGATTGGAAAAACCACATGCCGACAGCGCCGTCCGCCGGCATGTGGAGTTTGTCATTGGTAAAGGCCGCTGCTTGAAAACCGCGGCCTGCACCGCTTCGATCTACTCAGCCCCGGCGTCAGGACGCGGTGTTCTTGCTTCTGCCACCCGCTTCTAGCGCCAGTGGCCGTCGACTAAGACCCAGCCGTCCCTACGGTGAGTCCAGCGATGCGCTACCCAGCGGGCGTGCCGCCGCGGCGGCTGTTGCCACATTCCCGGGTTCCATGCGTAAGCGTTGCCATCCCAACGATGGTATCCGGAAATCCACACATAGTCACGGCCGGGCGGTGGCAGCCGCCTCTCGATTACAACCCGAGGTGGCCTGATGTGGACCACCACTTCGGCCGTGGCGCTGAAGAACAGCGCACTCGCAAAGACTAATCCGATCAATCGCTTAACCATAACCTGCTTCCTTTTCTTTCTTGGTGTCAAAGTCCGAACTACCAAGCTCTTCTCCGTCGGAAAGCGTGATACAGAACCAGCAAAACGACTGAGCCGATGACAGCCACCAAGAGACTGTAAAGGTTAAGTCCGCTAACGCCAGAGGCTCCAAATATACGAAACAGCCAGCCACCGGCAAAAGCGCCGACAACTCCCAACAGGATATCGACCAGAATTCCCTCGCCTCTTCTATTTACAAGGTGGCTGGCGATGAACCCTGCAATCAGGCCGAGAACCAGCCACGCCAAAAATGACATAGTGTCTCCCCTCTGTCCCGTCAAGGAACGGAACGAAGAGAAGGACCGGCCGAAGGCGCTAACTATCGACAAAGAATAGAGCACGATCGCCAGTAAGCCACGACGTGTCTGTCCCGGTTGGATCATACTTTTAGACCTTTCGAACGTTACCAATGCACGTGGGTGGCCGCATGCAAGTACCTAACACGCTCATAAAGCAGGTATGTGGCATCGGCAAAAACTGCACTTAAGTGCATTACTTTACCCTGGCGGCTCGACGGCAACAACCTCGGAAAAGCCGATAAAGACACGGCGGTGGCATTCGCCTCAACGCCGGAGCGTCGCAGGCCCTCCGCGTGGCCTCCTTTTCGTTTGCGGAACCACAAGTGCTAGAGAAAGGGTGTGCCTTCCGTTCGAATTTGCGCGGCTTGCCTGGTGTGCTTTCTTGCCCGGGCTGCCTATGGTCAGGATATGATTCTTCCCGGAGATGCGAATCCCCGCGATGCGGCTCCTACGCGCATCTTCGGAATCATTCCTAACTACCGCACCGCGCCAAGTCTGGCTCATTACCATCCGCTCACGGCAAAGAAAAAGTTCGACATCGCGTACGCAGACTCCTCCGACCGCGGCGCCTTCGTTCTGGCGGCGGCCATGGCGGGCGATGAACAGATTACCAAGGCCACACCGTCGTTCGGCAACGGAGTTGCCGGCTACTCGCGATATTTGGGCGCAGCCTATGGCGACTTGGCGATCGGAAACTTCATGACGGAAGCGATCTACCCCAGTCTTCTGCACCAGGATCCGCGCTATTTCCGGCACGGCGCGGGCAGCGTACGGTCGCGCCTGTTCTACGCGATAGGCCAGATCTTCTGGACCCACACCGACCGCGGAGGCACGCAGTTCAATTTTTCCGAAGTGCTCGGCAATTCCACCGCGGTGGCGATTTCCAATGCGTATTATCCGGATCACCGCACCGCGGCCAATGCCGTCTCCAAGCTGGGAATCCAATTGGCCCTCGATACTGCCGGCAACGTCATGAAGGAGTTCTGGCCCGACATAAACCGCAAGCTCAGCCGCAAGCACCGCGAGGCGGCTTTACCCAACTAGACCGCGATGGCGCCGTGCGGAAGAAATTGTGGCCGTGAACTCCGCCGGTAGCTGAGGCTGAAACCGCCTGCGTTCCGGGACGGGGGGTATTGCTCTATTTGCGCTGGAAAACGAGGGTGATCGGCTTCGACTCCGGCCTGACGACGCTGACCATCATGGTGCCATCCGCGGCAAGGGCATAGCTTTCCAGCGTAATGGCGCCGGATTGTGTGGTGGTCACCTTCAGGACGCCGTGATCCCACCTGGTCTTGCTCTTGATGTCTTTGCCGGTGTGAATCGTGGCGTTGTTCTCGGCGTCGGTGACGTCGCGGTAGAAGAAAGTGTCGGTGGCGCCTTCATACACGAAGTTGCGAGAGACGATGATGACGCCCTCTTTATCGTCGATCGTCACGGTGCCGGTTTGAACGACGGCCTGGCCGGCAAAATCGCTCTTGGCGGGCACCAGCGTCCAGGTGCCGTTCAGAGCGCTGTGGTTGCGCGCGCCGGCGGAAAACGCGAAGAGCAGGGTCGTCAAGACCGCTCCGGTAATTATAGTAGCTGAATATGTTCTCATGATTTCCTTGCGGAGCCACCGGTTTTCAACGGAATCGTATGTAGCATTGGAAATGCCGGGCAGCAGCGAGCGAAAGAATCATGGGCCTCCGGTTTGCGGAATTACCGGAAGCCCACGCCCTAACCTAAACGCCGCTGTGGGAATACGCAGCCTTGTGTTCGTCTTCGTGGAGCCAATATGGAGGCCGGCCGTAGTGGAAATAGAGCCGGTTTTCATACTCTCGAGTGATCGGTGTGGACTCGACATACTCCGGGCCGTTCTGGATGGCTTCCCGGGAGAGGCCGACGCACACTTTGGAATCCGTCCAACTCACCCGTTCAATCCATGCCGGGGAAACCAGCACCTTTTTGCCCGGCCACCAATTCCGCGTTGCTACCTCGACATAGCGGATCGCCCAGGTTTCATCGTCCACCACAAACCCGTCCAGATGGCCAATTTCACCATCAGTTGCCTCAATGTTATAACCAATGACGGCTTCGCTGCTGCGCAGATGCGAATCCGTCGACTCTCTGCGAATCCTGTCCGCCATCGCATCCGCCGCGGCACTTGTTGCATTAGCAAAGCCGGCCGGATAGAACGCCGGTCCCCACAGATAAGGGCCGCCCCAATAATAGGGATAGCCGTAATAGCCGAGGTACGCGACCTCGTGCTGCCGGGAGACGGGCTGGTGCGTGTCGATGTCGGGACTGTGCTCGACCTGGTTTTTCGTCAACTCCACATCCAGCCGCCCGGCCAACAAGTCCGCATGAATTATGGAGAATGGCGAGATGAGCACTTGCCGGCCGGCAAGCCAGCCGCCAGTCTCGACCACGAGATAGCGAATGGCCCATGTCTCATCGTCGAAATAGAACTGAGCCACGGTTCCAAGCTCGCCATCCGTCGCTCGGATTGCAAGACCTTTCAAATGCGTTGCGTTCGTTAACATTATCTTCGCCCTCCCGGGCAGGTGTTGACTCCATTTTCGCTACCGCGCGTCGAAGTCCCAGCACAGCGCGTAATGCACGCGCACCACCAATCTTTTGTCGAGGAAAACTCCGTCGTGCCGCCGGCGCACAGGTGCAGAATTTGCCGTGGCGAGTGCAAAGTCCGCACCGGGAGGCTGGCCGTCAAAACGGCCTCCGGAACTCCGGCGGCCTCGACCCGGAAAAAGGCCGGCGACCACGGCTTTATCAACGCCACCAGCGGCCTATATTCGGCGGCCCTTCAGCGGGTGCTCTGGCCATTCCTCCAGTGCGATTCGCGGCGCCCTGAGAATCGGCCATCGGATTGCACATTTGTCAAAATTACGGCGATCCAGGGCCATTCCGGGAGAGACATCTCCGATGCGGAAGAAATTGGGCCACCTCGTGCAGAGACGAGAATTGCCTACGCTTCCACGGGAGGAAACACCATGCACGAGGAACACCGGAAAGCCGCCGAGCAGCACGCTCTTGCGGCAAAGGCCCATCGTACTGCCGCCGAACATAACGAAAAAGGGGATCACGCAGCGGCAGTCTGGCACTCGGAGCGAGCGCTGGAGTACTCGGATCACGCTTACAAGCTGGCAAAGGAAACCCAAAACAAGTCGGGGCAGGTAGGGAGGCTCTAAATGGCTACTCGCTTTAACCACGGGTCACGTTACGAAAATCACCAGCGCGCCGCCGAGCTGCACGATAGTGCCGCCCATGCTCATCGCAGTGCGGCGGAAGCCCATGAGAAACAAGATCATCAAACCGGGCAAGAGCTCTCCAGGCGGGCTCTTGAGCACTCCCAACAGGCTCACCAGCAGACCGAGCAGGCGCACCGGGACGCTGTGATGGAACACGGCATCGGGAACTTTGGGCACGAGGACATCGCAGCGCTGGCGTACGCCCTTTGGCAAGCCAGAGGCTGTCCGGAGGGATCGCCCGAGGATGACTGGTTCCATGCCGCGCAAGAACTGCGCGTCCGCAGAGAAGGTCGCCAGAAATGATCGCGCGCCCGAGAGGATCGGAATCCATGAAACGCTCTTATTTATCGTTTTCCCCAATGCGGGCCGTTTTCTGTGCCGCGCTGCTGCTTGCATCGGGGGGCGAGGCGCCGGCTGCCCAACAGCCTCCGCAACTCCCGCCTCCCGGTCAGGCACTGGCGCCCGATCAACTCGACGATTTGGTGGCGCCGATAGCACTATACCCGGATCCGCTGATAAGCCAGATCCTGGTGGCGTCAACCTATCCGCTCGAACTCGTCCAAGCCTCCCAGTGGCTGCAAAGAAACCCGGGCTACACGGGCGCTGCCTTGACCCAGGCGGCACAGCAGCAAAACTGGGACCCAAGCATACAGGCCTTAGTGGTTTTTCCGGACCTTGTCAAACGGTTGAACCAAGACATCACGTGGACCACAAATCTTGGAAACTCGTTTCTGAGTCAACAAGGCGACGTGATGGACGCCGTACAGCGAATGCGGGCCAAGGCGCAGCAGGCGGGGAAATTGTCCTCGACGAGCCAGCAAACTGTCACCACCACGAACGACTCCGGGCAACCCGTCATCGCGATCGAGCCGGCTAATCCGCAAATGATGTACCTGCCGGAATACGATCCTGCATTTATCTGGGGGCCTTCCTTGTACTATCCATATGCAAGTTGGTATTACCCTGGCGCTTACTTCGGCTTTGGCATCGGCATCCCGATGGGAATATATTTTGGCGGCGGATGGGGTGGATGGGGCGGATGGGGTTGGCAGCCCGGCTGGGGCGGCCATAATATCATGGTCAATAACAGCTTCATCCACCGGTACAATTTCAATTCTCGAGGCGCCGGCAGCCTGAATGGAAGAAGCGCATGGTCCCACGATGCCTCGCATCGCCAGGGTGTACCGTATTCAAACGCTGCCATGGCCAACCGTTATCGAGGCAACGTACGCCAGAACTTGCAATCGCGCGGATCGGCCGGACAGGCACAGGATCGAGGCGCCAGGTCCCAATCCGGCGCCCAGCGAATGGGTAATCGGCAGGTTTCGTCAAGCGCACCCAGCAAGAACCGTAGCGCTTTCGGGGGTGTTCGGGAAGGCCGCGCGGCGCGGACGCAGAGCGACCATGGATATTCGAGTCTAGGGCCGGCCCGGAGCGGCGGTGGCGGCATGCGTAGCGGCGGAGGCGGCATGCGTAGCGGCGGTGGTGGCGGCGGCCACGGTGGCGGCGGGCATCACTAGGAGCGAGAGGGAATCATGGCGAAAATCAATTGTATTGACCTGAAAGATAGCTCGCAGCGGCTCACGCTGCTTCTGGCCGCCGGTTTGGTGCTTGGGGCAACTCTACTCCAAGCCGCTTCGAACAACGGCCAGCGGACATTTGCGACGCCGCAGGAGGCCGTTCAGGCGACCATCGATGCAGCCGAGCACAATGATACGGCGGCCCTCCTCCTGCTTTTCGGACCCGACGGCAAGGACATTCTCGAATCCGGCGATCCCGCAGAAGATAGGGATCTTCGCGCCGAGTTTGCGCGCTCGGCTCACGAAAAGCTCCAGATTGATGCAGATCCCCTGACGCCTGACAGGGCGACCTTCTCGGTGGGGGTAGAGGAGTGGCCGTTTCCCGTTCCCGTGATTCGCAGAGAAGGAAGATGGCAACTGGATTCGGCCAGCGGGAGGATCGAGATTCTGGCGCGCAGGATTGGCAGGAACGAACTGAACGCAATGGAGGTTTGCCGGGGCTACGCGGAGGCGCAACTGGAATACGCCGCAGCGGCGCGCGACGGAGATGGCGCCCTGAAATATGCGCAGAAGATCGTCAGCACACCGGGCAAGCAGGATGGGCTGTATGCGGATGGCGTTGCCGACAGTCTGGTTTCGGGAGCGTTCGCCGCGGCCGCAGCCGCGAATCAGTCTACAGGGGGCAAGAGGCCGGAACCGTATCACGGATACTATTTCCGAGTGCTGAAATCTCAGGGACCGGACGCTGCCGGAGGCGCCTTCGACTATGTGGTGAACGGTAAGATGATTGGCGGCTTCGGTCTGGTCGCCTGGCCCGCGGAGTATGGCGTGTCCGGAGTCCGGACTCTTATCATCAACCACGACGGCGTGGTTTACGAAAAAGATCTGGGGGCCGGGACCGCCGTCGAAGCCCGCCAGATGACGCGGTTCAATCCCGACAAATCCTGGCAGCCGGTGGTCCTGGAGTAGAAATCCCACGGCTTCCGCCAATCCGTTCACGCGCAGTTTGAGGCTCCGATCAAGGTGTTCCAGGAATCCGACTGTCGAACGAGGCGATTCTTATGTCAACCATCTTAAACCGGGAAATCCGGCTGGCATCCCGCCCCAACGGGGTTCCCACCGCAGCCAATTTTACCCTGGCGCAGACCGAACTGGAGCCACTAAAGGATCAGGAGGTGCTGGTTCGTAACCTCTTTATATCGGTGGATCCATATATGCGGGGCCGGATGAACGCCGGAAGGTCGTATGTGCCGGCTTTCGAATTAGGCAAAGCGCTCGACGGCGGCGCAGTTGGCGAGGTCATCGAGTCCCGTGCCAAGGAATTCAAGCCAGGTGACGCCGTCGCCTCCCCCTTTGGCTGGCGGGAATACTTCATTGCTTCGCCGAAGCAACTGCAGCCGGTCAGCGGCGAGATTCAGCCGCTCTCGGTTTACCTTGGCGCCCTCGGCATGACGGGCATGACTGCGTGGATAGGGCTGAATCTGGTCGAGGTCAAAGCCGGCGACGTCATTTGCATTTCGGGAGCCGCGGGCGCGGTCGGCAATGTGGCGGGTCAACTGGCGAAACTGCGCGGCTGCCGTGTTATCGGTTCGGCCGGCTCGGCGGAAAAGGTCCGTTTCCTGCGGGAAGAATGTGGTTTTGACAACGCCTTCAACTACAAAACCGGTTCTGTCCTGGGACAATTGAACCGGGAGGCGCCCGATGGGATCGATGTTTATTTCGATAATGTGGGAGGCGAAACGCTCGAAGCCGCCCTCTCGGCTTTGCGTGTGCATGGCCGGATCGTAGCCTGTGGCGGCATCTCCGGTTACAACGCCGACACGCCGCATCCGGGCCCTTCGAATCTATTCAACATCATCACCAAACGGCTCACGATGAAGGGGTTCATAGTTTCCGATTGGCTGGAACGTGGAGCCGAGTTCCACAAGGAAGTGGGCGGCTATTTCAAAGCGGGCAAGCTGAGGAGCCATGAGACGGTGGTGAAAGGAATCGACCAGGCGGCGGGCGCTTTCATCGGTCTTTTCCAAGGGCAAAACGTCGGCAAGATGGTGGTGGACTTGTCCTGAACGCGAGCGTTCCCATGGACAAGACAGCTCCGGGAAATCAAAACCCCTATGCACCGCCTCGGCGCACTTACGGCCGGCGATTCTCTAAACCTTTGGGTCAACGCCGCCCGCCTCCAACGGGGCTGACAGGACCCACCACCAGTCGGCAACTTTCACACTTCAAGTGCGGCCTTTGCATCGAGGTTCCCGTCAAATCTGCCGCTACCTGCGCCGTACCGGCGGCCTCAGCCTTCAAATAGAAGGAGTTCTATGATGGACCGTCTCGTGCAAGGGACGATACTCGGCTCACCTGGTCGAAACGGAAGCTCTCGGCGACACTGTCGTCAATGCGGCGTGATGAGCGGCTCCGGCGCCGGTCCGCCGCGCATGATCACCGGTTGGATGAACCGCCCGTTATTGCGGCTGCAAAGAGCGGGAGAAGGATGGGTTCAGTCATGAAAACGGAGTCCAGCATTCGAAACATCGCGTTTCTCGGCGACTACCTGCCGCGTAAGTGCGGCATCGCAACATTTACATCCGACTTGCTCGGGGCTGTGGCAGCGCGGCATCCCACAGGATCGTGCTTCGCGGTGCCGGTCACTGACATCGATGGGTGCTATCGGTATCCGGACGCAGTTCGCTTCGAGATCGCCGAGCAGGATCTGGGGTCTTACCGGCGCGCGGCCGACTTTCTGAACTCCGCCAAAGTGGACGTTGTCTCGGTGCAGCACGAGTTCGGAATTTTTGGCGGCCCGGCCGGCAGCCATTTATTAGAGCTGCTGCGCAGACTAGCGGCGCCGGTGGTCGCCACGCTCCACACCGTTCTCCTCAAGCCGAACGCAGACCAGCATCGCGTGATGCGGGAATTGATCGCGCACTCAACCCGCCTGGTGGTCATGGCGGAAAGGGGACGAACGATTTTGGAGGAGGTGTACGAAGTGCCCCGGGCCAAGATCGATCTGATCCCGCATGGCATCCCCGACGTGCGTTTCATCGACCCGGATTACTACAAGGGTCAGTTTGGCGTGGCCGGAAAAAAGGTATTGCTGACGTTCGGGCTGCTTTCGCCCAACAAGGGGATTGAACACGTTCTCAACGCTCTCCCGGAGGTGGTGGCGGAGTTTCCGGACGTTGTCTACATCGTGTTAGGCGCCACGCACCCCAACGAATTGCGCGCGCGAGGCGAGACCTACCGCCTCAGCCTAGAGGCCACGGCGAAGAAGAACAAAGTCGAGAACAGCGTCATCTTCCACAACCGCTTTGTGGACCTGAAGCAACTGACCGAGTTTATCGGAGCGGCGGATCTTTACGTTACTCCTTATCTGGACGAAGCCCAGAGCACCTCGGGAACGCTAGCTTATGCGTTTGGCGCGGGCAAGGCCGTGATCTCGACGCCGTATTGGCACGCCGCGGAGTTGCTGAGCGACCAGCGTGGCGTCCTCGTGCCGTTCGCGGACGCGAAGGCGATTGCGCGCGAGGTGCGCGGGTTGTTGCGCGATCGAACGCGCCGGACCGCCATGGGCGATCGCGCCTACAGGTTGGGGCGCGCCATGGTGTGGAGCAACACAGCGGGTCTTTACCTGCGCTCCTTTGAAGCCGCGCGCCGGCAGGGGGCAACGGCGCCCCGCGAATCGGTCGCTGTGAACGGGTTCTTCCGCCGGCCACAGGAATCGCCGGAGTTGAATCTGGATCATGTTTACTATATGACCGATAGAACTACATCGTTCCGATTACATTCGGGAAGTGACGAGGACTATTAGCGTACGTGAAGCCACATATTCAGTCGATGGAAAGGATAAACGATCATGGCAGTTGTCGAGCAAAAGAAATGTGCACACCCGGCATGCCGGTGTACCGTGCCAGATGACAAAACGTATTGCAGCCAACAATGCGAAGACGCGAAGGGAGAGGTAGAGATCTCGTGCGATTGCGATCATCCGGGTTGCGCGCTTTGAGAGTAGGAATCGGCACAGGTACTGACTGAGCGGTCGCCGTGCTTTGGCGCCAACGGGCGACCGTCTGCGGGTAGTGGGTCAAGTTCTCATGCCGACCCACTACCGGTCTTTCGGAATCAGGCAGAGCGACGCAAAGCGTTTCCGGCCATTCTACGAATATGGGACCGTAGCTACAGAAAACCGATTGAATAAGTGCAGTGGAAGGCCCTTAGGGCTTTGCGGGCGTCGGCTGCCAGAGCTCAATCTTATTCCCATCCAAGTCATAGATCCAGGCAAAGCGACCGTAGGATTCATTCATTCGTTTGGCGTCAATCTTTACGCCCTCTTGTTTCAAGCGGTCGAGCAAAGCATCCAGATCGTCCACGATGTAGTTGACCATGAACGGTTGCGTGGCTGGGAAATAGTCAGTCGAGGTGGGAAAAACAGTCCAAACTGTAACGTGTTCCTTTTGCGGGTCGTCGTGTTCGCGCCACGGAAGCATCATGCCTCCGCCTTTGTCAGCGAGTCCAAGATGCTTCGAATACCATTCGCGCATCTGATCACGATTCGCGGACTTGAAGAAGACACCGCCGATTCCAAGGATGCGTCCGCGCCGCTCCATTTCGACGGGCGGCTTCGACTTTTCAGGTTGCTGAGATTGCACTTCCTGTCCTCCTTTTGAACAGACCGAGATGAGCAACAGCGAGCCGAGCGCAATTGTGCTCCACGGTATTCCTTGCATGTACGGATTATACAAGTTTTCATGGATTATACAAGTTTCGATTCTGAATTGAGAAAACGGTTCGCTCAAGGTTCGGCGCGATTCACCCTTTCCAGATCGACCCTGCCGCTTTCGGACTGTTTGCACGGATCTCGTCGAAGAATGGGGTGCGCCGCTGCTCGACGCACTCGGCGGCGTACAGGTACATAGCGGCGGACCAAGTCTGCCAATCCCGCCCGCTGGGCTTACCGGTCTGCGCCTTAATCCACTCGTTGAAACCCCACTCGGCCTGGTTCTCGTGCCACGGTTTGACCAGCTCGGTCAACGCCGCGAGCTTCCGCTTCGCCAGTCCCATCCGCCCCGCCGCGACGCACGCCGCCACATAGAAGCCGCAAACAAACGGCCAGACGCCCCCGTTGTGATACTCGCCGGGCCGGTTGTATTGCTCGTATCGGGGGTGCCAGTCGGGATCGTGGCGCAAGATATACGGAAACAAACAAGGCGGCGAATCGACGGCTAGCTCTCCGCGGTCCCGCATGGCGTCGCACTCGGCCTCAATCCATGCCACCAGGTCTCGCGACCGATCGGGCGAAGCAATCCCGGTCAGGATCGCCAGACTATTGCCCAACAGATCGAAACGATCGCTGTTAAAGAGTTTGTAGGAGTAGAGGGCGTAATAAGGCTTGGATGGCACTACAAGGCCCTCGTGCTCATGGGGATTCTTCGCCGCGGCACGGACCTCCAGACGATTCATCAGATCGCGAAGCCGACCGGCGGACTCATGCTCGCCATAAAGAAGCAGATAAGCGTAAACCAGCGTATTCACGTACAATCCAAAGCCCATCACCCATTGCTCGTCACGCCAGTCGCTGGTGGGTAATTGCGACACCATCACCATATCGTCAGGGCTCTGGTATTGCATCCATTTCAGGGCTTTCCGCGCTGCCTCGTCGAGAAACTCCGGCTGGTTGGCGCGTTTCCTGTATAAGGCCAGGCCAAAGAGAAACAGGGGCGTCGTATCGCTGGAGCCACGGTCGGCGGGATCGTGCGCGAGCGATGGGACGAGGCCGCGCGGCGTCTGATTGGTTGCCAGCGCCACCAGCGTGCGCCGCAGCGCGTCCGCAAGCTCCTGATTGCCGTTGGCCAGAAATCCCAGGGCTGAAATCATCAGGTCCCGCGTGTAAGGTTCCGGGTATCCCCACCCAGCGGTCCGGGGCAGGCTTTGAAACGGTCCCCGTGCGTTATGGAGCAGGATGTGCAGAGCCGCCTCGTTGGCCTGCGCAATGAAAGCAAGAGATTTCTCGTCTATAGACATGGCCACCTCGATGGCGTGCA
>JBKQIF010000027.1:0-29686 GCA_052148435.1 Bryobacteraceae bacterium
CGTTTTTGGCTCTTGCTCACTGGCGTTTCCATATCTTTATAGTAGATGACTACCCGCGCGATGTCAAGAGAAAAATGTAGTCATCTATATAATTCCCAAAGAAAAGAGGCTCGGTGCTCGCCGAGCCTCTTCGTGTTTTCCTGCCTGTAATTTCTGCTACTCTCCCACTGCCGGCGGCATCTCAAGCACGGGCGCTCGCTTCGGGCGTCCTGGTCCGCGTCTTTCGTCCGGCCGCTTCACGATTCCTTGTTTGATCCAATATTCTCTGACCGCATCGTTCAGGCTCGCTTGGCGGGCGCGTACCCATGGCAGGTAGTGTTTCTCCGTCACTTTCACCGATGAGTGTCCGAGGATCGTCTGTACCTGCTCTACGCGCATTCCAGAGAGCAGCGACTCCACGGCGAAGGTATCGCGGAACATGTGCGGGTGACATCGCTTCGGGGCGCCGTCTGTGCCTTTGAGCGCGCAGAGTTTGAACAGTTTTCCGTAGCTCCGCTGCCAGTTCGACGTGATGGTTTTCGCGAGGCCTTCACCTGTCCAGAAAAAGTACCGCTCGTTCGTATTGCCTTTCTGGCTAGCGGGAACGTCCTGAAGCAGCTCGGCGACGTGCGGCGGGATCGGGCAGTAGACCGGATCTCCGGTCTTTTTCTGGTACACCATGACAGACCACAGGCCGGATTCGGGGTCGCACACGAGGCGGTGTTTCTCCAGGGTCGCGGCGTCGCGGATGCGAAGGCCTGTCCATCGCATGACTTCCGTCAGGGCGCGGATGCGGTATCCGCCAACGGTGAGGGAGTTGTGTTTGTCGATGCTTGGGCGGTCGCTGTAGGCGTACGTGGCGTCGATGATGGCCTTGTATTCGTCGGGGAGAAAGTAGCCGGTTTGGGTGGCTTTTACCTCGATGCGTCCGAGGCCGGAGGTCATGTCGGACGCATAGTTGCGGTCGAACCATCCGCGGCGCTCGCAGAACCAGAGGAATCCGATCACGAGACCTTGACGCTTCGCGCGTACGAGGGAGTTGACCTTCCAGGTGGCGCGCCATTCGCAGAGGACGGGGAGGGTGAGTTCGGACAGGAACCGGATACCTTTGTCTCGGCAGAACCACAGGAGGCTCGTAGTGTTGGCCGGGAGCCTGGCTCCGGTGCGGTCGCGAGGGTTGACGATCTCCGTGCGCTCGAAGACGGTGGCTTTTTTGTAGAGGCTGGCGTCGCCGTTGCCGCGGTCGCGGGAGTCCGCCATGTAGGCGGCGACTGCCATTTCGACGGTGGGCTTGGTCGGCTCGGGTTCGGCGGTGACGGGGACCGGGGCGTACTCTTCGGGGCGGACAATGGCGCCGGTTTTTTCCCAGAGGATGGCGAGGTCGCGGGCGGCCTGGAGGTCGCGGGCTTTTTCGGGTGGCAGGTACTTGGCGGTGGAGACGGTGATGTGCTTTTCGGCGAGCGTGCCGCGGATCACGATGGGGCAAACGCACTTCGTGTAACCGGGGTCCCATTCGGAGCGCTTACAGGGCGAACGGTGGCGGCGTTGGGCGTTCAACATGCCTTGATTCTAAAACCGTTTGCACGATTTTGCACGTTATTTTTGCTGAAAGTCTGTAAGTTGTTGATTCTAATTTGGTGGAGGCGGGGGGAGTTGAACCCCCGTCCGAGAAAGCCCGTCGTGAAGAGAACTACGTGCGTGTCCGGCTCAAAGGTTTCGCGTCGGCGCTTCAGAACCGGCGAGCGCGGCGCCACGCTAGTCCGATTGGATTTCAGCCGCCGGCTCCGGACCGAAGCCTTTGGCCAATCCCGCAAGATGACGCTCACTCACCGCCGCGCGGGCTCAGCGGCTGGAGCGGCTCCCTAATTAATTAGGCAGCGTATGCAAACTGCGTGTTGTTGGCAGTTATAGTTTCCGATCGTTTTACGGGAGCTCGGAACCCGGCACGCCTCCCCACCACGATTCGATCCCGTCGAATCCGTTGCGCCCCCACAATTGGCGAGCCTCAATGGCAGGTCTGACACCTTTATTCTACCACCGGGGCTATAATTTCAATATGCGTATCTGGAAAGTGGCGGCACTACTGGTGGCGACGCTCGCCCTTTTTGCCGACGACCCGACCGTCAAGCTCCGGATTGTGGTGAAAACCGGGGGTGGGCATCCCATCGACCGCGCCGAGGTGGTGGTTCGCTGGCACGCCGACCCCAAGCATCCGCAAGCGCGCTACGGCCGCGCCGTGAACACGACCTGGGAGATTCGCACCAACCAGGAAGGCGAAGCCAACGTGCCCGAGATCCCGCAAGGCGAAATCCTGATTCAGATCAACGCCAAGGGCTATCAGACTTACGGGAAGACCTTCGACGTCGAGGAAGCGCAGAAAAACATCGAGATCGTGCTCAACCCGCCACAGCAGCAGTATTCGGCGCATTAGCCCGCGCCGCCGTCATTCCGGCTCCCGCCGTTGGCGTGAAACCCTTCGCCGGCGCACAAACTCGCCGGCCGTGAGCAACCCCAGCAACCCCGCGCATAAGATCAGCGAACCCGGCTCCGGCGCATCCACCGGGTCGGTCACCTGAGCATCGGAAACCACGTTGCCGTTGGAATCCAGGACGGAGAACGCGGATATCCCCACCGTGGCGCTGACGCCCGCGGAACCGTTGTCTCCTGCCTCGGCGCTCAGGCTGAGTTCCTCGCTAAAACTGAACGGCACGCCAAAAGTGAACGGAATCGTGACGTATTGCGACGGGTAGCCATCTAACTCCCAACTGCAAATTTCGTCGCCGCCGCAGGTCCAGGAAGGGTTAGAGAAGCTGGTCGACGCACTGCCGCCACTAATATTCGCGCTCAGCGTTCCGCCCGTCCAGGGCCCGCTCTCGCCGCCTTGGCCGGTCAGCGAAAAGTCGAGGATCAAGCTCCCGGAGCCGGCGCCGCCAGTGATGAGCAGATTTTCCGTGTAAGATGCAGCCACCGATGCGGTGCCCGTGTCGCTGAGGAGGGGGCTCAGGACCGACTCAACACCGGCGCTGGCTTGGATGTTGGGAAATAATTCTCCTATACCGGCCACAACCGAATAAATATTGCCAGTTGCCGTGGAATTGAGCAGCCAGGGATTGCCGCCGCAGGTGGACGTGGCCGTGGCGGAACTAGTCTGGGTACTCGACTGCGACGTATTGCAACTAATTGACTGAATCGAGGTGGCGCCCAAATACGCCGTGGTGTCTGCCGCGATGGTTCCGGCATAGGCTTGCCCGAACACCGCCGACGCTAGCAGGAATGCCGAACCGAAATGCGCGTACGCGGACATTCGAGGGCCTCTACGAATGAGTGTACGCCCGTCCCGGTTATCCAGCGCCCCGAAAACACACGGTGAGTACCCTAAGCAGTACTAAGTATTCCAGTTGCATAAGTGTGGGGCAGGCCCTCGGCCTGCGGCTGCCTCTCAGGCCGCTTGCCGGAGACGGACAGAGGGTCCGCCGCAGCGCACGGCGCTGCCCCACTTCACAGAAAATACCTTCCTGAACTTCCGAAAGGGCGTACTAAGTCATTCGTAATGGAGGACGATTGGAAACGAATTTTTCCTGAGCTTTAGCGAGAAATTGCCCGATCGACCGCGTGGCCTGCCGGATGCGCTGTTCGTTCTCCACCAGGGCGAACCGGACGTAGCCTTCCCCCAACGGGCCGAAACCGATACCCGGAGAAACCGCCACTTGCGCCTTTTCCAGAACCAGCTTGGAAAATTCCAGCGAGCCCATGGCGCGAAAGCGTTCGGGAATGGGCGCCCAGAGGAACATGGAACCGCGCGGCTTTTCCACCGGCCAACCGGCCTGGGTCAGCCCTTTCACCAACACGTCGCGACGCTTCTGATACGTCGACCGAATCTTCTGGGTATCTTCTTCGCACTCGCGCAGGGCGATGATGGAAGCGATCTGAATGGGTTGGAATACGCCGTAGTCGAGGTAACTCTTAATCCGCGCCAGAGCCGCAATCATGCGCGGATTGCCCAGGCAGAACCCCACCCGCCAGCCAGCCATGTTGTAGCTCTTGGACATGGAGAAAATCTCTACAGCCACATCCTTGGCCCCCTCAACCTGCAAGATGCTGGGCGGCTGGTAACCGTCGAACCCCAGGTCGGCGTACGCGAAATCGTGGACCACCATGGTGCCGTGATGGCGCGCCAGGCGCACGATCTCTTGCAAAAAGTCCAGCTCCACGCATACCGTGGTCGGGTTGTGGGGGAAGCTGATGAGGATCAGCTTGGGCTTCTGCAGCGCGGTGCGGTACACGGTCTCGAGCGCGTTGAGAAAGGTGTTCGCGTCGGGCATGGGCAGCACGTAGGCCTGCCCTTCGGCCATCAGCACGCCGTATTGGTGAATAGGGTAGGCGGGATTGGGAGACACCACCGCATCGCCCGGCCCGATGGTGGCAAACAGCAGGTGGGCCAGTGCGTCCTTGGCGCCGATGGTGACGATGGCTTCCTTCTCGGCGTCTAGCGCCACCCCGTACTTGGTTTGATACCGCAGCACGATCTCTTCCCGCAGCCGCGGAATGCCCCGCGATTGCGAATAACGGTGATTGCGCGGATTGCGCGCGGCCTCAATGAGCTTGTTGACCACGACTTTGGGGGTAGCGCCGTCCGGGTTGCCCATCCCCAGGTCGATGACGTCGATCTGGGCGGCCCGCGCCTTGGCCCGCATCTCGTTGATGACGGCGAACACGTAGGGCGGCAGTTTCTGAATCCGGTAAAACGGTTGGGAAAAATCGGGCATTGAAGCCATTGTAAGTTACGGCGGCGCCCGCGGTCACGCGCGGCAGGCCGACGTGGAATAGGCCTTCGGCCTGTCCTGGCCGCAATCGCCCCGGCGCCGCGCCGACGTGGCTAGGGACAGAATCAGAAGAGCTACCAGTACCGGGCAGGCAGGTCAGGCTTTGCAAGCCCGGGAAAATGGCGTCCCCAGGGGGATTCGAACCCCCGTTACCGCCGTGAAAGGGCGATGTCCTAGGCCGGGCTAGACGATGGGGACTTGCTGCCGGAAAGAAGAGCTACCCTTCTAATGTACCCGCCGCCGCGCCGAGCGTCAAATGTCCCCGAACTATCGGGCGCGCGACGCCGGGGTCACAGGACTTCCCGAACACGGAACCCGTGTCGCCTCATTCGGTTAGCCCGCTGTAGTTTCGGGGCCATCCGCATTGCGTGCTATACACTGCATCGTCGGGGCTCCCACGCCGCCGCGCGCCGGGGATCGGCAATCCGTCGGCATGCACAAACATGCACAAACGCCAACCCAAACCGCCCTTACGGAACGAAGCCATTTCTGTCTGCAAACAAATGAAACAAAACAGTATATACCGCTACCAATCCATCGTCGCGCGGGCCACTGGCCTGCAGCGTCGGCTTTCGAGCCGACGTTCCGCGCCGAGATCCCGGAAACTCGGCAGCCATGGTGTCGAGCGCTGGCGCGATCTTCCTCCGTAGCGGCGGCGATCCCGTCGCCGGCGCTCTTGGCTGCGGCTATGATGCATGCCGGTCGCACCCGCTTGGTCTGCGCGGGCACCCGCCCCAAAATCTGCACAAAGATGCACAAACGCGAAACCCAAACGCCTTCAAAACAATGTTTCCACCCAAGGATGGAATCCCAACGCTCGCGCCAAACGCTGACAACCGGCTGGCATCGATTGGCAACTTGCGTGCACTTGGAGTGGGGTCTAGAAACTTATTAGGGTGAGAAGAGTCTAACAAACATGCGTTATTGGTCGTTCTTCGCAGCCAAAATCGCTGTGGCGTCGGTGGCGCTATACGGGCTCCTCATCTTGCTGGATCTGTATCTGCCCCACGGCATGGTCCCCGTAGCCGCTCCGAAAATCCACGCCGCCCGTCCGGCGCCGCCTCTACCCGGGGCGGAAGCCACTAACCAACGGGACGTTATCTGGCTGGTACCCGGGGCCGTCGCCACGCCCGCGGAAGAAGCCAAACTGCTGGCTCCGCTCTCGAACGGCGCCGACCGGCTACTGTGCAACCTGGGGCTAATGGCATGGTTCCTGCTGGCGGTCGGAGTGGGTTACCTCATCGTTTGGGACCAGCGCTACCGCTGCCGCACCTGCCTGCGGCGTTTGCGCATGCCGGTGGAAACCGGCTCGTGGGGGCAAATGCTGCAATTCGGCCGGCCCCGTATCGAATATATTTGCGTCTACGGCCACGGTACGCTGCGCGCCGAAGAGTTGCAGATTTCGGGCCGGGAACAGCCGGAATGGACGCCCAATTCCGGCGATTTCTGGCAGGAATTGTGCGGCTCGGGTAAGGATTCCTCCACCAAGCCGTGACGCTGCGCCACGCTTGGTGGCGAATCGAATACAAGCGGCGAGCTTTCAGCGAGCCGCTCCGGTTTGGATGACGGCGGACCACCGATGGCTGACAGCTTCGACCCCAGGCGGCCACGCGGCATGCGAAAATCAAAGATGGTGGCGAAGAAAGGAATGAAAGTCCGGATCCCGACCGGTTCCGGTCTGACCCGGTTCATTTTGGGCCCGCTCGGCCGTACCCTGCTCATCGCGGGCGCCGTTTTTACGATCCTCGGCTTCGGCGTCTTCACCTACTTCTACCTTGTATATGCCCCACTGATCGATAAGAAACTGGGCGAAGGCCCGATCGCCAACACGGCCAAGATTTTTGCCGCGCCGGAAGCCGTCGCGGTGGGCGACACCTCGACCCCCGAGGCTGTCGCCGCCGACCTCCGCCGCAGCGGCTATACCGAATCCCGCAGCAACCCAACCGGCTATTACCAGATCTACCCCGCCGCCATCGAAGTCTACCCGGGACCGGACTCCTATTTCGACCAGGAAGCCGGCCTGATCCGCTTTTCCGGCGGCAAGATCTCCGCCATCGTCTCGCTGCAGGACAACACGGCGCGCAACGAGTACCAGTTGGAACCCCAACTGATTACCAATTTCTCCGGCCCCAACCGCGAGAAACGGCGCACCGTCCGGTTCGCCGACATCCCCAAGGTGCTGGTGGAAGCGGTGACCTCGGCGGAAGATAAGCGCTTCTTCCAACACTCGGGTTTCGACCCGGTGCGCATCATGAAAGCCGTCTACGTGGATGTGCGCGAAGGCCGGAAGGACCAGGGCGCTTCCACCCTCAGCATGCAGTTGGCGAAGATGTTCTGGCTGGACCCGCAGAAACGATGGACGCGCAAGCTGGCGCAGGTGATGATCACCATCCAGATCGAGCAGCGCATGTCCAAGGAAGAAATCTTCGAGGACTACGCCAACGACGTCTACCTGGGTTCCCGCGGCTCGTTCCGCATTCACGGCTTTGGCGAGGCGGCGGAGGCTTATCTGGGCAAGGATCTCAGCCAGATCGACGTTTCCGACGCGGCTGAGCTGGCCGGTATGATCCAGTGGCCGGCCGCCTACGACCCCTACCATCACCCCGACCGGGTGCGCGAGCGGCGCAACGTGGTTTTGAGCCTGATGCGCCAGAACGGCTACATCGCCGACCGCGATTACGCCAAGGCCGCCGAAGCGCCCATCAACGTGCCCAAGGCCGCCGCTCAGTCGATCGAGGCGCCTTACTTCGTCGACATGGTGAGCGATACCCTGCAATCCAAGTTTCAGGACACCGATCTGCAGGCCAACGCCTATCGTATTTATACGACGCTCGATATGCGGCTGCAGCGGGAGGCCGGCGAGGCCATCCGCATGGGTATGCAGAACGTGGATGAGCAGATCCGCAAGCAGCGCCGCTTCAAGGGCCAGACCGTGCCCGAGCCGCAGGTGGCGCTGGTGGCGATCGACCCGCATACGGGCGAAGTGCGCGCCCTGGTGGGCGGCCGCAGCTACGGCGCCAGCCAGCTCAATCATGCGCTCGCCAAGCGCCAGCCCGGCTCCATTTTCAAACCCTTCGTCTACGCCGCCGCCATGGATACGGCGCTGGACGGCGGCGCCCAGGTGCTGACGGCCAGCAGCATGGTGGACGACGAGCCCACCACCTTCTGGTTTGACAATAAGGCGTACGAACCGTCCAATTTCGCCCACGAATTCATGGGCCACGTTACGCTGCGCACGGCGCTGGCCCACTCGCTCAATGTGGCCACGGTGAAAGTGGCCGAAACGGTGGGCTACCAGGCGGTGGTCGAAATGGCCAATCGCGCCGGCATGAATTACCACATCCAGCCCACCCCCGCCGTAGCGCTGGGCGCATACGAAATCACGCCGCTCGAAGCGGTCGGCGCCTACACCCTCTTCGCCAACCAGGGGGTGTTCGTGAAACCGAATTTTCTCACCCTGGTGCGCTCCCAGGACGGGCACGTGCTGTTTAAGGGAACCGCGGAGAAGCGGGCGGCGCTCGATCCGCGGGTAGCCTACCTGATGACCAATCTGATGGAGGAAGTACTGCGCAGCGGGACCGCCGCCGGAGTTGGCGGCCGCTACGGATTCCTGGTTCCGGCGGCGGGCAAGACCGGTACTTCACGCGACGGCTGGTTCGCCGGCTATACGTCCCAGTTGCTGTGCGTGGTGTGGGTCGGTTTCGACGACAATCGCGACCTGGAAATGCAGGGCGTCCACTCGGCCGCGCCCATCTGGGCGGAATTCATGCGGCGCGCGCTCAGCTATCGCGAGTACCGCGACGCCGAAGAATTCCGGGTTCCCAATGGAATCGTCACCCTCGAAATCGACCCGGCTTCCGGCATGCCCGCCACGCCCAGTTGCCCCAAGACGCAAACCGAAGTCTACATTGCCGGAACCGAACCGGTGGGGAGTTGCCCGCTGCATGGCGGCCGCACCGGCGTGACTAACGTGGCGGGGTGGGATTCGGAGGCGCCGGCGCGGGCGGGTGAATCCGGCGCCCCTTCCGGCGCCAGCCAGATCGGCGCCGGCGAAGTAGCCCGCCGGGCCGCGCGCCAGACCCCGCCCGATGCCGCTACCCAAACCGCCAACACCTCGCCGCAGAACCAGAATCCGAAGAAAACGCCGCCGCGGACGAAGGGGCTATTACGGCGGCTGCTGGATGTGCTTAAATAATCACAGGGTGATTCGGTAGCACTGTAGGAGGCCCGCATGGTTGCACGTTACTTTGCCCTGGCACTGGTGGCAGGTTTCATCTCCGCAACCGCGGCCGCTCAATCCGGCAATGCCATGCTGGATAAGGCCACGGCAGCATCCGCCGCCACTTCCCCGTCTTTGTCGCCTGAGCTTCGGGGCGATATTTTCATGGCCCGAAGGGATTATCGCGCGGCAATTGACGCCTATGGTCTGGCGCCATCCACCGATCCTGTCGTTCGCAACAAGATCGGCATCGCCTACCACCAAATGAACGACCTGGAAAGCGCGCGCAAGGCCTATCAACAGGCCCTCAAGATCAAACCCGACTACTCCGAGGCGATGAACAACATGGGCGCGGTCTACTATGCCCGCAAGAGCTACCGCCGCGCCATCTCCTGGTACGAGAAGGCTTTGAAACAGGATGCCAACTCGGCCCGCGCCGCATCCTATTACATGAACCTGGGCACCGCCTGGTTCGCGCGCAAGAACTTTGCCAAGGGTATGGAGAATTACCAGATTGCCGTCAAGCTCGATCCGGAGGTGCTGGAGCATCACGGCAGTTTCGGCCAGATACTGGAAGAGCGCAGCGTCGCCGAGCGAGCTTCCTACCATTTCCATATCGCCAGGTTGTACGCCAAGCAAGGCCGTAACGAACTGGCCCTCCAGTATCTGCGCAAAGCCCTGGAAGAGGGCTACAAGGACAAGAAGACGCTGGACAAGGAACCGGATTTCGCCGCCCTCCTCGACTTGCCCGAATTCAAGGAACTGCTGACCCTGGAGCCGCGTGTTCTGTAGCCAGGTGGGACGGGCCCCCCGGCCTGTCTTTGGGACCTTGGTCGTGGTTGCTGTCGGCCTGCTGGCCACCGCGTGTTCACGGCACTCCGGCTCGCCGCCATGGACCCGTCTCGCCATTGTTCGCTTCGAGAACCTGGGGGCCGACCCCGCCCAGGATTGGATCGGCCGCGCCTTCACCCAGGTCCTCAGCGAACAACTGCGCAGCGCGCCTGGAATCTATGCCATCCCGCCCGCACGGTTGGGTGCGGTGGAGCGCGGTTTGGGTGTGCGCCCGGTATCGGCTCCCGGCGTCTCCACCGAAACGGCGGCGGCCGCGGCAGTCGGCGCCACCCGCGTGGCCTACGGGTCGTATTGGACCGCGGGCGGGCGGCTGCATGCCCGGCTTTTTTTGCGCGGCGTGCGAACCGGCCGCGATATCGCGTGCCTGCGAGCTTCCGCTTCCGGTACGGATGTGTTGACGGCCGCCGCGGAACTGGCCCGTCAGATCACGCCGCATCCGGAAGTTTTCGGCACGCACAGTCCCGCCGCGCTCGAAGCCTACAGCGAGGCTCTGGAAGCGCCGGACAGCGCGCAAATGGCCGCAGCCGCCGAGCGCGCCGTCGCCGCCGACCCCGATTTTGCGCCTGCCTATCGGCTCCTCGCCGAAACCCAGCGCGGCACGGATCGAGCTATGCCTACGCTCGAAAAGGCCCTCAATCTGAGGCCGGCCCTCCCGGCGCTGGAGCGCAGTCGGATCGCGGTGGAGGTCGCCACTTTGCGCGGCGATGCCGCCGGGCGCTATGAAGCCCTGACGGCGCTTGCCCACCTCACCTCGCACGATCCCGATCTATGGCGTTCGGTGGGCGAAATGGCACTCAGCCGGCATGATTTTCGCCCCGCCGCGCAGGCCTTCCGCCATGCCCTCGAAGTGGAGCCGGACGATACCAGTCTGCTCAACCAACAAGCCTACGCCCTAGCCTACTCCGGCGACGTGGAAGCCGCCAGCGGCGCGCTCGAAAAGTACCGGCAGTTGCAGCCGGCAGACCCCAACCCTATCGATTCGCTGGGGGACGTCAACCTGATTAACGGACGCTACCAGCAGGCTGCCGGCCTGTATCTCGAAGCCGTCCGGAAGAACCCGGGCTTTCTCGGCGCCGGCGACTATTACAAGGCCGCATTCGCGCGCCTGCTGGCCGGCGATCCGGCTGGAGCTAACACGCTCGCCAGACAATATCGCAACGCCCGCGCGGCGGCGCACGACCCCGCCGCCGACTTCTTCGATGCCGAATGGCAGTGGACCGCGGGCCAGCCCAAGCCCGCTTTCGCCCGCCTCGAAGCCCTGGCCCAAAAAGCGGAAGCCGGGCCGCAACGTTCCCTGGCCGCGCGAGCCTACGTGCGTCTGGCGGTCTGGAGCCTCATCGCGGGCGACCGCTCGCGCGCCGAAGAAATGGCGCGAAAGGCACGCGAAACCGCCGACCGCTCGACCGTCGTGGCCGCCGCTATCGCCGGTTTCCTGGCGCAGCCGCCCATGCCCGCCGCCGAATGGAAAGCCCGCGCCCTCAAATTGGCTCCCCTCGCCCCGGAAGCGGAAATCCGCGATTACGCGCTGGCGCACGCTTTGCTGCTGGCTCACGACTTCGCCGGCGCGGGCGAAGTCCTCGAGCGTATGTATACCGATGGCGAGGGCGCGAGCGATGAAGGCCTGTCCGTGCTGCTGGCCGAGTGCGACCTCGAAACCGGACGCACCGCCGAAGCCGCCTCCCTGTTAGCACGTACGCCCGTCCCGCCGCTCAACGGCCTGTCGCCGTTCGCGGCCTTCTACTTCCCTACCCTGCTCGATCTGCGCGCCCGGCTGGCCGCCCAACAAGGCCACGCCGCCGAAGCTAAGGCCGACGCCGCCCTCTTTCACCAACTTGCGGGTAAGTAGCTCCATATTTCTCACAGGCGGATCGCGGCCGTAGCGCACGCACTCTGGCGTGCCGTGTCGAGGCTTTTCTCGACTCGCCTTTGGAGCCGTGACACAGCGTCGGGACAAAGCGCGAACTTACGGGGCGGTGGCAACGGCTCTCCGTGTCTTTCTCCGGGATCAAAAACTGGAAACACGCTTGTCACCGCTTTCGCTTGCTTGATCTTGTCGATATTGTGCTTCCGTGGCGTCAGGAGAGACTAACCGCTCCCCATCGTCGATCACGGTGTCGCGCGCCAGCACGCCCTGGCGGCATTGGCAGACATGCTCCCCGAACCGGCTACGGGCCGCAGCGGTGGTAAGCTTTTCCCAGGGATGCCAGTTTATCGCGAACAGCCGCCAACCGCTGCGCTCGCCCGTTGGGTGGAGTGCGCCTGGTTCCTGGAGAGCGCGACGGCTGTAACCGGACATCGCGTTCCACCGGATGGCTGTCTCGATATCGTTTACGATCGCCGCCACGGCCTGCGAGCCATCGGCGCCATGACGGCGGAGCAGCGCTTCGATTTTCCGGAAGCCGCTTGCCTGGCCGGGATTCGTTTTCGGCCGGGCGTGGCGCGGGTTTTCCTGGGCGTGCCGCCGGCGGAATTGACCGATGGCTCAGCGCCGCTCGAAGACCTGTGGCCGCGTCGTGCCTGCGAATTGGAGCGCCGGTTGGACGATGCGAAATCGATCCAGGATGCCATGCGTATCCTGCTCGGCAACTTTCCCCGGCCCGCCGCTGCGCCCAATCCCGTCCAGCAGGCCATTGAAGCCCTCACCGCTTCCAATGGAAGCGCCAATATGGAAAGCGCGGCATGCCAGGCCAATTTGAGCCCGCGCCAGTTCCGGCGCCGCTGCCTGGAAGAGAGCGGACTCACCCCCAAGCGGCTGAGCCGCGTGTTGCGCTTTCGGCACGCCTGCCGCATCGCCCGCGCCGCCAAGCGGCCGAACTGGTCCGACATTGCCCTCGAAGCCGGATACTTCGACCAGGCCCATCTCATCCGCGATTTCCACAAATTCACCGGCCTGACTCCGATGGCCGTTTTTTCCAATCCCCCGGATCGCCGCCATGGCTAATATCGAAGCATGAAGATTACACCGGTTCTCATGGTTGAAGAGATCGAGAAATCCCTCCCCTTCTGGATCGACCGGATGGGGTTTGTGAAAACCGTAGACGTGCCGGAAGGCGATCGTCTCGGATTCGTCATCCTTGTCCGGGACGGCGCGGAGGTGATGCTGCAGACCATCGAAAGCGTGCGCAAGGACGCGCCCCAGTTTGTGCCGAAATCCGGGTCCGGCAATGTCGGCCTGTTTGTCGAAGTCGAGGACTTCGCCAACGTCCTGACGCGTCTCGATGGCTACCCCATCGCCCTGCCCGAACGAACGACGTTCTACGGCATGCGTGAAATCGGCGTCTTCGAGCCAGGCGGGCACGCCGTGGTATTCGCCGCCCACTCGTCGTCATGATGCTTTAGCGGCCGGCGCACGGCCGTTCCTTCCGCAGCTTGCGCATGCTGGATCCGTTCCGGTGTGCCGGTATCGCAATCGCCGGTGACCAGGGAGCGCAGCCGGAGCGCCGCATGGTTGATCGCGTCGGCCTCGCTGCGCAGTACGTCGGATGCGGCCGCGCCGTTCTCGGCCTGCGCGGCCGCGGACTGTGTGACCTGGTCAATCTGGGTAATGGCTTTCGCTATTTGCGCGATCCCGGTGGTTTGCTCCAGGCTGCCCACGTGCACCTCTTCCACCAACGTTCGTACCTTGGCCGAATCCTCGGTAATGCTGCGGACAGCCGCCGCCACCTGGTCCACCTTCGTCTTTCCGCCATTGGACTTGGCGATCGATTCCTCAATCAACGCCGTGGTGTCCTTGGCCGCCTGGGCGCAACGGTGCGCCAGGCTGCGGACCTCGTCGGCCACAACCGCAAACCCCGAGCCCGCTTCGCCGGCCCGCGCGGCCTCCACCGCCGCGTTCAGGGCGAGGAGATTCGTCTGGAAAGCGATCTCTTCGATGACCTTGATAATCCTGGATATCCGGCTGCTCTGCAGGCTGATCTCGCCCATGGCAACAACCATCTCGTCCAGCGACCGGTTGGTCTCGACAAACCGGTGCTGCGACTGCGTCACCAACTCGGCAGCCGCGCGCAGGTTCTCGCTGTTCTTGCGGGTCATCGCATCGATTTCGGTGCTGGAGGCGGAGGTTTCCTGAAGCGAAGCAGCCTGCTGGCATG
Source organism: Bryobacteraceae bacterium (assembly GCA_052148435.1). Lineage (GTDB taxonomy): Bacteria > Acidobacteriota > Terriglobia > Bryobacterales > Bryobacteraceae > JBEKYD01. Next base: position 13,965 of record JBKQIF010000027.1, read on the forward strand.
CGCCCTGCGCCAGCGACTGGCTGGCGGAACTTACCTGGCCGGCGGCGGCCACGATCTGCACCACGCCTTCGGTCACCTCCACCACGGCGTGGCGGAGCGTGTCGGTGATCCTGTAGACAACCCACAGCACTGCGCCTGCCACGACCAGGTTCAACCCGATGAGACCGAATGCGATCCAGCGGCTCCAAAAAATGTTGGCCCGCGCCTGCCGATCGGAAACGGCCAGAGCCTCCCGCTCCCGCTGGGCCACAATTCTGGTCGAATTCCCCACCTCTTCCAGGATCGGCAACATCTTGTCCCGCAGAATCGTGTGGGCCTCATCGAACCGATTGGCGCTGGCCAATGCCAGGTACTCCTTGTCGTTAATCGTCCAACTCGACGCCCCTCTGTCGATAACCTCAAGCGCTTTCCCGACCGTTTCATCGGAAACCATGCGGCGCAACTCGCCGGTAAGCTGCCTGACGGTTTCTCCGGCTGTTTCCGACTTTCGAATGCTATCGTCAACGGCCGCAGGCGCATGGCAGGCCGAACAACCCATGCTGTCGCCGCCGTGCGCCGGGCTCTTGGCCCCCGAGCGGCGCTCCATCTCCGCAATGGTATACGCCATTTGTTCGCGCACGGACTGGTCTTTCAGATCCTGGAATGCCGCCTCCGTCGCGGCCAGCAGGTCCGCCTTCTTGGCCGTGCCGTTTACGGCCGCGTCCAGGGAGTTTCCCAGGGTGGCTATGGCCTGCAGAGAGCTAAAACCAAGCACCAGCACAGACAACACCATAGCCGCCAGACCGATCGCCAACCTGCCACGGACCGTGAAGCGATTCATAAGTTCCTTTCGCGTCTGCCAGGACGCCAGCCCTGGGGCGTTAACCACACGGCTGCGGCCAACAGGGTTCTTATCGGCGCAGGAGGCGCGAAAGTTTAGACCTCAGTCTGAGTCCGGTTTCCCGTACGTGGCTGAACGAATGGCGTTTGCGAGGGTGAAGAACTTCAGCGCGAAGGCGGAGATTCAGGACGCCGACTTGGGCTTCGAGCCGTGGCTGGCCAAATAGCCGTCACTTTGCGCGGAACGCCTCGATTTCCGCCATCTCGGCATCGCTCAGGCGAAACTCCATGGCGCCGATCACTCCATCCACCTGGGCGGCGGAGCGCATACCCACGATGGCCGCGGTCACGGCGGGGTTCGAGAGCGTCCAGGCAATCGCCACTTCGCCCGCCGAGCGCCCGTGCCCCGCGCCGATCCGTTTCAGCAGTTCGGCCAACTCCAGGTTGCGGGTAAGATGGGGCTCCTGAAAGGCCAGCGCGCGACGCCGGAAATCGTCGGCCGGAAAGGCCGCCACCCGTTCCTTTGTCATCTTGCCGGTCAGCAGGCCGGACTTCATCGGCGCGTACGCGATCACCCCGATCCGGTTGGCCAGGCAGTACGGCAGAATCTCCGCTCCCACCTCCGGCGATACCGCCGAGTATGGCGGCTGCAGGGAAGCGACCGGCGCGATGGCGCGGCATCGCTCGATCTGCTGCACGTTGAAATTGGAAATGCCGATCCACCGCACCTTGCCCTGCTCCCGCAGCTTGGCCAGCGCGGACCAGGCCTCCTCGATGTCCGGCTCCGGATCGGGCCAGTGCACCTGGTACAGGTCGATGACATCGAGCTTGAGCCGCCGCAGGCTGGCTTCGCATTCCCGGCGAATCGAATCGGCCTTCAGGCAACCGGAAATCTCGCCTTTTTCATTCCAGATGCGCTCGCACTTGGTGAAGACGTACGGCCGGCTGGCGCGGCCGGCGAGCGCGCGCGCCACCACCTCCTCGGAATGGCCCAGGCCATACACCGCCGCGGTATCGATCCAATTGATGCCCAGATCCAAAGCGCGGCGAATCGCGGCAATCGAGTCGGCGTCGTCCTGCGGACCCCACGCAAATGCCCACCCGCCGCCTCCCATCGCCCAGGCTCCTACGCCCATGGGCGTCAACTCCAAATCGCTCGTTCCCAGAAATCGCTTCTGCATCTTTACTAGAATAACCTGCCGCGACGCGGGCTCATCGCGCGCCGCGGCAAAATGTATGAGAAAAGCGGAATAGAGATGGTACGACTATCCTCATGTTTCAGTTTTCCGGCAGATGGTGGAGTGGGCTGGTTTCCGTGAGAGGCCAACTGGAGCTTCAAACGGGAAAGCCCGGAACCCAGTCCGGGCCTTCCACACGAAGCTGGAAAGGAGGATCCAGCTTATGATCCTCTTGCTGGTAAAGATCCGGTCGATTGCAGGCCGGCTTACGGCGCTGATCGTTTGGGCCCGTAAGGGCCGGCGATAAACGTCGTACGGGGACCGGGCTAGCCCCCGGTTCCTGCTACCAGCATCATAGCGCAGCTTCCGCCGTTTTTCCAGCTCACTTCGCGCCGGCTTCTTTCACCACCGTGGCATCCAGTTCTCCCTTGGCCAGGCGGACGTGAATCCGCGAACGCGCCTTTGCCGCCGCGGCATCCTTCAGAATCCCGGCGGGGTTCGAAACAATCGCATAGCCACGCTCCAGAATCCGCAGCGGGCTCAGTTGGGAAAGCTTGGCGTCGAGCTGTTCGAAGGCCGAGCGCCGCCGCACCAGGCGCACGCGCATCATCTCCACTGCCGCGGCCCGCGCCGCTTCCATGCGCCTCCGGTCGGCGGCCAGCCGCGGGCGAACGTCGAAGCGCCGCAGCCTCATCTCCAGGCCGCGCCGCACGCGCTCGCAGCCGTCCACTGTTACTCGAATCCGCTCCCTCATCCGGTATTCCTGGTCATCCACCCGCTGCAGCCCGCGGCCCACCCGCCGTTGCAGCAGACTGAATGCCCGCTCCACACCCTGCTGGCGCAGCCGCCTCTCCAGCATGGCCAGCCGGTAGCGCATCCCCTGCCCGCACTTCGAGCGCGCGGCCGCCACTCGCTCGACGAGGTCACTCGCGAGCGGCGTCACAATCTCCGCCGCCGCGGAGGGCGTGGGGGCGCGCTGGTCGGCCACGAAGTCGGCGATGGTGACGTCCGTCTCGTGTCCCACGGCGGAAACGACCGGCACTTCGGACGCGGCGATCGCCCGAGCCACGGCTTCTTCGTTGAACGTCCACAAATCCTCCAGCGAACCGCCGCCGCGCCCCACGATGATGACTTCCGCCCAGCGCGAGCGACTGAAGTATTCGATGCCCCGGCAAACTTCCTCCACGACGCCCTCGCCCTGCACCCGCGAGGGATAGAGGCGCACGTGCACGCCCGGAAAGCGCCGCGACAGAATTTGGATCATGTCCGCAATGGCCGCGCCCTTGGGCGAAGTCACGATTCCGATCCGGCGCGGGAAGCGTGGCAGCGGCCGTTTGCGCTCGGCCCGGAACAGCCCTTCCGCCGCCAGCTTCTTTTTGAGTTGCTCGAACGCCAATTGGAGCGCGCCCAAACCCCGCGGCTCGATCAGTTCCACCACCAGTTGATAATAGCCACGCGTTTCGTAAACGTCGACGCGCCCGCGCGCCAATACCGCCAGCCCGTCCTGGGGTTTGAACTTCCAGTAGCGGTGCGCCGAGCGGTAGGCCACGCACGGCACCTGCGCGTCTCTCTCCTTGAGCGTGAAATAGTAGTGCCCGCTGGTGGCCAGCTTAAGCCCCGAGATTTCGCCCGACACCCAGATGTCCGGAAACTCCGCGTCCAGCAGCGCGCGAATCGCCCCGTTCAGTTCGCTCACTGAGAAGATGCGCCGCTCGGGCGCCAGGTCGAATTCGAGCGCAAATTGCTCCATCGAGTCCCCCACCGAGGTTATGGTAGCGCGTCGGGTAGGCGCGCCCGGCGGGCATTACTTCAACCGCATCACTTCAACCGCATCGACACGAAGCTGGCCAAGAATCCCCGACGCGAAGTCTACAGATTCCTGCGGATCCGTAAGTGTTTGGCCTTGTGCCTACGACGGCATTTCATCGCCTTCCCGTGGCGCCGTTCCGCCTTTCCGTCTCATGATCTTATCGAAAGCCTTGAAATCCGCCCGCGCCTGCCGATCCATGAAAAATCTGGCCGTCTGGAGCGCCGAGACCTTCTCCGCCACCGCCGTGGCCACGAACTGGTTGACACTGGTTCGGTCCTCCCGGCTTAAGCGCTCAACCGCCTCTTTGAGCGAACGCGGCGGCCGTAAGGGGTATGTTCGGGTTTCTTTCATCGTTTGATCCTCGCTATCGCCTGTCGCGGGAGCAGGGCCTCAACCCCAAATCTGGCCGCGGGGGCTGCAGATTCACGAAGCTGCCGCAGGAGCAGTGCCGCACCGCGAACAACGCCGGGCAGGAGGGTTAGAATAGAACGGGCCAGCGCCCAAAAGAGGAGAACATGCGGTTTTCGGGTTTTTGTGTCGCCGCGGCGATACTTGCCGGCCAGGCGGCCGCGCAGGAACTGGCTTGCGATTGGACGGCCTATAAGGCTCAGCCCGGCTTGAACGCTACCCGCGCGGCCGGCGGCGGAGTGGAAGTCGCCTGGCTCGGGGAGCGGGGCGAGGAGCTGCGAGCCACCTTTGCCGCCAGCGGCGGGCAACCTGTGGTGCGCGAGCTCGCGGCGCGCTCCGCCCAGGGAAAATGGATCGTACTGGGGCGTAACCTGACCCCTGAATTCCAGGTCACCAGCGGCAAGCGCCGCCTCTCCGAACAGCAAATGGCGCCTTTGCGCGAGCTCGGCATCGCCTTCACCCCCGAGGTGGTCGAACGGGAAAAGTGGAACGCCTTCTGGGATGCGCCCTTGATGGTTCCCGGACGCACCGGAGGCAGCATGGACCTGCCGCGCACGGCCGCCGAAATCCGCCGCGCCTGGGCCGGTTTTCACTCCACCGCCTGCGAGGTGGCGACCGAAGGGGCGCGCCTCGAAATCGGCTTCGACGGCGTCGACCTCGGCATCTTCCAGGGCCGCCTGCTGTTCACCGCGTATCGCGGCTCCAATCTGCTGCGGCAGGAGGCGATCGCCAAGACCGTCGAGCCCTCGGTGGCCTTCAAATACATCGGCGGATTAAAAGGTTTCGCGCTCGGCCCCGAAACCCGCGTGGTGTGGCGCGACCCCGCCCGCGCCTGGCAGGAATATTCCTTCGGCGGCGCCGTGAACCAGGACCCGGTGGGCATTCGCGCGCGCAACCGCCTGGCCATTCTCGAAGCGGGCGGCGGGTCGCTGGGCATTCTGCCGCCATCCCACAAGTTTTTCTGGGCCCGTGAAATCGAGACCAATCTGGGCTACGACTATTACCGGAAAGATAGCGACACCGCCTTCGCGCTCGGCGTTCGCCAGCCCGATCGCGAGGAAGGCTATAAGCCGCTCGGCGTTTCCGACGAGGTTTGGAACCGGCGCGTCTCGGAATCGCGTAGCGAAATCGACAACTTCGCCCTTTACAACGCTCCCCCCGGCACCTGGCAGCACATGCCGGTGTATTTCTACCTCAGCCCCGCCGGCAGCCATGCCACCGCCGAAAACGTGCTCCGCTATACCGATGACGACATATATAAGGAGGTGCCCGGCTTCCAGGTGCTGGTCAGCCACTTCCACTTTCACCTCAACGAGCTCGCGACCGACGCAGGAACCATGGACCAGCAGCCTTCCTGGATCGGCGTGTTCCGCGCACTCGGCGTCAAGATCGCCATCCTTGCCGATTTCCATAGCGATTCCCATCCCACCGATACCGGCGCCATCCGCCTCAACGAACAGAAGGTCTATTTCGAAGGCTGCCAGCGCTTTTCCGACAAGGGCTTTCTGCTGATTCCGAGCGAAGAACCCGACGCCAACTTCGGCGGCCACTACATGTTCACGTTCCCCAAGCCGGTCTATTTCACCCACCTGCGCAAGCCCAAGGACGATCCCGCCCAGCCGTATGCCGAAACCATCGAGCCTTTCGGCAAGGTCTACCACACCACTTCCGCTGCAACCGAGTTGCAACTGCTGCGCGACGAGCACGGCCTGGTCTGGCAGACCCATCCCCGCACCAAGGGCTCCGCCGGCTATCCGGACGCCACCCGCACGACCGATTTCTTCAACGACGACCATTTCCTGGGCGGGTCTTTCCAATCGCTGCCAGTAGATCTCTCCGAAAAGCGCATCTGCGAAGCCCGCTGTCTGGGGCTGCTCGACGACATGAACAACTGGAGCGGACCGAAGTTCATGATCGCCGAGGGCGACACCTACATGAAGTACCCCGAAGACGAAACCTACCCGCAACTGTACGTCAACTACGTCAAGCTCGACCGGGTGCCCCGGTTCGACGAAAGTTGGGCGCCGGTGCTCGACGCCATGCGCGCCGGCCGGTACTTCGTCACTTCGGGCGAGGTGCTGTTCCGCAGTTGGAGCATGAGTTTGGGCACCCAGGGCTCCGGCCCGCAGTCGTATTACGACGCGGAGGTGGAATGGACTTTCCCGCCCGAATTCGCCGAACTGGTTTGGGGTGACGGCGCCAGCACCCATTCCGAGCCGATTTCCCTGGTTGGCATGGCGCCGCTCTCCAGCCATCGCTTCCACGTACCCTTCAATCCCGCCGGGAAAAAGTGGGTACGCTTCGCGGTTTGGGATTCCGCCGGCAACGGCGCTCTTACGCAGCCGGTACATCTCCAATGAAAGCGAATGCGTTTTCACAGGCTAAAGCCTGTGCTACCACTGACACAATGAAGGCTAATGGGTTGTCCCTTGTGTCTTTCTCACAGGCTAAAGCCTGTGGGTGGCGTTCTGTTTGGCCTGGCGATGTTCGCGGCCGGCTCGGCCACGCGGCGCCGCCAGAGGACATGCTCCCCAGCGATTCCTCCATCGAGCGGGCGACGTACCCACTGATAGAGCGGACGATCCGGTAGATTGTTCACTTACGTCGCGGCGCTGGCTGTCAAGCCGGCTGTCGAGCCTGCAGAGCCGAGAGTCACCTCGGCTTTTCTTCCCCGGAGGAGCTGAGTGAACAGTGTCGGAGTTAGGTGAACAGTTTCCACCAGATCGGCGCTGCTGCCGCGGCACCTCCTCAAACGGCGACTTACCCTTGGGAAACGGCGGGGCTCCGGGTTGCGGCGCTGGCGCCTCCGGCGGTGGTTGGTAGCGGGTCAGGCGCACCGGGTCCGCATCCGGCTCCAACAGCCATGCGGTGCGGCCGGGATAATATTGCTGCAGCTTCCGATCTTCCTCCGGCCCCAGGTCGAGCGCCCGAACCACGCGCGAAGCGTCGATATCGGCGGCGTTGAACACCCACTGATCGAGGCGATGCAGCGGCCAGTAGCGCACGAACACCAGTTGCCTGCCAGGCGTCTCGGCGAGGGTTCGCTCGATCGCGGCCCGGCCCTCGGGATCTCCATGATTGACGAAATCCCAGCTCTCGTAATGATCGGTGAGAGCCAGCGCCGGCCCCCACCCGGCCGCGAGGTGCAGTCCATACCAGAAGAGAAACTGCGCCCCGCACAGCAACAAAACCAGCCGGGCCATTGGCTCGCTCCATCGGTGCAGCCGTTCGAGCGCGATCAGGCCGGCAAGCACGAACAAACACGCAGCCCCGGCCACATAGTGCGGGTAGAAGTAAGGATAAAAGTTGGTGCCCAGGCCGAGGATCGCCAGCACGATCGATAGCCACACGTTCCGAAGCCGGCTCAGGCAAAAGAGAAACAGCGGCAGGACCAGCAGCAGCGGCACGGGAAAGAAGAAACGCAAAAATCGCACACGTGTCCCCAATCGGCGGGCAAATGCCGCCCACGAATCGGGTTCGCGCCCATGCACCTCCGACTGCATCTCGTAGTCGACCTTCTGTTCCTGGGTCAGCGGGCGGCTCGGAATGGGCACGGCCTGAAAGCTGAACGTGGCCGGGATACCGTATTGCCGCTGGCTCAACTGGTACGGCAGGGTGGTCCAACTGCCCGTCACTTGCCGGTTTTGCAGCAGGGAAAGCCCCAGCGCCGGAAGCGCGGCCAGCAAGGCAATACCGGCGATGTGCCGTGCCCGTGGGGCAGGCGCTTTCGCCTGCCCGCGGCGTTGCTCCGCAGGCTGAAGCCTGCGCCACCCTGCAGGCAGAAGTGCCTGCGCCACGAGATAGAGCGCCACCGAAGCGGCCAGGAGCAACGATTCGAACGGCCGGGTGAGCCATTCGATGCCGAAGCCGAGTCCCAGCAGCGCGGCGTCGCGGCGGCGGGCGCACAGCTTGAGCCGGGGTAACGCGCCAAAGATCAGGCATCCTCCGGCAGCGGCCACCGAGCCGCCCCAGTACGTGTTCATCCAATACCCGAGCGGGCCGAACACGGCCACCGTCAAGAGGCCGCCCAGCAGCGCCCAGCCGGGGCTCGTCCAGCCCCGCAGCATCCAGTAGCACAGGGCGGAGAACAATCCGGCCGCTAGAAGCACGCCAACCCAAGGCTGATGGAAAACGATCTGGCCGAAAGCTAACGCCATCCCTTGCCCCAGCGGGTAAATCGAGCTGTAGGCCGGTTCCTGCAGCACGAAATTGGTTTCGAAGAAGCGATGCATCGGGTGCGGCGGGTTTGCCAGCCGAAAGTGCGCCAGCGTGTCGCCCAGCAGAAGGTAGGCGAAATCGTCCGGCGTATGCGGCGTGGGCACCGGCGCCTGCCCCAGCATCGCCAGCCTGAGAACCACCGGCAGCGTGCCCATCGCCAACATGCACCAGCGCGTGCGCGCGGCAAACTCGCGAAGCTGCGGTTGGAACCGCAGCCCTACCGCCAGAAGCAGCACCAGCAGTACCGCCCAGGCCAGCAGGATGAAATCCGACACGCCAAAACCGATCGGGTTATAGAGAGGTTGCAAGTTGCCGAAAAGCTCGGACATCGCGAAAACCCATTGTCGCAGGCGGCAAGGCGCAAAATTCCCGTTCCCGCGGCTGAAAGGAACGGCGGACATGCGGCATATCCCGTGTGATGCGTTACGCCATATCGGCGGCTGCGGAACTATTCGGTCCATACCGGAGTCCAATTCCACGTGGGCTTTGGAACCGCTCCTGGCCGCGGCCCGGTAAGTGCTGGCGCTTTTCTGAGCCGTGCGTGCCGGCCAATGACTTGCCGGCATTAGGTTGACGGAGATCATCATGAAGACGAATGCGGAAGTTACCCGGTTGTCGAGATTGTGGCTCACTGTGTCTGCCGCCGCCCTGATTCTCGCCTCGGCCGCGCTGCTTGAGTCTTTCCAGAACGCTAACGCCGCCCACAGCGAGTCAGTCGCCGCTACTTACTCGCGCGGTATCTTGCGGGTCGATATTCCGTACCGCGGACTGCGGACCGGCGCAGGCCAACTGACTGTAGAGATTCTAGACCCCGAGGACCGGGTGGTGGCACACCGGGAACGGCAGGTTACGGTGGGCGGAGCCGACGGCCGCTGGCAGACGGAGCTGGGCCCGGAGCAGCCTTTCGCCGTCGATGACCTGGTTTGGCACCGGCTGCGCTACCGGCTTGTCTATTCCGGCGAAAAAGACCCCGCGCTGGAAGATACCCAATCGATCTCTCTGATTCTCCGCCGGCCGGTGGTGCACGTGCTGGCGCAGAATTCCTATATCGCGGGCTCGCCGGCAGCCGTGCGAGTGATCGTGACCGATTCCAACAACGTTGCGGTGACGAGCGGCACGCTGCGCATCGAAATAGGCGAAGCAAACCAAAGCCCCCGTCTGTTATTCAACAGTTCCCTGAATCGGCGCGGCACGATGGAAGCGCAGTTACGATTTCCTTCCGGACTGACGGGTACTCACTCGCTGCACTACCTGGTAGATACACCCATTGGTTCGATGGATGTTACCCAGCCAGTTCAGCTCGAGGATAAAGCTTCCATCCTTCTCACCACCGAGAAACCGATCTATCAGCCGAGCCAGACCATCCACGTGCGGGCGCTGGCACTCGACCGCGCTCATCATGAAGCGGCCGCCAACCGGCCGCTGACCCTCGAAGTGGAAGACCCGCGCGGCAACAAGGTATTCAAGAAAACCACGCGGACCGACAAGTTCGGAATAGCGTCGGCGGAATTCAGCCTGGCCGACGAAGTCAACCTGGGAACGTACCACGTGCGCGCCCTGATGGGGGACGCCGCGAACGCCCCGAACACCGCCGAGCTGGCTTTCAACGTGGAGCGCTACGTGCTGCCAAAATTCAAGGTGGCGCTGGATTTTGCGGCGCAGGGCGGCCAGGCGAAGCACGGCTATCGCCCCGGCGATCATGTCACCGGAACCATCCGCGCCAACTATTTCTTCGGCCAGCCGGTGGATCGCGCCGACATTACGGTGAAGGCCAGCGGGATGGACGTGGCCGAGTTCGAAGCAGGTTCGGCCGAAGGCAAGACGGACGCCGACGGCGCCTATCGTTTCGACATCAAGATGCCGGATTATTTCGCCGGCCGGCCGCTTGCGGGCGGTGCGGCTCGCGTTCTGATCGAAGCGACGGTGAAGGATTCCGCCGGGCATAGCGAGCAGCGCGGCGAACCCATCACGGTCAGCGAATCGCCGCTCCTGATCACGGCGGTTCCGGAGGGCGGCTCGCTGATTCCCGGCCTCGACAACCAGGTGTTCCTGGTAACGTCCTACGCGGACGGCAAACCGGCGCCGGCGGAACTCAAAGTCTATTTCCCCGACACCGCCGAGCAAACCGTCGCCACCGATGCCACCGGGGTGGGCGTGGTGCATGTGCGGGGCACCGCCGCGGCCGCAACGCTGCGCATTGAAGCCAGCGACAAAGAGGGAAACCACGCGTCGCGTTCGGTGCCGCTCGCCGCCAAGTCCGGCGCGGACCAGATCCTGCTGCGCACCGACCGCGCCGTATATCGCGCCGGCGACCGCATTGAGTTGAAGATTTATTCCACCAAGCGCCAAGGCACGGCATACATCGACGTGGTGAAGGACAGACAGACCGTGCTCACGCGCGACGTGGACCTGGTTAACGGCCAGGGCACACTGGAGCTGACCGCCACGCCGGAGTTGGCCGGCACCATCGATTGCAGCGCGTACCTTTTCGGGCGCAATGCGATCCCGGTGGCCGACCATCGCATGGCATTTGTGCAACCAGCCGACGAGCTGAAAATTGAAACCACGTTGGACGCGCCGGTCCACAAGCCGGGCGAAGACGCGCGCATTCAATTTCGCGTGACCAACGCGCGCGGCGAAGGCGTCGAGGCGGCGCTGGGGCTGGAAGTGGTGGACGAGGCCGTATTCGCGCTGGCGGAGAAGCAGCCGGGCTTTGCCAAGGTGTTTTTCTACCTGGAACAGGAAGCCATGAAGCCCCGCTACGAGATTCATTCCATCGGCATGCCGGACGTGGTGAACACCGCGCGCAGGCCGGCGGAAGAGAATGACCGCGCCGCGCAGGCGTTGTTCGCGGCTACCGAAGTGGTGAACCCGAACCAATACCGCACCGACGTGGGACAAGCCGTGCCCATGACGAAGTATTCGGATTACGCAGCGCGCTATCGTGCCGCACTGGAAGAGAAGCTGCGCCGCGAGTCGGGCAGCCTCGCGCGCCTGTATCAAGCCAACGGCGGAGACCTGACCAAGGCGGCTGGACCTGAGCTTCGCGACGCCTGGGGCAGCAGCCTGCGGATCACTCGCGTCTCGTTTTCGCGGAACGACACCTACGTGGTGCAAAGCGCGGGGGCGGACAAGAACTTCAACAGCGGCGACGACTTGTTTACTTACCTGGAAGTTCGCGGCCGCAAGATAGTGAGTAACCCGAGCTCCGGTCCAAGTTCCATCGTGGCCGGTATCGAACCGGACCGCGGCGCATTCAACGGCCGGGCGGAGATCGCCGGAACGGTGACGGACCGCGCGGGCGGCGCGATGGAAGGGATCCGGATCGGCATTCGCAACCTTGCCACCGGGCAGGAACGCTCGGCCCGCTCGGACGGCGACGGGCATTTCCAGCTTTTCGGCGTGCCCGAGGGCAATTACGAGGTGAAAATTACCGCTCCCAGCGAGACGATTTCGCGGCAGCTTTCGGTAAAGGAGCGCGACCACGCGGCGCTTTCCGTGGTGCTGAGCAAAGAGGCTCCGAAGACCGTGGTGGCGGTGGTGAACATGCCGCAACGCATTCGTGTGGGCGGAAACGTTCTACCCGCCCCGCCGATGGCCATGGGAGCGGGTGTAATCGGCGGGATCGTCGGCGGTTTCGGACCCGGCCAAGGCGGCGGTTTCGGCGTTGGCCGCGCTGCTATGGCGATGGCGGCGCCAATGGCGAAAGATGCTCCCCAGGAAGACTTCGCTCGTCTGGGAGCAGCTTCGGCGGGCGCCAACACGGTTACCGTCACTGGCGCAGTCGCCGCTCCGCGGGTTCGTTCTTACTTCCCCGAAGCGCTCTATATCAACCCGGAGATCGTCACCGATGGCAAGGGAATCGCCAGCGTTTCGATTCCTCTGGCCGATTCCATTACCACCTGGCGGATGGCGATGATGGCATCCACGGCTCGGGGCGCTTTGGGCAGCGGCACCGCCGGCATCAAAGTCTTCCAGGACTTCTTCGTCGACCTGGATTTGCCGGTCACCCTTACGCAGGGCGATAACGTGTCGATCCCGGTGGCCGTCTACAATTACTCCGGGGCGCGCGGCGACGTGGATCTCAAGCTCCAGGCCGCGGACTGGTTCTCGCTGGCCGGCGATACCGCCGACAAAACACTCAGCGTGGATGCGGGCCGCACCGGCGGCTCGCAGTTCAGCATCCAAGCCAACCGCATCGGCAAATTCAAGCTCACGCTGGCGGCTCGCATGAACGGCGGAGTCCGGCGCGCCGATATCATCGTACGCGAAATCGAAGTGGTGCCCAACGGGCGCGAACAGAGCGTAGTGTTCAACGGGCGCCTGGAAAACGAGATACGCCACGAAGTGACTTTCCCCGCCACGGCCATCCCCGATGCCAGCGCGGTTCTGGTGCGGCTGTACCCGGGGCCGCTCAGCCAGGTGATCGAAGGCATGGATGCCATTCTGCGCATGCCATACGGCTGCTTCGAGCAGACCTCCTCCAGCACGTATCCCAACGTGCTGGCGCTCGATTACATGAAGCGCACCAAGAAGCTGGCGCCGGAGGTGCATGCCAAGGCGGAAGGCTTCATCGCCAATGGCTACCAACGGCTGCTGACTTTTGAAGTGGCGGGGGGCGGTTTTTCCTGGTTCGGGCAGGCGCCGGCCAACAAGATCCTGACGGCCTACGGCCTGATGGAGTTTTACGACATGTCGCACGTGCACGACGTGGACCCGAAGCTGATGGCGCGAACGCAGCAATGGCTGGCGGCGCAGCAACAGCCGGACGGAAGCTGGAAGCCCGACACCGGGTTCATCAACGAAGGCGCCACCAACCGCTATAACTCCGACGTGCTGCGCATTACCGCCTACATCGCCTGGTCGCTGGAAAATACCGGCTACCGTGGGCCGGCCGTGGAAAAGGCGCGCCAGTTTGTCGCCGCGCACACGAGCGGCCGCGTGGATACCTACACGCTGGCCGTCGTGGCTAACTTCGCCGTCGATTACGGCAAGGACGCGGACTTTACACGGCAGGCCATGGAGCAACTCGTGGCCGCGCGCACCGAGAAGGGCGAACAGGCCTGGTGGACGGCCGAAGAAACCGGCGTCTATGCCACCGGCGCCAGCGCCGCGGTGGAAACCACCGGCCTGGCTACCCAGGCGCTGCTGAAATGGGGCCAGGCATCCGATACCGCGCGCAAGGCGCTCTCCTATATCGCATCCAAGAAGGACGCCAGCGGCGCGTGGGGCAGCACCCAGGCCATCATCATGGCGTTACGCGCGGTGCTGCTTTCCACCGAAAAAGGAGCGGCCGGCGTGCGCGGCACGGTGGAGCTTTCGCTCAACGGCAAGCCGGTGGAAACGCTGGTGCTGACGCCCGACAACAACGACCTGCTCCACCAGTTCGTATTCAAAGGCGTCAATGAGCGCGGCGCCAATTCGGTGGAAGTCCGCTTCAGCGGCACCGGCGGATTGGCTTACCAGGTGGCGGGGCGCTACTTCGTGCCATGGAAGGAACGGCCGGCGCACGAGCCGCTTTCGATCGACGTATCCTACGACCGCACGCGCCTGGCACAGGACGACGTCGCCGCCGCTACCGCGACCGTCAAGAATAACCTGGACCGCGCCGCCAACATGGTGATGGTGGACCTGGGCATTCCGCCCGGATTCGATCTGCTGACCGAAGACCTGCAGGCCTACCAGGAAAAGAGCGCTACGCTCAAAAGCGGCCGCATGGAAAAGTTCAACATGACGGCCACCCAGGCCATCCTCTATTTCGATAGCTTCGCGCCCGGCGATTCCATCACGCTGAAGTTCCGCCTGCGCGCCAAGTATCCCATCCGCGCGCGGACCTTCCCTTCGAAGGTTTACGCCTATTACGACCCGGACATGAACTCGGTCGCCCCGCCGGTGCAGTTAGAGGTGGTGAAAGCGGGTGCGGGGGGCAAGTAGCGACCGCCACGGTGGCGCACTCTGACGTGCCGCTCCGAGTCGCGGCTCGAAGCTTCGGCGCCCTGTGGCAGCGGGCGCCGGTAATTCCGCTACTCCCAAACGACGTCATTCTCTTCGCACCAGTCGATGGCTATCTCACGCAGCGCCTCCGCGCGGAACGCAAACCAGGCCTTTTCGATGCGGTGCCGGCGGAGCGTGTCCTTGAAATTCCGGAACGCCCCGGCGCCGTGGACGGCATGCAGCAGCTCGTTGCGAATCCTGCCGGACTCGACCGGCTCCGAGAATTCCTCCATGATCGCCCACTCATGAACCTCGAACTTAGTGGGAAGCTTCAGGAAGCGGCCGGTCGAAACGATTTGCTTGGCGATCTCCCATTCCCGCTCCTGCCATGCGGGGAGATCGGGTCCCTCATCGTCGGCGGGCTCTTCCGCCTCGCCTAGAAGCGTGATTGAGACGGTTTCCACCTGGCCGGATTCGGGATCGAAGAAGGAAGAGTACTCATCGGAGAGCATCTGCAGCGCGTCGACGACGTCATTCAGACGAACTTTTGCGGGCATTGGTTCGGAACCACATTCTAAGATATTCCAATCGGGGTGGGCGCCGCCGCGGTAAAGTAATATCGTGAATCCCGTACCATCCCAGCAAACGGTGGTCGCGGCCTGCGCCGAATGCGTTCAGACCACGGTAGGCGCCCTGCCCGGCGCGCAACCGCTCGAATCTCTCATCCAGCGGTATCAGACAGCCGAGGGCAAGCTGCGCGTCAATCTCGGAAAGATCTCCATCATCACCGACCCCGCCGCCGGGGAGCGGATCATTCTGGACCACCTGGCTATGGAGGCGCGCATCCTGAGCGATCTACGGATCCCGCCGGAGCCGCCGCTGCCGGGCATCCCCGGAATGCCGGCTGTTCCGGCCCTTCCGGCCCTTCCGAATGCCCCGAATGTGGTCGCCCTCGGCAAGGATTTCATCGAGGGCCTGGAGGTGGAGGGCATGCGCTACGTCTTCCCGGTCCTGGATGCGCTGAAGCCGCCGTCCATTACGAGTTGGGAGGTGTGGACCAGCACCAAGCTCCAAATGCCGGTGCTCACGCGGACGGTGGGCAGCTTTGGCGTGCGTACTTGCATTTGCAAGTGCACGCCGGTGTCGCCTCCCGCGTCCATGTTTCAGGTTCCCTCCGGCTACAAAGTGATTCGCGTGCCGCTCGGGCAGTGAATGGTATTTATCCCGGCGCGGGATCAACCGTGATCCACCGGTCGGCGAATACGCGGGGATCCTGCGTATCGAGCCAGCGCCAACCTTCCTGAAGCAACGTGATTCCGATGCGGAAGCGGCCGGCCTGGCGAGGCGCAAGCACC
>JBKQIF010000028.1:0-17606 GCA_052148435.1 Bryobacteraceae bacterium
GATCGACGCGTTTGGTGGGGCATGCTTTAGCTTGCCCAAGAAACCTACAGGACAGCCACCGATGGACGCCGATAAGGTGGATTCATTGTGTCGCGTGGCATAGGGTAGAAGTATGGCGTCAGTTGAAGATGTAATTACCGAGCTCAAGAAGCTGCGCCCGGACCAAGTGGACGAGGTGGCTCAAATCATCCATGACCTTTCACAAACCGGGTCCGAGAAGGTGCCTCCTCGTCTTATAGTGCCGGCCCGCGTGGTGGATGAAGCCATCCTGCACGGCTGGCCAGCCGAGTTATTCACGGAAGTGATTGGGCGTCTGGCAGAGATATCGAGCGTATCATGAAATGACCTCCGCGGAGCGTATTGCTGATCGAATCGCGAGGAACCGGCGAATCGAGGAAGCAACGTTCTCTGGGGCGTCCGGCCTGAGTCTTCAGGGCATTGTTGCGCGCCTGGACGAACATAAACAACGCGCAACCTATGGCGCGGTTGCAGAGCTCGTCGGCGTTCTGCCGCGTGGTCTCATGAGCGGGCGCCCGAAAAGCTTCGAGGATTCGTGGATCGTTGCCGCCCAAGGCTCCCGGCGGGGATGGCCCACTGGATATTCCAAGAACCAGATTCATCCGGACTGTTACCGCCAAATTCTCGAGGGCGTCGACAATATCATCGATACCGGTGAGGCACTCAAACGGTGGGTCAGCGATAGGACTTAACCCACTTGTCGGGGCGATTGCCCAGGCATCACTTCCGCAAAACTACGTGCTGGGGATCCTTTCAGTCCCGTACGCGGATCCGTAGCGCGGATGATCACGGGCTTAGAAATCAATAGAATTATCGGTGTTCATCGGCGGCCCAAATCAATTCCCCCTATTTCCCTCCCCGCAGCGCGCGCAAATCGATCCCCAGCGCCTGGCACTTCTTATATAGGTGGCTGCGCTCCAGTCCCAGCGCCCGCGCTGTATCGGTCATGCGCTGGTTATGGCGCTTCAGCTCTTCCAGAATCTGGCCGCGCTCAAAGCTATCCATGCGCTCGGAAAGCGTGCCCGTGGCCGCCTCCGTTGGCCCTTCACCGGCCCTCGCCGGCAGCGCCAGCCTCACCGCCGCCGCGTCCACCGGACCGTCGGCCAGCAACAGCAGCCGCTCCACCACGTTGCGCAATTCGCGGATGTTGCCGGGCCAGCCGTATCTCTGTAGCTCCGCGATGGCGTCCGGTTGAAACGGTTTTGGCTTCCATCCGTTGATCCCGGCGACCTGCGCCGCGAAGTGCGCTACCAGGGCGGCAATGTCGTCGGTGCGCTCGCGCAGTGGCGGCAGCGGCAGGGGGAAGACGAAAATCCGGTGATACAGATCCTGGCGGAATACGCCCTTTTGCACCAGTTCTTCCAGGTTGCGGTGGGTGGCCACCACCACGCGCACGTCCACCGCGATGCTGCGGTCCCCGCCGATGCGCTCCACCTGTCCCTCTTCCAGCACCCGCAGCAGCTTCGATTGCATGAGCACCGGCATATCGCCCACTTCGTCCAGAAACAGGGTGCCGTGATTGGCCTGCTCGAAGCGGCCGATATGCCGCGATACCGCGCCCGTGAAAGAACCCTTTTCGTGGCCAAACAACTCGCTTTCGATCAGTTCGCCCGGTACCGCCGCGCAGTTCAACGTGACGAACGGGCCCCCGCGCCGCGAGCTGTTCTCGTGCAGCGCCCGCGCGATCAGCTCCTTTCCCGTTCCCGTCTCGCCCAGGATGCAGATGCGCGCTTCGCTGGCCGCCACCCGCTCCACCTGCGCCATCACCCGCCGCATTCGCTCGCCCGCATACACGATCTCGTGCTTGCCCACCCGCTGCCGCAGGTCGCGGTTTTCTTCCTCCAGGCGTTTCAGCTTCAGCGTGTTGTCCACCGTCAACAGCAACTTGTCGGTGGAAAGCGGCTTCTCCAGAAAATCGGCCGCGCCCAGCCGCGTGGCGCGCACCGCCATTTCGATGTTGGCTTGCCCGGAAATCATCACCACCGGCAGCGAGATCCCCAGCCCGCGCAGTTCTTCGAGCAGCGCCAGCCCGTCCTTGCCCGGCATCACCACGTCGGACATCATCATGTCGAACCGCCTGGTCTGCAGCAATTCCAGCGCCCGCCCCGCGTTGTCGCAAACGGTGGCCTCATGGCCGGCCATGCGGAAGGCCCGCGCCAGCGAGGCCAGCGTGTTTTGGTCGTCGTCCACAATCAGCAGATTCGCCATGGATGTCTATCCCGTCCGGTCCCCCAGATCGATCTGAAATGTCGCGCCTTTCCCCGGCGCGCCGGCTACCGAAATGCGGCCGTGGTGATCGCTCACCACCGATTGCACGATGGCGAGGCCCAGGCCCGTGCCGTGCGTCTTGGTGGTGTAGTATGGCGTGAACAAGCGCCCGCATTCTTCCGGCGTCAGGCCCTGCCCGGTATCGGCGACTTCGAGGCGCAGCCCCGGCCCCAGCCGCCGCGTGCGCACCGTAAGCGTGCCCCCCTGCGGCATGGCGTCGATGGCGTTGAGAATCAGGTTCCGCAGCGCGCGGGTCATCTGTTCCGGGTCGGCCATCACGGTGGGCGCCGCGGGGTCCAGTTCCTCCCGCGCCGCAATTCCCGCCCGCGCCAGTTGCGCCTCGAACAGTTTCATGGTCTCGCCAATGAGCCGGTTGAAATCCAGCGGCTGCATTTCCGGCGCCGGCATCTTGGCGAAATCGCTGAAGCGTGCCACGATCTGTTTCAGATTGCCCAGCTCCGCCAGTAGCGTCTGGCTGCCTTCGCGAAATACTTCGTCGAACTGCTCCGGGTATTGGGAGCGGGCGCGCTGCATGTTCTCCACCGTGATCTGCAGCGGGAACAGGGGATTCTTCAACTCGTGCGCCAGCCGCCGCGCCAGTTCGCGCCAGGCCGCTACCCGCTCGGCCTGCACCAGCCGCTCGCGTTGCGCCATCAGCTCCTCGGTCATGCGATTAAAAGCCAGCGCCAGCCGCCCGATCTCGTCGCCCGAGGTTACTTCCACGGTGGTGTCCCAGTTGCCCGCGGCCACCGCCGTCGCGCTGCGCGCCAGCCGTTCCACCGGCCGGGTGACCCGCGCCGTGGCCCAAGCGCCCAGCGCCACGCTCATCAGAATGCCGAACGCCGCTACTTCGATGCCGTAGCGCAACTGCTTCGATTCCAGCTCCGCCAGGCCGCGCCGCGAACTGCCGATCAGCAGCGCGCCCAGCGCCGCGCCGTCATAGCCCGCCAGCGGCAGGGCGTGAAACGATTCCGCATCGGCGCCCCTGCCGACGATGCGATACCGCTCCCGCTTGCGCGCCAGCGTGTCTTCCACCAGCGCCCGGAGTTCCGCCGAGCGGGGGCCCGGCCCCAGCATCTGCTCCGCCGCGAACTTCGGCTGCAGGCTTCGATACAGCAGCGCCCGCATTCCGTCCGGCAGCACCAGCGAGGAAAGAAATGCTTGGTCGAGCTGCTGGCCGCCCACCACGAACAGTTTCCGGTCGCCCGCGGTAACCGTGGAAACCGCGGCCAGCGCCAGGGTGACGCCATCCGGCAATTCGGCGCGCCGCAGGAAAGCCTGACCCTCCCTCCAGTCGCCGTGCTCCACCAGCCAGTCTTCGCGATAGCCGAAACGCGCCGGCCACTCGGCCGACGAGACGATGGCGCCATCCCCGGCCACCAGCTCCAGCAGGTCCAGACTATGGGCCGCCGCCAGCTCCCCCGCTTCGCCATAGAACGAGGTAGGGTCGGGCGAGATCGCAATGTTCAGCGCGCTGTCGGATCGCCCGATGCCTCCCACCGCGCGCACCACCTCCTGGCTGCGCCGGTCGAATTCCTTGCGGAATTGCGTTACCAGGGCGTCGGAACGTGCCGCGTCCATGCGCTCGAACTCGCGCCGGGTGGCTTTCTGCACCAGCAACTCCACCACCCCTACCGACGCCACCACCGCGAGAGTGAAAATCAGCAGCAGGCGCGTGCGAAACGTCATGGCCGGTCGCCCTCCAGCCATACGTTCCCGAACTTCCACTGCCCCAGCGGCGAAATGCCCGCGGCGCCCCTCACCCGCGGCCCGGCGCCGTACACGTCCGGCAGATGAAACAGCGGGACCACGCGAAACCCCTCCAGCACGGCCCGTTCGGCGTTGTACACCGCTTCGGCGTTCTCCATCCGCGCCGGTACGATCAGTCCCAGAGCGGCCGCAATGCCCGCCAGCGCCCGCGCCGGGTCGCTCGAGGCGACCTGCGCGTCCACCAGGCGAACGTCACCGGCGTTGCCTTGCGGGGCCGTGGTCACCGTCAGGCCGGCATCGCGCGCGTTGAGCGCCACCCGATCCGCCATGGCGCGCAGGCCGCCGTCTTCCACTCCCAGCGACAGGTTGCGGGCGCCGGGCGGCGCCGCCGCAATCAGCGTCCGCGCCCTCCCCAGGTCCGCCGCCGGCTGGAATAGGAAAGCATAGCCGGAAATCCATTGCGGCAGCAGCGCTCCCGAAATTTCGCCTTGTCTTTGCAGCAGCACGTTCAGAATCGCGGTGCGATCCACCGCCAGCGCCAGCCCCTCGCGAATCCGCGCGTCCTCCACCCGCGGGCCGAACACCAGCGCCACGATCCGTACCGGCGCCGACATCCATATTTTCCGTCCGGCCGCGCCGCGCCGCGATTCGCCGGCGCCGAGCTCGATGACGTCCGCCTTCCCCACTTCCAGGTCGATCGATTGATCGCGCAGCGGCCGCCCCATCCGAACTTCCACCGCGTCCACGAACGGCCGTCCGCCCGGGGCGTTATTGTCCGCCGCATACGTTGCCCGGAGCCCGGCTTCCCAGCGGGTGATGGAGAACGCGCCCATCAAATCGGCTAATCCCGTGCCGCTATCGGGAGGGTCCACCGATTCGATGTTCTCCCGTATCTCCACCCGCAGCACGCCTCCGTAGCGCGGCCGCGTAGCCGCCTGAGCCAGAGGCAACCCGGCCAGCGCCAGCAGGCTATAAACCGCAAGCCACCGTGAGCACATAGACCACGTATTTCCCCGTTTCCAAGTCGCGCGCCACTGCCACCGCGCTACCGCCCCGCGCCCACAGCGCGGTCACCGGACCGGGAAAGATCGCCGCTGGGGTCGCCGCCGCCATCGAACGGTCTTTCCAGATATAGGACTGAACGGCGTCGGTGTCACCAGCGTCCGAAGGTTGAGTGGCCAGCACCTGGTTGCCCTTCCCGCAGCGGGTCTCGATCGACGCGACATCGCTGCCCCACCCGGGAATCTCCGCCAGCACGTTGAATCCGCCATCCACGACTTGCGCCTTCCCGTTGACGAGTGCCAGCAGCCAGACCGGCTGGCGCGGATCGCCCGTAGCCGCCGCGGAGTAGAACGGCGGCCCGTTGTGGATGGCCGGGTTCTCAATCGAAAGGCGGCCGTCGAAGTAATTGCGCCCCGGCGCGAAATACGCGGACATGCCCGCGCCGCCGGCCGATTCCACGCTCCAGGGGTACTCACCCGCGTGGCATTCCATGCGGGGCTCGGGTTCGGTCGCGCCGCCGCAGGTTACCCCCGGCAGGAACGCGCGGAACGTCGCTCCCTGGAAACTCAGATGCCCGCGCAGGTCGCGCGGCCAGGGCCGCGAGGAGGAAATGCTCAGCACCTGGCGCAATTCCCACTGCTCGCCGTGTTTGGCGTAAATGCCAACCCCGGATGGCGCCAGCAAAACCATGGCATCCCCCGGAAAGGCGGCGTCCAGAACCTGCTCTTCCTGCTCCCAAACCACTTTGCGCTCGATCCAGGCGGCCGAATCGGTGGGTTTGGCGCCAGGGCCGCCCTTCCACCGGGCGATCTCCACCATCGCCACCTGCCGGTCGTCGCCCTTGCGCAGGTCCGCGATCAGAAGGTATTGCGACCCGTTTTCGGAGAGCGAGATCTGGGCCTCTACCGTGCCGCCATCGCCCAGCCGCATGCCCATCTGCCGCAGCGCGGCTTCGTAGCCGGCTCGCGCCTGCTCCAGTTGCACCGGGCCCAGCGAAGAGAGATTGCGATACGAAGCCGAGATCGTGGCGCCCGCGCCCGTGAAGAGGGCTGTCTTCGCCGCCAGCTCGCGCGCGGCCCCGGCCACATCGTCGGCCGCCCAAGCCCTCGCCGGAACCAGGATCCACACCGCGGCGAGCACCGCGTGCCAGCCTTTCACGGCTGCGATCATAGCACATCGCGACGTTGACTCCCGTTGAGCAGACGCAGCACCCCGTGCAGGCATCCCCGCGCCAGGTAGAACGAAAGCGGCAACGAAATCGCCGCCATCAGGATGAGCCCAAGCGTGCTTTCGAGTTCGTTCGACATAGGTCGTCCTTTTGAGAAGTCGGAAGACGGGAGTCAGAATCACCACGTTCCCGCCGCCGCGGTCTCTAACCCGAAGATTTCGTTCAGCTCCGCCGTGCGCCGGCCGTATAATTCGACCTCGTCGCCCACCGAAACCATCTCGAACAACTCCTCCACGTCCCGATTGCGCATGCGAATGCAGCCGTGCGAAGCGTTATGCCCGATCGAGGCCGGGTTGTTGGTGCCGTGAATGCCGTAGCCCAGGACGCTCAGGCCCAGCCAGCGCGTTCCCAGCGCATTGTTCTTTCCCGGAGCCACGATCTTCCCCTTGCCGTACCAGGTGGGCGCCGCCAGCCGCGTTGCGATGGTGTACTTGCCCGCCGGACTGGGCGAGCCCGCCGCTCCTACCGCTGTGGGATAAATCCTGACCACTTTGCCCGATTCCAGAATTGCCAGTTTGCAATCCGGAATGCTGACCACGATCCGCCGCGAACCCGCGGTTTGCTTCTCCTGCGCCAAGGCCTCCGCCGTGGCAAGCAGCAACGTGCCGGTAAGGGCAGCCAGTCTTTTGATTTGCCGTTCGGTAACCTGCGAGAGCATCGTCTGAGTCCTCCGTACGATCTCTCCCCTATGCAGTGCCTCGACCAAACCGTAACTCGCTGATTTAATTTACCTTGATTGATTCGATGACCGTGTCAAAGCAGACACACGTGGAAAAGCGGCACACGGCGTTTTGTGCATTTTTGTGCATGGGGAAGGCCCGCGTCATCGGGCTGCAACTGGGTTTCTTCGAGGCGAGACCGGGCCTGGGAGGTCGGCGCAGACCGGCGGTCTGCCCCACGAGTTTTGTGCATTTTCGATCGATCTCTTACTTCCCCAGCGTGTTTTGGATGAAGGATCGTTCGATGGGCCAGTAGCCGTCGACGCGCTTTCCCTCGGGGCGGAAGGAGCCGGAGGTCAGCACGCCGCTGAGGTCGGAAGGGTTGGGCTTCTGATGCTCCCGGGCGATCATGTCGCGCAGCAGTTGGGTGACACGGGTGAGCTCCAGCGCCACGTCCGCCGCATCCGTTTCATTGCGGCAGGTTACCGTCATGCGGGCGGCGAAGCGGTTTCCGTCCGGCGCCAGCGTCAGGGTGAGGCCTTGCGCCTGTCCCAGGCCGCTGGCGAACATGCGCGTTCCTTCGGGCAGGTTTTGGCTGGACTTAAGGACGCCGACCGGCACGGAAAGCCAGAGCGGGGCATCCGGCGCCTCAGGTCCCTTGCCGGTGGAAACATTTTGCAAACGCAAAGCGGCGGTGCTGTCCGGGCTGACCGCCATCCCCATGACATTGCGCTGGAGCGGGAAAAATGAGATCTGGCGATCGTCTGCGCTGCCTTTCATGCTGCAAAAGGCGTTGTAGCAGTCTCCGCCCTGGTGGGCGACGTAGGATTGCAGGCTCTTCCAATCGAATCGGCCGCGCACCAGGAAATATTTGCCGGTGGGGGCGAAAGCCAGAATGGCGCCATCCAGATCCTGCCGCCAATTGAAATCGGTCTCATGGACAAACGCCTGGTATTCGGGTTCTTCGGCAACTTTCGAATCCTCCAGCGCCTGCAAAATCCCGGACTTGCGCAGCGCCGCGAAATCGATCCCCACCACCAGCGAATCCGCCACCGGAAGCCGCCGCAGCAGGGTGGAATTGGTGAGGTTGCGGTCGTGGTACCACAGCACGCCGCCGATCACGCCCCCGCAACCCGCCGCTACGGCTAACAACAGGAGCCAAGCCCTGGTATTCGGATTCACGAATCGAGTATCACACAGCCACGGCTTCGCGAGCGAGCGCGGTTTGTTCGGCGCGCGCCGTCTTCCACAGCCGAAGATAAGGATCGAGCTGGCGCATCATAGCCTGGAATCCCGCCAGCGTCAGCGATTGCGCGCCATCGCTGATCGCCTTTTCCGGCCAGGGGTGGACCTCCACGATCAATCCGTCGGCCCCGATGGCCACGCCCGCCCGCGCCAGTGCGGGGATCAGACTACGCTTGCCCGCGGCATGGCTGGGATCGAGGATCACGGGAAGATGCGTCAACTCATTGAGCACCGGCACGGCCGAGATGTCGCAGGTGTTGCGGGTCGCGGTTTCGAAGGTGCGGATGCCCCGCTCGCACAGAATCACGTTGGGGTTGCCGTGAGCCACGATGTACTCGGCCGACATCAGCAGTTCCTTGATGGTCGAGCTCATGCCGCGCTTCAGCAGCACCGGCCGGCGGCAGGAACCCAGCCCCTTGAGCAGAGAGAAATTCTGCATGTTGCGCGCCCCCACCTGCATGCAATCGGCATATTCCGCCACCAGGTCCACGTCTCGATCACTCATGACTTCAGTCACGATCGCGAGGCCGGTAGCTTGCTTGGCTTTGCGAAGAAGCTTGAGCCCTTCGGCTTCGAGGCCCTGAAAATCGTAGGGCGAGGTGCGCGGCTTGAAAGCCCCGCCCCGCAGCACCCTCGCGCCGGCGGCGGCTACGGCTTCAGCCGTCGCCATGATCTGCTTTTCGCTCTCCACCGAACAGGGGCCGGCCATGACGACAAACTCGTCGCCGCCAATCTCCACCCCGTTCAAGCGGATGGCCGAGCGCTCCTGGCGGAACTCCTTGCTCACGAACTTGTAGGGAGCCGAAATCCGCACTGCGCTCTCCACTCCGGGCGCGGCTTCGACCGATTCCAGGCAGGCGGTCACATCCCCCATGCCCACCACTCCGATCACGACGCGCTCCTCGCCGACGATGGAATGGACCTTATAGCCGAACTCGGCGATGCGCTCGCAAACGTGGTCGATCTCCTCTTTCGTAGCATGGAGGCGCATGGAAATAATCATGGATACAGTATACACATCCAGATCACCAGAACACAAGTTAAGGCTATTTAATTCATTTACTTGTATTCACCACCAGGAGGCGGTGTTATTGGACCGTTGCCGAGGCTGCCTGCGAGGGCTGGCTGAGCTTGCCGTTGGCGCCCACGGCGACTACCTGGTAGCGGTAAGCTACCCCGCGCCGGACGGCGTGATCCGAGTACGATGGAACGCCCTCCACCTCGCCGGCTTTGGCGAACCGCCCGTCGCCCTCGGCGCGATCGACGCGGTAGGCGGCGATATCGGCGTCCGGATTCGCATCCCAGGAAAGCTCGATCGACTGCGGGGTGGGAACCGCTCGCAAGCCTTGCGGGGCCGGTGGTGGGGGCGCTTCGGGAGTAATGCGGACCGGTTCCGAAAGCTCGCTTTGGGCTTCCTTGCCGTTCCCCACCGGCTCGAACGTCTGCACCAGGTAAATGTAAGGCGTGCCGAATTCCACGTGCGGATCCAGCCACTCGGGCGCGGTGACGGCAGCCACGGTTTCGTAGGCGGGAGGGTTTGCGCTGGAGCGCAGCACCCGGAAATGGCCGCCGCGGGCCTGCCAGGTGAGACGAACCCCGCCATCGGCGGTTTCGGCTTTCAGGCTGGCCGGTTTATCCGGCGGCGCCACCACCTCGACCGTCTCCAGGTTGGACCACCCCACGTCTTTTCCATTGGCGCCAATCACGCGCACTCCCAGGATGACTTCCTTACCGCTCCAATCCGCGCAGGGGATTTCGTAGCTGGCCAGGCCATTCTGTTGTACCGGCGGGCCGATCTGGCGCGCATGGGACGCCCAAACCGCCATGTCGAAGGGATTTCTTCCCTCGCCCACGCGGAAATCGAAGGTCACGGGGGACTGGATGGCAAGACCCTCCGTGGTCAGTTGCGGAACCGAAAAGTGAGCGACGATCTTAGCCCCGCGTTGAATGGCTGCCAGGTCGTGCACGCGGGCGGGGATGTTGGCGAGCGGCGGAACCGGTCCGGCGATGTATCCGCATCCGGAGGCCAGAAGCGCGGGCAGCAGTGACGCGGGCCAGGCGATGCGCCGGGGCAGGCTCACCAGTGATTCGCCTTTTGCTCGCGGGCGCTGCGGACCATGCCGATGAAACGGCGCGCCAGTTCGCGAATGCGATCGGGGCGACGGCTTTCGATCGCCTCACGCGGCACCAGCGCCCCGCCCACACCCAGGGCCACCGCCCCGGCCAGAATGAATTCGACGGCCGTCTGTTGATTGACGCCGCCCGAGGCGATCAGCGGAATTTGCGGAAATGGCGCCTTGAGGGCGCGGATGTAAGCCGCGCCGCCGACTTGCGCGCAGGGGAACACCTTGATCAAATCGCCGCCGGCTCTCCATGCGGCCATCAGTTCGCCGGGCGTCAGCACTCCCGGAATCGATAGCACATTCTCCCGCTTGGCCACCGCGATGATTTCCAGGTCCAAACCGGTGGTAGTGAGGAAACGGGCGCCGCTTTGGATGCAGCGGTGCGCGATGTCGGTATCCATCAGCGTGCCGGCGCCCACGATCAGGTCCGGATGATCGCGCGCCAAGGCCGCGATGACGTCGATCGCTCCGGGCACCGTCATGGTGATTTCGACAATGGGAATGCCGCAGGCGGCCACAGTCTCGGCCACAAAAGAAGCCTCCTCCGCACTCGACACGCGCAAGGAGGGGATCAGGCCGACCTCCTCGATCCGGCCGCGGATCTGGTCTTTGGTCATGGCGTCTACGGTTCCATCGCCAGTGTAGCGCGACGCGGGCGGCGGTCGTTGGGCAACGCAGCATGGCCGCAACCAAAAGAACCGGCGACAAGATCGCCGCCGCTACGAAAGAATAGCCCGCGAGTTTTTCGGAAGTCTCGGCACGGAACGCCGGCTGGAAAGCCGACGCTGCAGGCCAGAGGCCGCGCCACGAAGATTCGCTCATCTCGCGGATCTCCATTCGGCGTGGGCAAAGGCTTTGAGCATGGCGTCCTCCGCCGGCGGCTGGAGTAAGTAACGCGCGACGAAATCGTCAGCCTCGGGATAATCGCTCTCCCGAATGCGCTCGGCCGCTGTTGTGAGATCGTAGGACGTATGCCTGAGCTGAACGCCGGGTCCTAACAGGAGCCAATCGGCACCGGGTTCACCGAACGGCATCCCGACACTGCCCGCATTCACGACGCGGGTGTTTCCGACCATGCGGTCAAACTGCATGTGGCTATGGCCGCAGACGATCACTGGCGCGTTGAGTGCTTCGAAGATCGGCAAGAGACGGTCCTCAGCCGTCAGGCCAGTGAAAATTTCGTTTTCGTCTCGCGGTGTCCCATGGCAAAACAGCACGCCGCCTAAGGGTGGAATCTCGATGCGAATGGTTTTGGGCCAGGCGGCGAACAGCGGCTCGTATTCAGGAAGCTGCCGGGCGGTCCAGCGAATGATGGGGCGGTGCTGTTCCGGGACGGCCGATGGATCTCTGCCCGCCATTTGTTCGAGCACGGCGACCTCGCCGTTACCGTAGATAAACTGCGTGGGAACGGGGAGATCCAACAAACACCGTAGAGTTTCTTTGGGCAGTGGCCCCGGAACCACGTCGCCGCCGACGATGACCTGGTCAACTTCGGCTTGGCGAATCTCCTGGAGGACAGCCTCCAGGGCGGGAAGATTCGCGTGAATATCGTAAATTGCCGCGACGCGCATGGGAGCCTTTTACCCGGCTGGTGGGCGATAGGCGCGGTCGAGCAACTCGACGACGTGGACCACCTGCTGGGTTCCCTTGCGCGACCTCACGCCGGCCTGGAGCTGCAGCATGCAGCCGGGATTGGCGGTGGCGATGATGTCGGCTCCGGTGGCGTGCACGGCGTCCATTTTGGCGGCCAGGATACGCATCGCCATTTCGTTTTGCACGATGTTGTAGACGCCGGCGCTGCCGCAGCAGAGGTCCGCGCCCGGCATTTCGCGCAAGGTCACGCCGGGGATGGCGGCCAGCAGCTTTCGGGGCGCGGAACGGATGCGTTGGCCGTGAGCCAGGTGGCAGGAATCCTGGTAGGTGACGGTGGCGTAGACCGGACTCTCCACGGGACGAAGATCGATCCCGGCGAGAAATTCGGTGATGTCGCGCACCTGGCGGGCAAACTCGGCGGCGGCGGAGCCGTATTCGGCGTCGCCCGCCAGCAGCTCGCCGTACTCTTTGAGGGTGGACCCGCAGCCAGCAGCGTTGGTGATAATGGCGTCGAAACCGCCCTCGCGCAGGGCGTCGATATTACGGCGGGCGGCGGCGCGCGCCACATCTGGCAATCCGGAATGCAGTTGCAGCGCCCCGCAGCAGCCCTGGCCGGCGGGCACCACCACTTCGCAGCCGTTCTTCTGCAGCACGCGCACGGTGGCCTCGTTCAGGCGCGCAAGAAAAACGTTGGCCAGACAGCCGGCCAGGAACGCCACCCGGTAGCGCCGCTCGCCCTCGGCCGGGTAGGTCAGGCCGATGCGGCTAAAGAAAAACGGCGGATCGGCCGATGGAGTGAGTTGATGCAGGTCGTGCAAGCCAACCAGGCGCGCCAGGCCGAGCGAGTGGACCAGGGCGCGGGCGCCGGAAGCTTCGTAGAGGTACAGCGCCGCTCCCGCCGCGGTCATGGCCACGCGCGATTCGAGCAGCGTGCCGAAAGCCCAGCGCCGCAGCCGGCGGGCGATCGGCCCCCGCCGGGTGTGGGTCTCGATCTCGGCGCGCGCTTCTTCCACCATGCGGCCGTATTGAACTCCGGAGGGGCAGGCCGATTCGCAGCCCCGGCAAGCCAGGCACAAGCCGATGTGCTCGAAATAAGACGCGCTCATGGGCGCCCCGTTGGCTACCTGCACCATCTGGTAGACCCGGCCGCGCGGCGAATCCATTTCCACTCCGAGTATGCGGTATGTGGGGCAGGAGTTGAGACACAAGCCGCAATGCACGCAGCGATCCAGATCGAACCGGAACGGTCCGGCCGCGGTCTTTTCCACGGCGATGGCGGGATTGTCAGAGGCGTCGATAGAGTCTGCCACGGTTCAAAAGGTTGTCGGGATCGAAAAGATGTTTGACGCGCCGCATGATTTCCCAATCGGCTCCCGGAGCGGGCCAGAGATCGAGGCCGCTCTTCGATTCCTCGGGAGCGAATTCCACCACGGCTTTGGCGCCCAGCTCCGCCGCGCCCGCCACCCAGGCCGCGGCATCCGCGGCGCGCTCGAAGTAGCCGTAACAAATTCCCGAGCCGGCGCGGGCGACGGCCGCGCCGGGAAGCGAAGCCATAACCGCCTCCAATCCCTTCAGCGTACACGAAGCGCGCGCCACCGCGCCATCCGGATGGGCCGCCAAAAACGCGGGAGTGAATTCCTCCATCCGCTTCCAAAGCGTTTCCTGGCGGGAATCGTCGAATGCCACGCCGTCGCCCAGTTGGGAGATTTCGCGCTCATAACGATCGATGGCGGCGGAGTTGCCGCCGGCGCGGACCGCCACAAGCCAGGAGGCTTGGCCGAGCCCGGTTCCGGCCGCCGGATTCAGCAGATCGATGGCGGCGGGTTGCAGATGGCTCCGCAGCAGGCGGTCGCGCGCCTCGATGGCGGAAGCCAAGGTATCGAAAGTCACCAAGAAACTGCGCTCCAGTTCCGGCATGGGCGTCAGCTTGAAGTTGACCGCGGTGATGGCGGCCAGAGTGCCGAAGGAGCCGATCATGAGCTTGGCCATGTCCAGGCCGGCCACGTTCTTCACCACCATGCCGCCGGAGCGCACCAGCTTGCCTTCGAGCGTGGCGAACTCCATCCCGATAATGGCATCGCGCGCCGTGCCGTAGAGGCGCCGCCGCGGCCCGCTGGTGTTAGCCGCCACCACTCCTCCCACGGTGGCGCGGTCCGCGAACGGAGGATCGAGCGGCACCATCTGCCGATGCTCGCCCACCAGGCGCGTCAGCTCGCTCCAGCGAAGACCGGCTTCCACCCCGATAGTCAAGTCGCGTGGTTCATACTCGCGCACTCGCTTTAGATTCACGGTGGAAAAGGATTCGTCCGACGGCTGGTTCGGCCCCGCCATCAGGCGCTTGGACCCGTTGCCTTCGAGGGCGTTGGTGCGGTTGTGGAGCGCCGGCCGGCGCAACAACTCGGCTACCTCCGCCGCGGTTTCCGGCGCCATCACTGGCCAGTTTCCCGGTTCATGTCGACTTGCTCCGCCACTTTGCCGCGATTCTCCAACCTTCCACCAAAGATCTTCTCCGCCAGAGATAATGATATGCCATGGCGACTTTATTTGCCGGAACTTCCGGTTTTGCCTATTCCACCTGGAAGCCCGGCTTTTACCCGGCCAAGCTCCCGGCTAAGGGCTTTCTGAAGCACTACGCGGAGCGGCTGAATTCGGTGGAAATCAACTACACGTTTCGGCGACTGCCGGCTCGGGCGACTCTCGCCTCCTGGGTGGAAGCCACGCCGGCGGGATTCGTCTTTGCGGTAAAGGCCAATCAGCGCATCACCCACATTTTGCGCCTGAAGAACGCCGGCGAGGCCACGGAGGTTTTCTTCCGCGCCATCGATCCGCTGCGCAGCGCGCGCCGCCTGGGCCCGGTTCTGTTTCAATTGCCGCCGAATCTGAAATGCGACGTTCCGCTGCTGGCCGACTACCTGGCCCTGCTTCCCACCGATATTCGCCACGCTTTCGAGTTCCGCCACGCCTCCTGGCTGGCCGAGCCGGTCTACGAGCTGTTGCGCCGCCACAACGCCGCACTCTGCCTGGCGGAATCGGAGAAGCTGGAAATCCCGGAAGCGATCACCGCCGATTTCGTTTACTATCGCCTGCGCAAGCCCGAATACAGCCCCGAAGACCTCGACTCCATCGCCGTCCGGACGCGTCAATTGCTGGCCACCGGACGGGACCTGTACCTGATGTTCAAGCACGAAGATACCCCGGATGGCGCGCTGAACGCGGAACGGCTGCTGAAGGCGGGGTAGCCCCTCACGGTCCGGCGATACAATCGGGAGTCATGATGCGTTGCGTTCTTGTGCTTCTCGCGTTGGCATGCGCCGCGCTGGCGCAGCCGTCCGCCGGCCGTATTGTAATCCGGGCCAGCACCATTCTGGACGGCCGCGGCGCCATCCTGAAGAACCTCGAGATCGTGATCGAGGACGGGCGGATCCGCTCCATCGGGCCGCCTCACGGCCGGTTCACTTACGACTTGCGCGGCCTGACCGTGATGCCCGGCTGGATCGACACCCACGTGCATCTGAACTGGCACTTCAACGAAAGCCACAAGAACGTGAGCGGACGCGAGGATGATCCGGCGGTGGAGGAGCGGGCCACGGCCGAAAACGCGCGGGTGACGCTCGCGGGCGGCTTTACCACCGTCCAGAGCGTAGGCGCGGCGGTGGATGCGGCGGTCCGCGACCGCGTCAACCGGGGCGAAATCCCGGGGCCGCGCATTCTGACTTCGTTTCGCCAGATTCAGGCCACCAGCGGCGACCCGGACGCGTTGCGCGCGCTGGTCCGCCAGACGAAGCAGGATGGCGCCGACGTCATCAAGCTGTTCGCCACCACTGGCCTGGGCGCGGGCGGCAACCAAAGCATGTCGGACGCGCAGATTCAGGCGGTCTGCGCCGAGGCCAAAGCCGTGGGCTTGCGCTCCGTGGTGCACGCCATCGGCGATGCCGGCGCGCGCGCCGCCGTGCTGGCGGGATGCACGTCGATTGAGCACGGCACTTTCCTAACCGACGAGACGCTCGACCTGATGGCCGCGCGCGGCACCTATTTCGACCCCAATCTGCTGGTGCTGCACAACTACCTGGAGGACCTGGCCAGCTTCAATTTCACCGGACAGGTAGCCGCCACGCTGAAAGCCGGCCTCGGGCCCACGGCCGACGTGCTGCGCCGCGCCCGCGCCCGCCACGTGAAAATCGTGTTCGGCACCGACGCCGTCTCCGGCGCCCATGGGCGCAATGCCGAAGAGTTCGTTTACCGCGTCCAGGACGGGAACGAGCGGCCCGAAGATGCTCTCGCAAGCGCCACTTCGGTGGCCTCCGAATCGCTGGGCCTGGGCAGCGAAATCGGCGTCATCGCTCCGGGATATCAAGCCGACCTGGTAGCCACCGACGGCAGCCCGCTGGAGGACATCGCCGCCGTCCGCAAGGTGATCTTCGTCATGAAGGGCGGCAAGGTCTTCAAGCATCGCTGAGCCCGCCAGAAGCGGCTCCGGGCCAGCCGATCGGCCAGACGGCCCTCACCCCGCCAGCGCTTCGGCCAGGTGCGGCTGATAGGTGCAGCGCGGATCTTCGGCCTGGTAATCGCCGGTGAAAGCGTAGGCGCGCGAGCGCGAACCGCCGCAGATCTTGCGGTATTCGCACAGGCCGCACTTGCCGCCGCGCTGATCGGTATCGCGCAGGCCACGGAACAGCTCCGAGTTGCGATACACGTCGGTCAGGCGATCGCGCAAGACGTTGCCGCCGCTCAGCGGAAGGAAGCCGGAAGGGAAGACTTCGCCGGTGTGGGAGACGAACACGAATCCTTTGCCATCGCTCACGCCGGCGGTGCGCCAGGCCACACCCTTGGCGCTCTCGTTTTCGGTAAGACCATGCTCGGCCTTGGCTCGTTGCGCTACGTAGCGGCGATAGTGCATGGCTTCCGTAGTTTTGATGCCGAAGGGAGCGGTCTTCGAAAGCTCGTACATGAACTCGAAGACTTTTTCGTACTCTTCGGCGGTCAGGTCGTCGTTTTCTAGCGCGCGGCCGGTCACGATCAGGAAGAACAGGCTCCACATCTTGGAGCGCACTTCCTTGACAAGTTCCGCCACCTCGGCAAGCCGGTGCATATTGCGGCGGGTGACGGTGGTCTGGAACTGGGTATCGAGTCCTATATCGCGGGCGTGGCGCAGCGCCATCATGGCGCGATCGAAAGTGCCGGGGATGCCACGGAAATCGTCGTGCGTGGCGGCGTCGGGGCCATCCACGCTGATGGCCATGCGCGAAACGCCGGCTTCTTTAAACTGGTCGATGGCCTGGTTGGTCAGCAGCGGTGTGGCGCTGGGCGTGACATTGGTGCGGAGGCCGATCTTGACCGAGTAGCGCGCCAGGTCGAACAGGTCGGGCCGCTTCAGCGGGTCGCCACCGGTGAAGACCATCAGCGGCTCCCCGAAGCTTCGAATCTCATCCAGCAGCTTGTATCCCTGCTCGGTGGTCAGCTCGTTCGGGGCGCGCTCGGACTGGGCCGAAGCGCGGCAGTGGACGCACGCCAGATCGCAGGCCTGCGTCACTTCCCAGATCACCAGCATTGGCGCTTGATCGAAGTTCATCGGCTCCTCTGTTTCAGTGTAATAGGACGTTGCACTTGATGGGCCATGATCGAGTTGGTCAAATCGCCGAGAAATACAACAGTTATTAGCATGGATACCCGGGAGTGGGGCAAATCACCCACCAATTAGGCGCGTGTCGAGCTGGCTTCTGGCGACTAAGCAGTTCGGTTGACCTTCCCGCTTCGTTCCGG
>JBKQIF010000029.1:0-23529 GCA_052148435.1 Bryobacteraceae bacterium
GTGATGGGGTCGTCCGGGTGCACGGCGCCGGGCTGGATGACGCGCGCGTAGAAGCCGCTCATACCCCAGCGCGGCGAGGTCGGGTCGCCGGCATTCACTTGGGAGTCGTAGATTTCCTGCTTGATGGCGGGACCGTAGACATCCAATGCGGTGCAAGGGCCGCGCACCTTGGTGATCTCGAGCACGGCGCCGCCGGCACGTAACTGCTGTCCGATGCGCAATTGGCGGGGATCGAGCCCGCGGGTGGTCAGGTTCTCGCCCATCGCCCCGTAGAAGACCGGGTAGCCGCGGGTGCGCAGTTCATCGATGCTTTCGGCCGCGATGAGCAGCACGGCCTGGTTGGGGCCGCCGTGGATCTCCGGATGCGCCCATCGGTCGCCCGCGAGACCTTGCGCCGTAATCATCCCGGCGGCAATCGGCCGCTTCGGCAAGCCGCCGGGGGAGATGTTGATCTGAAGGATGATGCCTTCGGCAGTCATAGGTGTTAGGTGGTGGGCGTTTGCTTTGACCTATAACCTCTCACCCAAAACCCACCACCAGCGGCGAAGCCGCCTACACGTCGTAGTAGAGCGCGAACTCGTAGGGATGCGGCCGCAGCCGGATGGCATCCGCTTCGTTCTTCCGCTTGTAGTCGATGAAGGTTTCGATCAACTCCTCGGTGAAAACATCGCCCTTCATCATGAAGGCGTGGTCGTCTTCGAGACAACTGAGGGCTTCTTCGAGCGAGGCGGGCATCGAAGGAACATTGCGCATTTCTTCGGGCGAAAGATCGTAGATGTCCTTATCCAGCGGTTCACCGGGATCGATCTTGTTGGCGACACCGTCCAGGCCCGCCATCAGCATGGCCGAGAACGCCAGGTACGGATTGGCGGCCGGATCGGGCGGCCGGAACTCCACGCGCTTGGCCTTGGGAGATGCCGAATACATCGGAATCCGGCACGCCGCCGAACGATTTCTACGCGAGTACGCTAGATTCACCGGCGCTTCGTAGCCCGGCACCAGCCGCTTGTAGCTGTTGGTGGTGGGCGCGATGATCGCCGACAATGCGCGCGCATGCTTCAACAGCCCGCCGATATAGTTCAGCGCCATGGGACTTAGCCCCGCATAGCAGTCGCCCGCAAACAGCGGTTTGCCGCCGCTCCAGATGCTCTGATGTGTGTGCATCCCGCTGCCGTTGTCCTGGAACAAAGGCTTCGGCATAAACGTCACGGTCTTGCCGTGCAGGTTCGCCACGTTGCGGATGATGTACTTGTACAGCATCATGTTGTCGGCCGACTTGACCAGCTTGTCGAACCGCTGGTCGATCTCGGCTTGGCCGCCGGTGGCGACTTCATGATGGTGGCACTCGATGTTCAAGCCGCACTTGATCATGGTCTGCACCATCTCGCTGCGCAGATCCTGATAGTGGTCGGTGGGCGGAACCGGGAAGTATCCTTCCTTGTAACGCGGCCGGTAGCCCAGATTGTTTTCCCTGCGGCCCGAGTTCCAGCGCCCTTCTTCGGCATCTATGAAATAGAAGCCCTCGTGCTGGTTCTGGTCGAAGCTCACGTTGTCGAAAATGAAGAACTCGGCTTCCGCCCCGAAATACGCCGTGTCGGCCACGCCGCTGTTCTTCAGGTACAGTTCGGCCTTTGTCGCAATCCAGCGCGGATCGCGTTCATACCGCTGCCGGGTGATGGGGTCCTGTACGTCGCCCAACATCACCAGGGTGGGCACCTCGGCGAACGGATCCATGATGGCCGTGTCCGGGTCCGGAATCAGCAGCATGTCGCTTTCGTGGATCGCCGCCCAGCCGCGGATACTCGATCCGTCCATCCCGAAACCGTCGGTAAAGCTGCTTTCGTCCAGCTCGGCGATCGGATAGGAAACGTGATGTTGCAAGCTCGGGATATCGGTGAACCGAATATCCACCTGCTTGGCATCGTTCTTTTTCACGAATTCTAAGACTTCTTGCGGGGTCATCCATCCTCCAGGGTGGAGATAAAATTAGTGGGCTTCTGACAGTCGCTAATCAGGCACAGAATAGCCTATGGCAGCGGAGCGGTCAAGTTTGGGTTACAGCCCTGATTGTTTCCTTACGCCGCGATCGCCATTCAGCGCTCAGCCGTCAGCCCCTCCGGTGTAGCTGAAAGCTGACCGCTGATGGCTGACGGCTTTCCTAATGCATCGCCCCGCCGCCCAAACCTTTCGCCGGCTTCTTCATCAGCAGCAGCAGCGGCAGCATCACCAGAAACACCACCGCCAGCGCCAAAAACGTATCCACGAACGACACCATGGCCGATTGCTGCTGCACCATGCCCCAGATCGCCCCGTAAGCCTGGCGCGCCGCATCCACCGGGTCCGATCCCCGGCTTGCGAACGAACCCGCCAGGCTGTTGGTCATTTGCCGCGTCGCCGCGCTGTACGGCGTGACATTGCCCACCAGCAGGTTGGTGTGGAATTGCTGGCGCCGGAACAGGAAGGTGGTGGCGCAGGCGATGCCTATGCTCCCGCCCAGGTTGCGCATCAGGTTGAACATGCTGGTGGCGTTGCCCATATCCTCTTTCTTGATTGGGCTCATGGTGGCCGTGGTCAGCGGCACGAACAGCATCGCCAGCGCCACTCCTTGCCAGAACTGCGGCCAGAAAATGTCCCAATACCCGGCGTTCAGGTTCAGACGGCTCAACGCCCAGAGAGACCATGACGCGCCCACCAGGCCCACCGCCAGCACTTTGCGCGAGTCGAACTTGATCAGCACCGTTCCCACCAGCGGCATCATGAGGAACGATCCCAGGCCGCGGGGCGCCATCGCAATGCCGGCCGAAAGCGCCGTATAGCCCAGCAGCGTCTGCAGAAAAATCGGCACCAGCAACAGGCTCCCATACAGCACGAAACCCAGCACCATCATCAGAAAGACGCCGGTCGCATAGGTGCGGTTCTTGAACACCCGCAAACGCACCACCGGATCGCGCGCGATCCACTCCCGCACCACGAACGCCGCCAGCCCCATGGCCGCCAGCGACGCCAGAATCACGATCCAGCGCGAACCGAACCAGTCCAATTCCTGCCCTTTGTCGAGCACTACCTGGAGCGAGCCCATGCCCACCGCCAGTAGCCCGATGCCCCAATAATCCACCCCCGCGGCCGAGCGCCGGATGTACGGCGGATCGAAAATGAACAGGCGCGTCATGATTACCGAGGCCAGGCCCACCGGCAGATTGATGTAAAACACCCAGCGCCAGCTCCAGTTATCGGTGAGCCAGCCGCCGATCACGGGCCCCAGCATCGGCGCCACCACGATGCCCAGCCCCCATAGCGCCATTGCCTTGCCCCGGTCCTGGGGCGGGAACGCCTCCAGCATCACCGCCTGCGAGAGCGGCTGCAATGCGCCGCCCGTGGCGCCCTGCAGCACGCGGAAGAAAATCAGCACCGGCAACGAGGGCGCCATGCCGCACAGAAACGACGCCGCCGTGAATCCGAACACCGCCGTGATCAACACCCGCTTGCGCCCAAAAAAGTTGGCCAGCCAGCCCGTGATCGGCAGCACAATCGCGTTGGCCACCAGATAAGAAGTCAGCACCCAGGTGGCCTCGTCCACGCTGGCCGAAAGACTGCCGGCAATGTGCGGCAGCGACACGTTCACCACCGTGGTGTCGAGTACTTCCATGAACGTGGCGAACATCACCGCGATCGCCACAATCCACGGATTCACATGCGGGACCCCCTCGGGGCGTGCGGACGGCATCCTTGTCTACAGAATATCAGGGCACGCTTTAGCTTTGCGATGCCCTTCTCCCGAGCCCGGCAGGGTGAAAAA
The DNA here is from genome assembly GCA_052148435.1 of Bryobacteraceae bacterium. GTDB lineage: Bacteria > Acidobacteriota > Terriglobia > Bryobacterales > Bryobacteraceae > JBEKYD01. The sequence goes on from JBKQIF010000029.1 coordinate 3,797, forward strand.
TAATGGCCCCGCCGACGCCGTCACCCAGCTTATTTACGCACCTTCGGCGGCCAGTTCGTCCCGCACGCTTGCGGCTCTGGAAAGGTTGTCCACCCCAAAGGCCACCAGCGCCCGCGTCGATCCGGGCTCCAGTCCGCCGTAGGAGTAGTCGATGTTGATCTGGTTTTCGCCCAACCGCGAGGCTGCGCGGCCCAGCTCACCCGGACGGTGCGCAAGCCTGACTACGGCGACTTCCGTTTCCTCGAAGATCATGCGCAGGCCGCCCAGCACGGTGTTGGCGGTGGCGGGATCGCCCACCACGAATCGGGCCAGGCTCTCGCCCTCCTCCGCATACGATTGAAAAGCCAGGACGTTCACTCCACGCTCCGCCAGCGCGAGGAAGCACTTCCCCAGCGCGCCCGGTTTGTCTTCAATCGTGACGGTAAATTCCTTCTCCTTCGGCATGCGATTCGGCTCCATTCGTTTCCCGGCCCCCGATAACCAGCGGAGCGGCCTTTATCATACGTGTTCCGGAACGCAATTCCCAACCGGCGAAACTCGGCGAATTTCCGCCTGCGCCCGGTCTGTTGCGCGCGGTCGCCGGGATCGCCCCATGCGGCCTACCGGTCCAGCGAAAACGCGCGTCGCAGCGTTTCCGCCAGCGCAGTTCGGTCCGCCCCTCGAAGTTCACCGAGGCGTCGAACGACTTCGGCCTTCGCCAACACCGTCAGCTTGTGGACGCGGATCGTCGAGGCCGTGTTCAGCCCGGTCTCGCGCCAGTGGTGCATCGGGACATCGAAATCGGAGGCGCGGGGACGTGAGGTGATGGGCGCGGCAACGAAATCATCGTCCCCAGAGTCGAGGACAACCACGGCCGGGCGCAACTTTCCACCCGGCGCTTGGTGGAAGCCGATCCGAATCAGGACGACTTCACCGGGCCGAAGCGTCATCGATCAGTTGTTCGTAGACCGAGTCCTCGGCAGTATACGCTGCCTCGAATTGCCGGCGTCCGGCCGCGCGCCAGAGGTCGTCTTCCGAGACGCCCCACTGGAGCACGACCTGAATCTGCTCACCCGGCGGAACCTGGGATGCAATTTCAGGTGGAACCGCAATCTGGCCGTTCGGCGTGAGCTCGCCCCTGAAGTCGGCGATCTTCATTCCAGCTCCATCACTGCTTCCATCATCTCACGTGTCCGAGGCTCCGACGTTACCCTTCTGAAACAGCGAGATCCCCGCCACTCCCGCGGCTCCGGCGGCCAGACAATCGGCGATTCCCTCTGCCGTGACTCCACCCAACGCCAGCACCGGGATGCCCACCGCGGCCGCCGCGGCGCGCAGCATTTCCAGCCCCAGCGCGGGCCCGTAGCCGGGCTTGGATGCGCTGGCGAACACCGGGCCGAATACCGCGAAGTCGGCGCCTTCGCTTTCCGCCGCGCGAAGCTCCTCGAGCGAGTGCGTGGAAACGCCAATTCGGAATCCCGCCGGCACGATGCGGCGGTACTCGCACGGGGCAATCGACTGCGAGGGCAGGTGCACGCCGTGCGCTCCGGTAGCCAGGGCCACGTCCACACGCGCATTGACGAGGATTTCCGTGCCCCGCGGATTGGGCAGCGCCAGTACCCGCCGCACCAGCCGGCATAGCTCGCGCGCGGAGAGATCCTTCTCGCGAACCTGGATGCGCTCCACTCCCTCGGCCATGGCCCGGGCGATGCAATCGAGCACCGCCTCCTCGCCGCCGGCAGCATGGCTGTCGGTGATGTAGTAGCGAATCATCCTTTCAGCCTTTCCACAGGCTAAAGCCTGTGCCACCTGTCACCAGCAGGCAGCCGCCAGCTCTGGTGGCACAGGCTTCAGCCTGTGGGAATTGCCTGCGCGTCTCTCCCCTCATACCGGCCGCAGCCGCGCGCTGAAGTGGCGCAGGAAGGGAGGCTCCTGCACGATTTCCAGTCCGCGAATCCCATCCTTCGCCGCATTCACTTCCAGAATTGCCTCCACCACGTAATCGATATGGCTCTGCGTGTAGACCCGCCGCGGGATCGCCAGGCGCAGCAGCTCATGGCGCGCCGCCGCCCCGAACATCAGCGTGCCGATCTCCACCGAGCGGATGCCGGCGTGCCGGTACAGTTCCACCGCCAGTGCCTGCGCCGGAAATTGCGCCTTCGGAATGTGCGGCAACATGCGCGCCGCATCGATGTAGATGGCGTGGCCGCCGGGCGGCTCCACAATCGGCACGCCCCGGTCGGCGATGTGGCGCCCCAGATACCCCGTCGAAACGATCCGGTAGCGCAGGTAATCGGGGTCGAGCACTTCCTCCAGCCCCACCGCAATCGCCTCCAGGTCGCGCCCCGCCAGCCCGCCGTAAGTCGGAAACCCTTCCGTCAGGATCAACAGGTTGGTCTGCTGTTGGGAGATGCGGTCGTCGTTGGTCGACAGGAACCCGCCGATGTTGGCAAAGGCGTCTTTCTTGGCCGAAAAGGTGCACCCGTCGGCCAGCGAAAACATTTTTTGGGCGATCCGTTTGGGAGTCCAGTCGCCGTAGCCGGCCTCGCGCTCATGGATGAACCAGGCGTTTTCGGCGAAGCGGCAGGCGTCCAGGTACAACGGAATGCCGTGACGCGCGCAGACGCCTTTCACCGCCTCGATGTTGGCCATGGAAACCGGCTGTCCGCCGCCGGAGTTATTGGTCACCGTCAGCATCGCCAGAGGCACGTTGCCGGCGCCTTCGCGCACGATCAAGGCTTCCAGCGCCGCCGTGTCCATGTTGCCCTTGAAGTCCAGCCGCGCCTGCGTGTCGGCGGCTTCGGGTATGGGCAGGTCCACCGCCCGTGCGCCGGTGAATTCGATATTAGCTCGGGTGGTGTCGAAATGCGTGTTGGACGGCACGATAGTCCCCGGCTTGCACATCACCGCGAACAGGATGCGCTCGGCGGCGCGCCCCTGGTGGGTGGGGATCATGTGGCGAAAACCGGTCAGGTCGTCGGCCGCGCGCTTGAGCCGGAAGAAGCTCTCGCCGCCGGCATAGGATTCGTCCCCGCGCATGATCCCGGCCCACTGCTCGGTGGACATCGCACTGGTGCCGGAATCCGTCAGCAGATCGATCAGAATGTGGCGGGCGTCGATCCCGAACAGGTTGTAGCCCGCCCGTTCGAGGTACCGTTCGCGCTCCTCGACCGTGGTGTGGTGCAGCGGCTCGACACTCTTGATGCGGAACGGCTCGATGATGGTGCGCACGGCTTCATGGTAACCGACAGGCTGTCCCGTCCCTCACGGACTGGCTTCTATTTCTTTTATCCGTGTTTATCTGTGTTCATCCGTGGCTATATTTCTCCATGCTTTCACATCGCGCTGGGCACGATGGTCAGCTCCGGAATCACCGCCCGCGGCGGCAGCTTCAGGCAAGCTAGCACTGCTTCCGCCACGTGCTCCGGCAGCAGCGCCACCGCCAGTTGCTCGGCGGTGGGTTTGACCGGCCGCTTTTCCATAAGCTCGGTATCCACCAGCCCGGGGTTTACGACCGTGGTGCGGATGCCGTTCTCTCTCTCTTCCAGGCGGATGGCGTGTGCCAGCCCGATCAGCCCGCGCTTGGACGCCTGATAGGCCGGCCCGGAAACGTCCGGCGTCTGTCCCGAAATCGACGCGATAAACACCAACTGGCCCCGGCCCCGCTCGCGCATCGCCGGAAGCACCGCGTGCGCGGCGTAGAATGCCCCGTCCAGGTTGGTATGGATCAGATCGTCCCAGATCTGCGGCTGCAGCCGCTTCATGGCGCGATCCGGGGTGTTGGTTCCAGTCGCGTAGACCAAAATGTCGATGGGCCCCAGCTTTCGGCGGGTAGCTTCGGCGAGCTCCGCCATGGCGGCCGGATCCCGCGCATCCGCCGCGTGAATCTCCACCGTATGGCCCTCCGCGGCCAGAGAGCCTTTCAGCTCCCGCAACCGTTCGATGCGTCGCGCCGAAGCCATCACCAGCGCGCCGTCCCGCGCCAGCAGAATCGCCGTAGCGCGTCCAATCCCGCTGGAGGCGCCGATCACCAGCGCCACGTGATCTTTTAAGGAAATAGGCATGAGTTCGTAGCCCATTATGCGTCCCCAGTCCGGCGCCAATCAAGTAGCATAGCCAGTGGCGCCGGCCCTTTTTCATCGCCTTCGTCACCCCGTGGGCGACACTCGCCTAAGTTAGGCCCACGCCAAGTCGCCGGCAACTTGCGCACACCTGGGCACATCCGGGCCCATCCCGTCGCCGTTGTAGCGGTGGTATACAATCACGCCCTTGTGCTCCACAAAAATGTCGGGACCCGCCCAATCAGGGTCAAATGGATATGGCATGGGAATGTCCGCCGACGGTAGAGCGCTTCCCGCGCGAGCGGGGAGGTTCACCCGGAGAAAGGCCCGCTGGGGAAGCCCACCGCCCAACCGCCCCAGACAAGCAGCGCAGCCGGCCAAAAGGAAGGCGGCCGGGGCTACAACGCACCCTCTCCGCCTGCACCCGCCAGGATATCCAGTAGGCGTCGCGGCGTCACAATTCGGGTGTCCGCCCACGACGCTGGAAAGTGCTTCAGGTTGCCGGTCGCCAAATAGTCCGCCCGCGCGGCATGGGCGCACTCCAGAAAAATGTCGTCGTCCGGGTCGGAGCACGCCCGCACAGCTTCAGTAGGCCGGACCCAAAAGCCCTTCTCGCGAATACTCTCAAGCGTGCCCGCTATGACGTCTCCGGCGCGTTGGAATCTTGGACGGCTGATGACCTCCTCGTACTCGGCATAAACGCTGCCGCTGACGCACAGTTGAATCGAGCCGCCAATAGCCAAGGCGAATATCCGTGCGGGAGGTCCGAGAGGCTGCAATAAGGCCGAAACGATTATGTTGGTGTCGAAAACGACCCGGATCATGAGCCCGGTTGCAACCGGGATTCACGCCGCGTCTTCCGCGCCGCGGCAATCTCCGCGTCGATCTCGTCTGTGGAAAGCTGATCCAGGCCGGCTTCTCTGGCGCTCTCCCACGACCTCCCAAGCCATTCCGGCACAAGGTCACGTTGCAGCAATTGCCGGACATATTGCTCGGTTGACAGGCCTTGCGCCCGCGCCTTGACCGCTAGTGCCGCGGTCTGCTCGTCCGGAAGGTCAATGGTCAAAGTCATGGAGGACCCTCATTCCATCGTATCAGTTGCCGGAACGCCCTATACCAAAATGCGCAGTGTGGGTATCGGCACCGCCGGCTACCACGGAACATCCTGGGCGAATCCGCTGAACATCTCCCTGCGGTTCTCGTCGATTTCTTCCTCAGTCGGGCCGGGACCGTACTTGGCGAGCAAGCCGTACGCGGACTTCTTGGGCTTGAGCTCTTGCCCTTCCAGCGGCTTTACAGCCTCTTCGAGCACATGCCGGGTGAAACCGGCAAGCGAGACGCCTTGCGCCACAGCCTTGGCCGCCATGGCCGCTCCCGGATCGTCCGTGAGTTCAATGGTCAAGTTCATGCCCGCCTGTCTCCATTGCTTGAGCTTAACCCGTTCCGTGTACGTGCGGTAGCGCAAGCTGTCGTGGAGGCGCCAAGCGGGCAGTCGCTTCCTCCCGCGATCCACACTGCCAATCCGGTCACAGAACCTGCTTTCCAGTGCTTCCATTTAGTTACAGCTTAGTTACAGCCAATTCCGGCCGGACTCCCAGTTCACGCCTGCTATCCTCAAGCCGGAGGGAGGCACGCCGTCACATTGCATGACGAGGCCGGCTGTTGTGCATTTTTGTGCACTCCTGATCCGTTTGCCCGGGTGGGGCAGGTCGGCAACCTGCGCGCCGATTGGCAATCGGCGCCGCTCGGACCAGTGGCGTAGGCAGAGTATACTTGGATTCGCTCCCGTGTCACATAAATTACTATAATTAAAGGAGATAGCCACGACAAATGGCTTCGTTCGGTAACGCCTGTTTGGGCCCGCCGTGGCCATCGCCTTTTGTGCATTTTTGTGCACCGCGAACAAGGGCGCTCTTCAGATGAGCTCGATGGCTCCTTTGGGCAGCTTGACACGAAACCAAAATCCCGCTTACTCTGAAACCAGAAGTATTAGCACCTCAACAAAGTGGTGCTATCAAGCGAAGGTGGCGGAAATGATTTGCGAAACCCTGCCTGGGACGGCGACCGGCACGGCCGCTCCCATCGTGGTCGGAGGTTCCGGCCGGCTTTCTCTCGATCGGGTGATTGCGGTAGCTCGCGATTACGCCGAGGTAGAACTGAGCGAAGCAGCCCAGGCCCGCATGCGCCGCAGCCGGGCATTGCTCTTCGACAAACTCGCCCAGGGCGAGGCGATCTACGGCGTCACCACCGGGTTTGGCGGCAACGCCCATTATCAGATCCCGCCAAGCAAGCTGGGCGATCTGCAGACCAATCTGCTGCGCATGTTAAAGGCTGGCGTCGGCCGGTACCTCCCGCCCGAGGTCGTACGCGCCTCGATGCTGCTGCGCGTCAACGCCCTGGCTTTCGGATGGTCCTCGCCGCGCGTCGATGTGGCCCTTTACCTGGTCGAATTCCTCAATCGCCGCGTCACTCCGCTGGTACCCGAGTACGGCTCGGTAGGTGCGTCCGGCGACCTGATCCCCACCTGCTACATTGCCAATTGCATGTGCGGCGAAGGTACCGTCCTGCAAGATGGCGCCGCCATCCCGGCCGCTGAAGCCCTGCGGCGCATCGGCCTCGCTCCGCTCACGCTCGAAGCCAAGGAAGGCCTGGCGCTGCTCAACGGCACCACCATGATGACCGCGCTCGCGGCGATGGCGTTTCAGCAGGTGAAATCCGCCTTCGCCGTCGCCCTGGGCGCCATCGCCATGGCCGCCGAAGCCCTGGGCTCCTCCGCCGACTATTACGATCCCCGCATTCAGTCCGTCAAAGGCCATCCCGGCCAGATCGCCGTCGCCGCCATGATGCGCAAGCTGCTCGAAGGCTCGGCGCTTTCCCCCGGTCTCGAAGAAATCCGCGCCCGCGTGGCGCGCACCGGAGCTCTCGCGCGCCAGCAGGATTCCGTCGAAGCCGCCCCCGAATCGCTGCAGGCGCCTTATTCGCTGCGCTGCGTACCACAGGGTCTGGGCCCCATGTGGGATTCGCTCGGCGCCGTTCGCGAAGTGGTGGAACGCGAAGTCAATTCCGTCAACGACAACCCCCTCGTCGATCCCGAAACCGGCGACGTGCTGCACACCGGCAATTTCTACGGCGGCCACATTGCCCGTTTCCTCGACGGCATGAAGATCGACATCTCGACCCTTGCCAACTGGCTGCATTCCATCGTCGCCCTGCTCATGGATTCGCGCTTCTCGCGCGGTCTGCCCAATTCGCTCAGCCCCAACGCCGGTCTGCACCAGGGTTTCAAGGGGTTGCAGTTGTGCCATAGCAGCCTGGTCACCTCCCTGCGCCAGCAGAGCGCGCCCTCCTCCATTCACACCTTGCCCACCGAGCAGTACAACCAGGACGTCGTGAGCCTGGGAACGCACGCCGCGCTCACGGCTTTCGAAATGAGCGCCAAGCTGCGCGACGTGGTCGCCATGACTCTGCTGGCTTCGGCCCAGGCCGCCGACCTGCGCGGCGGCCCCGCCCCGCTGGCGCCAGCTACGCGCGCCATCCATTCCGCGGTTCGCGCGGTAAGCCCCTTCGTTACCGTCGATCGTCCTCTCGACGAGGAAATTGCCTCGGTCGCAGCTCTGATCGACCGGGCCATGATCCCAGTACCCCAAGGGCTCCTTCTGCCTTCCGATCCCAGAGCTAACTAAAGCGCCGCCCTAGGGTTAACCATTCGGAACTGTACGGAATTCCACCTTCCCTGCTACCCTTGAGTGGGTGAGGCTAGAGGTAGCTCATTGATCTCGCTACGCAAAGAAATCGAGGTGTCCGACCAGGTCGCTACGCGCCTGAAAACCCTGCTCAAGGCCTTTCTGGGCTTGACCGGAGCCTTGCCCAAGACTGCCCTGCCTGCCGATCCCGACCTGTCCGGGCTTTGCCGCGAGAATCTGGAGCGGGCGACCGCCGGCTTCGAAACCGCGGACCTTCCGGTCGCCGTTATCGAAGCGGCCGGCAAGACGTGCGTCGATCAGGTGGAAACGATCTTCACCGCCAACAAGGCCGCGATCGACGAAAGGGACGCCGCGCTCAAGGAAGTTGTCACTACCGTTGCCGATGCCGTCAAGGGGTTCAAAGGGCAGGGCGAAAAGCATAAGTCCGCTCTCACCCAACTGGCCGACGATTTTGGCGAGCTCTCGCAGGTGGAAGATGTCGGCGATCTGCGCCGGAGGCTGCGGGATGAGGTCGCCAAACTCCACCAGTGCGCGGAACAGATCCGGCGCGATGGCGACGAAACGGCCCGCCGTTTCGAAACCCAGCTCTCCGGCTTTCGGCAGCGTTTGGAGACGGCCCGCACGGATTCCTCCATCGACCGGCTGACCGGCCTGAGGAGCCGCCGCGAGGCGGAGCTGCATTTGGCCAGGCTTCCGGAAGAGCAAGGTCCGGTAACGGTCCTGCTCTATAGCGTCGAAGGGCTCCAGGAGATCAACGACCGGTTCGGGCCGCTATTCGGCGATAAGCTGCTGCACGCCTTTGCCCTTTTGCTGCGCGAGCGCTACGGCGAAGAGGACCACGCCTACCGATGGAGCGCGCACGAGTTCCTGGCCGTGGTGCTCGGGTCGGCGCCGATCGCTCTCGAACTGGCTCGTCACACCTGCCGCACTTTCTTCACCACCAGATACCAAACCGCCGAGCTCGGCGAGAACATGTCGCTGCGCGCCCGCGTGGCTGTAAACGCCGCGCCCTATAAGCGCGGAGAGAGCGTGGAAGAATTGCTCCGCCGCGCACGCCAGGGCTTGCAACCGGTCGAGGCGGGGGGAAAGAACCCGGGGGGGCGTTGAAATGCTGGCCCTCGACCTCGATCGGAAGCTCTCCGACCTGATTGCCTTCCAGTGCGTTCTGGTGGCCCTGCGCGGCACCGATGAAGAGGCTTCCGACGAGATGCTCTGGCAGACTCTGCTGGGAGCCTTCGTGGACCAATACGGTTTTCGCCGCGCCTGGTATGGGCGCCTGGTCAACGACACGATCCGCCCATGGGTTTCGGCGCCGGTGGCAGGCTCGGGCCTGGCGGATCTGCCGCTGGAACTCTCCCCCGATTCGCCGCTCGTCGTCGGGGCCGGCCTCGATCTGCCGGTGCGCGTGGAAACCGAGGTCGAGGGACGGCTGGTCGTCGAGGCCGACGGCGAGGTCTCTTGCGATCGCGCCGAGCAGCTTTCGGTCCTGCTGGGAGAAGCCGCCGCTACCTTGCGCCAACGCCGCGCGCGCCGCCGCAACGAAGAGGCCGTCCAACAGGCCAGGCTGCGCGCGGAGGCGGCCGACCGCGCCAAGACCGTGATGCTGGCCAACATGAGCCATGAAATCCGCACGCCCATGACCGGCATCATCGGCTTCGCCGATCTGCTGGCCGCCACGCCGCTTTCCTCCGTTCAGCAGGACTACCTCGAAAGCATCCGCTCCAGCGCCGACGCGTTACTCGCCCTCATCAACGACATCCTGGATTTATCCAAGATCGAGGCCGGCCGCCTGGAGCTCGAATCCGCCCCCGTCGATTTGCGCCGATTAGTGGAAAACGCGGTGGGGTTGCTGGCGGTGCGCGCGGCGGAAAAGCACCTTCGCCTGGCGTTCACCATCGACCCGTCCACTCCAGCCGCGATCCTGAGCGATGCCGCTCGTCTCCGGCAAGTGTTGGTCAACCTGCTCGGCAATGCCGTGAAATTTACCATCCAGGGCGAGGTTTCGCTGTCGCTCGCCGCCACCAAGGAAAAAGACGGGCGCCACCGGATCGATTTCGCCGTCAGCGACACCGGCCCCGGCATTCCACCCGAGCACCAGGAGCGAATCTTCGAATCCTTCCGCCAGGTGGATGCTTCGATCAGCCGCAGGTTCGGCGGTACGGGACTGGGCCTGGCCATCAGCCGCTCGATCGTCCGGCAGATGGGCGGCTCGATCGAGGTGGAAAGCCAGGCGGGCCGCGGCGCCACGTTCCGGTTTTGGGTTCCGGCCTGGGCCGTCGTCCCGTCGGAAGTTGCCACCGCGCGCAAGCCCGCCATCGGGGGTGCGGGTGCGTCCGGGCTGCCGCCTTTGCGCCTGCTGGTGGCGGAAGACAATCCGGTCAACCGCAAACTGGCTCAGGCCGTGCTCCGACAATTGGGTTACCAGCCGGACTTCGCCGCCAACGGCGTCGAAGCGTTCGATCGAGTCGCGCTCCACGACTACGACGTCGTCCTGATGGACGTGCAAATGCCGGAGATGGACGGGTTCGAGGCCACCCGCCGCATCCGCCGCGAGTGCCCGCCCGAGCGGCAGCCCAGGATCGTCGCCATGACGGCAGCCGCATTTCCCGAAGACCGCAACCGCTGCCTCGACGCCGGCATGGACGATTACGTCTCCAAGCCCATCGACATGGAAGAGCTGATTGCCGCACTGCGGCGTGTGCCGGCGGCCAACTGTCAGCTTACGGCGCCTTCAATGTCTGTTTGAGCCAGCGCCGTCCCGCCGGCTGCCGTATTCGACCGCTGCCCGATCGATAGCGGCGCCGGCCAGCGCGGCCGCGGAGGCAATCGCCAAAACGAGGGTGCGTGTGTACATGGATAAGAATTGTAGCAGCGGGCCCGAATCGGAGGCGGCGCGAACCCTGTGCGCCCTTCAATTAGGACCACGCTCACGCGTGTTTTGCAGGTAGCTCTCATTGCGGCTGGTGTTTCAGTCTTCGCGCTGGTCTAGCCAACAGGGGGTCAGGCGCTACGTTCCGACCAGAATTTTGTGGACGATCTGAGCGTCCTCCCGCACCTCGTCTTTGATATGCGGGCACACACCCACGAAGACGCCATCGATCGGCTTGAGGCTCTCAAACGCCGTCCGGAAGGCCTGTTCCACGCCGGCGTCGGGAATCCTACCCGCCGCCAGGACCTTGAACGCGAAGCACGGCTTCTTGGTCTGCCGCATCACCTTGTACATGCGCGGAGGGTCGCTCTGCAGGTAGATCTCGCGGGACATCTCCATGATTTCGCCCTTGAGCACCTGCCGCCATTCGTCGTCGGTTCGCGTGCGGTTGTAGACGCAGCCGGCGTAGAAGTCCACGTCCCAGTTCTGTTCTTCCACCAGCGCGATCACCTCCGGCTTGTGGGTCCCCACTCCCACCACGATTCCCAAGTCGCGCGCCTTCTTGCACCATTCCCGGATGTCATTCATGGTGTCGTTCTGGAAGGCCCGGTCGACCACCTCTCCCATGTTGTATAAAGCCAGAGGCTTCAGTGTCTTTACTTGCTCCTCCAGGGGCGCCCGGCCGCCTTGGGCGATAAAGTGCATTTTGCCGCCTTCAGCCTCGAAGCGCTGCAAGAACGGCGAACGCCCGGTAGCGTTGAAGGCGTTAATCCCAAACCGGTTGCACTGGTGCATGACAGCGCACACCCGGTCCTCGGTGTAGTACTCCCGCATGAAGGCCCTAAAGTTGGTGTTGTAGTGGGCCTCCCCGCCAAACGGGTTGCAGCCCAGGACCAGGCGGCTGATCTCGACGCCCCCGAATTTCATCTTTGGGACCTGGACTTCCGAAACAGGTTTTGGGGGCACAGCCGAAGCCTGTGCGCCGCGCCCGGGCCGGGCCTGGCCGCCAGGAGTCGGTAACGGTAAGAGATCCTGTCGCGCCTGTCCCGCGACGTTAGTGGTGGCGGCGCTCACGGCAGCGGCGAGCGCCGACGCGGATTGCAGAAAGCCTCTTCGCGTGTTCGGCAAGGTATAGTCCCTCTCTATCCTATCGCGGATTTCGGTCGAGTCTCCTCAGAGTCCCGCACCCACGACGAGGTCGTAATCTCTGGCTCAACGCAAACTCCACCAGACCAGGAGTTCCGAATCTCAGCCCTGCAGGCACGAGGGCGGCGCGAGCGCCTGGCACGAATGCCGCGACACAGTATTGAGCTCGTCACCACAACAGCTTCAGGCCAAACTGAATCTGCCGCGAAGTGGTGGCGGTACTCGTGATCACGCCGGCCGTGGGCGATGGGGTATTTCCGGCGGCGGTGAACACGACCGTGTTGGGAATGCCGAAGCTGGCGCGGTTCAGGATATTGAAAAGCTCGGCGCGAAACTGCAGCTTGAGCCGCTCGTTGAGGGGCATCGTCTTGAGCACCGAGAAATCGAGTGTTTGAACGGGTTTATTATGATAACGTTCGAGGCAAGCCAAAATGTGGAGATCTGGAGGCGTCAGGCCGGAGCCCGTATCGCCGCGGTCCCGTTTTTCGGGACTTCATCGTGTGCTGCTCACTTTGGCGGTACTTATCGTGATTGTCGTATTGATCTTCCCTATCTTATTCAAGCCCGGAGTCGAACTGCCTACCGATGTGCAATTCAAAAGTCCGCTCTTGGTGACGCTTCAAATTTCAAACCAGAACTTTACGCCGCTTACGGATGTCGAATACAACTGTGAAGTTTCGAAGCTGACGCTAGCGAATGGCTCCGCGGTCACGGATGCGGGGGTCCTCGACCGGGGAACCATCCGAAAGATCCGGGGCCGTCAGGCGATCACAGCGCGTTGCGAAACCGCCTACCTGCTTAATCCTCCCGTCAAAGCCGTCGAATACAAACTGACAGTCACGTATCGGACCTACCCTTGGCCGCAACGGCGTACCAGGGTGTACCGTATTGCGGCTCAGATAAACAGCGACGGCCAACTCACAGGATGGACGTTGAATTAAGTTGTCGAATGGGTTTGGGAAGCGGGCGCGCCCTTGACCACGGTGCGTCAGCGACGGCTCAGCGCGGAAACAGCCGCACAAAGACCACCCCGTGGTGGGGAACGTCCGCGGCGTAGTTGCCTGAAACGTTTCCGAGGTCCATCTGGCGCCACAGGTCGCGCGCGCGGCGCTGGCCCCGGACGCCGAGATCGGCCCAGGTGGCAGCGATCCGGCGAGGGGACTCGCTCAGGTTGAACAGACCCAGCGCGAGCGAGCCGTCTTCCATCGGCTTCGCCAGGACGAACTCGTCCTCGGTGCGACGCACCACGCGGGCCTGCTTGCCCAGGGGATCCTGATCGACTTCGATTACCTCGGCGTTACAGAGCACATTCAGGGTGAACTCGTCGAGGTAGTTCATATCGCCGGAGAACAATAAGGGTGCGGCCATCAGGGACCACATCGACATGTAGCTGTACTGCTCGTCCGCGGTGAGCGAAGTGGGCTTGGGCGGGTCGCTGATGCGGTTGGCGTTGCCCACCGAGCCGATTAAGATGTAATCGGGGTCGTTCCAGCGGCCGGGGCCGGCGTATTCGCCGTGCTCGGCGTTCTTGAACCCGATGGAATAGAAGCCGGGAAGGCGCGTGCTCTTTTCAACGCCGAGATCGCCGGTGGTGCGCCAGCAGTTGCCGCCTGCGGCACCGCCCCATGTCCATACCTCGTTCATGCCGTACTGGCAGAGGTTGAACACGACATCCCGATCGAGCTTCGCCAGAATACCGCCCATCAGCTCGTAGGGACGCTGGCGGTCTTCGAGCGTCTTGCCACCGGCCACGCGTTCGTAGGAGCACCAGTCGTACTTGAGAAAGTCGAACCCCCACTCGGCGAACTTGCGGGCATCGGCTTCTTCATGGCCGTTGGAGCCGGCGAACCGCGCACACGTGAGCGGGCCAGGGGAGGTGTAGATGCCGGCCTTCAGGCCCTGGGAGTGGATGAACGCCGTTAGGGCTTTCATGTCGGGGAAGCGCCGATTGGGACGTATCGAGCCGTCCGCGCCGCGAGGTTCACCGCCAAGGTCGGGGTCTGTGGAGCCGGGCTTCACCATCCAGCAGTCGTCAATGTTCACGTACTGGTAGCCGAAGTCGGCCATGCCGGAAGAGACCATGGCGGAGGCGGCGCGGCGGATCAGGTCGGCGGTGACGCGGTCGTAGTGCGTGTACCAGTCGTTCCAGCCCATGGGGGGAGTGAGGGCGAGCGTGTCGCCCACTACAATCTTGAAGCGCCGCGTGGCCGCTCCGCGCGAGTTCCAGGCGCGAAACGTCACCGTATACTCCCCAACCTTCACCGGCACGGTTCCGCTGATTATCCCGGTGATCGGGTCGAGCCGCAGCGACGCCGGCATTCCCAGGGCGCTAAATCGTATGGGCCGGTCGCCGGTGGAAGGAATACGGTAGAGAAACGGGCGGCCCGGGCGCGCGCCGTAAACCGAGGGGCCGTTGATCGTCGGTGCGGGGCGGGGCTTGGGCGTAAGGATGTACTTGCCGGCAACGGCGGCCGGGGCGGCGGTCGCCATGCCGGCCTGCGCCAGCAGCAGGCCGGCAATGATCGGAAGTCGGGCGATATGCGGTAAGGTCATTGCGGAAGCTCCAGCATAACCTAAGCGCCCGATAACGCCTCTCGTCCCTTGGGCTTACGCAGGGAGCGCGGGCTCAACGTCTCGTGAAGTGGCCCGCGAGGCGGCTCGCGCCATATTCCTTCCGGGTAGCCGCCAATTATTTACGAACGGTTCGGGTTCGAGCCGGTCGGCTGACTTGGGCGAAAACCGCCCGACCGTAGCTGTGCCCGTTGACGCGGGGCACGTTTTCAAGCGGGGAGGTTGATTCAGCCGCTTAACCACTTGATTGCGGCCGCTTCATTTTGAAGGCCGTCGTCGCCTCGGTGTAATCCGCGGTGTAACCCGCGCGCTGAACGGGACGCGTCGCCAGAAGGTCGAAAAGTCCTTCCTTGAGATAAGCGCGATTAATGTGTACGCCCACGACTTCTCCGATGGTGAGGTACTGGTCGAGCGCAGAACCGTCAATGCCATGCAACTGTATAATTTGCACCAACTTGCATTCAAGCGCCGCCGGGGCCTCTGCGACGCGCGGCGGCATTACCATCCGGCTCGGAGCTGCGTCCAGCTTCGCGAACTCGAATTCGCTGACGCTGTGCGGCAGGGCGGCGGATGTATGGTTCATTTTCTCCGCAAGCGGACGGGTGACAAGATTGCACACAAATTCGCCGGTCGCCCTGATATTGGACACCGTGTCCTTCCACCCCGCCGAGCTGAACATGACCATTGGCGGGTGGTCGCACACGGCATTGAAGAAGCTGTACGGCGCAAGATTCACACGGCCTTCGGCGTCTCGGGTCGAAATCCAGCCGATCGGTCGAGGCGCAACGATCGCCTTGAACGGATCGTGCGGGAGGCCGTGACCTTTCGAAGGCTCGTAGAAATGAAATTCGGGCATTGTATCCATCATATGCAAGGGGCTGTGTCGCTTCCAAGCTTGAACACGCGGGGCTGTTCCACTTGGGTCCGTTCGCGCGGCTGAGCTGAACCGGCCAGTCGGCCACTCGTCCTCTCTATCGCGACGGGATCGGTGGGCTCAACGAATCTGTCCCTCCGGTCTTGCACTCCCAGTTTTGCGTGGCGCGTATCACCGCCTTCAAGCCGATGAGGCCGAACCAACCCGCTATAGTGACGGCGAAGAGCGTCGAGAACCGTTCAGATTTTTCCGGCGCTAGCCGCGCGAGACCGCCGGCGATATCCTGAACCTTTCAGGAGGTCGCATGCGTATATCCCATTTGGTCCGGTTATCGACCTGTCTCATCACGGCTACCCTGCTATGGGGCGCGGACCCGGCCGCCGGGCCGGGAATCGTGGCACGCTACTCGTTTGTCATGAACCACCCGCCGCGGCAGGTGCCCAGCGGAACCGTGGTGGATGGCCCCATTCTGGGCAACGGTGACTTGGGAGTGGTCCTCGCCGGCCCCGCCGAAGAGCAGCGGTTCTACCTCGGCAAGAACGATTTCTGGAGCCAGCAAGGCGTGCCCATGTCGGTGGGTGGCCTCGTGCTGCGGATTCCCGAACTGGCCGGGGCCGGCTACCGGCAGGAACAGCAGTTGGGGACCGCGGAGGTCCTCGGGGATTTTATGCGCGGCGGCCTCACTGTCAAAACGCGTTCGTGGACGGCGGAAGGCGAGAATCTGTTGGTGACCGAACTGTCCGCCGATGGCGGCACGGCTTCGGTTTCCGCCAGGCTTTTCCCAGACCCCACGGTTCTCCGGGACAACTCGAAATCCGTGAATCTCGGCCGCGAACAGCACGGGCAGGGGCGCTGGTTTTTCGACGGTCTGCTCGATGAGATCCGCATTTATGGCCGCGCGCTGTCACCCGAAGACATCCACGCGCTTTCGGGAATGCGCGAAGTGTCCCAGGGGCTGGTGCGCCGTTGGGATTTCGACGAGCAAATGGGGCGCAACTCCATCGATACGGATATCAAGACGATCCTGGGCCCGGATTGCAAACCGCCCACTCCCGTCGCGCGTTCCACCGAAGCGCCGGTCGATGCGCCTCTCGGCTGCATGGTGGATGGATACAATCCGGATTACCAGCGGTTCGGGCTGGGCAAACGCGGGCGCGCCCTCAAGCTGATGCATGAATGGGAGTACGCCGATGCCGGTCCGGTTCCGCCGCTCGAACAGGTCACTGTGTCGGCCTGGATTTACGTGTTCAAGGCCGGCGACGCGAACTTCATTCTGAGCAAGGGTGATTGGAACGAAGCCTATAGCCTCTCACTCGATCACGGCCGTTTGCGTTTCAACGTGGGCGATCGTTTCGTGCGGTCCAGCCGCGCGCTGTCCGACATGGAGTGGGTGCACGTGGCGGGGACCTTCGATGGACGCGTGCTACGCGCCTACGTGAACGGCGAAGAGGTTCTTCCGCGGCCCCGGTTCCTGAATGGCGGAGTGGAATCCGGCACGTTGTGGCTTACCCGCAACGCCGATGGGCCGCTCGATGAACAATATGCCTGGCCCAATCCGCTCTCCTCGGCTCGCACGCAGGCCACACGGGGGCGCGAAGTCAGCGTCGCCACGCGCGTTTTGGGGTTGGATGCGACGGTTGAAGGCGATGCTCTTCGCTTTCTGTTGAAGCCCGGCGCGAAAGCGTACATCGTCACCTCGGTGTTGAGCGATCTCGATGCGCCCCAGCACCTGGCGGCGGCCCGTTCACGCGCGTCGGCGCTCACCATCGCCGAGGTTGAGAAGCTAAGTGCCGCGCATCGCGAATGGTGGAACCGCTTCTGGTCGGAATCGTTCGTTGAAATCGGCGACCCGCTGATCGAGAAGTTCTACTATGCCGCGCAATATGTGATCGCGTCTTCCAGCCGCGCCGGCAAGGTGGCGCCCGGACTGTACGGCAACTGGGTCACTACCGATCACCCCTCCTGGAACGGCGATTACACGCTCAACTACAACCATCAGACGCCGTTTCTGGCGCTGTATTCCTCCAATCACATCGCCATTTCGGGTTCTTACGACGCGCCCGTTCTGGATGCGCTCGATCGCGCCAAGCTCTACGCATGGACGGTGCTGGGCGTGCGCGGCGCCTATTATCCCGGCCACCTGGCGCCTTGGGGCATTGAGCGGCCCTTCGACTACGATCCCTTCATGGGCCAGAAGAGCAATGCGAGCTTTCTGGCCATCCCCATGCTGATGCGGTTCTATAGCACTTACGATCTCCGATATGCGGAACGAATTTATCCGTTCCTGCGCGAGGTGGGGAACTTCTGGGAGGATTACCTGAAGTTCGAGAACGGGAAGTACATGATTTACGACGATTGCCCGGGCGAGGTAGGCCCGTGGCTCGGCGACTGGACTTACAAGCGTAGTTCAGACTGGCAGGCCTGTCCCGGCAACGTCAACCCTACGAACGAGATCGGCTATTTGCGCGCGGTCTTCAAAGGGCTGCTCGATATCAGCGCGGAACTGCGCACGGACGAGGATCGGCGTCCCCGCTGGCGGAATATCCTGGAGCACCTGCCACCCTTCGAAATTACCGAGCGCGACGGCAAACCCGTGCTGCGCCTCGACAGCCCCATTGAGTGGGCCGCGGGAGCGATCTGGCCGGCCGGTCAGATCGGTATCGATAGCGATCCGAAACTGCGCGAAGCGGCCCGCAACGCGCTCTCGGCCGACGGATACAACACCCATCCCCTCTTCGCCCCCACGCTGGTGCGCGCCGGCTATTCACCGGCCGCCATTCTGGAAGGAATGCGCAAGCACGTCAGCGGCGATTATCCCAATGGATATGTCGTTTGGCCGGGCGGCGGCGTGGAAACCTCCAGCACCGTCCCCGGCGCGATCAACGAAATGCTGCTGCAGAGCTACGAGGGGGTCCTGCGGGTCTTTCCCGCCTGGCCTAAGGACCGGGACGCTCACTTCGGGAATCTGCGGGCTTACGGGGCGTTTCTGGTGTCGAGCGCAATCGTGAAGGGCGAGGTGAAGGAACCGGCCATCGAAAGCGAGAAAGGCAAGGACTGCACGCTCGAGAATCCCTGGCCGGCGAAAACTCTGACACTGTACCGCAACGGACGTAAGGCCGAAAGTCTCACCGGAGGCAAGGTGACATTCAAAACCGCGGTGGGCGAACGGATCTCGATCCAGCCCCGTTAGCTTAGACCGCTGTCGAGCCCATGTCGCGGTTTGCGCCGGGCGACGGCGAACGGTTCACGAGGCCGGCCGGCTCGTTGAGGTTTTGGCAGGGCTGGACCTTTATGGCCCTCGTTTTCATTCCCGTCATCTCCGCTAATCTCTACTTCTATAAGCACGATCCTCAATTGGTCGAGCGCAGACTGCGGAGCAAAGAGAAGACCGGCGAACGCCTGGGCCGGAACCTGCCTGGCTATCCCGAATACTGCCTCCGCACCCGCTTCCGGCTAGTCCCCTTCGTCTGGTAAGAATCCACCCTCCCCATATTTATCGATAAAGAATCGTGGTATTCTGCCTGCTGGAGTTGGCCCTATGACGCGACGAGATTACCTGGAATGGATGACGGCCGCGACTGCGGCTACCGCCGCCGTACGCACGGTTTCGGCCGCGGGCGGGGACGCGGACCGCGCCCGCCGCATGAAGTGGTGGCACGAGGCGCGCTTTGGCATGTTCATTCACTGGGGCCTGTACAGCGTGATCGGCCGGCACGAATGGGCGATGGAACAGGAAGGCATTCCGGTGGCCGAGTACCAGAAATACGCCAGCGAGTTCCGGCCCAAACCAAATGCCGCGCGCGACTGGGCCAGGCTGGCCAAGTCCGCCGGCCAGAAGTACATGGTGATGACCACCAAGCACCACGAAGGTTTTTGCAACTTCGCGAGCAAGCTCACCAACTACAATGCCGCCCAGCAAGGTCCCGGCCGCGACCTGGTGGCCGAATATGTCGAGGCGGCGCGCGCCGAAGGGCTGCGGGTGGGGTTCTATTACTCGCTGATGGACTGGCACCATCCCGACGGCGCCCGCTGCGCCACCGACGAGGCCGCCCGGCGCCGCTTCGTCGATTACATCCACGGGCAGGTTCGCGAGCTGATGACCAACTACGGCAAGATCGATGTGCTGTGGTACGACGTGTCCTGGCCGCTCAATGCCGCCGGCTGGGAATCGGAGAAGATGAACAAGATGGTGTTCGAGCTGCAGCCCGAGATCATCGTCAACAACCGCAACGCGCTCGATGGCGATTTCGCCACCCCCGAGCAGCGCATCCAAGCCGCCAAGGGGGCCTGGGAATCCTGCATGACGATGAACGATAGCTGGGGCTATCAAAGAGCGGATGACAACTGGAAGTCGCCCAAGACCGTGGTGCGCAACCTGACTGCCTGCGCGCGCGACACCGGAAATTATCTGCTGAATATCGGGCCGACGGGCGACGGCTCGATTCCGGGCGAGTCGGTTCATATCCTGAGCGCGGTGGGCCGATGGATGGATCACAACGGCGAATCGATCTACAATACCGACGTCTGCC
>JBKQIF010000030.1:0-6651 GCA_052148435.1 Bryobacteraceae bacterium
CGTGGGCCGACGTCCATTGCTGGATCTGCTCCCGTTCGGCAACTGAAAGACCGCTGGACAACGCCATGTCCCAGCATAAGCCTGAAGGGAGGTGGCTGTCCAGTTATTTGTCGGACACTACACTAGCGTCCAAATTTCGGCATGCCCGCTGCGGCTGGAAACGAACGCCACGGTGCGACCGTCCGGCGAAAGTGCCGCCTGATCGTCGAAGGAGGGATCATCGGTCAGCCGTTCCAGCCCCGTCCCATCCGGGTGTGCGCGGTAGATGTCCGCGGACCTATTGCGCTCGGAAGTGAACACGATCCACTTCCCGTCCCGCGAAAATGACGCGTTGAAATCCTGAGCAGGGTCCGCCAAGAAGGGCTTGGGGTTGCGGCCATCGGCGTCGGCGATAAAGACGTCGGTGTTCAGGGGCGCGAATCCGGAATACGCAATCGTGTACTTGGGCTGCGCGTTCATCGGCGCCGGCACACCGGCCATGGCACATATGGTAAGAATCAGAAATCGCGCCCTATGTATCACATTCGATCGTCCGGGAACGAAGTTTGAAGGCGAGCACACCACGCGATGCTATCATACGCGACCCGCTCTCGGCTTTGCGCCGTGCCGCACATGACTCAATCGGCGCGTCACGCATGAAGAGGAATTGTGCCCTGATGGTCGGCGATTCGGACAGAATACATTCTTGAACATCGCTGCTTCGATAATCTCGGCGATCGCAACGGGCGGCGTCGCCAGTGGGAATGGGCCTTTGCCGTTTTGGCTCCTTCGCCGCTCGCCGTTACTCCTTCGCCGCGGCCTCCAGCGTGGCGATGTCGAACTTCACCATCTTCATCATCGCGGCCATCGCTTTGGGATGCTTCAGGATCTCGCCAATCTTCTCCGGCACGATCTGCCAGCACAGGCCGAACTTGTCCGTCAGCCAGCCGCAGGCCATGGGCTTGCCACCCTTAAGCAGCTTGTCCCAGTAGCGGTCGATCTCGGCCTGGTCCTTGCACGCGACGGAGTACGAGAAAGCCGGCGTGAGCGCCTGCGCGGGGCCACCGTTGAGGAACGTCATTCGCTGGCCCATAAGTTCGATGGTGATGGTCGCGATCTTTCCGGCGGGCCAGGGCCCCACGCCGCTCGAACGCAGCTCGCCCACCTTCTTCGCTTCCGGAAACACCGAGAGATAGAACTCCGCGGCGTTTTCGGCGTTGTTGTTGAACCACAGAAACGGTGTGATCTTGTTCATGCTCTGGCCTCCATTTGGATAGTATCCATCATCGAAGCCGAAGAGAACGGCACCCAACTTCAACCTAACAAGGTGGCCAATCGCGGGCGTGTGGGTCAGTTCCATGATCGTCGGCTACTCGGGAAAAGTCGCGTTCACAAGGCTCGGCGGCCGAAGCCTACCGATATCACGCCATAACGCTGCCTGTGGAGACCCTTTTTTCCACCTGGCCGAAGGCGCGCGTTTCCCTTGCGCAGTAGCACCGGTCTGAAACCGGCACCCGACGATAACGGGCGAGCGGTGGATTCTCCATCTTGCTGGTGAGCTGAAAACTGGAACAAACCCGCCGCGTTATCGTAGGAGACGGTGGAGGAGACTGTAATGTTCTGTGACCGCTGCGGCGCTCAGTTGCTCGAAACCAACCGCTACTGTTCCACCTGCGGGAAGCCGGTTGTCGGCAATATGCCGTTGATGCCTGTTCAGAGCCGGATCGCCGGACATATTCGGATGCTCGGGATCCTCTGGCTAGCCCTCTCCGGCATGCTGCTCGTGGGCGGCGGCGTAATGCTTGCCATCTTTCGATCCGGGGGTCTGTGGGAAGGAGGGTTTCCGCCTGGAGCGCCGCCGTTCGTTCACGGTATCCTCTGTTTCATTGGCACATTGCTGGTTGCTGGCGGAGTACTGGGCGTCATCGCCGGATGGGGGCTGCTGGACCGGCAGGCATGGGCGCGTATGCTGACCATCGTGCTGGCCTGCTTCGCCCTCCTGCTGTTCATGCCTTTCGGAACGCTGTTGGGGATATATACGCTGTGGGTCTTATTGCCCGCACAATCCGAAGAGGAATATCGCAAAATCTCGCGCCCCGATTAGCGGAAGCCTTGCTACTGCCGCCGGAATCGGGCGCCGCCTGGAGGCGATAATACCGTCCAGAACAGCCGCGCGAGCCGTTCCGCTCAGTTCTTCCGGAACAACAGCGGCGCGAACTCCGCGAGCGACCAGCGCCAGACGGGCCAGACATGGCCTCCGTCGCGGGTAACATAGGTATGTTTCACGCCGTTCTTGGTCAGGGCGGCGTGGAACGCCTCGGCGCCGACGTGGTTCGGGTCCTGGTTGCCGTAGCTGATCCAGATCAGATCGAACTTGTTCTCGGCGGCCTTCGCGCTGGCGAACTCGGGATATCGGGCCGCGGCGTCGGGAAGGGCGACCGCCCCGGCGCTGAAGAAGCCGAACTGGCTGAAGAGCTCGGTGTGCTTGAGGCCGACGTTGAACGTGGCGCCTCCACCAGCGGAGAGCCCCGCCATGGCGCGGTTCCTGCGGCCGGTCAGCGTGCGGTAGGTCGAGTCGATGTAGGGGACCAGTTCCTTGGTCATGTACTGTTCGAAGACTGGCGTCTCGCCGGCTTGCGCGGCGGCGCCGGCGGCGAGCGGCAGATTGGGGTAGTTGCGCCCGTTAAACGGCATCACGACGATCATCGGCACGGCCTTCTTCTGCGCAATTAAGTTATCGAGGATCATGTTGGCCGCGCCGGCGGTCACCCAACTGCTGTAGACGTCTCCGCCGCCGTGCACCAGGTACAGCACCGGGTAGCGCGTGGTGCTTTTGTGGTAATCGGGCGGGAGGTAAACCGTGAACGGATGTTCGTCGTTATAGGCCGCGGAATGCAGGCAGTTGTAATCGACCGTTCCGCGGGGCACCTCCTGCGGCTGCCAGACGGGCACGGGAGTGCCAGGCACTTCCACGAGGCTTGCCGAGGTCCGGGTACGCAACTTCAGAAGCGGGTTCACCGGGTCGGCGATGGGAAGGCCGTCGAGGGTGAAGAAGTAGAGGTGAATCGTCGGCTCGAGCAACGGCGAAGTAAAGGTCCAGACGCCGTCGGATCCCTTGGTCATCTTGGTGGTTCCGCCAGTGCGCGCTTCGAGCGTGGCCATCCAGTCGCCAGTGAGGGTAACCTCGGTTGCTTTGGGAGCGTACAGCCGGAACGTCACCGTGTGGTCGGCGTGAACTTCGGGAGAGACGAGCGTCTCCTGGTTATTGCGGGTTCCCTGGCCGCCAGGCGCGGATTGGGCGAAGGCGAGGCATACAGCGGCGAGCAGGCCGACGGCGATCCGGGCGGCGCGTTGCGGGGAGTGTGCGTTTGGGATCACGGGCATAATACCGCCAGTGTAAGTGAAATCGGAGCCGGAGGCTCCGGCCCTCATTTGTGAAGGCCGAGCGCAAAAACTCGCCGGCACTGCGGAAATGGCCGCCTTTGGCCGAGGTGGTCCGGCGGAAAAAGTGGAGATCGAGGACGGGAAAGTGCACGGAGACAACATCTCGTTCACCGTTGGCGCTTGCACTGGCAGGGAGAACTATTTTAAGGGCAGAGTCTCGGGCAACACCATCGAGGTCAGTATGACGTCAAATTTCGATGACTACGGAACTCGACCCATCACCTTCAGCGCCAAACGCGCGCAGTAGCGGCCCGCGCCGTCTTCCATTCGCGTACTTAGCAGCCGATAGGACCTTGCGAAACCCGCGGCGGAACCGCTCGGCCCGAGCAGAGGCTAGCTGCCGCCGCACTGATGGCCGTGCCGCACTTGCCGAGTAGCGAACGATGCAGGACTTGAGTCGTGTCGGTAAACACTACGCCCTTACAGGCGGTTTAAAAGCCATAAGCGCTGCGAATGTCCGCGCGGAGGGCCTCGGGGTTGGAGACGTTTTCGGATGGCGCATTCACCGAATCCCGGCACCAAACCCGGCTCAAGCGTCTCAGACAAGCTTGCGAGACATTCGTCGAAATACGTCATGGATGCTTTCCTGAACGATCTGAAAGCGCTCCGCCCGCATGTTCCTCCAGGCGCCAGGCTTCACCATGGCCGTAATCAGCGCTCTGACGCTCGACATCGCGAACAACACCGCGATGTTTTCGGTGATCGACACGGTCCTATTGAAACCGTTCGCGTATGAAGTCGCTCGGGAAACTAGGATGCGAAGAATGGCTCCAGCGGAGGCAGATCGGGCGTAGAATAATCGTACCCAGGAGGCGAAAGAGGAAATCCTGGTTAACCAATGGAGAGAACACCGTGCATAGACGTTCATTTCTGGCGGCTGCTGCAGCATTGGGTGGCATGCCGATGATTTCACCAGGAGTTCAGGGGACAACCAAATCGGCTAATCTGAAAATTACCGGTGTTGAAATCTGGCGGTTAACAGGCAATCCGGATCAGATGAAGGCGTACCAGGCAAGCTTTGGCCATGGGACGACGAGAAATCTGCGAAACTTACCAGTCAGCCAATTGTATCTGAAAATACTCACGAACGAAGGCGTCGAGGGTTTCTATGGGACGTTCGATCAGACTGCGGCCGATGCCGTCATGGGAATCGCCCAGAATCTTATCGGCCAGGATCCGCTCGCCATCGATACCATCTGGGAAAGGATGCACGGCGGCGCTCATCGGTATAGCGGAACCTACATCTTCGGTGTGAGCACAATAGACAACTGCCTCTGGGACCTGAAGGGGAAATTTTTCGATATTCCGGTTTACAAGCTTCTGGGCGGCTCGCGGAAAACGATTGATGTCTATGCAAGCTGCATTGGACAGTCCCTGGAACCTGACCGCGTCCGGGAGAGTGCCGCCCAGCTGAAGAAGGAAGGATACAAATCACAGAAATGGTTCCCCACGCGCGGGCCACCGGACGGGCAAATCGGATACGAAGAGAACGTGGCGCTGATCCGGAACCTCCGCGAAACCGTCGGGCCGAATTACGATATCATGATCGACGCGTTGCTGAGATGGGACCTTCCCTATGCGATGAAATGGTGTAAAGATGCGGAACAATACCGGCCGCGCTGGCTGGAGGAACCGGTTCCGACAGCGGGCCAGGCTGAGAGTCTCGCCCGCCTGCGACAGATGACTTTCATTCCGATCGCAACCGGCGAGCATTCCTACGGCCGCTGGGATGCCCAAAATCTCATCGAGCACAATGCCGTCGATGTCATTCAGATCGACCCGGAATGGGGCGGCGGCATCAGCGAGCTGGTGAAAATCTGCGCGCTCGCCTCCGTGCATGGTCTGATTGTCTGTCCCCATAACCAGAGATCGACCGCCCTGGCTCACATAGTAGCGAGCCAGCCGCCGGCGGTGTGCCCTATTATGGAATACCAGATTGACATACAGCCGAATTTCTACTATTTTGACAAAAACCAGCTCATTCCGAAAAACAGCGAGATTACACTTCCGGATCCGCGTGGCCTTGGAATCGAGCTTGATGAATCCAGGGTTGTAAGCATGAAAAAGATATATCCTGAGGCATGAATATACCTGGGTGGCCTGGAAAGGAAGCCACGGGGTGTGCTCATCGCAAATGCCGGCAAACAGGAAGAGGTACTCGTCGCCAGCTTCGCTCCGGAAGAGATTCGGACTTTCAGGATCGCCGAGTCATGGCGTATGGAGCGTCTACGCCAGCGGGCAAGAAATACGCCTGGTCCCAGCGACTGAGCGAACATCGACGTGACGTCTCGGATAATGCCGGGCGTGGTGCAAGATCAGCATTCGGGGCCGTAGTTCCTGCCTGGTCGCGCAGCGTTTACCAATCCTGCCCCCCGGATGGTTTCCGGCGTGCTCGGAAACTGCCCCGCAGCCCGACAGAACGCTACCGATACCGGGTCTTAATGCTCGTGCCCAGACGGGTCTGCCGGCGGCGGGGCGTTGTGCTGGTCTTGCGACGGAGTTTTCGCAGATCGGTCCGCGGGCCGGCGGCGACGACAAGTTGATCCGCGAACTGTGCATGATATGATGGCCCCGCGGCAAGTGAATCTCAATATGAGATTTGATTACGGGATGCATACAGCGCTGAGTTTCCTGACGTTGGTACTTCTGAGTGCGCTCGGGACGGTGGCTGCGGGGCAGGATCGGCGCGACTGGCAATCCGTCGCACAGTTGCGGGCAGGCGATAGGATTCGGCTGTCCTTGAAAACGGGGCCGGTGGAAGGTGCATTCCAGAACTGGACGGCGCAACAGGTGACGGCCGGGACAGTCACCGCGAGAAGAGAGGACGTGTTCAAGATAGAGCGATACCGTCAGAGCGGCTGGGGACGGGGCAAGCGCGCCGCCGTTGGCGCGCTTATTGGGTTCGGAGGCGGATTCGCTGTCGGCGCTGGTGTGGGTGGCTGTCGCGGGGGCCAGCTTGGCCCTGCGTCTCCCGCGGAGTCGGGGGTGCGTTGGTCGGAGGCGTGGGCGCGGTGATCGGCGCCGGGATCGGAGCACTGCTTCCCCGCCACACCAAGGACCTTATCTATTCGGCCAAATGAGAATCTGGGCGCCGTGACACGCCTAGCAGCCCGTGGTAATAGTCAGATTCCTTGCCAATACATGTGACCTCGGAAATGTTTGGAGCGTCTAAAAGGCATGGCGATGGGAACCCGACGGAAACGAGAGCGGCAACAGGACCTGTGGATC
>JBKQIF010000031.1:0-166146 GCA_052148435.1 Bryobacteraceae bacterium
ATCACCACTTCCGCCTCGTCAGCTCCCTTTCCCCAACTCAAAATGTAGTGGAGACCTTTGGAGTGCCTTTGTTGAAAACAAAAGATATTCCGGCTTCAGATCTGTCGAACTGCGAAGGTTCGGCTAAAGCATGCCCCACCTTGCTCGATAACCACACGGGCAAGCTAAAGCATGCCCCACCTCTACTTCATCGGCGCGCGGAAGGTGTAGTTGCCGGACTCGACTTCGAAGACGGCTGCGTTGGCTTCGGCGCGCAGCAGTTTTACGCCTTGGGCCTGAAGCGCGGAGCGGCCCGATTCGGTGACATCGGCCGGGTCCGCCGCCGGGACCCATACGGTGGCGGTGGTATTGGGCGGGATGGCGACGTTGAGCTCGAATTGGCCGGCATCGCGTTTCCAGGCAGTCGTAATCGGTCCGTAGGGCGACTGGTGCGCGCCGTTGACGAACGTCAGATCGCCGGCCGGATAGGGATGAATCAGGATGTGGCGGAAGCCGGGGTGTTCGGGGTCCGAGCGGATGCCGGCCAGGTATTCGTACATCCACACCGCCAGGTCGCCGATCTGCATCACGTGATTGCCGGAGTTCATGGCCGGATCGGCGGTATCTCCGTTCCATAATTCCCACACCGTGGTGGCGCCCTTTTCCACCATGTAGCCCCAGCCGGGATAGGTCTTTTGAGTGGCGATTTCGTAGGCCAGGTCGGAGCGGCCGTTGTCCGATAGGGTGCGCATGAGCCATTGCGCGCCGACCAGGCCGGTGCCCACATGGCCGTGGGTAACTTCTTCGATGTTGCGGGCGAGCGCGGCCAGCACCGGGGCGCGGAATTCGCCCGGCGTCATTTGAAAATAGAGCGGCAGGATGCTGGAAGTCTGGGTGCCGTTGTCGTAGGCGCCCTTGTCGGGATTGAAGAATTTCTTCTGGAAGGCGACGGCGGTTTCGGCCGCCTGGGCTTCGAGAGCGGCGGCATCCTCGGCTTTGCCCAGAATGCGGGCGTAGCGCGCCATGGTCCGCAGCAGGTGATAGTAATACGCCGAAGCGATCAGGGTTTTGTCGGTGACCCGGGTGGGGTCCTGGGAATGAATCAGCTTGGGATCTTCCGGCGGCACGCACCAATCGGCGTACTGATCCTTGGAAGTCAGGCCGTCGTGCACGTAGCTGCGTTCCAGGTCGATCCACCGCTTCATGGCGGGGTAAGTGCGCTCCAGCACGCGGCGGTCGCCGTATTGGTCGTAGAGCATGCCGGGGACGAACAGAAACGTGCTGGGCCAGGTGAGGTCGTCGTAATAAAGCGGCCAGTAGTTGGGAGACACCACGGGGATGGAGCCGTTGTCGCGCTGGGAATCGGCCAGGTCGCGTTCCCACTTGGAGTAGAACGCCGCTACGTTGAACAGGTAGGATTCCGAGCGGCTCACCTGGGAACGGTCGCCGAGCCAGCCCTGGCGCTCGTCGCGCTGCGGGCAATCGGTGGGGATGCTGCGATAATTGCCGCGCACGCCCCAAAACACGTTGTGGTGGATTTGATTCAGAATCCGGCTGGAACTGGTGAAGCCGGCGGTGCGGGCCATATCGTCGTGCACCACGCGGCCAACGAGCGCCGTCAGCGCAGGCTCGCCCGGGTAGCCGGTCAGCTCCACATAGCGGAAACCGTGGTAAGTGAAGCGCGGTTCCCAAGTTTCCGGTGCGCTCCCGCGCAGGGTGTAGAGATCGGCGGCGCGGGCGGTGCGCAGATTGGCGGTATAGATCGACCCATCGGGCTGGATGGTTTCGGCGAAGCGCAGGCGGACTTGGGCGCCCCGCGGACCGGTGACGCTCAGGCGGCACCAGCCCACCATGTTCTGGCCCATGTCGTAGATCCACACGCCGGGCGACAGCGGTTTGACCGAAACCGGGTTGACCGATTCCACCACCCGCAGCGGCTCGGCCATTTGCGCGGCCAGCGCGCCGGAGGGGCCGGCCACCACGCGCGCGGCTTCCCACTGGGAATCGTCATAGCCGGGGCGGTCCCAGGCGCCTAGTTCCGCACGGGCGTCGTACTCTTCGCCGTCATACTCGTTGTTGGCGCGGATGGGACCACGGGTGGAAAGCTTCCAGGAATCGTCGGAGACGACGGTTTGGCGCGAACCGTCGGCGTATTCCAGGTTGAGCTGCAGGATGGCCTTGGGGAAACCGAAATTGCGGGTGCTGTCGGCGCGCGGCGCGTAAAACCGGCCATTGCCCAGCGTCAAGCCGATGGCGTTGGCGCCGGCGGCGACCTGCCTAGTGACGTCGAAGGCGACGTAGAGGGCGTGCTTGTCGTAATCGGTGAGGCCGGGCGAGAGGACGTGATCCCCGATTTTGGCGCCGTTGAGATCAAGCTCGGAGACGCCCAGGCCGGAGTAATAGACCACCGCCCGGGCGACTTTGCCATGGGTGGAAAACTCCTTGCGCAGATAGCGCGCCGGCAGGCGATGCTCGGCGGTGAGGCCGACACGTCCCCAAGGGGCCATGCCGTAAGCGCCCAGATCCACGGCCGGGCCCCACGCGGCTGGTTCCGCGGCCGATACCTTCCAGGCATCGGAGGTAGCCACCACCAGCGGCTCGCCGGAATCGAACTCCACCCGCACCACACCGATCAAGCCGGCGGGCGTGTCCGGCTTGGTGTGGAGCGCGACGACTTCGACGGCGTTCACGCCCGGATGCAGCACGCCGCCGAGGTCGGCCAGGATGGGAAGAGGCGCTTCGGATCGGGTGGCGACGGCGCGGCCGTTGACGGCGACGTCGGCCTGGTTGTCGGCGCCGGCGATGAGAAAGGCGCGGACAATTTTGCGGTCCGCGGGAATCGGGATTTCGGTACGGAAAAGCAGCGTGCCGGCGGGTGCACTGGTGGCGGCGCCGGCGGCGTTCCAGATCCAGTGCGCGCCAGCGAGTGAGCGATAGACGCTGGCTGGGTCTTCATAGCCGGCGGCTTCATCCCGCCCGATCCATTTTCCCTGCCAGTCCTTGGCATCGAGCAGCCCCATGGTGAAGCTGGCCGGAGAGCTCCAGTCGCTCTGTTTTCCGTCCTGGTCCCAGACGCGAACCCGCCAGAAGGCGGCGGCGCCGGAGGCGAGCGTGCGGCCGGCGTACCCGACCTGGGTCGATTCGCCGGACTCGATCTTGCCGCTGTCCCAGAGATCGCCTTTGCCCTCGTGCAGGGCGCGCTCGGTGGACGAAACCTGGAGGTGATACGCGGTCTGGCGCAGGCCGCGGATACGAGCGTTGCCGGGCGTGAGAACCCAGGAGAATCGGGGTTGAGCGACGTCGATCCCTTGGGGATTGGCGCGGTACTCCACGAGGAGCTGGCCGGGCTGGAGAGAAGCCGCGGCACACGCGGCGGCAAAAGCAAACACGCAAATAAGGGCTTTCATTGTATTCGCCGAAGGAAACGATATCACGTTTGCAGAAAGACAAGAAGGAGGGGAGTGCGTAGGGCCACACCTTCGAGCCGAAAACCGGGCGCAAGGGTTACTGCAACTGGTTTCCTGCCCGGTAATGGTGTTTGCTATGCTTTTCAATGCCCGGCTCGGGAGGGTTCGCGTTGGAGGTACTGCCGCACATGGACAAGGTGACCATCGAGATTAATTCCAAGTGGGTAAGAATCGTTCGTTCGCCGCTCTACTGGATTGTCGCGGCTCTTCAAGGCCTTTCCGTCAGTTTCGCCCCGCTGTTTCTGTACTGGAGCGGCAAGGGGATGTTCTATCACGGGTCCGAGTGGATTATCGTGCCGTCATGCTTCGCAGTCATCTTTCTTGTCGGATTCTTCTATATTCTCCTTGGTAGCGCAGTCGTTGGCGAGTTAAGGAAGAAGAACATCCCGGCTTGATCCGCCTCGGCGCACTCCGGGTATGACGAAGACCGCTCCCTCTGGCCGCGGCCCGGTTGCGCATCGCCGCGCGTTAGCTTAGCAGCCTGTGGTAGAAGCGGCCTTGTGGCCGATCGCAGGCGAAAACGCCTACTCCACGAAAGCAGCCGAGTGCAGGGCAGACCACAGAAGGCGATGCGACAGCCTATTTTCCTTAGCACCAGAAAACCGCCGGGGCGACATCAGGAGTTCGGAGACTCGACGCGGCACGCAGGAGTGCGCGCGACACGAAGGTCACTTGAGCATTTTCTCCAGCCACGCCAGAATGCCTTGCCACTCCAAGACGCGGTCTTCGGGGTTCTGTTCGGGGCTGAGAGACAAAACCGTGCAATCCAACCGGCGGGTGGAAAGCGCGGTCGCGAGCGCCGCGGCGGCGACATCTCCGGGGCGGGCAATCAGGAGCGCGGGCGTGTTGAAATCGGGCGCCGAGGATAGGGGCGAGTGTTTGGCATAGAGTTGCGGATCCTCCCACGGCGCCGCGCCGAGCAGCGCGGTCATACGGCGCAGGCTCGCGGGACTCTGCCACGCCCGAGCGGCGAGATCGGCCACCGGCTCGGTAACCACTACGGCGCGCAGCCGGTCGCCATGGCCCAACGCCCAACTTGCCAGCAGGCCGCCGACCATGGCGATGCGCCGGGCGTCGCCCAGTCCTTTGCCCAATACCGCGTCCACCCCGCGCATGGCGTCCGTGAAGGCGTCGTCGGGATAGGCGGTCGGCAGCAGATTGGCGAAGCCCTCTCCATAACCGGGAGTGCCGCGCGGGTTCAGCGTCAGCACCAGCCAGCCGCGGGCCGCCAGCAGTTGGGTTTCGAGCCGCGGTTCCACGCCGCGCATCCGGCCGGGCTGATCTTCCACGTCCACGATCAGCGGATACGTGCGCGCCGGATCGAAGCGGGCGGGGCGCGTCAGCCAAGCCTGAATGCCGCGGCCGGCGGAATCGTAGCGGAATTCTTCGGCCGTGGCGATGTCGCGCGTGGCCAGCAGCTCGTCGTTGGGCGCGGCCAGGGCGTTGACGCCGCCCGGCAGGTCCACGGCGAAGGAAACCACCGTACCCGCCTCCACGGCGCCTTCGGAAGCGGACCAGCGCACGGCCGCGGCGCGGCCGTTATCGGCCAGCGAAAACCCGGTCAGCCGGTCGTGCCGGCGGGTTACCTGGCGCGCCGTGCCATCGGCGCGCGCGGCATAGACCTGAGTGGCGCCGGCATCGTCGGCCAGAAAGTAGACGGTGCGCCCGTCCGAGCTCCAGAACGGCGCGGCCACATCGCGGTCGAGAGCGCCCGCCAGCACTTTGTCGCGGCTGCCATCGGGGTTCATGACGCAGAGTTTGCGCAGCGCGTTGCCGGGCCGGGGTTCGGACGCAATCCAGGCGATCTTGCCGCCGTCGGGCGAGGCGAGCGGATGGAGATTCGTCCCCGCCCGGTGGGTGAGTTGACGCGGCGGTTCTCTCTTCGCTTCGGCGCTCGAGTCGATGGCATAGATCTGACTGTCGCCGAGAGGCGCATTTCGCCCCGAGATCAGCACCGTCTTGCCGTCTAACGCCCAGGCCGGCTCTCCCTGCACCCGGAGATCGCCGGTATCGAGCTCGCGCGGCAGGCCTCCGCGGGCCGGCGCCACCAGGAATTTCGACTTCGCCCAACCGGCAAAGGCAGCGAGGCGGGGCAACAGGTCGGCGGACGCCCAGGGTGCGGCGCCGGCAGTGGCGCGCGCCGTGACGGCGATCCACTCGCCGTCGGCGGACCAGCCGAACGCTTCCGGCTCGAGGTCGCCCAGCTTGAGCTCGCCGGCCTGGCCGCCGGCCGCGGTGGCAACGTAAAGCTGCGTCTTTCCGGTCCGGTCGCTCAGCCACGCAATGCGCCCGCTGTCCGGCGACCAGCGCGGCGAACGGTCGCGCCAGGCGCCAGGTCCCGAGGGCACGCCCAATCGGCGCCGCTCGCGGCCATCCACCGACACCAGCCAAAGGTTCGAACAAACCGCGCGGCTGCCCGGGTCGTTCCACCGCTCCACGTAGACCACTCGCTTTCCGTCGGGCGAGATCCG
This sequence comes from Bryobacteraceae bacterium, assembly GCA_052148435.1. Classification (GTDB taxonomy): domain Bacteria; phylum Acidobacteriota; class Terriglobia; order Bryobacterales; family Bryobacteraceae; genus JBEKYD01. The sequence continues at coordinate 5,918 of JBKQIF010000031.1, forward strand.
CGGGTCTTGCGGGCTTCTCCACGCCCGGATATCGGCGGGCGTAAAGGGCTCGCGCGCAATGGCACACGGGATCGCCAACAGCGTCGCCAGCATGATTTGCATTAGATGCCGCACGGAATCAGTCTCCCATAAGCGGCTTCGGCGTCGGGATTGCCGGCCATTGCCGATACCTTCAGGTAACAGTTCCATGCTCCCTGAAATTATTAGTCCAACGTTGACAAAAAGCCTACCGTTCTTTTGACCAGCCGCCGATATACTCAAGGGCAGCAATTGTCGACAGACCGAGGGCGAGATTGGGCTGTTTATACTGCGGAAAAGAAATCGGGCCGATTCGAAACTTTCGGGATCGCGAATTTTGTACTGACGCTCACCGCATTCACTACCACGAGCGGCTCGGCAAAGCGCTGTTCCGGATGTCGAGGCCGGTCCCTGCCCCAGCACCACCCTCACCCTTTTTTTCTGCCTGGCCAGTCCAGACCGGACGGACCGTTCCCAGCCTGATGGAGTGGGTGAGGCCGGCGGGAGTGAGCCTGCGCCCGGTTCCGACGGAGTTTCCGTTCTCCTTTAGCTCCATCCAGGCGGACCGACTGGCGATCCATGCGGCCCTGGCGGCGGGGGTTTTCTCGGCTTCCGAAGCGGCGCCGGTTCTGGAACTCCGCCCCTTCGATTTCGACCAAGGGGAATCGGGCAGTGAGGGGGCGTGGCTGCCGCCGTTTCCCGAAACGCTGGACGCCGTGCTGCCGCCGCGTGCGCCGCTGGCGCCGCTGGCGCCGGTTTCGATTGTTCCGGCGTGTTCCGATCTCGCGTCCAGGCTGACTCCAATCGCGGCCGACCCGGTTTCACACCAGCCGGCGCTGCCCTGTCTCATCGCCGCTCTGGAACGGGCTCCGGAGCCGTGCCTGGCCGCCGCCGCGCCGGTGGAATTCGAACCTCCGGTGGAAGAACGGCTGGTGGAGCCTTCAGTAGCGGGTTGTGCGCGTTCGTCGAATGCGCCGCGGCTTCCGGGAGCGGCACCGGCCATAGCCGCGCCCGCCCTCGAATGGCCCGGTTTTTGGGCCCCGTTACAGCCCAGCGCGGCGGTTCAGGCTGCCCGTCCGCGAGTTGGACTCGAAGCGGCGCTCTACCGGCAGCGCGCCGCCGCCCTGCCCGCCTTTCGCGTCGAGAGTCTCGGCGAAGGCGTCGAAGACGCAGCCCTGCTGGAACGGATTCCACCTCCGGGCCGGACTCCGCTGGCGCTTCCCAACGCAGAAGCCGTCGAGCGATGGATTGCAGTGAGCGGTATGATCGAGGCCCTGGCCCCCGTTCCGCCGGTCACCCTACCGGCGCTGGGACTGGAGAGTGCGGACCCCATACCGATGCTGCGGGAGCGGGTTGGCTGGTGGTCGCCGCTCGAGCCCGAACCGGTCGAGATTGCCGCCCGCGCCCTAACCGAGCTGAAGCAGTTGGCTCTGCCCACGCCCGCAGCAGGCCTGGCGTCGGCGGCAATTCCGCCCTTTACGGTTGCACGGACTCCCGAGCGCCAGAGCTGGCAGGCGATGGAAGAAGCCGAGGCGGTCGAAATGCTCCTCCTGCCGGCCATGGCGGAGGCTCTGCCCGCAACGCCGGCTTTGGCTCTGCCGCAGTTCGCCTGGTTCCACCGCGGTAGTGCGGACGAATTGGCCGATAGGGTTCGGGTGGACATGCCTTTGGCGGATCCATCCTGGGAGGCGGTTACCGCCGCATCGGTGGAGTCGCTTCCGGCGGAATTTCGGGCGGCCGCACTGCGGTTGCGGCCCACGTTGTGTCTTCCCAGCTTCGAGGTACAGGCGGCGGCGCTGCAGCCAATGGCCGGCTTTGGCGCCAATGGGCCGGCCGCACTCCGGCCGCAAACGGACCAGGCCTTCCAGCCGCCGCTCGAACCCGCCGCTCGATTTGCGGTGACGGCTCCCGATTCGGGGCTGGCGCCTCCGAGCCCGGCGCTGGCGGCCGCGCTGCCGATTCCGCTGGAGTTCTTTTTCCGCGGTCCCACCGGCACGCTTCGCAAGCGGATCTCCCCGATTCCCACCGCCCCTCAGCCCATGCTGCCGGCGTGGAACCTGCAGCCGGCCGCCGAGCGTGCGCCGGAAGCGCGCGAGCCCAAGCGCAGTCCGCGACCCGATCTGGCCGAGGTCTTCCACCTGCCTGGGGCACGCCTGCGCCGGGTGCGGCCGATCGCCGCCGACGCGTTCAAGGCCTTGGCTGCGAGCCTGCTGGTAGGCAGCCTGCTCTGGTACGGCGTTCCCGAAATCCGCCAGGCGCGGCGCCTGCTGCTGCTCAACCACGGCAGCTTGCCTGGCATCTCCATTGCCGCCGGCAACGGAACGCGCGCGGAGGGCGGCGAAGCGCTGGCGAAGCTGAGGCGCAACTCGGGAGGCGTGTCTTCGCCGGGTTTCGCTTCACCCGGCCTGATGGGGCGCATCCGCGGCGCGATAGCTTCCCGCGCCGCCACCGAGATCGCGGATAGCTTCCACGGCGGCATGAACGCGTGGGGCGGCGGGACCAAGGCGCTGGCGCCGGGCTGGTCGCGCAGTTCGGCCGGGTTCGTGCGGCCCGGACAGTTGGCGCTGCTGCGCCCGTCGCTGGGCTTCGCCGATTATCGGCTGGAGTTCCTGGGCGAAATCGAAAACAAGAGTGTGGATTGGGTGGTGCGCGCCGCCGACTCGAAAAATTACTACGCCATGAAATTCACCGTCGTCGCTCCCGGTCCCCGGCCGATGATCGCCATGATCCATTACCCGGTCGTGGGCGGCAAAGCCGGGCACCGGGTCGAGACCCCCCTCAGCGTGATGGTGCACAACCACACTCCGTACCGGGTTTCGGTGGTTGTCTCAGGCGATCGCATCGTGACATCGATCGAGGGCGAGGAAGTGGATTCCTGGACCGACAGCACGCTCTCCAAGGGCGGCGTCGGCTTCTTTGCCGATGCCGGCGAGCGGGCCCGATTGTATTGGGTAAAGGTAGCGCACAACGACGACTGGATTGGCCGCGTTTGCGCCTACTTCACCAACGACGGCCAGTCGGCGGCCGCCGAACTCCGGCCCTCTTCGACGCCGTCGCCCGAGCGCCGGCGCGGCTCGGCCGGAGCCGGCGACGAACCGATGCTGGCCGCCGCCGCGCTGGCTTTCCAGCGGCGCAGACGTTTCCCGTTTTTCCGTATTGCCGAACCTCAGTATTCCGGACCGAAACACCGAGACCATAGGAGATTCCCTTTATGCCATCCTTCCTGACGAGCGAGAGCGCAGCCAAAACCTCGATTCCGCCTGGAATTCTGCCCATCGATGAGGGCATGCAATCCAAGCGGGCCAGCAAGACGCTGGCCAGGGCGGTTTCGCTGCATCTGGAGGGCAAGCGCGAAAGCGCCGCCAGGATGCTGGCCAAAGCCATCGAAGGTGGGGAACGGGAACCCGGGCTCTATTCGGCGCTGGGCCATGTTCAGTGCGAGATGGCGGAGTTTGAGGCCGCATCGGAAACCTACCGGAGACTGGTGGCGATCGAACCGAGGCATCGGATCGGCTACTTCAACCTGGGCGTTTGCTACGGCAACCTGAAGAACTGGAAAGCGGCGTCGGAAAGCTTCCGCAAAGCCATTGAGGTGGACGGCACGCGCCCCGACGCATTGTTGGGCCTGGGGCTCTCGCTGATTCATGGCGGCAGCCCGGCGCAGGCGTCCGAGGCGCTGGACAAGTACCTGGAGTTGTTCCCGGACAACGAGCCGGCGCTATTCGGCCGCGCCGTGGCGCTGCAAAAGACGGGGCGCTACGCGGAAGCCGCCGAGCAGTACCGCAAGGTGCTGTCGCGCAATCCGCGGTCCGAGGAGGCGCTCTCCAATCTGGTGGCCATGTTTCTCGACCGAAAGGATTACGCCTCGGTGCGCCGCTATGCGGCGATGCTGGTGGAGGCGCGTCCGGATTCGGTGGTGGCGACCGAGGCCCTGGCCACGCTGGCTTTCACCGAGCAGGATTTCGAACAGGCCGGGGTACACTGCCAGAAGCTGGTCGAGGCCGCGCCGGAGCGCTTTGAAAACTGGTTCAACCTGGGGGTGGCGCACCACAAGAACGGCAACTTCGAAAAGGCGGTTCAAGCCTACCGGCAGGCGGCGATGGTGAATCCCAGCTCGGCCCAGGCGCATCTGAACCTGGGCGTGGCCAGCCAGGAACTGAGCGACCTGGAAGGCGCGCGCCGGTGCTACGAGCGCACGCTCGAAATCGACTCCAACCAGCCGGGCGCCATGTGGAACCTGGCCCTGGTGCTGGAACAGCTCGACGACCGCGCCCAGGCCGAAACCCTATACGCGCGCATTCCAGAGGGATCGACGGAGTGGAGCGACGCGTGTTTCCGGCTTGGCTATCTGAAGCTGCTGCGCGGCGATTGCGCCGACAGCGCCAGGGTGTTCCTGACCTGTCTCGGGTCGCGTCCGGATTGGCCGGAAGCGTCTCTCAATGCCGGCATCGCGCTGGCCCGCTCCGGCCAGCCGGAGGAGGCGCGCCGATGCTTCCAGGACACACTATCCCTCCGGCCCGATTCTTCCGACGCAGTGCGCGGCCTGGCGGCCCTGGCTCTGGAACAGGAGGATTACGAGGAAGCGCTGCAACTTCATCAGCGCCTGATGGAACTGGGCGAACATAGCCCCGAGCTGTACTATAACGCCGCGCTGATCTGTCAAAAGCGCGGCCAGATCGAGCAGTCGGTAGCGTATTACCAAAAGGCCCTGGCCGAAGACCCGCAATTTGCCGAAGCGCTCCTGAACCTGGGCCATGCGCTGATGGAACTGGGCAAGGAGGAGGAAGCCCGCAGTCACTGGCGCAAAGCCATCCGCGAGAAGCCGGAACTGGCCCAAACCTACTTCGATCCGCCCAGCGCTTAGCGCATTCCGGAAATGGTTGGTGAGCCACGCAGGCCAAAAATGGCAGGGAGGCATGTGGGGAAGTTACGGTGAGAGAGCAGCGCTCGATCGAAAAAAGGCTCCTGGCGGAAGCTGCCAACCGCCGCCAGGAGTAGCACCGGATTTACTGCAAATCACCCAACCGAAAAGTTCCCGCTAAACCGGGCGGCCGGGTGGGTGGTGCCTATATCGAAGCGTCCTATCTTCAACCGCAACGGTAACATCCCAGCCCATCGCCGCCCCACGCGGTATCCCGCCAGATGATTACAAAGCAAGGCAGAAAAAAATCTCAAGAAGCTGTGACCGCGTGGTTCGCCCTCGTCTAAATGGGAAGCGAAGACGAGTTGCGGCTATTTCAGCTCGGCGGGCACCGGGATGGTCACATTGCCGGTGGCGGCCCACTCGGCGCCGCGCGTGAGAGTGACGACGAAGCCGGGCGAATTCATGGCGGCGGCGTCGTGACCCAGGGCGGTAACGAACACGCGGCCGCTGCCGTAGTTCACGGTCCAGAGCACGGGCTGGTTCAAACCGGGTCCTGGAAGCGGTTGCTTTTCTCCCTGCCGGTAGAGCGAATGATCGTCCCAGGCGGTGGCCAGCACGTGGAAGGCGCCATCGGGCTGCCATTGCAGGTTGGCGTACAGCTCGTCGTCGGTTTGAGGGAAAGTTGCCTTCAACCCGCGCATGACGGGATGGCCGGCGTCTTTCACGGTGACGGTGTAGTCGTGCCGGGCGGCGTGGTGGCCGTGGTTGGCGCGCCAGTTGCCGCCGGACAACTTTTCGTACTCGGTCCAGCCGTCGAAGGCCGCCAGGGCGAAATGATAAATCACCAGCCCCTTGCCACTACCGACGTAATTCAGCAGGGCGTTGTCGGTGCGCTCACCCCAGCGCAATTCCGGTTTGCGGCCGTCGTAATAGTTCAAAATCACCACGTCGTACGGGGCCAGCGTTTCCGGACCGCTGCCGCGGAATTCTTCGGTCACCCGGACCTCGAATCTGCCGCTCGCTTCGAGCAGCTTGCGCAGCACGGGGGTGGTGCCGCGCCAGTCGTGGCCATGCTGCCCGGTGACGATGAGGGCTTGGAGCTTGGGCGGTGGCGGCGGCGCCTGCGGCAGCGCCCGCGACCCGACTCCCACCAGGAGGACGCCGAGAACCAGGGCATTTCGGATTGGATGTCTCATGACGGCTCGATTGTAGCTCCAGGCGGGAGGCCCGCGAGCGCAGCCAGCGCGGACGAGGGCGTCCGCCAGGCTAAGTTACCAGGGCCTTGGCCACCCGGCCGGCGAGTTGGTCGAAAGTCAGAATCTCGTAGAGGGAAGGGTCGCTCATAATACGCGCCACCAGGGCGGCGTGCATGGCGTGGCCGGCGCGCTCGGCGATGACGTGGCCCAGCAGCGGACGGCCCAGCAGCGCCAGGTCGCCGATCAGGTCGAGCGCCTTATGACGGCAGCATTCGTCGTCCGCCCGCAAGCCGCCCGCATTCATGACGCCCTCGGGGGTGAAGCAGACTGCGTTCTCGAGTGAGGCGCCGCGAATGAGGCCCATGTTGCGCATCTGATCCAGATCGGCCTCCCAGCCGAAGGTGCGCGCGAAGGCGATCTGGCTGGCGAAGCGCTCCGGGGTCAATTCCAATTCGATGCTCTGCCGCCCCACCGGCCGCGGATAATCGGTTTCGCACGTCAGGCGGAAGCTGTCCGCGGGCAGTATGCTGATGCGCTTGCCTTTGTCGGCGACCGTCACGGGCCGGCGCACGCGCAGGTACCGGCGGCCGCGGCGGGACTGGCGGATTCCGGCTTGCTCGATCAGCTTCACAAACGGCAACCCACTGCCGTCCAGGATGGGCACTTCCAGGTTGTCGATTTCCACGTAGGCGTTATCCACGCCCATGGCGTAGAAGACGCTGAGCAGGTGTTCGGTGGTGGAGATGAGGACGCCCTGGCGCATCAGGCTGGTGGCGTAGCTCACCCGCGCGACGTGACGCCAACTGGCCGGGACGTTGAAGTTGTCCAGGTCGGTACGGACGAAAACAATGCCGCTCGAGGCGGGCGCGGGCAAAATTCGAATCCTGACCTGGACGCCGCTGTGCAAGCCTACGCCCGCAGCTTCGGCGGGGCGCTGAATGGTAGTCTCAAAACGCAACGCGGACTCTCTGAAGTTTCAGTTTATGACATTTTCACAATGGGTGGTGCAACTTTCTGAATTGAAAGAATTTGGAACTTTGTGAGTGTTGCTAAATTGCAACACTTTGCCGTTCGGGCCGTGGCAATTGCGCACCAGTTAACGTTACGCTTTCCGCTTCCCGCTCGCCAGGCCGCGGATCGTGTCATCATTAAATTAAGATGCGGGCTCGACGACTCTCCCTGTCGGCCGGATGGCTGGCCGCCGCTTTTCTGGCAGAAGTGGCTTCCGCGCCGGCGCAGTCCCCATCGCGCGAGCACGAGCGGCTTCCGCACATCGTTCCGGCAGGGCGGCGCGAAGCCCTGGTAGTGGGAACGCTGTTCCTTCCGCAAAAGCTGGCGCGCAAGAAACGCATGCCCTTGCTGGTACACTTTCACGGCGCGGCGTGGGTGGCGGAAACCGCCGCCGCCAAAGATGGACACTGGGCGGTAATTACAGTCGAGACCGGAGAAGGCTCGGAAGTATACGCACAGCAGTTTTCCAACCACGCGCTGTTCGGCAAAATGCTCAGCGAAGCCGCGCGGAAGACCGGCATCCGCTTCGGCCCCATCGTGCTGAGCGCCTGGAGCGCCGGGCATGGGGCCATCCGCGAGATTCTGGAAGTGCCGGCCTACTACCGGACGGTGGACAAAGTGCTTTTAGTCGATGGTCTGCACACGGCATACGTCAGCAAACCGAACGCGGCGGAACCGACGCTGGACGCCGACCACCTGGCAATCTTCCTGAAGTTCGCGCGCGATTCGGTGGCGGGCCGGAAAACCATGCTGATCACCCACTCCCAGATCGTTCCCGGCACCTTTGCCAGCACCACCGAAACGGCGGACTGGCTGCTGGCCCATTTGAAATTGAGGCGGCGTCCGGTATCCAAACCCGGCCCGATGGACATGCGGGAATTGAGCGAGGTTCGTGCCGGCAGATTCCGCCTGATGGGCTACGCCGGCAACTCGGCCGAAGACCACGTGGATCAGTTTCAGAGCCTGCCCGCGCTGATGAAATTCTTGCGGTAAGGGCCCCGGCTGAGCCCGCGCGGGGTGTCGTGGCATCATATTAAACATGCACCTCAGAGGCACCCTACTTTGCGCGGCGTTGTGTCTGGCCGCGGTCGCGGTGTTCCGCGCGGCCCAAAGCCCCCAATTGCCGCCTCCTTACGCCACCAAGGCTGTCAACAACGGCCCGAGAGTCATTCCGCAACCGGAGGGCGCCAAGCTCAGCGTGCCGCCGGGTTTTCATGTGGAAGAATGGGCCGACGACTTCAACGTACCCCGGTTTATGATGCTGGGACCGGGCAATGAGATCCTGCTGGCCGATTCGGGACGCCGCGCCGACCACACCGGAATCGTCTACGTCCTCCAGGGTAAAGAGCGGAAGAAACTGATCGAGAACTTGAACCAGCCCTACGGACTGGCGATGCTGAATGGCTACCTGTACGTGGGCGAGTGCGATTCGGTCAAGCGCTATAAGTACGACGCCAAAGCGATGGCGGCCGGGCCGGGCGAAGAAGTGGCTTCACTGGCGGGACAGGGCACGCATCACTGGACGCGCAGCCTGCTGTTCGACCGCGCCGGCAAGTATCTCTACGTGGGCGTCGGCTCCGCTTCCAACGTCGCCACCGGCGAGGACCCGCGCCGCGCGGCCATCAATCGCTACAGCGTGGATGGCTGGAAACACGAGATCTTCGCGGCGGGCACGCGCAATCCCATCGGGATGCGCTGGTATCCCGGCACCGACACCCTTTGGGCCGCCGTACAGGAGCGCGACGATCTGGGCGACGACCTGGTGCCGGACTTCTTCACGCACATTCAGCAAGGCGGCTTCTATGGCTGGCCTTATTCCTACATCGGCCCGCACGAAGATCCGAGAAACGCGGGACTGGCGCCGGCTCTGGTTGCAAAGACGATTGTCCCCGACGTTCTGTTGGGCGCGCACGTCGCGGTGCTGGATTTTCTGTTCTATACCGGCAAGCAGTTCCCGGCCGAGTACCAGGGCGGCGCGTTCCTTTGCTTCCATGGTTCCTGGAACCGGTCCATGCGCGTTGGCCAATCGGTGGCATTCATCCCGTTCAAGAACGGCAAGCCCTCCGGCCCGATCACCGAGGTGGTGAAAGGCTGGATGATCGCCCCCGACCAGCGGTCCGTATGGGGACGGCCAGTGGGATTGTTGCAACTACCCGACGGCAGCCTGCTGATCACCGAAGACGGCAATTCGAAGATCTACCATTTGACTTACACGGGAAGTTAGACGGTTGCGAGAGCTCTTACTGTTTGGATGGGCGTGCGCCGCCCTGTGGGGCGCCACGCCGTTTCCGCATCGCCTGCACCTTGGGATGGGGATGAAGTGCATCACCTGTCACCAGTCGGCGCCGGGCAGCACGAAGGTTGAAGACAACCTCCTGCCGGCGAAAAAGATCTGTCTGAGCTGCCACACCGACGTCCAGATTCCGGCGCCGCCCACCACCAACCTCACCCATTTCAGCCATGCGCTGCACCTGAAAATGGGCGATGTCGCGCCGTTCCTGGCCGCCGCCATCGACCACAAGAATTACCTGGTGAGCCCCGGCGACCGCACGGAGTGGATCCGTCCGCGCCTGGGAACGCACGACCCATGCCAGGCGTGCCACCGGGGCCTCGCCGAGTCGGACCGGGTTACGCCCGCCGCGCTGCCTCAAATGGCAGACTGCCTGGTCTGCCATACCGCGATTGAAGCCCCTTTCTCCTGCTGGGACTGCCACGCGCAGGATGCCGATCTGCGGCCGCCCAATCACACGGAAATTCCTCATTTCATGGATGCCCACAGCTTCGGAAAAGTGCAGTTGGATAAGGCCACGTGCGCCGTCTGCCACGGCCGCAATTTCCGATGCATGGGATGCCACTAAAGCAGCGCAGCCCCTTGTTTCCGTAAGCAAATATGCTTACCATGTACGCGTGAAGGCAAACGAGCTGAAGCGGAAGCTCGAAAGGCTCGGGTGCACAGTGACGCAGGGTACCAGGCACTGGGTCGTCTACTATCAGGGCCGGCGCACGACAGTTCCTCGCCACCCAGGCAGGGAAATCAAGACGGGGACCTATTACAATATCCTCAGCGACCTGGGGATCAAAGGAAAGTGAGCACACCCATGGAATACGCGGCATTGTTCGAGCCAGCCGAAGAAGGCGGGTTCGTGATTACCGTCCCCGACTTCGGTTGGGGCGTTTCGCAAGCGGACACAAAAGAAGAAGCGCGCGACATGGCGGTTGCCCTACTCGAGACTCTCATCCAGGAACATATCCGCAAAGGAGAGTCCCTTCCGAAGGCGACGAGACCGCGTGGAAAGAAGTATCGGCCCGTCCGCTTGCCCGCGCTTCAGGGCGCCAAGGCCCGGCTCTACATGGAATTTCTCGCCTCCGGAATCCGCAAGTCGGAGCTTGCCGGCCGGCTCGGTATCCCCAAGACTACGGTTGACCGGCTGTTCGACTTTGGAAATCACACGCGCCTCGATCAAATCGAAGCGGCCTTCCGCGCCCTTGGGAAGGAGCTGACCATCGACGTCCGCGACGCGGCGTAGGATGGCGGAGACCAAGGGCAGCGTAGACGCTTCAGTGGAAACGTGCGGGCTGTCCCCACGTTTCCCCACGTTTCCCAGGTCAGAGCAGAACTTGGCGACTGGACGTGGCGCTGCCACTTTTGGCTGGAGCGCCGAGATTCGTCTCGGCGCTGCAGGCGGAGCGCCTGCGCCACGACTGCCGACCTTGGGCGTTATTCTTAACGCCTACGGAGGGGCCGAGCGCGTGTTTCCTAAACAAAGGGTCGCCCGGAATTTCACGGCTCAGCTCTGCCCCAGGCGGTTGAACACGTGCTCGATGTTGGTGTTCACGGCTGCCTCGATGGCGGCCTCATTGCGGCTAGGGAACAGCAGGTCGCCGTAACCATCGGCCTGAAGCGCCTTGACCGACGCCACCGGAATGCTCTTCTGCACCTCGCTTAGCGACTTCCCGGCCTTCTTGCCGGCTTCCACTCTGGTTGCCAGCTCGTCGATGTAGTTGCGCTGGCTGGTCAGGCGCTGCTTCCCATGCGCGACCGTGCCATGGCCACCGGCAACGAAATCGAAATCCAGCTTGGCCACCGAATCCATGGTCTTCGGCCATTCGGCGGGATAGCTATCGGCCATATACGGCAGCGCGCCCTGGATCATGTCGCCGGTTGCCACCACACGCTTCTGCGGGCAGAACACCACCACGTCGCCGGCGGTGTGGGCGCGTCCGTGAAACTCGACATGCAGGTCGTGAGCCTTGTCCTTAATTACGTACGTCTTGGCGAAGGTAACGGTCGGGAGCACGGGGGCGAAGTCGCGGATCTCGCGCTCGTAGGACTCCAACTGGCGAATCTGTTCGGCTAGCTGCGCTTTTTGCTCCGGCGAAGTGGCCGCGCTCAACTGCTGCCGCGCCTCATCGAGCAAGGCCGGGACATGCGGCGGGCTGGTGACATGGCCGTGCGGATCGAGCGACTCCCGCAAGCGCGCCTGGGAGAACTGCTGTTCCAGCTTCTTGGTGGCGTCGCTGGCGACGACCTTGAGGTCCTTGCCGAATGCGTCGCGATAGCCGGCGTCGCCCTGGATGTGGTCCCAGTGGAAATGGGTGTTCACCAGGTACCGCACGGGCTTCGGGGTGACCTGTTGCTTGATCTGTGCGATCATCGCCGCCGCGGCGGAAGGCTTCGAATGCGCATCCACCACCAGCACGTCGGCTGAATTTACAAAGATGGCGGCATTGCAATTGAGCAGCACCTGCGGCCGCGCGAAGGCGAAGTAGACTCCCTCGGCCACCTTCTGAATGTCAAACAGATCGGTGGGAGCGCCGGGGGACATGGCCTGCGCCCAGGCGGCGCGGCGCCAGGCCAGGTCGAGGATCGAGGCTCCGGCCATCGAACCGAGAGCCATCCGCCCGAAAAAGTCGCGGCGCGAAACCGCGTGTTGGCACATTGGAAAATTCTCCTTGAGGATCAGAATACAACTTTAAGGGCCGGCGGGAGAGATATCTTCCGGGAAGGCCGCAAGCTGCCGGCGGGGAGAGTGAACCCCGGCCGACCGGGTGATACAATGGCGCGCGATTATGTCGAACTACCTGGCGGTCGATCTGGGAGCCGAGAGCGGGCGGGTGATGCTGGGCGAACTGGCGGGCGGGCGCCTGGCGCTCGAAGAGCTGCGGCGTTTTCCGAACCAGCCGGTGGAGCTGCCTTCCGGGTTATATTGGGACGCCTTCCGCCTGTTTCACGAAATCGAAGAGGGCTTGAGTATTGCCGGGCGGGAGCGCAAACTGGCCGTGGCCGGCATCGGCGTAGACACCTGGGGCGTGGATTTCGGGCTGCTGGCGGCCGACGGCGGGCTGATCGACTGCCCGCGCCACTACCGGGACGCGCGCACGAACGGGATTGAAGAGCGGCTGTTTGAAGCGGTGCCGCGTTGGGAGGTTTTTTCGCGCACCGGCATCCAGATCATGTCCATCAACTCGCTCTGCCAGTTGTATTCGATGCGTCTGGCGGCGTTGCCGGTGCTGAGCGATGCGGATCGGCTGCTGTTCATGCCGGACCTCCTCAACTACTGGCTGACCGGCGAGAAGCGCAGCGAAGTCACGATTGCCAGCACGTCGCAGTTCTATGACCCGCGAACGCGCCAGTTCGACGCGGAATTGCTCGGCAAGCTCGGGATTCCGACGCGCATCCTGAGCGAGATGGTGGAACCGGGACGCGCCGTGGGCAAGCTGCTGCCGCGCCTGGCCAGTTCGACGGGCCTGGGCCCGGTGACCGTCTACGCTACCGCGGCCCACGATACCGCCTCGGCGGTCGCCGCGGTACCGGCCGCGGGCGGCGACGATTGGTGCTACATCAGCTCCGGAACGTGGTCCCTGATGGGCGTGGAGCTGGAGGCCCCGCTCATCGACCAACGCTCGTACGAGCTGAACTACACCAACGAAGCCGGGGTGGAAGGCCGCACGCGCCTGCTCAAGAACATTGCCGGATTGTGGCTGTTGCAGGAATGCCGGCGGGCGTGGGCCGCCACGGGCGAACGCTTCGGCTACGAAGAGCTGGTCGAGATGGCGGAGAAGGCCGGTCCGGCCAAGGTCATCCTCCGTCCCGACGATTTTTTTCAGCCAGGCGATATGCCCACGCGCATCGCGGATTGGTGCCGCGCCCGAAACCTGGCCCCGCCCGAGACGCCCGGGGAATTCTGCCGCGTCATCCTGGAAAGCCTGGCGCATCGTTACCGCGAGGTACTGGAAGGACTGGAGAAGCTGACCGGCCGCAGTATCCGCACCATCCACATCGTGGGAGGCGGCAGCCGCAACGCGCTGCTCAATCGACTGGTGGCGCAGGTGACGGGGCGGACGGTGGTGGCGGGACCAATCGAAGCTACCGCGGCGGGCAACGTGCTGGTACAAGCGATCGGCGCCGGTGAAGTCCGGAACCTGGAAGAGGCCCGCGCCATCGTTCGGCGGTCGTTCGAGATCCGCACCTTCCAATAGATGTTGCCGGATGGCTCAAGGCCGGTACTAAACCCGCGGGCCGTACCGCCGCCGCGATCGCATCATGTTAATCGAAGCAGGTCAATAGGTTAACGCGATTGTAGGCGGATGTAAGCGTTGTGCAATGATGACGCACATAGAAATTTTCAATTGGACCGGATTGGTCCGCGGGCGTTAGGGTGAAATTATGACTGCCACCGCAATCGCAAAAGCACCGGAAAGTCAAATCTCGATTTTGCATCGCATTAGCAACATCGTAAGTTCCGATCTGGGGCTCGATGAGATCCTGGGAGAAGTGATCGCCGTTACCCTGCAGGCCACCGCCTGCGATGCCTGTCTGGTTTACCTTCTCGACCGCAACTCCGACGAGCGCGACCTGGTCTTGCGCGCTTCGCAGTTACCCCACAGCGCCGCGGTTGGAAGCCTGCGGATCAGGGCCGGTGAAGGGGTGACCGGCTGGGTAGCGGAAAACAAATCGCCCGTGGTTCTGGCTTCGAAGGCTTACGACGATCCGCGGTTCAAAGCTTTTCAAACCTTGGTGGAAGACACTTACGAAGCCCTGCTTTCGGTGCCGCTGATTTCGGGTGGCATCGTCATCGGCGTCGTTAACGTGCATCATCGCGATTCCCACAAGCACACGCGCGACGAGCGCAACATGCTCGGCTTCATCGGAGAACAGCTCGGCATCGCGATTTCCCGTTCGCAGCTCGCCCGCGAAAACGAGCGGCTGATGGAAGAAACCGCCGAAATGCGCCGCGAGCTGGAGACGCGCAAGCTGGTGGAAAGAGCCAAAGGCATTCTGCAATTGCGCTATGGGATTAGCGAAGAGGACGCTTACTTCCGTCTGCGCAACCAGAGCCGCCGCATGCGCCGGCCCATGAAGGAACTGGCCGAAGCGATTATTCTCTCCGAAGATCTCACCCGGCAACCGGGCGCCCAAGCCGCGCAACCGGGCCGCGCGGGACTGGAGCTGCGCGCGTAGGGAAAGTGCAATCGGTTCCGGACCTGGCCGTTGGTTTCCGTCACCAATTACCTGTTTCCCCGCGAGAGTTTGCGGGCAGCGCAACCTGGATTTCGCCATCGGCAGTCAGCGGTCAGCCACACCGGGCCGGCTGACCGCCGATCGCTGAAAGCTTGCCGCCGGTATGCGATACAGCCCATAAATCACAGCCAACCGACGGTGCCAGGCAGGCTGTTGTACGATAAGGCAATACTGCATGAAGGCACTACTCGAATCGCTGACGCCAGGGGAACGCGACTGGCAACTGGCACAAGCGATTGACGGCTCCCGCCTCCCGGCGCACATAGCGATCATCATGGACGGCAACGGCCGTTGGGCGGGGCGCAGGCTGCTGCCGCGCGTGGCCGGACACAAGGCTGGCGTGGGCCCGGTGCGCTCCACGGTGGAAACCTGCGCGCGCATGGGGATCAAGGCCCTCACCCTCTACGCATTTTCGGTGGAGAACTGGAAACGGCCGCGGCATGAAGTCGAAACGCTGTGGCGGCTGCTGCGCTATTACCTCAAGCAGGAGCTTGGGAACCTGCAGAAGAACGATATCCGGCTGCAGGCCATCGGGCGGCTGGAAGCGTTGCCGGCCGAAGTGCGCCGCGAGCTGGAATCGGTAGTGGAAGCCACGTCGGCCAATCGCGGCCTGGTGGTGAATCTGGCGATCAATTACGGCGGGCGCGCCGAGATCGTCGACGCGGTAAACTCGATTCTCGAAATGGCGCGCCTCGACGGCAGCCTCGCGTCGCTCAAACTGGATGAAGAACGGATCGCCGCCAACCTGTACACGGCCTCCTGCCCCGACCCCGATCTGTTGATCCGCACCTCCGGCGAAATGCGTATCAGTAATTTCCTGTTGTGGCAAATTGCCTACGCCGAACTGGTGGTCACCGAAACCTTGTGGCCGGATTTCACCCAAACCGATCTGTTGCAGGCCGTGCTGGAATACCAGAAGCGCGACCGCCGCTACGGCGGATTGAGCAGCGGGCCGCCTTCGAGCGTCGCCACCGGTGAAGAGGCATTGATGCCTGCGCTCGGCCCCTCATGAAGCGGGTTCTCACCGCGGCCGCGCTCATCCCCATCGTCCTCTACGTAGTGCTGCTGGCGAGCCCATGGGTTCTGTGGGCGGTGGTGGTGGCGGCGGCGTTCCTCAGTTATCGCGAGTATCGCGCAATGGTCCGCGCGGCGGGTTTCGGCGACCCCGGCCTCATCGGCTACGGCGCCGGTCTGCTGTTGGTCGCGACCGCCCTTCCCCAAGCGCCGGCCGGCGCGGGCGCGCTGGTGATGGTGGCGACGGCGATGGTTGCCATGGCTTTGGCGATGAGGGCCGCCGACCTGGCGCAGGCGCTGCCCCGCGCATCGGCGAGCGTGCTGGGCGTGACGTACATTTTCGGCTGCTGGAGCTACGCCATCCCGCTCGGCCGGGCCAACCGGCATTGGCTGATGTACGCGCTGCTGGTCTCGTGGGCGGGCGATATCGGCGCATATTACGTCGGCCGCGCCTTCGGCAAGCATCGGCTGGCGGAGCGCGTCAGTCCCAAGAAGTCCTGGGAAGGAGCGGCCGCGTCGGTGGCGACTTCGGTGCTGCTGGCGGGCGGATATCTGGCGTACTTCGTCCGCGGCGTGGCCTGGTGGCACGTGGTGGCGCTTTCGGCGCTGGCCAACGCCGCCGGGCAAATCGGAGATCTGGCCGAATCCGCCATTAAGCGCGGCGTCGGCGTAAAGGACAGCGGGTCGCTGCTGCCCGGCCACGGCGGCTTCCTGGATCGGGTGGATAGCACGCTGTTCGTGCTGCCGGTGGTGTGGGTGTACGTGGCGTTCGTGGCGGGGCGGTAGAAGGGGCTCAAGATGCGGGTCAATCT
Source organism: Bryobacteraceae bacterium (assembly GCA_052148435.1). Classification (GTDB taxonomy): domain Bacteria; phylum Acidobacteriota; class Terriglobia; order Bryobacterales; family Bryobacteraceae; genus JBEKYD01. The sequence continues at coordinate 22,355 of JBKQIF010000031.1, forward strand.
CGCTTAGGCGCTCTCCCACAACGGTGAGAATCCGCCAGCCCGCCACCCACTGATTCATGAAGGGACAGGCCAAGCATGGAAAAGCTATTCGAGGCCCAAGGGACGCTGGCCCTCTTCCTGATTTTCTTTATCCCCGGCTTCATTTCGCTGAAGGTCTACGACCTCCTGGTGCCTGGGGAGAGACGGGACTTTTCCAAATCGCTTTTTGACGCCGTTGCCTATAGCTCGCTGAATTTTGTCGCGCTGCTATGGCTAATCGGGATCGTGAGATCGGGCAGTCTGCCGCCTTGGCTCTGGTACGCGGCTATGTTCGTTCTATTGATCGGGATGCCGGCGGCCTGGCCGATTTTGTTGGGCTCTATGGGGGCAGATCGTTGACATCCCACAGCCCTGCCGCGCCGGAAATCTATCTCGAGGAAGTCTGGAAGCTGGATGAAAACGGCGGCTTTACGGACTCTCGCGTCGATTCAACGGCGGGGATTCTAATCATGGGGGCCGAGATTGTGGCTCTGGAGTTCTTCCGGTACAATTGAGAAGCGGGGTACCCAAATGCCTGAGAAGATCAACTATAACGCAAACGACCCCAGCAAGACCCGCTTCACTCGCGACAGCTACCAGCCAGACATAAGTAATACCGACAGCCCGGCGGTCCCCAGCAGCGGTTGGAACTACCAGCCTGTGATTCCTAAAGGCCTAGACAGCCAGGGCAAGAAACCGCCGACTGGCGGCTCGGGAGTTCCAGTGCCAAGGAACAACAACCGGTAAGGCCCCCCGTCAGCCCCAGCGTCCCAGCTCAGATTCGCTCCCCTCAGTTGGCCAGCACCACGCGCTTGATTCCCGGCTCCGGGTCCGCGGGGACGGCGGGGCGGATGCGGGCCACTACGGCCAGCGCGGCCAGGTAGAACAAGCCGCCCACGATCAGGGTCTGCACCAGGCCCAGATAGATGGAACATACCAGCGCGGCCACCGAGCCAAGCACGCTGGCGGCGGCATTGAGCGACCAGGCCCACCGCACCGACGGCGAGTGCCAGCGTTCCAGCCGGTCGAGCCCCACCGGAAACGGCATGCCCATGGCGATCCCGAGCGGCGCGATCAAGAGCACACTGAGCACGGCCTTCCACCCCAACGGCAGCCACACCAGCCCGCCCAACATTCCCCCGAGCGTCAGCGCCAGTAACGCCGCCAGGATGGCGATGGCGCCCAGGGCTTTTGCCAGGCGGCTTTCCGCGCGGCCGATCAGGCGCCGGCTGAGGAAGCTGCCCACGCCGCTCGAAATCAGCATGGAGAATATCACCACCGCCAGCGCGTAAGTGGGATGGCCCAGGAAGAGCACGAACTTCTGGATCAGCCCGACCTCGATCAGGATATAACCGGCGCCGATGAACAGGAAGTAAGTCAGAAAGGCCGGAACCCCGGGCTTGCGCGGCAGGCGGGTACCGAGCACCAGCGGCGGCAGCAGCAGGATCAGCAGCGTCGCCACCAGGCTGACCACCATGAGCGCAAACAGCAGGGGCACGGCCTCGTTGACGGCTTTGAAATCTTCGCTGGCACGCGAGGCGGTGCGAAAGTAATGGACCAGGTCGCGCGGTTGCACGGTGTAGAAGAAGAAGGGGCGATTATCGGTTACCGGAGTGATGTCGAAGCTGTAGGCGCGCTCGTACTCGGCGGGGTGGTCGGTGTGGAGCAGTTCGTAGAACGGATTGGGCGTGGCGGCGTCGGGCAGGTAGATGGCCTGGATGTGGCCGGCGGCGAACAGGCCGCGGGCGCGGTCCAGATCGGAGGGCGCGAGGGGCCGGCGGGAGACGATGACCGTATCGAGCGCGCCCCAGCCGGCGGTCGAGCCTTCGCGGGCCACGATCAGGTTGCGCCAGGGCTGGCGCTCGCCGATCTGGGAGAGCGCTTCGCGAGCCAGGGCGACCAGGCGCAGCGATTCGCGCGGCGGATCGAAACCCCAACGGGTAAACGCCACCACGCCGTCCGGCGTGAGGTGTTCGAGATAATCGCGCATGGCATCGACGGTATACAGATTGTTCTCCGAGAGCGCAAAAGCGCCGGCGGCGGTGGCGGCCCAGGTATCCACCAGGGTGGCCTGCAGCACCTGAAAGCGATCGGTGCTGCGGCGCACCCAACTGCGGCCGTCCTCGACGTGGATGTGCACGTCGGGGCGCAGGTAGAGGCCGCGGCTGAAATTCGGATAGCGTTCCTGCATGATGGTGCGGGCGATGATGCCGTTGATCTCGACGCCGGTAACGTCGTGGCTGCCGGAGGCCAGGGCGCGGGAAACGTCCCAGCCGCCGCCGGGTCCGATGACGAGGGTCTTGGCGCCGGGCCGCAGGACGTAGGGAAGAGCCGCGCCTTGTTCGAGCAGTAAGTGGCGGTCGGCCGGGGTGAGATGGTCGAGGTCGAAATCGGCCACCTCGGTGGAAGCGTCGGCATCGATGAAGATCAAGTACCAGCCGTTCGGCTCGCGGACCATGCCGATACGGGAGAAAGGATTCCACTGTTGAAAGATTTCGCCGGCGATGGTGCGCTGTTTGGCGTGGCGGACATCGATCAGGTGGTGGTGCTGGTTGTAGATCAGGAACGCCACCATGACGAGCGCCAGGGTAACCGAGCCGACACGGCCGCGCACGGAAGCAGCCATGCTGAACCAGATGGCGGCGGCGGCGGCGTAGATTACGGCCACGGCCAGAACGGTGCTGGGACCCCCGAATCCTTGAAGCAGCAGGATGAGCAGGATACATCCGGCGGCTGCGCCGGCGAGGTCGTAGAAGTAGACCCGGTTGACGCGGTCGATGGTTTCCGAGATGGCGAGCGACAACACCGCTCCGGAGACAAAGAACGGCCCCGCGGTGACGAAATAGACCAGCGCCAGATTCCAGACCGTGAGATGGGCCGGCTGGGCGAGGATGGTCACGAGCACCAGCACGACCAGGAAGCTATTGAGCGCGCTCAACCTTCCCAGGCGCGCGAACAGGGGGGCCTTCCATCCGGCCACGACGTACGAAAAAACGCCGCCGGCGCCCATGCCGAACAGCGCGATGGAGATGGCCAGAAAGGCGAAATGGTAGTAAAACACCACCGAGAAGATTCGGGTGAGAGAAAGTTCGAGCAACAGCGTGCCCATGGTGGTCAGAGCGACGCACAGGTAAACCTGCGGCCACGGGGTGGGAGACGATTTCAGAGGTGGCAATCCTCCATGGTAGTTGAGTGGCGGCAGCGGGCTCAACTCCTCAGGCTGTCGGCTGGTAGAGGTACTTTTGAAATCCGGCGAAGAAGATTCCGATTTCCTCCGGTCTGCCCAGGTCGGCGACCGCGTCGGCGATGGCGTTATCGTACCTGAGCTTCAACAGTGGCGACAGTTTTTCCCGATCCAGCTCTTCCACCCCGACTTTGACGTACTGCGCCAGTACAAACTCGAGGAATGTCCGCTGCTTGGGGTTGAAGTGGCTGCCGATCAGGATCCTGGCCCGGGCGGCTCTTTCCGTGCGGGTGAGCGGCGGAAGTTGCGGATGTTGCGGGCGTCCACCCCGGTGGAGAGCTTTTGGGACGTGGTGAGAATGGTGGGCGCGGCCTTGGGCACCCCGCGTGCCGGCCACCTCCGCACGGTGGTATCGCAAGGAATCCATGGCGGCCGTCGTCCCGATATAAAATACACCGAAGATGGTTTCGCCAGCCTTCAGCACCTCTCGGGGCGCGCTTTACCAGACCGACTGTCATAACCTGCTCGGGGCCATCCGGGACGAGTCGATCGACACGATTTTTGCAGACCCTCCTTTCAACCTCGGCAAGGACTACGGCAACGGCAGCAAGAGCGACGAACTGCAGGCCGAAGATTATCTGAAATGGTCCCGCGGCTGGATTGACGAGTGCGCGCGCGTGGTGAAACCAGGCGGCGCGGTGTTCATCTACAACCTTCCCAAATGGGCGTACCATCTCGCGGCGCATCTGGAAGCGAAGGGGCTGCTATTCCGGCACTGGATCGCGGTCTCGATGAAGGGGACTTTTCCGCGGGGAAAGAAGCTCTATCCGGCCCATTACGCACTGCTCTACTTCACAAAAGGGCTGCCAGCGACGTTCAACCGGGATGAGGTGCGCCAGCCGGTCCCGGCCTGCCGGCACTGTGGAGGCGATGTGAAGGACTACGGTGGCCATCGGATTCGCGTCCTTGGGCAATGTGATTTCCACCAGCGCCTGGTTCTTCCGCTTCGAGAGCACGATGCCGATGGTGGGATTTTCCTCGGGTGCGCGACATAGAAGCAGAGACGAACGTCCGATACCGAGCCGCGACCGCAAGGGAGCGGACATCTGTGACCGTGTCAAAGCTCTTCAGCCACGAACAGCGCCATGGCCTCGCCCTGCTCGTCGATAATGTACTGAAGAGCATGCCTTACATCCTCGTCCTTCCACAGCCAACGCGTGCTTCCATGCCGCGCCCAGCGCTTCCGATCGGGTCCGTCGCGTGCCAGCCGGTTCAGCGCGCGGCTGGCGTACGCTTTGAACTCGTTCATGATTCTCTCGGGTCGAACCTCGGCCCCCACAACGACATGCACATGGTTGGATCTCACGTGCGCAGCCAGCAGGTTCCAACCGCGATGAGCGCAGTGCCCCCGGATGGCCGCCAGTACTGCGGCCCGGCACGCTTCGTCGAGCGCATACGGTTCCTGGAGCATTTCCCCGCGCTCCACCATGACGCGTTGTGAATCGGGCTCCAACCGCCGACTGCCAACCAGATTGTGACGCCGATCCACCGATCCCGATTCATCGCCGTGTAGTCGCGCGCCGTAGCAGGCGAACGTAATGAGATACGTCAAAGACCGCTCCCTTGCGGTCGCGGCTCGGTAGGGCCTACTACTATGCCCAGATTTCCTCGATTCGCCTGCATTCCTACGAATCTATCACTTGCATGCCGCAAAACCCATTCTCCTCCCCGGTCTCGTCGAAGGTAAATCGCTTCTGGCGCGCCTCGAACAGGAAGCCTTTGCCCAGTTCGAGCAGGAACCGCTCGATCTGGCCGATGATGGCGGATTCCAGGTCGGACTCGGAATAGCGGCTGCGCTCGTCCAGGCCGAGGAACTCCAGCACCAGGGGTTCCTTCAGCAGGTCGTGCGGCCGCTCCACGGTTTGGCCTTCCCGCGCCAGCTTACGGGTGCCCTCTTTGTCCCGGCTGAGGGCGAGGCGCTCGTACAGGCCGGAATCGAATTGGCGCCGGAGTTCGCGCACGGTCCAGTTCTGCGCCCCGGCCTCTATCTCATAGAAGCTACGCTCGTTAGGGTCCTTGACGCCGAGGAGGAAGACATAGTGCGTCCAGCTGAGGGTGAAAGGACGGAGTGTGGGGTTTCCAGATTTTCCAGTCACTGACTGGAAAATTGCCAATCGGTCAGTCACTGGCTGACCAATTTGAGGCGCCGCAAATCTTCCAGGCGCTGCCTGGAGAATTGGGCTTCGGTCGTGTGGACTTGAACCAGGTCCACGCCCCGCGCCACGGTGGCGCGCGCCCCGGCAATCAACTCGCGGATGCCGTCGACGAACTGGGGCGCGATCTTCAGATGGTCTCCAGCACCTCCGCGCTCTCGGCATCGAGCGCGGCGATTTCGTCCAGGATCTCTTCCGGGCTGCGGTGGGCCACCGCCTCGCCGCCGTTGGGGTTTTTCACCGAAAGATCGAACGTCGCCGGGTCGATGCTGTTCGCCTCCACCGTCCAGGATTTGGGCGAATCGGCAAAGGTCTTTTGCCACTTGACGAACTCGGCCAGGTCGTCGTCATTGAGCGGGCACTTGGTGAACGACGCCGAATGCGCCGCCGTAAATGGCGATGGCCTGTCCCACCGATTTCGTAGATAATAGGAAGTCGCGGAGGTGGTATGCGAGGCTTGTCGTGGATACTGGCCTGGTGGATGGTGGCGCCCCTGGTTCCGGCGGGACGCGCGCAGGACAGCGGCCCGAAGTTGAATCTGGTGATCGTCGAGGGCGAAGGCGCCATCAACAACATTCGCCAGCGTACGGCGCGTGAAGCCATCGTGCAGGTGCAGGACGAGAATCATAAGCCGGTGGCCGGCGCGTCGGTGATCTTTCTCCTGCCTTCCCAGGGAGCCGGCGGGCAATTTGCGAACGGCTCGCAGACGCTGGCGGTAACTTCGGACAGCCAGGGGAACGCGATTGCGCGAGGGTTTCGCCCCAACCACGCGGAAGGACAGTTTCAGATGCACGTGAACGCGTCGTCCAACGGCCGGACCGGTTCCACGGATATTCACATGCGCAATGCGGCCGTGGGCGCGGCGACCGCGACGGTGGCCGGGATTTCGGTCAAACTGTTCGTAGTGCTGGTGGCGGTGGGCGCGGCGGCAGCGGCCGGGGGCGCCTATTACGCCACCCATTCGGGCGGCAGCAGCAGTTCAGCGGCGGCGTCGCTGGTTACGCTGACGCCGGGTACGGGGACGGTAGGAGGGCCGGGACAATGAGCATGCGCAGCCTGTTGGTGTCATTTCTATTGTTGGGCGCGCCGGCCGCGGCGCAGCCAGGGCAGTTGAGCGGCCCCGTGGCCGGCTACGTGTACGACCAGGCGGCTTCGGCTCTGCGGCCGGTTCGCGGCGTGCCGGGCGCCGCTACGCTGGGGGACCCGCTGGCGCTTGGCATCGCGCCGGAAGCCGGATTTGTGGCGCCGCGCCAGGATCTGGCCGTACTGGTTGCGACTGGCGGCAGCACGCACTGGTACAGCTTGAGCGGAAATGCCGCTACCGAAGTGGCGGCCCAAGGTTCGATCGCGACGCCCGAACGGGTAGTCTTCAGCCCGTCGGGCGCGGCGGCCGCGCTGATTGGGAGCCGGAGCGTGCAGGTGGTCACGGGCCTGCCGGCCCGCCCGGCGCTGGCCGGCAGTATCGCTACAACCGCCGGCGGGTGTGACGCGGTGCGGGCGGACGCCGGCGCCAATGCCGGCGCGGCAGGCAGGAGCGCCTGCGCCACGCCGTCGCTGGCGGTGAGCGACGATGGGGCCTGGCTGTTGCTGGCGTCGGGAAACGGGCTGCGTCTGGTGGCGGTCGCGAGCGGCAGTAGTATTACGCTGATGCCGGTTGGCCCGTCCGCGGCGGTGGCCTTCTCGCCCGGCAGCCACGATGCGGCGATCTTTACCGCCGGTTCCCTCAGCTTGATTCACGATGCCGCCGGCGCCGCCAGTCAGCAGTTGGTGGCTCGGAATTCCGCCCTGGCGACAGCGGTTGGAGTCGCGTTTTCGACCGACGGCGCAACCCTGTGGGCCGCCGGCGGCGCGGGTTTGGTAATGAGCTACGATCTGGCCGGCGGCGCTGTCGTGGAGCTATCGAGCGGAGCCGCGGCGACGGCCATGGAGCCCATGGGCGGATTCTTCCGCTTGAACCAGGCGGGGGCCGGTCCGCTGTGGCTGGTCGACCCCAACGCGGGCTCGCCGCGGGCCTTCTTCGTGCCGCCGGCCGCTACTTCAAACTGAACTTTTTCATTTTGTAGCGCAGCGTGTCGCGGGTGACGCGCAGCAGGCGCGCGGCCTGGGTCTGATTGCCGTTGGTTTTTTCCAGGGCCCGGACAAGCAGACTGCGTTCGTGATCTTCGAGCGACATGCCGTCCACGGCCGCGGCCCCGCCTCCGCCGGCGAGGCCGGTTTCGGGAAGGGGTGCGTATTCCGGGCGGCTGATGGAGATGGGCAGGCTGGCGGAGTGGATCAGGGCCGACTCCTCCAGAATCATGGCCCGCTCGATGGCATTGCGCAGCTCGCGCACGTTGCCGGGCCAGTCGTGCGAGAGCAGGAGCTTGGCCGCGGCGTCGCTTATCCCTTCGATGCTGCGCTTGAACTTGCGATTGTAATGATCGATGAAGAAACGCGTCATCGGAACGATATCTTCGCGGCGCTCGCGCAGCGGCGGAATCAGAATCTGGATGACGTTGAGGCGGAAATAGAGATCCTGGCGGAAGGCGCCTTCCTTGACCGCTTCGCGCAGGTTCTTGTTGGTGGATGCCATCACCCGCAGGTCCAGCTTGATGTCTTTCAATCCGCCCAGCCGCCGGAAGGTTTGTTCTTCCAATACGCGCAGCAGCTTGGCCTGCAACATGAGGGGGATTTCGCCGATCTCGTCCAGAAACAGCGTACCTTTATCGGCCAGCTCGAAAATGCCGCGTTTCTGGGAACGGGCATCGGTGAAGGCGCCCTTTTCGTAACCGAATAACTCGCTTTCGAGCAGGGTCTCCGGAATGGCGGCGCAGTTGATGGCGATGAAGGGCTCGGCCTGGCGCATGCTCTGGTAGTGGAGGGTCTTGGCCATCAGGTCCTTGCCGGTTCCGTTCTCGCCTTCGAGCAGGATGGTGGTGGCCTCGCTCGAGGCCACCCGGCGCACGAAATTTACCACCTCGCGCATGCCGGGAGACTCGGCGATCACCTCGCGCCGCTCGGGCGAGGCTGCCTCGGTGACGTCCTTGATGGTCGCCACCACGCCGGTCAAGCGGCCCTTTTCATCCAGCATCTGGGTGGTCTTCATGACCACCAGGCGTTCCAGGCCGTTACCGGTGTGCAGGCGGACGGTGCAATGCGGGGTCGAAGGCGCCTGGTTCAAACCCACCAGCATGCCGCAGCCGGGCTCGCAGAGCGAGCACTTGAAAACCTCCTGGCAGTGCTTGCCCAGCATCTGATCGGAGGAAATGCCGAAGAGTTTTTCGGCGGACCGGTTGACGCCGGTGATGCGGAATTCCGGATCGTAGAGGATCAGCGCATCGGAAAGCTGGTCAAACACCGCTTCGAGGACATTTACGCTTTGCCAACCTGGAGAAAGCTTCGACATGGAACGGTTATGGTTCCGATTATAACAGCCCGATTGAGCCATATAGCGCAATCTTGGACTGCCAGGGCGGGAATTGCCCCGCCCTGAGGCCGGCAAACAGGCAAAAATGTCTGAGATTAAACCAGTTACCTTGGTGGCGATGCAATTGCTCTTTTCCCCGATGGAGGCTAGATGCCGCACCTCAAACTCACCCTTCCCGCCGCCATCCTAGCGGGCGGATTCTTGATTTGCTCCATTGCGTCCTACGGGAAGCCGGAGTATACCAAGGCCACCAAGAAAGCCTGCACCTACTGCCATGTCGATGCCAAGGCGAAACCGAAAGAACTGACCGATGCCGGAAAGTATTATTCCGCGCATAAGAGCTTGGACGGCTACCAGGAGAAGAAATAGCGGTTTTCGGGTGGAGGCTTCCCAGCCGCATATGCTACAGACGGTCAGGCTTACGCTCTCGGATACCGTGTATGCCGCGGCCTTGCGGGACGCCCTGAACCATACTTGCGCCTGGCATATCGACTCGGCCGAGAGTCCCAATCCGGGGCAGCCCTCGGTGCTGGTGCTGGACGATACGGCATTGGCCCGCCTGCCCCTCCCTCTGTCTCACCCCGAATGCATCGTATTGATTACTTACAAGAACTCCGAGCGCATGGCGCAGGCCTGGGATGCGGGCATCGTTTCCGTGGTCGGCCGGGACGATTCAATGGATACCATCCTGCTGGCGATCATGGCAGCGGCGCTTCGGCTGCCGGTTTTCCACGCCCCCAGCGCAGCGCACGCCATTTCCCCCAATCCCGAGTCAATTCCTGCGTCAATAACCCCAATTAGCCACCGTTCCAGCCGCAAGCGTTGCAAAACACAATAATTAGCGGCGTCGCCATGGTGGAATCCCGCGTGCATCTTGCAAAATGCCCGAGCGCGGATGGCCGGCACGGAATTATAGTTGATAAAGAGTTGTTTATCTGAAACGGAGACAGTAATGACTTTTTTCTTAGCAATCTGGGTCGCCTTGGCGTTGGCGGTGCTAGGTCTCATTGCGTACCGCCGCGTCGTCGCGAGTAAGGAAGACGACACCCTGCACTTGGGCGCCTCGAGCGGTGCTGTGGCGCAGCAAAGCACGGTAGCGGAAAAACTCGAACAAGTGGACAAGTGGGGCAAGCTCCTGACCATAATCGTGGTGGTTTACGGAATCTTGCTGGTGGCGATTTACTTCTATCGGTTTTGGGTGACGAGTTCCACGGTGGTGCCCTCCTAGAGCCATGCGAAACCGGGCTTTCCAGACGATACCCGGGGGGCTCGGTTTCGCCATCCTCGGTTTGCTTGTAATTTTGGTAGTTTTGGCGGGAGGCAACGCTTGGGCAGCCGGTCCGGCCAAGGTCAGTTGCACCGACTGCCATGACCAGGGCGCCAAGCTGGCCAAAAGCGCGCACGCCGGGCTCACCTGCGACACCTGTCACGAATCTCACGACCAATATCCCCACCCGGCGAATATCCCCAAACCGGTGTGCGGCAATTGCCACACCGACCAAGCTGGCGATTACTCCCTGGGCGTGCACGGCCAGGCCCGCGCGCACGGCAATGAAGGCGCGCCGGATTGCGTTCTCTGTCACGGCAGCGCCCACGAGTTGCTTTCACCGCGGTCGCAAGCCTTCCGCGCCGCGGTGCCGGATACCTGCGGGATGTGCCACAGTGAGGTGGTCGCCCAATACCGGGCCAGCGTCCACGGACAAGCGCTGGCGAGGGGCGTGACGGAGGCTCCGCTGTGCACCGATTGCCATGGCGAGCACAACATCATCAAGCACACCAGCGCGGCTTCTCCGGTCAATGCGCTGCACATTCGCGATACCTGCGGGAGCTGCCACGGCAACGTACGCCTGGACCGCCGTTTCGGCCTGCCCACGGACCGGATGGTCAGCTTCGATTCCTCCTTCCACGGTCTGGCCGCCCAGGAGGGTGTGCAGACTGTGGCCAATTGCGCCAGTTGTCACGGCGTGCATGACATATTGCCGTCTTCCGACCCGAAGTCGACGATCAATCCGAAAAACCTGCCCAAGACCTGCGGGCAATGCCATCCGGGCGCGGGCGAACGCTTCGCCATCGGCCAGGTGCACGTCTCGGAAAACGGCGCCGAGCCCGCCCCGTTGCGCTTCGTGCGCAGCACCTATCTGCTCCTGATCCCGGTGACCATCGGGCTGATGCTGCTGCACAATCTCGGCGATTGGCTGCGCAAGCTGATTCGTGCCCGCTTCCGGAATGTGGCGCGGCGCTCTGGCCCGAACGGCCACCCCGGCCTTCGCATGCTTCCGTTCGAGCGCATCCAGCACGCCGTGATGGCGATTTCCTTCGTGATCCTGGCCTGGAGCGGTTTTGCGCTCAAGTACCCGGACCAGTGGTGGGCTCGCCCCATGCTGGGGATGGCGGGTACCCTCTCGGCGCGCAGCCTGATTCACCGCGCCGCCGCGGCCGTGTTCATCGCGGTTTCCGTTACCCACGCGGTTTCGCTCGTCGTAAGCCGCAAACTGCGGGAACACTGGAAGGAAATGCTGCCGAACCGCAACGATCCGCGAGAAGCCATGGCCAATTTCGCGTACAATCTGGGACTGGGAGCCACGCCCCCCGGCCGCTCGCCGCACAGCTATATCGAGAAAGCCGAGTACTGGGCCGTGATTTGGGGCGCGGTGGTGATGGCCTCCACCGGGGTTCTGCTCTGGGCCAACAACATCGCGATGCGCATTTTACCCAAAGCCTGGCTGGATCTGGCGACTTCCGTGCACTTTTACGAAGCCGTTCTGGCCACCCTCGCCATCGTGGTCTGGCACTTCTATTCGGTGATTTTCGACCCCGACATCTATCCGCTGAACACCGCGTTTCTCACCGGCATTAGAGAGGAAAATCCGCACAAATGACCCAACCCTCCGATCAGGGCCGGGGATGGCTTTCCCCCTATATTTATCTATCCAGCAATTGGATCAGCCTCCTCGGTGTGATCCTGGTGACCTCGGCCACCGTGTTCTGGCTCTTTCTGCTGCCCACGACGCTAAAGGGCGAGGCGGCTAGCCCTTATATCGGCATCCTGGTCTTCATGGTGCTGCCGGCGCCGTTTTTTGCCGGCCTGGTCCTGATTCCCCTGGGGATCTGGTGGAAGCGGCGCGCCGACCGGCGGGCGAACCTCACGCCCATCGGCTTTTCGCCCCTGCGTTGGAGCAACCCCGAACTGCGTAAGCTGGCGTATTTCGTCATTCTCACCACGGCGGTCAACATCCTGGTGGCCAGCCAGATCAGCTATGGCGCGGTCAATTACATGGATTCGGTCACCTTCTGCGGCCAGACCTGCCACACCGTGATGCAGCCCGAGTACACCGCCTATCAGCAATCGCCGCATTCGCGCGTGGAGTGCGTGAAATGCCACATCGGTCCCGGCGCTTCCTGGTTCGTGCGCAGCAAGCTGTCCGGCGTGGGGCAGGTCTTTGCTGTAACATTCCACACCTACCCACGGCCAATCCCGACGCCGGTCCACAACTTGCGCCCGGCCAGAGAAACCTGCGAAACCTGTCACTGGCCGCAGAAATACGGCGAGGACCGTCTGCGGGTATTCGACAAGTATGCCGACGACGCCACCAATACGCTCACCAAAACCGTGCTGCTGATGAAAATCGGCGGCGGCAACCACGGCATCGGCATTCATGGCACGCACCTCGGGCCGGGTGTACACATTCGTTACGGCCACTCCGACGAAGCCCGGCAGAACATTCCCTGGGTGGAATACGATAACCAGGGCGCCAAGACGGTTTACGTCGCCAAAGACGCCAAGCCCGACGGCGCCGGCCTCACCATGCGGGAAATGGACTGCATGGACTGCCACAACCGCCCCTCGCACAGCTTCGAATTGCCCGAGCGGGGTCTCGACCGCGCCATGGGCTCCGGCGACGTTTCGCCCAGCCTGCCTTTTGCCAAGAGGAAAGCGCTCGAGGTTCTGAGGGTGAACTACAGTTCGCGAGAGGAAGCCGCGAGCAGGATTCCCGCCGCTTTCGCCGCCTTCTACCAGCAGAACTACCCGGAGATCTGGGCGAGCCGGCGCACTGAAGTCGCGGCTTCGGCCAAGGGCGTGCTAGCCATCTACGACCGGAATATCTTCCCGGAAATGAATGTGTCCTGGGGCAAGTATCCGATTAACGTCGGCCATACCGATTCCCCCGGCTGCTTCCGCTGCCACGACGGCGCGCACGACGCCAAGGGCGGCCAGGCCATCACCCAGGATTGCAACGCCTGCCATAACCTGCTCTCGATGGATGAAGCCAATCCGAAGATTCTGACCGACCTGGGAATCACCGTAGCGAAGCAGTAACGAATGTAGCCACAGATAAACACGGTTAAAGAAATCAAAGGACTTATCTGTGACTGGGCTCCTGGATTTATCTGTGTTGATCTGTGTTCATCCGTGGCCGGAATGCTTGGTTTTATCCGGCTCCATCTGTGGCTGGAATTTGAATTTTCACGGCTCCTCAGGGAGCGGTTCATCTCCACCGGCCGCCAGAGGGAAGCTCTCGATCCTGGGCCTGAATTCGGGGATTGGTTGCGGGTGCTCATCGAGCGCCACTTCGCAGTCGCAGCAATCGCTGCAGCGGTGGCACTTGTCGCACAGGTGATTCCGGCAAGCGTCCTTGGTGCAGCGGACGCAGATGAGCGTGGATTCCTCGCCGCAAATACTACAGGTAAACGCCATCGGGTTCTTATTTCTTCTTTCCCGCCGTTTGCGGAGCGGTCACCAGCGCCCGGCAGCGTTGGGCTTCTTCGTCCATTACCCGGAGCTGCTGTTCCTGCTCGGCCGCCAATTGCACCAGATAGCGCTCGAGACGATCGCGGCTGGGCCCGGCCTGGGCCCGCAAGCTGGCCAATGCTTCGGCGTCGCGGGGATTCTGGTACCTCCGCATTCCATCCTCCAGCGACAACAGCATCAGATCCAGCCCATCCAGGCGAAACAGCAGCGACATGCCGCCGGCCAGGCGCTCGGGATTGTGCGCCAGGCTCCCCGATTCTTCCTGGACCGCGCGCGCCTGCTCGCGGCTCGATTGTAACTGTTCCAGATAGGTCTCCGACGCTCCCCGGTCGAGCCAGGCGCGAACATCGACGCGGTCCAGAGCCGGCAGCAGGCGGCCGACATGCGCACCGAGGTCCTGGATTACCGGCCCGATCTCCCAGCTCGTCTCCAGCCCCGCCGGCGGTTGCGGCGGCGTCTGACCGCAGAGCGTCGCAGCCCAGCAAAGAACTGCCATCCCTACGCCAATGCCTCTCATTCTTCGACTCTAGCACGGCAGGAGCGGAGATCGAGCGGCGCGGAAATGTGGGCCATACGCCACCCGCGGCAGCAGACGGCCATCAGTGGCCGGTGGTGGAGGGAGCCGAAGGAGCCGTCGGCGCCGAAGGAGCCGTCGGCGCAGTCGGCGGTGCAGGCGCGGTGGTCGTGCCGGTGCCGCCCTTGCCTTTATCGCCTTGCGCACCGCCGCCCGCACCGGGGATCCCCAACGGGCCGCCGCCGCCTTTCTGGCCATAGACCGCTTGGTACACGGCCTGCTCGGCGGCTTTGAGCACGGCGCGTAAGATCGCTCCGCGATCGATTCCCGCCTGCGCCAGTGGCTGGCCGCGGTAAATGCGAATCGAATCGCCGGCCTTCAACTGCGGCTCAGGACCCGGCATGGTGGTGTTGCGAACTTGAACCAGACCCTCGTCCACGGTGATGAAGGTGGTGCCATCGGTATCCTCCACCACTACGTCGAACACCGTGCCGCGCACCGAAACCACCGCCGTGGGCGTGGTGACGTTCTTCGGGTTGGGGCCCTTCGAATGATCGATGAAGACCTTCACCCGGCCGATCAGCACGTTGAGCAAGTCGCTCAAACTCGGCCAATTGTCGCGGAAGGTAACTTGGGAATTCTCGAAGACTTCGAAAGTGCTGCCGTCGGGAATCTGAAACTTGGCGTAGCTGTTCGGGCCGGTGACGACGATCTGTTTCACGCGCAGCGATTCGCCCACGTAGAGCGCCTGTTGGACACCATCTTTGAGGAAGGAAACCTGTCCCGTCTCGACCAGAACTTTGGCAGCGTATTCCTGTTGTGCCTGGAGCGGCGCCAGACACGCTACGGCGGCAACCGCCACCAGCAGCCCGCCCCGCAACCGCATTCGCCGCCAACTCCGCAACATAAGTCTGGCTGTCAAGCTGGACACACTAGGCCGCCCCGCCTGCTAAGACTTTACAGTCTAGCACCAAACATGCATAGCAACCAGGGGACCGTACTTGACTTTGGTAGACAAACCGTGAAATTTCATCAAGTTAATAGGGCGGTCAGCCGATAGTGTAGGGTAGAATGAAAGCGGCCGTGTGTCATAAAGGAACAGCCACCGTACCAGTGCTGGTCGCCGCCGTGCTTTCGTGGAACGGCGGCATCGCCCACGCGCAGCAGCCGGTCGAATGGCGCAAGGTGGGCGGCACCAGCGTAGCGCTCGATTTGTCGGGCCCGGCCACCGGCGCAGTCGCGCGCGTGTGGTACGGCCCCAATGGCGCGACGCTGTACGCGGAAACCCGCGCGGGAAAGGTTTTTCGCTCCACCGACCTGGAAACCTGGTCCCTGGCCGTCGCGCCCGCCGAGCCGGCGCCGCCCGCTGCGGCCGTGGTTGCCCGGCTGCCCGAATCCGGTTCGCGCGCGGTCTCTCTGGCCTCCGATCCTGGCGCTGCCTTTGCCTTGGGCCAACAGCTCTATCGGTCCGACGACGGCGGCCGCTCGTGGACCGACCTGACCGGCTTCAAGAGTTCTTCGGTGGTGGGCGGCGGATTGCACGATATCGCAGTCGCCGCCGGGCTGCGCGACCGGATAGTAGTAGCCAACGATTACGGGGTCTGGCGTTCGGCGGATGGCGGGCTCTCGTGGTCCGGCCTCAACGAAGGATTGCCGAACCTGGCGGTGCGCCGCATTCTGGCTACGCCCACCGGCACTTCTGGAATACGCGTCGAAGCGGAAGCCTTTGGAACCCTCGAATTGACCCCCGGTGCGGCGGTGTGGCACCCGGTGGAATCCGCGGCCGGAAACTCGCCGGCGGTTTTGAATGCCCGCTACGCCCGCCAATTGCAGGCCGACGTCACCGCCGTCGGAGTTTCCGGCGAGACGGTCTATGCGGGGACGTCGGAGGCACGCATCTGGGTTTCGCTCGACGGCGGCCGGACGTTCCCCAACCCGCCGGAGCAGAACGGCAGCGGACGCGTGGAGCGGATCTGGGTGGATAGCGCCTCGCCGCGCGTGGCGCTGGCGGTCGTCGGCGGCGCCTCGCCGCGCGTATTGCGTACTACCAACAGCGGTGGTTTCTGGGATTCGCTGGACGGCGATTTGCCTGCCGGCGCGGCCCATGGCATTACGGCCGACCGTGCGGCCGGCGCGGTGTACGTGGCCACCGACGCGGGCGTCTTTTATGGCCAGGCGGATCTCGAAAACGCCAGCGTCGACCCGCTCCAATGGCGGAAACTCACTGGCCAGTTGCCATCGGCGCCAGCTACCGACGTACGGCTCGATCCGGCCGGGGTGCAACTCTACGCCGCGCTCGACGGTTACGGAGTTTACGCCGCGGCCGCGCCGCACCGCACGCGCAGTCCGCGCATTGTCAACGCCGCCGATTTCAGTACTCGTGCCGCCGCTCCCGGATCGCTGCTGAGCGTGGTGGGCGCGCGGGTAGGCTCGGCCCGCGGGGGCGAAATGGATTTTCCGGTTCTGGCCGCCTCCGACAACGAATCCCAGATCCAGGTTCCATTTGAGGCCAGCGGCCCCAGCGTGGCGCTGGCTCTCGATACCAACCGGGGGCCTGTCACCATGGGGCTGCCGGTGGAAGCGGTTTCGCCGGCGATTTTGCTTTCGCGCGAGGGCGCGCCCGCGATCTTCGATGCCGACACCGAAATGCCGCTCGATGCCGGCAATCCGGTTCACTCTCAGGGCCGTATCCTGATCATGGCTACCGGCCTCGGCCGGGTGCAGCCGAACTGGCCGACCGGCGTGCCCGCGCCGCAACAGGATCCACCCGCGGTGGTAGCGCCGGTCACGGCTTCGCTCGATGGCGCACCGGTCGCCGTCACGCGCGCCACGCTGGCTCCCGGCTACGTCGGCTTCTACCAGATCGAAGTGCAGATGCCCGCCGTCGCCAACGCCGGAACTTCGGAGCTGTGGATCGGCGCCGGCGGCACGGAAAGCAACCGAATCCAGATCGTGGTTGCGCCGTAGTGGAGCAGACTCTCAGTCTGCCACGCCTGGACTCGTCCCGGCGCTTGTCTGGTTGGGGCTGCACTGCCCTGTGGGGCGGGCCTCCAGGTCTGCGGTCGACCGCCCGGCCGGATCGACGCGCCCGTTCGCGCCCAGCCGGTCTGCGGAGCAGCGCCTCATTTCGAAACCCAGCCGAAGGCCGACGGACGCCGAACTTGGCGCTCAAGCTGAAAATACCACCGGCAGTAGTGTTTACCAGGACGAATCCGGTCCACGATAAGTCCGACCTCCGAGCTTCATCCAACATCTGCTGACACCGAACTCGGCACGGCACGCGCTCGTTCCGCTCCGGCTACCCCCGGATCCCCAAGCAGCGAAGGCCGCGCGGGCTGTGTTCGACAATCCGCCGTGGCCGGAATCCATCGGGAAAGCGCGATAACGGCACGGCAGCTGGGCATAAGGTTCAGTAAGGGTAGAAGTCATGCCCGCGAACCTTGAAATGCTCCGCGATCTCAGCGAAGAAGGACTCGGCGGCTTGAGCGTACATATGGAGGAGTTTTTCGCTCACAAAGAGGTCTTCTCCTGAGAGCGGCGCGACAACTGGTCCCGTCGGAGGACTGACCCCAACCTCGCTATAGAACTCCGCATGGGCCGGATTGCTGAAAAGCTCTGCGCGCACAGACCTCAATTGTCTTTCTGACGGGCCTTCCCCGTGCTTGACGGCATTCGCCACGAGGCGAAGCTCATCGATCATCGCCCAAGAGGGAAGGGTTTCGAAATCAAGGTGAAGATGGGCGAGATACCACTCGGCGACTTTCTCCATTTTCGAATCCTTTAAGGGCATGCCAGAGAAGGATGCGTCGCGACTAAAAGCGGCAAGTTGCTGTTCGGTCAGGTGAAAGAGCCCGGCCGCCAAAAGGTTCAGCATGGTCTGGCGGAGAGAAGCCATCATTTCATACCAGCTCAGGGCGCGAGCTTCTGCAGACTCCGCAACGCTCGCAATGTCGGTGTCATCGCCATACTCTCCCGCAGGCTGAGCCAGGACGCGATTGTAGTGGCTCGCCATTTGGCTCGCTCGCTCGTCCAGATTTCCGAAGGTGGGAAGAACATCACGGAAAATATACCTGCGAAATGCGATTATCGGTCCGGCAATCCAGCCGCCGATTTGTGCCTCCAAATAGCTGCCATCCACACCGTTAATAATATTCTGTTACACGCGGGTCCGTGGGTGCTCCGGCGGTGGCGAGGAATTGGGGTAAGGACGGCAACTCGGCTAAGAATCCGTCTTAAGCTCACTCCCGGGATAACGGCAAGGCGGCAACGGGCGAGCGACCTCCGCTCTGTCTTGGCGCGGGTGCTTGGCGGCGACGAGAAGGTCGACCGCGGACCCGGCGGTCCGCCCCACAAAAAGCCCATTCACTCGCCTGGGTGGTATTCCCGTTCCGTGTGGCCGCGGAGCTCGTCGCGGTAGAAGTAGACGTCGCGCAGGTCGCCGGTGCTGTAGCGCGCGGCCTGATCGTTGAAGTGCTTCGACGCCGGGTCGCCGCTCTCGCCGCCGGCGCTTACGGCCTTGGCCCGCACCTGCTGGCCGAACTCCACCACGGCGACGAAGCTGTTGCCGCTGGTGCCATACCATTTTTTTGTGCCGGGGTAAGCGCGCGCCCCGAACGAAGCCAGCGAACCCCAGATCGCGGAAGTGAAGCCGACCGGAATGCTGGGTTTGGCGTCGTTGAAGGGTTGAACGATGTCGCCGGTCAGTCGCTGGAATCGATTGATTTCGCCCCACGGCGTTTCCCATTTGCCGAAATCGGCGGCCAGCCTATCAGACGCGGCCGCTAGCGACTGGAGGAGTTGTTCGGTAGGTGCCCGGCTGCCGATGTAGTCCTCGGCGGACATGCCGGCTCTTCCGGCATCGGCGGTCACGCGCCGCCGGATTTCCTCGCCCCAGAACACGGCTAGGGACGTCGGAACGGAGTTCACGGCCCAGCGGAGGTCCCAGTTGCGCAGGAGTCCGATTTGGCCGGCCAATTTGGCTTTCAGCGGATGGTCGGAGGCGGCTTGGTCCCAGGCACGGATCAGGGCGGGCAGCGGTTTTTCAAACCACGTCAGGTAACTGTCGTAGGCGGCGGCAATCAGCGAGTCGAGGGTGAAATTCCTGGTGTTTTCGAGCACTCTGACGGCGTGCAATCCGCGCGCCGATTCGCCGCCGGTTTCCACATATACGGGATAGTCTTCTTTTTTCGGACTGCTCGGCCCAGCCGCGGACCAGGGCCAATTGTTGGTGTTGTAGAGCCAGCCGCTGGCGGGGTTCAACAGGTGGGGCGTCTCGTCGATGGAAAGCAGCCCGTGCCATTCGGTGGCGGGATCGCTGCCATCCACCGGTCTGGTCCAATCGAAGCGCGTGTCGCGCTTGGGAATGAAGTTGCCGTGGAAGTAGGCGATGTCGCCATCGGCATCGGCGAAGATGGTGTTGTTGGACGAGTTGGTGTGCAGCTCCATGGTCTGGCGGAACGATTTGTAATCCTTCGCCTTGGTGCGGGTATAGGACTGGGTGAGCGCCTTCACCGGCTCTTGCATGAGGCGGACGCTCACCCACTTGCCATTCGCCTCACGCACGATCGGTCCGTGGTGGGTACGGAAAACGGTGAATTTCTTTTCGGCCATGCCTTGGGCGGTTTTATAGGGGACAGCGATCTCGGCCACGACGACCCGGCGTTCCTCGTTCCCGTACTTGTAATGGAAACCGTCGCCCTTCCTGACTACGGTTTCGAGATACTCGTCAATGGCATCGACGCCGCTGGAGGTGTGCATCCAGCCGGCGCGATCATTGAAACCCTGGTAGATGAAGAACTGTCCCCAGGTGACGGCGCCGTAGGCGTTCAAGCCTTCGTCGCTCACCATCTGCAGCTCCGAGCGGAAGAAGAAAGAAGTGTGGGGATTGAGGAGCAGAAGGGCGTGGTGGGCGACGGTATTGGAGGGCGCGATGGCGATGCCGTTCGATCCGGTGGGCTCAGGCGGTTGGGCTTCAGAGTCCGCCAAAGGCGCCGGCGGGGCTTCGGGACGGTGACGGTAGAACGCCGCGAGCTGGCCGAGATTCACGCGCTCGATGTCGGCGCCGATGCTGCCCTCGGTGAAGCTCAGCGCCATCCAGGGCTCAAATCGCCGGATGACCTTGGGTTTCACCTCGGGGTGCTTGGAAAGATAGTAGTTCAGGCCGTCGGCGAAGGCGTTCATGAGCGACTGGAGCCAGGCCGGACTGGCGGCGTACTGAGTCTTCAGGGCGGCTGGATCGATGAAGAGCTTCATGCGCAGGTCCCGATAAATCTCGGATTCGCCGTCAGCCTCCGCCAGGCGCCCCATGCCATTGATGTAGTTCATCTCGACGCGGTTGAAGTCGTCTTCGGCTTGGGCGTACACCGTGCCGAAGACCGTGTCGGCGTCGGTTTTGCCGTAGACGTGGGCGATGCCGTGGTCGTCGCGGACGATGGTGACGTTGCGCGCCTCCCGCTCCGAGCGCGCGAGTTCCGGGTCCTTGGCCGTCTGGGACCAAGCCGCGGTGCACGCGGCCGCGAGCATGAGGACAAACGCCTTGGTGAGGCGAGATTGGTATTTCATGGGTGGATCTTCTCGATTCTAGCCCGGCGCTGGCTCAGTTTGGTGATGCGCGTTTTGTGCATTCTTGTGCATGTGGGTTTGGTCGAGGGCGCGGCAGGCTTAGCTTCGAAGAGGCAGTGCAGGGCCGGTTCGAACGTCGCGTAAGTGGTTGTAATTGCGTTGCTTAGCCGCGGAGATGGCTTCGTTTGGTGATGCCTTACAGCCTGCCGGAGGACGGCTGGGCATGGCTTGGGCATTTTTGTGCATAAAGCTCATCGGGCACGGCACGCCGAGGCGGGTTAAAGCGCCTGCCTGTGGCAGCCCCGATTGCTTCAACGGAAATAATCGCTATTGCCGCCAATAGCGCCGACTCTCAAAGTGAAGAACAGGTTGCGAGCAGGGTGTGCGCCTCACCCGAACAGGATCAGGCCTCCCGGAATGCCCGTTCCCGCAGTGCGCGCATGCACCCGATGCTGTAAGCTAAGCCGGCGCGGCTAAAGGCATTGTTCCGGTTACCAGCTCCGGGTGCCGGTGGCGTCGGCCCCATCCGTGGAATATGATCGGGGATCACAATGCCGTCAAACTCGACTTCACGCAGAGCCTTCATGATCCTGTACATGTCGTAATACCCATCGTCCATGAAGGTCTCAATAAAGTGAGGCAACGGAGCGCTGACATTGCGGAAATGGATTTTGAAGATCTTCTTCTGCGGGCCGAAGTAGCGGATCATCTCCTCAGGATCCTTACCCGTTAATTCCTTGCCACCCTCAAGCCAAGTGCCACAGCAGAGACAAAGGCCCACGTTGGGACTATCGGCAATCTCCATCGCTCGCTTATAGCCTTCGAAGTTGCCAAAAATGCAGCGTGGAACGCCTGCCAACACCGGGACAGGGGGATCATCGGGGTGGATTCCAATTTTCACGCCAGCCTCTTCCGCCACTGGCACAACCTGTTTAATAAAATAGATGTAATTCTCCCAGATCTCTTCCTTCGTGAACACCCGACCATGGGAGAGAGGTTCCTTGTAGATTTTTTCGCCCCACGCGCCATATTTATTGGGGCTCGCCAGATCGAATTCCCTGGTATCGCAACCACGGATCTTTGCCCGGCCGCTACTCCAGATGCCGTTGCCCATATGAGCATAAGTAGTGTAATAGATGCCGGCCTTGCCTAAGTAGCGAAGATAGTTCTTGTATTCCTCAATTTTTTGATCACGCCCAGGAAGATTCAGCGTCACCTCCGGGATATTATGCAGGCTGCCGCTCGGACCAACTCCGGAACCGATGTTGTAAACCTGGATGCCGCCGGATTCGAATCTCTGCCGCATGCGCGTGAACGATTCGGCGTTAGCGGTTTCCGGCGTGGCGCCAAGGCTCACGTATTCCACTCCAATCTGCGTCAGGAACAGCAGATCTTCATCGCTCGGGTCCGCCTGGTACGACGTGGCGATTTTAATGCCCGGAGGATACTGATGCACCGTAGCAGAAGCCCTGCCTGTCGATGCCAGCAGCACGGCCGCCGCCGAGGCCATCTTGGTAAAGTCTCTTCTTCCTAAACCAGACGTAAAATCTTTCATTTCTCGGGCCCTCTTACGTTCCTCATTTGACAATCTCTTCTCTAACCAACTATCTCCGGGAAACGCCTTACGGAATTACCAGCGATCCGTCCATTCCGCGAACCGTGGTCCAGCTATCGCCGGGCCGGACCGGGCTGGGCGGATACTTCAAAGCGATGTCCTCTTTGACATCGATTCCCAGACCGGGTTCGTCGTTGCCGTACAGATATCCCCGACGAAGTTCGGCGGTACCCGGCAACATCTCGTGAACATAGGTAGGAAAGTGATTTTCTTCCTGAATGCCGAAACTCGGGATCGTGAGATCGACATGATAGGCAGCGAGCTGGTTAACGGGATCGTTGTCGCCGCCTTCCTGCCACGCGGTGCGGACCCCGAATTCGGTGCAGAGCGCGGCGATCCTTTTTGCCGCCGTGATGCCGCCGATCTGGGAGACGCGGCAGCGGATGAAATCGATGACTCTCTGCGCGATCAGGGGACGGTACTCGCGCGGGCTGGTAAACAGCTCGCCCATCGCCATGGGGGTGGTGGTAACCTGCTTGATCCGCCGGAACCACTCGATCTGTTCGGGCGGCAGAATGTCCTCGACGTAAAACATGCGGTAGGGCTCCAGCCGTTTAGCAAACTCCACGGCGGCCGTGGGAGTCAGGTGCTCATGCACGTCGTGGAGCAACTTCACTTCCGGGCCCAGTTTGGCTCGAAGAAATTCGAACAGCTTCGTGACTTCGTCGATGTAAATGTCTTCATCGAAGGCCTCACCGGCGAAGCCCTCAGCCGGTCTGCTTCCTTTACCGGAAGGGACGAACCCACCGCCGCCGTAACCACCCATCTGAGCGCGAACGTGACGGTATCCCTCTTCCATGTATTTGTGGACATTCTCGGCCACCTGCTCGCGATCCCTGCCGTCGGCATGAGCATAAATCGGGACTGCATCGCGCACTTTGCCTCCCAGCAGGTCGTAAACAGGCATCCTGGCGCGCTTGCCCTTGATGTCCCAGAGCGCCATGTCAAGACCGCTCAGAATGTTGTTCTGAATGGTGCTGTTCCGCCAGTAAGCAAGGACATTCGTGCTCTCCCACAGGTCCTCGATGCGATCCGCGCTCTTGCCGATCCAGAAAGGCTTATACTTCTGCTCGATAGCGGTCACCACCGCGGCCGCTTCGTAGGCGTTACTGGCCGAACCGATGCCGTAGAGGCCCGGTTCGCTTGTGAAGACTTTCAAGAACACCCATTGCCTTGTCGGAATGGCCTTGACGTCCGTAATCTTGAGCGGCGCCAAGCCCACTGCGGCGCGGGCGTAACGCTCCGAAGCAAACGTAAAGGCCAGCGCCGCCTTGGCAAAATCCCGCCGTAGTAACATGTGAGCCCTACCTTTTCAGGGAGCCTTGCAGTGTATAGCAAGGCGCACCCAGCCAGCGCCAGGAGCAAACTCTCGAGCGCCTAAAACAAGAACCGTGCGCCAAATTGGAGGTTACGCGGGTTGCCACCCGTGACAATCTGCCCAAATTGGGGACTGTTAGTGATGGTAGTATTGCCGCTCGCCGACAGCAACGGATGGTTGAAGGTATTGTACGTCTCGAACCGTAGCTGCAGGTTGTAATGCTCCCGGAATCGAATGTTCCTAATGAGCGAGGTATTGAAATTGACCATGCCCGGTCCACGGCAATTGGGCTCGCTCACGGAGTCGGTGGGCAGTGTGAAGGGCGCAGCCGTTTGAAACGCCGCAGTGTTGAACCAGTCGTTATCGGTTTGCTTCACCCCACTGGGGAGACCGCAGCTTGCTACGCGGTTCGCCCGTCCGGCGGTGGATATGAAATTGATGAGCCCCGTTTCATCGGGAGCGGTGATCATGATCGGCGTTCCCCGCTGAATCACCGAAATGCCACTAAGTTCCCAATCCCCCAAGATGGCACTCGCGATTCCGTTCTGCAAGAATGCGCGGTGTTTCCCAAACGGAAGATCGTACATGTAGCTGGCGACAAAACGCTGCGATACGTCGTTTCCGTCGATGGACCGGTTGTAATTCGGATCATAGAGCGAGTCGGATGGCCCGACTATCCAGGTATTCGATTGCATGGTCGAATTGATTGTCTTTTCGTTGGTATACGCAAGGGTGGCCACCAAACCGTGAGACATTTGTTTTTGCAATCGCAGGGTTAGGGCGTCATAGTCCCCGTGCGCATAAGGCTGTCGGTAGAGCAGCACAGCCGTATACTCCGGATATGGAAGGAGCAATTGCTGCTCCGTTATAGTAGAAAAGCTAAGCGCTCCGGTTGTAATCTTCCCATAGAATGGATTGGGCACCGCGGCGAGCAGGTTCGATCCCATGCTCATTTCGAGCGGGTTATTGGCGTCGTTTTGCCGGTTCCAATAAAGGTGAGTAACTTCCGATCCATTGAAGCCAGCCTCTAACAGCACAGTAGGACTCAACATGCGTTGAATGCTAAGGCTGTACGAGCTCATATAAGGAGACGGCCGACTCTTTTCATCGGCGCGGAGCGCAGTGCCGGTCCAGTCCGTATTCGGCCCCGGTTCAACCATGCCGCCCGCAAAAGGATTATTCCAAGACCCGCCCACCGGTGGTGTATCCGGTAATGGGTTCGGCGCCCCCAGCGTAAGCAGGTTCGAGATAAATCCGCCATTACCCAGGTCGGTCGCCGCGGCGTTCACGCCGACAAAATCGGCATACACGATCGCGCCGGCCGCGCGGACCACCGTCTTGTTGTTCAACTGAAAAGCGAGGCCTATGCGAGGCTCAAAATGTTTGCGATGGGGGTCCTCTACATATGAACCCGGTTTGATCTCCTGGAACTGTCCCGGCTCACCGGTATCGGGGTTAATCAGGTTTGGGTAGAAATCGCCGATTTGACCGAACTTCTCCGCGTAAGGAGTTATGTACTCCCAGCGCAGGCCCAGGTTTAGAGTTAGGCGGTCGGTGACCCGGTAGTCATCCTGGACGTACAATGCCCAAGATTTTTGCCAGAGGTACAAGGGATTCGTAATTGTGAGTGTACCGGATATGGGAACTCCCAGCTCAAGGCTGGCTAAGCCGTTGCCGCCATTCAAGGTAGTAACGAGAGGATTTGGCCCTTGCGTATAAGTCCGGTCGAATATATACTGGCCGGCAGAATACTGGGAGTTGTACAAAAACGACCGCATCAGCGCATCGTCGGTGCCGAACTTCAAGCTGTGGCGGGTATGGATCCACGTGAAGTGGTAGTTGAGATTCCACGTGTCCATGGGCGTATAGGTTCTCGTTGCTCCACCAAGCGAATCAAAGTCCGTGGAAGCCGCTCCCGTTACGGCAAGGCCGCCTCCCGTGGCATAAGTATCTACGCTAATGGCCGGAAACTGGCCGTATCCGATATAATTGGTAACATTTGAGCCGAATCCAAGCGTACCGACGTTGAAATGCTGAGCCACGGGGTATGTGTTGAACTGCAGGCGCGTGTAGCTGAGCCTGGCTTCTCCCAATAAGTTCGGAGTGAAAGTCGAGAGGAAGCAGATCATGGCTGCCGTACCCGGGTCCGAAGAGACCGATTGGGCGTCATAGGCAAATCCGGGAGCGGTCGGGTTGCTCGCCGAGCCGGGAAGATTGGCGTAACTCTTGTACGGCGTGAAGCCATAGCGTCCGTAGATGCGATTCTTGTCGTTGATGTAGTAATCTACTCTTGCGAGATAGTTATTGGTGTTTGTGATCGCCTTCCCGCTCATAAAGAAGTTGTCGATATTTTGCAGACCTTGCCCTGGTCTGTCTGGCTCCGGGTAAAATTTGAGAACATTTAGCGAGATGTTGTTGAACCTGGATGCCGGGATTGCGTCGTTGGGAAAGGCGGCTCGAACATAGCCGGCAGTGCTGTTGCCGGATGTGGTGAGAGGGTCGTAGATGACGTCCAGCTGTCCTTTAGAATCTATCGCATTCGAAAAGTCGCCCGACTTCTCCGCGTCTGTCGGAACTGTTCCGAGCACCTGGGCGGGACCGCCTTGCCGCGTTCCCTCATAGTCAAAGAAGAAGAAGATTTTGTTGCGTCTGACGGGACCGCCGATGTTTCCGCCAAATCGATTGAATTGAAAGGGCGCTAGTGCAATGCTATTGCGGTCGTTCTGCCAGCTATTTGCATTGAGGTCGGCATTTCGGATGAACTCCCATCCCGTTCCGTGAAACTGGTCCGTGCCCGATTTGGTGGCGACCTGCGTAATACCGCCAATCGCACGGCCGAACTCGGCGGAATATGTGGTGGTGTCAACGCGGACTTCGGAAACCGCCTCGAGCGGAACCGAGTACGCCGTGCCGTTCTCATTCGTGCCGCGGCTCTCAGCGCCATCGACCAAATAGCCGTTCTGTTGGGCAAGTCCTCCCCCCATTTGCGCGGTGGTCGCCGAGCCGATGACCGCGTTCCCGAGCGCCTGTTGACCGGTGGTTGGCACTACGTTCGGGACTAGCGCCGCGTAAGACAGGGGGCTGGCGGAAATATTGGGCAAATCCTCGACTGCCCTCGTGGTGATCGTCGACTGCAGCGCCGAAGTCTGAGACTCGAGCTGTACGGCACTGGCCATTACAGAAACGGTTTGAGTGATGCTTCCGACGTGCAGCGTGACGTTTATCGTTGCGACCAGAGTTAGCGTCAGCGGAATATTCGTCACGGTCGAAATCTCGAAACCGGTTTTTTCCACGGTGAGGTCGTAGTTCCCGGGGGGGGAGATTGGTAATGAAGTAAAGACCCGCCGAGTTGGTCGTGGTCTTTGTTTGTACATGCGTAGCCCGGTCCCGAATCGTCACCGATGCGTCCACGACGATTGCCTGCGTGTTATCGGTTACCGTGCCTGTGACGCTGGTTCGCTCGCCTTGTCCGAATGCGACATGAGCCATACCCAGGGTAAGGCCAAGACAAAGAACGACACAAAGTGCCTTGTAGTTTTGATTCATCTCTTTTTCCTTTTGGTCGCTGAGGGAACACCCGAACACGGCCGCTGGAACTTCCATTTTGGCTGTTTCGCCACGGTCACCTGGCACGGCCAAGCGCCCATTAATGTTGAAGCGATTTGTCGGACAGCCTTCCGTCCCCAAATCATCTCTTCGCCAAGCCGTTCGCGTCCCGGCGGGCGAACCACACCCCGCCGACGCCGTCAGGGCATCGGTGCGCTGACGCGGCGTCAGACAACTCTCGGCCCGCAGCAGCCGGTGATCCATAGTTTCCGTTAGCGCTGCCGGAACACGAACGAGTTCATTCTACACCGAGCGGCTTACTATGCAAGTTGTTTTTTCAGGAGCTCCCCAGAGTGTGAGGAAAGTTACAAGACGTTCGGGCATCGGGACGGATCTCCGGTGAAAGAAAGGGATTACCGGCGGAAGCGACTAATGACGCCAATTGGCGCGCGGGTTGCCAACAGTTGCCAACCTACCCCACGGGAGGAGTTCTGCGTTGCCGGCTCACCCTTTCAAAAACCGATCGAGGTCTTCGAAACTGATACCCCAGGCGGTGGCGGGTTCGTCGTAACCTTTTAGAGTTACCTGGCGGCGCTGGAAGGGAGACCCGTTGGGGACGCGGAGCTCGGTGAAGGCGCGCTCACCCAGGGCGACGCCGAGGCCGAGTTGCTTGGTGGCCTCTTCGAGGCGGAAGGCGGCGTTGACGGTGTCGCCCAAGGCGGTGAATTCGGCCCCGCCGACAATAGCCGGGCCGGTATTGATGCCGGCGCCCACGCGCAACGGGCCGGGCAGCGGGAGGGTCTTGTGCAACTCGCCGGTGGCGATATCGATTTCGCTGACGGCACGCAGGACGCGGCGCAGGTCGGCGTCGAGCGCGGCGCCTTCCTCGTGGACCCACACCGCCATGACGGCATCGCCAATGTAACGCTGCGCCCAACTGCCCAGCCGCCCCACGATCTGGCCCACACGCAGAAACCAGGTGCCGATGGCCTGCGACAACAGCGCTTCGGAAACGCTGCGCGCCAGCGGAGTGTAGTCGCGAATATCCACCACGGCGATGGTAGTGAGGGTGTGAGTGTGGAGGGCGGTGGTGGGCGCGTCGCGGGTATTAAAATCCTCGCCTGCCGCAGGGCCGCCGGGGGTGGGGTTATGGAAGACGGCTTCCTGGTCGCCGAACACCAGGCGGTCGGCATCCCGCAACAGCACCGGAAGGCTCACCCGGCGGCCATTAACGAACGAGCCGTTGCGGCTGCCCAGATCGACCAGGGAAAAATCGCCGCCCTCGCGGCGCTGAATGAGCGCGTGGAGCCGCGAAACCGAGCGTCCCTCGAGCATCACGGCGCAGCCGTCGCCGCGGCCGATGGCCCAGGACGGTCCGTTCGCGAGCTGCCAGCGCCGGTCGCCGGGCTGGAGCAGAAGATAAGATGCGCCTGAAGCGTCCAAGGGCATGGGCAGTTAGAACACCATTTCCGGAGTCCGCCAGCATATTCCGGGGGCGGGCGCCGCGTTCCGCTGCACGGAGCGCAGGCGAGGGCAGGCGAATCGCCCGCCCCACCGAGATGATCGCATAAGCATTATGGTACGAAGATTTCGGCCAGCGCGCGGCCCACGGCGCCCGACGGGGTTTCCACGGCCAGCAGAGTTGCCAGGGTGGGAGCCACGTCGTTGACCGTCACCGGCTGGTCGTAGTGTCCGGGGCGGATGGCGGCTCCAAGAAAGACGACGGGGACATGGGTGTCGTAGCCGAAAGGAGTGCTGTGGGACGCGGGCGTGTTGCCGGCGGTCCAATAGGGATCGAGCAGGAATTCCACATCGGGACTGCGCTGGGCGAAGAAGCCATTCGACACGCGGCGCCCGATGGAGTCGTCTTGAAGCCGGCCGTTGAGGATCTGCTCGCGGGTATAGACGCGGAAGACGTGGGGCACGGCCAGGGCGGCTTCGGCGGCGACGCGGTTGGCTTCGGCGCGGTCGATTTTCCTGGAATCGATGGCGTCCAGGTTAAGATAGAAGCCGGTTTCGCCGGAATTCGCGATCCATTTGGCATCGCCATATTTCCTGGTGAGGGCGGCTTCCACGGCCTTGCCGACGGGGTTTCCGGTGAGCCGTCCGCCGGGCATCTTGCGCTGGATGTTGACTTCCGGTATCGGCGCCACGCCGTGATCGCCGGTGACCACCAGCACGAAACCATCCGGCCCGACCTGGCGCTCCACGGCCTCAATCAGCTTGCCCAGGGCGCGATCGGAGGCCACCGACACTTCGCGCACTTCGGGCGAATCGGGCCCGTATTGGTGGCCGACCAGATCGTTAGAGGAAAAGCTGACGGCCAGCAGGTCGGTGGATTCGTGCTTGCCAAGCCGCTCGCCTTCGAGGGCGAGTTCGGCGAATCGCTCCACCATGTCGTTGCCAAACGGACTGGCGGTTACGGGTTCGCAAAGGTCGTCGCCGCTGTTGGGGATGGCGTGGTTGAGCCACTTCTGGCCGGTGTAGCGCTGGCAAGGCTGGGAGGCGTTGAACTCGCGCGCCCAGGCCGGCAGCGCGTCTTCGTAGTAGGTGCTGGTCACGAACCCGCCGGCGGCGTCCACGAACCAGTAAGCGGCGTCGGCAGTGTGGCCGGCAGGCAGGATGGCCGCCCGATCCTTGAGCGAAATGCCGATCACGTGCGACTTGCCTCCGCTGGCCATTTTGAGCTCGTCGCCCACGGTATCGACCAACATGCGCCGCGGCGACGAACCCTGGCCGGTTGCACCCACCAGCCTGGTAGCGCTATCGGAGACGCTGGTGACGGATTTCCCCTCGGCGCGGTCGAACCACGAATTACCGACGATGCCGCTGATGGCGGGAGTGGCCCCGGTCAGGAAGGTGCTGTGCCCGACGGCCGTGATAGTGGGGTAGTGTTCGTAGCGCGCATTGGTAAATACGGCGCCTTTGGCGAGGAGGCGGTCGAAACCGGCGTGATATTCGGAGCGGAAGCGGGTGAGGTAATCGTAGCGGAGCTGGTCGAAGCAGACGGCAACCACCAGTTTGGGTTTCTTGGGCGCGGCGCCGATCGTCCCACAGACCAACAGAGCGAGAGCAAGGATGCGTTTCATGGGTGTTTTTTCAGGGTAGCAAATAAGCTTTCCGCGATCGGCTTTCCGCTTTGCCGCTTGGGCTGAACG
The DNA here is from genome assembly GCA_052148435.1 of Bryobacteraceae bacterium. GTDB lineage: Bacteria > Acidobacteriota > Terriglobia > Bryobacterales > Bryobacteraceae > JBEKYD01. The sequence goes on from JBKQIF010000031.1 coordinate 52,638, forward strand.
CCGACCGCCGAAAGCTGACAGCTTCTACTGAATCGCGATGGTGACGCCGGGAGGGCTGGTGACTCCGGCGGACTGAAGGGCGACCGGGGCGGCGCCGGGGGTCAGGCCAGTGGGAATCTGAACACTAATCTGGGCCACACCCGGGGTGGTGGTGGAGACCGACTGCACCGCCGCGCTCACGCCTTGGATGGTGACCGAAAGAATGGACCCGGCGGCAATGCCGGTGGCGAACAGGGTCACGGTGCTGCCGGCAACGGCGGGGTTGGCGGCGCTGTTCAAAGAGCCGTTCTGATTGAGGGCTTCGGCCTGGCCGGAACCGGCATTGGAAGCGGTGAACAGGGCAGGGGCGGCCTGGGCCAGGGCGAGGAAGGACGAGGTGGATTCGATATCGCCATATACCGCGGTGACGGTGACCGTGGAGCCGCTCAAGCCCGCCGGCACAATGGCCGAGAGCTGGCGGGAAGAAGCGTAGAGCATTTCGCCGGCAACGCCGTTGAACAGCAGGCTGGCGTTAGCCACCTGGGCGGTGGGACTGCCGGACGGCGCGGCCGTGAGCGTGCCGGGACCAAGTCCGGAGCCGTAGACTACCACCACTTCACCGGGAGCCACCGGACCGGATTGGCCGCTGGCGCCGTTGACCACGGCGGCGATGGACGGCGCGCTCGACCCGGGCTCGATGGCGCGCACGGCATTGTTGGCGGAGTCGGCGATGAAAAGGTTGCCGGAAGCATCGACCGCCAGGCCTTGAGGCAGATTGAGCGCCGCCGTGGTGGGGGAGCCACCGTCGCCGGAATAGCAGCAGTTGCCGGTGCCGGCAATGGTCGTAAGTTGTCCACCGGATGGGATCTCGCGAATCTGGTTATGGCCGGTATCGGCGATAAAAAGATCGTCGGCGGCATCCACGGCCACTCCCTGAGGGGCGCTGAGCGCGGCGGCGGTCCCGGTGCCGGCAACGTTGAAGATGTTGCCGAGCGGGGAGATGGCCCGCAGGCGGTTGTTGCCGGTGTCGGCGACGTAGATATTGCCGGCGGAATCCACGGCTACGCCGGCCGGCAGGTTGAGTTGCGCGCTGGTGGCGGCGCCGCCATCGCCCGAATAGCCCTGCCCGCCATTGCCGGCCACGGTGTGGATGGTTAAATCGGCAGTGATGCGGCGGATGCGCTGGTTGCCGGTGTCGGCCACCAGGACATCGCCATTGATGTCGACGGCGACACCCTGGGGCGCATGCACGGAGGCGAAGGCGCCCTGTCCGCCATCGCCATAGAAGGCGGCGTTGCCGTTGCCCGCCAGGGTGAAAATCACTCCGTTAGCGGCGACCATGCGGATGCGGTTGTTTCCGGTGTCGGCGATATAGAGGACACCGCTGCCAGCCACGGCAACGCCCATGGGGCTATCCAGTTGGGCGCTGGTAGCGGGGCCACCGTCGCCGGAAATGCCTTCCACGCCGGTGCCTGCCACGGTGGTGATGACGCCCGCGGGTGAAATTTTCCGCACGCGATGATTCAGGGTATCGGCGACAAACAGGTTACCGGAGGAATCGAGAGCCACGCCTGCCGCGTTGTTCAATTGAGCTACCGCGGCCGCCCCGCCGTCGCCGGAGTAGCTTTCCAGGCCGTTGCCGGCCGCGGCTGCCAGCAGACCGGCGGAATCGACCTCCCAGATGCGGAAGTCGCCAGGCGCCAGACCGGAGCCGGTGCCGATGGAACCTTCGGCGAAATAGAGGATGCCGGCGGCGTTCACGGCCAGGCCGGTGGGCCCGTTGAGCTGTTCGGAAGCGGCCAACTGCCCGATTTCCAGGGGCACGCCATCGGCATTGCCGGCGAGGGTGCCGATGGTGCCTTTGACGACTTCGCGGATGCGGCCGTTGCCATAGTCGGCGATGTAGAGGTTTCCCGAGGAATCGAGGGCCACATCGGTGGGCAGCACGATGGCGGCGCTGGTCGCCGGACCTCCATCGCCGGTGGTAGTGGAAACGCCAGTGCCGTCCCAGATGGAGGCGTAGACGGCCGAGAGGCCGGTACCGGCCACGGTGCCGATGACTCCGGTGGGCGATACCATACGGACGCGGTCGTTGACGGTATCTGCAATGTAAAGATTGCCGGAGCTATCGACAGCCACGCCTTCCGGTGAGTTGAGGCTGGCGATGGTGGCCTGGACGTCATCGGCGGTGAAGCCGGCCACGCTATTGCCCGCCACGGTCGCGATGGTTCCATTGGCGGAGATTTTGCGGACCACGTTGTTGCCGGTATCGGCCACGTAGAGGTTGCCGTTGGCATCCAGGGCGAGGCCCAGCGGGCCGCTCAATTGAGCCGAGGCTGCCGGGCCTGCGTCGCCGCTATAGCCGGGGGCACCGGTGCCGGCGTAAGTGGAAATGACGCCGCTCGAAGAGATGCGGCGGACGACCGCGGCATCGCGGTCGGCGACGTAGACGTTGCCAGTGGTGTCGATGGCAATCCCGGCGGGATATTCGAGTTGGGCGGCGATCGCGGGACCGCCATCGCCCAGGTAGCCGGCGCGGCCATTACCGGCGATGCGGGTGAGCGTACCGGAGGTATCGACTTTGAAGACGGAATGAAGGCCGCCGAAATAAAGATTGCCTAAGCGATCGAGCGCCAGCCGCGGCGGATCGCCGATGGAAGCGGAAACGGCGGAAATGGGGGTAACGGGAGGGTTCCCCCCGGCCACCGTCTCGATTACATTCTGCGCACCGAGCGAGGCAACACCAACCAATACGACCAATCCCGGAAGAACCCTGAACACGGTTCTCGATACCTCGACTTTCTATGCGACGCGGAAAAGGGGGAGAGCGCGACCGACTCTACGGCCCCAGACGACCGCGGAACCGAACGTGTGCGCAGGGAGCGAGGAATTCCCTCCGCTCTTTCCGTATCTTGCAACACAAGCGACTTTCTTTGATTTATACCACGGCGGCACATGCCGCCGGTAGATGGTGCCCGAGAGGCGCGTGGGACAAAATTTATTTGACCGGCGTGCGCCAGAGATAATCCAGGTATGCCTTGACAACAAAACCTAGGAACGTGGCGGCCGCAACGAAAAGCGCACCGACTACGCCTACGACCACTTTCGCGGCATGAACATCACGGCAAACCTTCTTCAGCTCCTCGTCGTGTCCCTTTGACTGCTCGGTGAGATTGCGGATTCCCTCAGCCAAACCGCCGAGCGTTTTCTGCATCCCCATGACGACTTCCAGTGTGTAGCTGTAGTCGCCGGAGGGGTAGGCGGAGTGAGACGACGTGACTGGGTAGTCTTCGGGCGTAGCCGATGCGGGTCTGGAACTGCGTCCCGATTTGCCGGGTTCTTTTTCAGGCATCGGCCTTTGCTGTTTGGGCGGACAGCCACTCCCAAAGGTCTGGCTTCGCGCGCCCGGTATAGCCCCTGATGGGGAGAATAAGGTGGGACTGCGTCTCCCGAATGCCAAGCCTCGTCGCAAGCTCCTTGGCTATCGTGACATCCGCATTCACAGCCCATTTCCCGGCCTCAATTTCGAACGAGCTACCGGGGTAGTTGGACTCAACAGCCGCGTCGATAGCAGGAGCGGAGTCCTTTAGTGCAATCACCAGGAACAGCGGCATCTGCACAATACGTTATCACATCAAAGGGGATGACGCGGTGTGCTTACGCCCCGTCGGCCCCCGGCGGAGCAGGGCAGGCCCCCCGGCCCGTCGCCGGGGCTTCGACATTCTTCGTGGGCTCACCGGCTAAAGCCCGTGCCACCCAACATGCGCAGGCGGAGGTGAGAAAGGCTGGGGAGCAGGAAATCGGGCGCGAGCGATTCGAGCTCGCCGGGCGGCGTGATGCCGGTACGAACGGCGATGGAGCGGATGCGGTTGCGGCGCGCGGCCAGAATGTCGGCCGGGGCGTCGCCGATCATGGAGATCCGGACGCGCTCGCCACTCCAGCCGCGACGGCGGGCTTCGGCGATGGCGAGCGCGACCAGCGCGGCGCGGTTGGGAGCCATGTCGCCAAAGGCGCCGAAAGCAAAATAGCTTCGCAGGCCGGCGCGTTCCAGTTTGTGCCAGCCGATGCGGGTAAGATTGCCGGTGACCAACCCCAGCAGGGCGCCGTGCCGCTGGAGTTTGGCGAGCGCGGCGGGAACCCCGGGACATAGACGGTCGCCGATGGGCGGGCAGACGCGCAGGTAATAGCGGACGGCGGCGCGCTCGATGGCGGCCAGAGAGGCGCGGATTTGGGATGACCGGGCGCCGGCGCGGCGCAGCATGGCGGTGAGGATCAAGGGGTCGAGCATGCCTTGCACGGGGATGCCGTCGGTAGTGGTTTCGAGGCCCATGACGCGGCGGATGCCGTAGGCGAGGGCCTCGCGGTGATGGGGACCGGCGCGGCGGACGAGCGTGCCATCGATATCGAACAGGACCAGCGGGGAGCTCTTCATGCGCGGCTCAGATGGAGCGGACCGGCATGGCCACGATATCGTCGATACGGATTTGCTCTTTCACCACGAAGGGCTCGCCGTAGCGCACCCCGATCTGGTTGCCGTAGAAACGGGCGATGGCGCCCAGGCGCTCGCGGATTTCGGCTTCATCCGGGAACAGGGCGCCGGCTTCGGCGGCGCCGTACTGGGAGCGATAGCGCAGCAGGGCCGACATGCGCCGCTCGAATTGCGCGCTGATATCCACCACGAAAGACGGTTTGACGTCGGCGTAGAGGCTGGCATAGAGAATTTTCCGCGGGCGGTGCGGCTCGGAGTACTCGTCGAGCTTCTTCAGGCCGGCCAGGAAGCTGGCCTCGAAGCCCAACTCGCTGGCGCGGTAATGGTCGGGGTGGCGGGCTTCCCAATAGGGCAGGATAAGGACGCCCGGTTTGAGCTCGCGAAGCTTGGCGGCGATGGTGATGCGGGCGGGCAGGGAGTTTTCCAGGCGCGCATCGGGCATGTGCAGGTTGTCGCGAAACGAAACCAGCATATCGGCGGCGGCCTGGGCGGATTCGGCAACGCGCTCCTGGGGCGTGCCGCGGGTGCCCATGTCGCCGGCGGTCAGGTCGATCACGCCGGTGCGGTATCCGAGCTCGGCCATGCGGATGAGGGTTCCGCCGCAAGTCTGTTCCACGTCGTCCGGGTGCGCGGCAAGGGCCAGGACGTCCAGGCGTTCGGGTGTCATATTACCAGTGCAGGTCTTCGCGGCGGGAATAGATGGGGCGGCTACCCAGCAGGAAGATGAGAGCGATGCCGGCGACAAAGCCGCCCACGTGTGCGGCGAACGCCGTGCCCCCCTGGGAAATACCCGCCGAGCCGAAACTGCCGCTCAGTTGAATCACGAACCAGTAGAACAGATAGATCCAGGCGGGAATGTCGACCCGCGTAATAAAAACGATGAGCACGAACAGGGTGACGATGCGCGACCGCGGGAACTTCACCATGTACGCGCCCAGCACGCCGGCGATAGCGCCGCTGGCTCCCACCATCGGCACTCGCGAAGCCGGATCCATAAGAACCTGCGCCAGGCCCGCCACCGTCCCGCAGAGCAGGTAGAAGAGCAGAAACTTGCCGTGACCCAGGATATCTTCCACGTTATCGCCGAAGATCCAGAGGAACCACATGTTCCCCAGCACGTGCAGCCAGCCGGCGTGCAGAAACATGGAGGTGAAGATGTTGGCCACGGCGAAATGGTCGGGCACCAGCCCGTACTGGGTAATGAAGGCGTTGCGGGTGTAATCGTCGCGCGAGAACTCGAACAGGAACACCAGAATATTGACCACGATGAGGAACACCGTGACCACGGGCTTGGAGTAGCTCGGATGTGTATCGCGGATGGGGAACATTCAGTCTCGGGCGGCGCGGGCCGCGAATTCGGAATGCGAGCGCCGCTCGGCGCGCGCCATTAAAGCGTACACTTCTTCCAGGCCGCGAATTCCGCCGCGGGCGCCCAGCGCGGTGCAGTTCAAAGCCGCCATGGCGTTGGCAAACTCCAGCACTTCGCGCATCGGCATTCCTTTCAGAACAGCATAGCAGAAGGCTCCGTGGAAGACGTCGCCGGCGCCGGTGGTATCCACGCAGTTGACCACGAAGGCGGGAGAATACACGAAGCGCCCATCGATGCGCGCGAGCGACCCGTGCGCGCCGAGCGTCATCGCCGCCACGCGCATGCCGTATTCGTTCTGTAAGCTCTCGAGCGCGCGGAACGGGTCGGGCGTGCCGGTCCAGGCGGTGGGAAACTCGGAACTGGCCACCAGGTAATCGACGTTCGGCAGAACCTTGTCGAAACCGTGATAGATGGTATCGACATCCACGGTGACCGGGATTCCGTGCCGGCGGGCGATCGAGGCCGCATGGGCCACGGCCGGCGTGTCATGCCCGTCGATAAACAACATGCGGGCGCAGGTGATCTGTTCGGGCGCGATCTGGCCGGGATCGATGCGCAGGCAATCGTCGCGCCGCCACAGCACGGTGCGTTCGCCGGTGGCGTGATCGATGATGATGTAAGCCGATTGATTGGGGCAGTTCTGGCGAAGCTGCACGTGATCGAGATTGATGCCGGTGCCGCGCAGGCTTTCGATCTGGATGCGGCCGCGCTCGTCGTCGCCGATGCTGCCGATATATTTCACCCGCAGTCCGAGGCTCGCGCATGCCACCATGGCGCTGGCCACCTGCCCGCCCGGGCTCACAATCTCTTCTTCAAACGGCACCTTGCCCGCGTAAGCCGGAAAGTGCGGCACGATTAAGAGCGTATCGGTAGCGTTCAGCCCGACGCCCACAACGTCGTATTCAGGCATGGAAAGACTATTGTAAGGGGGTGGGGGATGTTTTGGCTTGCCGACGGCACAGGGCAAATCAAGTTCACATTTGCCGCCGTGGCGCACGCACTTTTGCGTGCCGCGTCGAGTCTCTACTCGACGCCTCTGCGCCCCATGGCAGCGGGCGTCGGCAGGAGTGCGGTGTTAAGCGGCCTCGTGAATTTCCAGGCTGAGCCGCTTGCCGAGCACGCGGAAGGCCGCTTCCAGTTGATCCAACCGGGAGGCGTGGCGCAGGTCGAGCAGCCGGTCCACCTGGGGGAGATGGCAGTTCAGGCGGCGGCCTAATTCCGCTTTTCCCACTTTCGCCGCGCGCATGGATTGATAGAGGGCGAGCTTCGCTTCACTCAATGCCGGCAGGGTAACAAACGTGCCGCGATTGGCGGTCACATCCGAAGGCGGAAGGTTCGCGCGGTCTTCGATATATCCCATGAGGGCCGTTTCAATGGCATCGACGGCGCGCACCAGGGCTTCCTCGCGGTCTTCCCCGAAGGTATGGGCTTCGGGAATGGCGGGCACATCGACCAAAATCGTGTGGTTGGTGTCTTTGGAAAGTCTGACGGAGTAGCGCAGCATGGTTTTCCCTCTATTTCAATCCCAGGTCTTTCTTGATCCGATTCTCCAGGCCTTTGCCGATCTCCTTGCCGGCCCCGTGCATCGGGAGTACGGAGCGCTTGCCGTTCCGGCTGACATGGAGATGGCCTCCTTTACCGGGTTCAAACGAGCATCCTTGCTTTTCGAGCCACCGTTCGAACTCAGCGCTTGTCGTGATTTGAGGATACAACAGAAGTGTTGCTTAGTCAACGGAAATGTTGTGCGACTCCGGAGGTGTTTCGTCACTCAACAATGGGCGGCAAGGGGGTGGCTGGCGCACACGTCAAGCGCCGGGCCTTTGCGCGCTGGCTACCTGGCCGCCCGGGCTCACCACCTCTTTTTCAAACGGCACCTTGCCGCCCAAATCCATTCGGACGCCGATCTCGGCGGCCGCGCGGATCGATCAGGTTGGCTCTGGTCACCGGTGTCGCAGGTACAACTCCACGCGATCCGTCGTCCAGGTGGCGATGCCGCTGCCGAAGAAATCCTGGTCTTCCGTCCAGATGGGAACATTCAGCATGAGGGCTGTTGCGACAACAGGCCAGTCCTCGACGTCGCGCGCGGCGATTCGCTCACGCGCGAGTTGCTCGAAATCCCGATACAATGCCGCATCCACCTGTTTAACCAACGCCCCGATCTGATGCAGCACCAGCAAGCCAACTTCCGGATCTTCGCCATGGCTGGTAAGAACCTGCGGGATGTACTCACGCGCGTCCTCGAAACATACATCCGGGGCGTAGAAGTCCGTCGAATCCTCGTAAGTCTCCAGCAAAGAGCGAACGCGGCTGCCGAGCGCTGCGCGGATCAGGATGTTGGCGTCCAGCACCAATCCGGTGCCGGCGCTCACCGGTGCTTGCCCGCGCGCCACCGCTTAAAATCCCCAACGAGTTCCTCTTCGGTCACGCCTTTCGCTGCCAGCAGCGCATCAAGCCGCGCCGCGGCCTCCTTCAGGGCTACGCGGTCAGCTTCGGAGCGCTTGCGCCGCGCCGGTATAAAGTATCCGACCGTGTCGCCATGGCGAGTGATGGCTACTGGCGCGTCGCTTTCCAGCAGGTACGTTGCGAGGTTTTCCCGAAAATCCCGAATGCCAACCCTGATGGGATCCATGGCGCTGCTCTCCTGTGTACAGACGTGTACACATTATACCAGGGCCCGTTCTCTGGGCACGCTTCAGCCCCTCCCAATCAGGGGCATGCGGGTGGCCATTACGGTCATGAATTGCACGTTCGCATCCAGCGGCAGATTCGCCATATACAGCACGGCATCGGCTACGTGCCGCACGCCCATGCGCGGTTCCGGGCGGAGCGAGCCATCGGCCTGCGCCACGCCGACTTTCATGTGCTCGGTCATTTCGGTGGCGGCGTTGCCGATGTCGATCTGGCCGCAGGCGATGTCCCAGGCGCGGCCATCGAGCGAAATGCTCTTGGTGAGCCCGGTGACGGCATGCTTGGTGGCGGTGTAGGGCGCCGAGTTGGGCCGCGGCGCGTAGGCCGCAATCGAGCCGTTATTAATGATGCGGCCGCCGCGGGGCTGTTGCGCCTTCATCAGCCGAAAGGCTTCCTGCGCGCACAGGAACGCACCCGTCAGGTTCACGCTCACCACGGCGTTCCACTGCTCGTAAGTCAGCTCTTCGATGGGGATGGAGGGCGCGGTGGCGCCGGCATTGTTGAAGAGAACGTCCAGCCGGCCGAAATTCTCGCGAATCCGCGCGAATAACGCCCGCACGGAATCGGGCTGGCCGACGTCGGTGGGTACGGCGAGCAATCGCACGGCCGACGCCGCTAGTGTAATCGTTCGCTCGAGCTCCGCCTGGCGGCGGCCGGCCAACGCCACCGCATACCCCGCCCCGTGCAGAGCCAGCGCCACCGCCCGCCCAATCCCGCTGCCGGCCCCTGTTACCAGTGCGACCTTTTGGTTGGTGTCCATCGCGCCTCAGAGAGTATCACGAGTCGCGGTACGCTACGAAGGGGCGAATCGAGCGATGAATTTCGAATCGATCGTGGTGACGCGGGAGGGGCCGGTGACGGTGGTGACGCTCTGCCGTCCGGAGCGGCGCAACGCGCTTTCTCTGGGGTTGATGCGGGAGTTGATCGCGTGCTTTTCGGAAATCGCGCGCGACCGCGAAACACGAACCGTGATTCTGGCCGCCGCCGGCAAAGTATTCTGCTCCGGCCACGACCTTTCCGAGATGACCGGACGCGGCCTCAACGACTATCGCGAAATCTTCGACGTCTGCACGGAACTGATGACCCGCCTTCAGAGCATTCCGCAACCCGTAATCGCCGAAGTCGGGGGCCCGGCCACAGCGGCCGGATGCCAACTGGTGGCCACCTGCGACCTGGCCATCGCAGCCGGGGAAGCGTGGTTCGCAACCCCGGGCGTCAAGATCGGCCTGTTCTGCACCACGCCCATGGTGGCCTTGACGCGGGCCATCGGCCGCAAGCGCGCGCTGGAGATGCTGCTGACCGGCGACCCGGTGAGCGCGGCCACCGCGGCCGAGTGGGGGCTTATCAATCGCGCCGTCGCCGCCGCCGCGCTGCGGGCCGAAACGCGCAAACTGGCCGCCAAGGTAGCCCAAGCCAGTTCCCTGGTGGTCGCCCTCGGCAAGCAAGCCTTCTACACCCAGATCGACCTGGACCAGCCCAAAGCCTATGCCTACGCCAAGGAAGTCATGGAGAGGAACGCTCTTGCCGCCGACGCGCAGGAGGGCATCGCTGCGTTTCTGGGCAAACGCTCTCCGGCGTGGTCAGACAGGTAAAGCCGCGGGCCATCGAAGGCGGACGCTCAGGCGGCCGGTCGTGAACGCCGCGCGGCGCGCCAATCGAGGATTAAGAGCGCCAGCCATACGGCGATGGCGATCAGGGTCGCCACGCGGCCGATGCGGTTCTCGAGGGGAGTGACAAATTCCAGGCGCAGGCGGAGGTCGCCGGGGGGAGGGTCGATGGCCATCATGCCCATGGCGTCTTTATGAACCGGAAGCCGGTAACGGCCGCTCCAAGCCTGCCAGGAGGGATCATAGGTTTCCTGAACGATCAGGGATTGATGCGGCTCGATGTGGGCGCCGACCAGGATCAAGTCGGTAACCGGGCGGGTGACGGTGACGACGGCGTCGGGGCCTTTTTCCAGCAGATCGACGTAGGCCCGGAGGTGTTCCACATCGTCGTTGAAGGCCGGCGGGCGGGCGCGATTGAGGCGGGCAGTGTCGACCACGCGGGCGCGGGCGGCGAAGCGGCGGGGCACGCGGTAGATGGTGTCGCCCTCATGGTCGTCATAGGCGACGGGCAGAACGCCATCGAGCTTCCTGGGGGACTGGATATCCTTGAAGATTTCCTGGGAACGCCGGTCGGAGACGTAGATGGCGTCGACGCCCAGCGACTCGAGCCACAGGACGGTGGGCTCGGGCTTAAGGCCGAGGTTGACCTCCCACTGGGCGGATTCCACCAGGCCGTTGAGCAAGCCCTGTTCGGAACCGCCGCCGGGCTGGGCGAGGTCGTGCCAGGCGTCGAACCAGAAACGCACCGAGCCGCTCGCGTAGATGCGGGAGCCGGGCATGTTGGCGGCCAGCCAGTCAGTAACACGGTATTCGACTCTGGACCGGTAATCCATCGAGCGAGGGAAAATCTGCCAGGCGTGGCGCAGGTAGCCGCGGGTGGAATAGAACGACAGCGCAAGCACCAGCGCGACGGCCAGGCGCGGAACGCGTCCGCCCAGCGACCAGAGCCAGCCGAGCAGGGCAGCCGCGCCGAGGATGCAGGCGAGGTCGAACTCCGGCGCCAGGCGCAGCGGTTCACCGGAGACGCGGAAATCGAAATAGTAATTGCCGAGGACCTCGAGCGAAAAAAAGACTGCCGAACCGGCGGCAAACACCGGCCAGGTACGCCCTGCGTGGCCGCGCGCCAGGCGGTTACTGAAAACGATAAAGGCCCCGGCGACGGCCAGCGCGACCCAGACCGACCAGGCGTTGCCGTTCCGGGAGACGTAGCGCATATTCTCTCCGGTGACTCTGAAATAGGACGGCACCAGCCAGAAGGCGGTGAGGCCGTAGCCGAGGACGGGGATGGCCGCGGCGGGGAGGAAGATGCGCTTGTCCAGCCTCGTGATCCAGAACGACCAGACTAAAATCGGGTAGAAGATGGCGAGGGCGGTGGCGCCATAGAAGTTGTGCGACACTACGGCGGCGCACGCCGCCGCGGCCAGAGCGACGGACCAGCGGCTGCGGGTCTCCAGGGCGACCCAGGCGCAGGCGAGGGCGACACCGACCCACGCCAAGGCCGTCATGTGCGGGCCTTCTCCGTATTTGACAAGAACCCCGAGACGCAGCGGGAGGAGCTTCCAGGCATCGTTGCGGAAGTTGGGCAGGAATAGAAAGCAGGGCGACATTAGGGCCATGGCAGCCGCGCTCCATGCGGCCACCGCCCGGGATTTGCTGGCGACCCGGACCAGCAGATAGATACCGGCGATGCCGAGCGCATAGGACAACGAGACGTAAAAGTGATAGGCTTTCACCGGCCAGAAGCCGGTCAGCTTGGAGACCATGGCCGTGCCGTAGCGCAAGGCGGGCGGATAGATGTAATCGAAACGCGTGCCGCAGTACCAGAGCGGCTGCCATTGCGGATGCGGCCAATGGGCAACCAGGAAACGGGCGTCGCTGATGAAGGTGCTTTCGATGGACTCCCACTTGTCCAGGTACTTGGCTTTGAAGTAGGGGCGGATGAGCGCCGCCGCAAACAGGAAAACGAGAAAACAATCGAGCAGGACTGCGGCTCGCCGGGAGAGTTTTGGTGACGTCAACTTGAATCGGTCCGCAATTGGTATGACGCGCCGGGGAACCCGTCCACGGCGCATCCATTCGGGATTATTATACAGCCGGGAGGGCGGCAGGTTGGCAGGTAAAGCAGGACGCCAGGGCGCCGGAACGTTGCTGTGGTGGGGCAGCGCCGCGCGCTGCGGCGGACCCTCGGTCCGCCCTCGGCCTGCCCCAAACCCGGACAACTGGAATACGTCATCGCGATTCCGAACAGGAGTACTAAGTTGAAACACATGGACGTTGCGGCATTCGTCGGCGCGCGCGGGGAAAGCCGCGTGATAAATTGAAGATATCGACGCAGGCGAGAAATTCCAACGATTAGTCGGCATTATGGCGCGGTTGCGGGGGCCGGACGGGTGCCCGTGGGATCGCGAACAGAGCTTCGACTCCATTAAGCCTTACACCCTGGAGGAAACCTACGAAGTTCTGGACGCCATCGACCGGCGCGCCTGGCCGGAGCTGGCCGAAGAACTGGGCGACTTCATGCTGCAAGCGGTGTTCTACGCGCAGATGGCCGCCGAGCAGGGGCTGTTTACGATCGAGGATGCGCTCGACGCCATCAATCGCAAGCTGGTGCGGCGGCATCCGCACGTGTTTGGCGAGGAATCGGCGCGCAATGCGGACGACGTCAAGCGCATCTGGGGCGAGGTGAAAGCGGCCGAGAAAGAAGCCCGGCGCCAAACGGAAAGCGAAGCCGAGAGCGGCGCCACCGGGTTGCTGGACGGCGTGCCGCGGGCCATGCCGGCGCTGGTGGAGGCGCAGCAAATCACGTCGCGCGCGGCCGGGGCGGGTTTCGATTGGGAAAACGCCGCGCAGGTGATGGAGAAGCTCGACGAAGAGCTGGGCGAACTGGAGGCGGCGCGGCGCACCGGGCCGCGGGAGGCGATCGAGGACGAATTGGGCGATCTGCTGTTCGTCGTCGTGAACCTGGCGCGCTTCGTGAAGGTGGATCCCGAGCAGGCGCTGCGCCGCACCAACGCTAAGTTCCGCGCCCGCTTCGGCTACATCGAGCGGGCGCTGGCGGAACGCGGCAAGACGCTCGAAGATTCGAATATCGGCGAAATGGAGGAGCTTTGGCAGCAGGCCAAGCGGCAATCGAAATCCGGCGATTGACCCAGCTTTCCGAATACGAGCACGTGGTGCGGCTGCAGCGGGAGATTTGGGGGTTTGACGAAACCGATCTGTTGCCGCTGCGCTTTATGGTGGTGGCCACGCGGGTGGGCGGGCAGGTGTTCGGCGCTTTCGACGGGGAGCAAATGATCGCTTTCCTCGCCGCCATTCCGGGCATCAAACCGGGCCCGCGGCCGTATTTGCACAGCCACATGATGGGAGTGCAGCCGCAATATCGCGATCGGGGAATCGGGCGCGCGCTCAAGCTGCGGCAGCGGGAAGACGCGCTGGAGCGCGAAATTCCGCTGGTCGAATGGACCTTCGATCCGCTGGAGCTGAAGAACGCGTATTTCAATATCGAGCGGCTGGGCGCGATCGTGCGGCGCTACGTGGAAAACCAGTACGGCATCACCGGCAGCCCGTTGCACGGCGGCCTGCCGACCGACCGCTGCTACGCCGAATGGTGGATCGGCACCGGGCGGGTCGGCGGCATTCTGGCGCGCGCGCCACGCCAGGAGACCGCCGCCGAGCGGATCGCCTATCCCACCGATATGGCGCGCCTGCGCGGGGAGGAGAGCCCGCGGGCGCGGGAGATCCAGCGCCGCAACGCGGAGAAATTTCAAGCTGCCTTCGGGCGAGGCCTGGCGGTAACCGGCTTCGAGCGGGGGCCTTCCGAATCGAGTTACCTGTTGAGGCCGTGGGAATGAAAATCGAACGCGTGACGCTGCGCCGGATCCGCATGCCTCTGGTGCACTTTTTCGAAACCAGCTTCGGCCGCACTTACGAACGGGACATCGTGCTGGTGGAGGTTTTGAGCGACGGCCTGTCGGGCTGGGGCGAGGTGACCGCCGGGGAGAACCCGTTTTACAACGAAGAGTGGACCGAATCGGCATGGATGATTTTGCGCGATTACGCCATTCCCCGCGTATTGGGGCGGGAACTCGAGAGCGTCGAGGACGTCTACCCCCTGACGGCGCACATCCGCGGCCATAACATGGCGCGGGGAGGGCTGGAGGCGGCCATTTGGGACCTGGCGGCGCGGCAGGAGGGGATTCCGCTGTGGCAAAAGATCGGCGGCGGCGCGCGGCGGGAAATCCCGTGCGGCGTCTCGATCGGCATTCAGGATTCGGTGGAAGAACTGCTGGCGATCGTCGAGAAAGAGCTGGAGGCCGGCTATCAGCGGATCAAGATCAAGATCAAGCCGGGTTGGGACGTGAACGTGGTGCGGCGGGTGCGGGAGAGGTTTCCTTCCATCCGGCTGATGGTGGACGCGAATTCGGCTTATACCTTGGCGGACGCCGAGCACCTGAGAAAGCTGGACGAATTCTTTTTGATGATGATCGAGCAGCCGCTGGCGCACGACGACATCATCGACCACGCGCAGTTACAGGCCCTGCTCGAGACGCCGATTTGCCTGGACGAATGCATCCGCACGGCGCACCACGCCAGGCAAGCCATCCGGCTGCGCGCCTGCGGCATCCTCAACGTCAAGCTGGGACGAATGGCCGGTTTCGGTGAAGCCAGGCGCCTGCACGGCGTGGCGCAGGCGGCGGGCATTCCGGTGTGGTGCGGAGGCATGCTCGAATCCGGCGTGGGACGGGCGCATAACGTGGCCCTGGCATCGATGGAGAACTTCGTCCTGCCGGGCGACGTTTCCGCCAGCCGCCGCTATTGGAAGCGGGACATCATTCAACCGGAAGTGGAGACGACCGCCGACGGCACCATCGCCTTGCGGGATGAACCCGGTTTCGGCTACGCGCTCGACCACGATTTCATACGAAGCATCACGGTGCGCGAGGAGACCGTGGGTTGAATGCCTTCGTCTCGCTGCTGGGCGCGAACCGCAACTATCGCAACACCTGGATCGGGCAGATAGTCAGCGAGATCGGCGACCATTTCAATAACATCGCCGTATTCAGCCTGGCGCTGGCCACCACCAAATCGGGGCTGGTGGTGAGCGGGATCATGCTGGCGCGGGCCATCCCGGCCATGCTGATCGGCCCGGCGGCGGGGGTGGTGCTGGACCGGATCGACCGCAAGCGGGTCATGATCGCCAGCGACCTGACGCGCGCCGTGGTGGCGCTGGCATTCATCTTCACGGTCGACAGCGGCCACACCTGGCTCTTGTACCCGTTGAGCGCGCTGCTGATGGGCGCATCGCCATTCTTCAGCGCCGGGCGCGCCGCTATTCTGCCGGCCATTGCCACGCGGGAAGAGCTGCACACGGCCAACTCGCTCACCCAAACCACGCAGGCGACCACCCTGGTCATCGGCACGTTTCTGGGCGGCGCCAGCGTGGGCCAGTTCGGTTATCGGTGGGCCTTCGTGGGCAATGCGCTTTCGTTTCTGGTTTCGGCGTTCTGTATTTCGCGGCTGTTCCTGCCGGGCCGCGGGTTTCAGCCGGCGCGGCGCGCCATTACCGAAGCCGAAGTGGTCCGCCCGTGGCACGAATACGCCGAGGGCCTGCGCTACATGCGCGGCATTCCGCTGGTGATGGGGCTGCTGCTGATCAACGTAGGCTGGGCGACGGGCGGCGGCGCGGCGCAGATTCTGTTTTCGATCTTCGGCGAAATCGTGTTCCAGCGCGGCCCGAGCGGCATCGGAACCATCTGGGGCTTCGCCGGCATCGGCTTGCTGGCGGGCGGCGCGCTGGGCTACCGGATCGGCCGGCGGCTCAGCTTCACCCAGTACAAACGGACCATCGCGGCCTGCTACATCGTGCACGGCGGCTCCTACATTTTGTTCAGCCAGGCGCGCAGCTTCGGCTGGGCGCTGGTGTTCATTACCCTGTCGCGGGCCGGAGTGGGCGTGAGCTCGGTGTTGAACATGTCGCAGTTGCTGCGCATCGTGCCGGACGAATTCCGCGGGCGGGTATTCTCCACCATGGAATCGCTGCAGTGGTCGGTCATGATGTTGTCGATGACGGCGGCCGGTTGGGCCACCGAATACTGGAGCCCCCGGTTGATCGGGGCGGTAGCGGGCGCGCTCAGCTCGTCGACCGCGATATTCTGGGGCTGGGCGCATCTGACCGGCCGCTTACCGGCGCCGGAACCGAGAGGCGTGGATCCGGAGGAGATCGAAGTTCACGGGGAGCCGGCGGGGTAGAAAAAAATCGATTTTTTCACCTTAATAAAGGAGCGGCATGGCAAACGACCTGCGCGGCAAAACGATTCTGGTGACGGGCGCGGCCAGGCGGATCGGCCGGGCCATCGCGCTTCGCCTGGCGGAAGAGGGCGCGCGGGTTGCGATCCATTTCGGCTCGTCCGAGGCGGAAGCGCGGCGCACGGCCGAGGAAGCCGGCGGGGCGGAGCTGTTCCAGGCGAACCTGGAGAGCGTAGCGGAAATCGAAAGCATGTTCCGCCAGGTGGGCGAACGCCTGGGGCGCCTGGACGGGCTGGTGAATAACGCCGCCCGCTTCACCCGTTTCGATCCGCTCCAAATCACCGGGCGGGATTGGGATTTCATTCATTCGGTCAACCTGAAGGCCACGTTTTTCTGCTGCCAGCAGGCGGCTAAGCTGATGCTGGCCTCGGGCGGCGGGCGCATCGTCAACATCAGCTCCCTGGGAGGCATCCGGCCGTGGTCCGAGCATGTCCACTACTGCGCGTCCAAGGCGGGAGTGATTATGCTGACGCGGGCGCTGGCCAAAGCCTGGGCTCCCGCCATCAGCGTGAACTCCGTGGCTCCCGGAGTCATTCCGTTCGACGACATCGACGAGCGCGGCAAACGTCTGATCGAACTCACTCCGGCGCGGCGCGGAGGAAAACCCGAGGAAGTTGCCGACGCGGTGGTGTATTATTTGAGAGCCTCGAAATTTATCACCGGGCAGGTTTTAGCGGTGGATGGCGGCTTGAGCCAGCGATAGTGTGAAATTACGCACAAAACGCCATCGGCCATTGAGCTGTTCCGTGGTATTTTCCGGCGTGTACATTCCGGAGGAGACTTCAATGACGCGAATCATGAAAACTTGCGCCCTCGCAATTCTGGCGGGAGCCATCGCCAATGCGGCGACACCCATCTCGACGACGCTCACGGTGACGAACGCGACGGTAACCCTGTCCGCCACGGGCACGAGTCTGGTCGTGGCCGGACCGTCCACGTCGCTATCCAACATCGGCAACGGGACGTTCGCCGCGACGGTTCCTGTCACCAACGTCACCGGCGCCAATGTCACCGCCCCGTTCACGATCACCCTGACCGGCGGCGCCAACACCATCACGGGAAACCTCATTGTGCCGACCGCGCTGTTCTTGGGTGAGGCGACCAGCGGCTCCGGATCGGCGACGGTAACCGGAGGCACCGGCACCTATGCGGGAGCGACTGGCTCCTTTCCGACGCTGAACGGCACCTCCACAGGTACGTTCCCAACGAACCTTGCCGTGAGCTTCTCCGGCAGCGGGACTATCACCCCGGGCGGGGGAGGCTCTACCGCTCCAACTCCGAACATCACCGCCGTGCTGGATGCGGGCAGCTACACGGCGAATATCGCTGAGGGCAGCGTCTTCGTGGTGAAAGGGACCAACCTCAGCGCGAGCGGCCTGGTTGAATTCGGTTTTCCGCTTCCGACCTCATGCACCGTTGCCTTATGTGCGGGCGCCGCCAGCGGAGAGATTACCTTTACGCCCGCCTCGGGCGGCGCTGGCACGCAGGCCTATCTTGTTTACCTTTATAACGAGAACGGAGTCAACCAGCTCGCGGCGATCTTGCCATCGAGCCTCGCCCCGGGCAACTACAACGTGACGGTGACCAATAACGGCGGCTCGACCAGCACGCCTTTCCCCGCGACCGTGGTGCAGCGCAAGATCGGCCTGATTACGGCGGATAGCTCGGGCAGCGGGCTCGCGGTGATCCAAAACTACATCTCTGCGACAGAACTGGATGTCGACCGGTTCACCACGGGCTCCGTTGGCGGCTTTACGATTTCGCCGGCGCAGCCGGGCCAGACGCTGATTGCGTGGGCCACCGGCATGGGCCCGGTAACCACCGGCGATAATACCGCTTCGCCGGGCTATAACTTCGAGGCCAATGGCGTCAATGTGCAGGTGATCGTGGGCGGCGTAAGCATCACGCCCTTGTACGCCGGGCGCGCGCCCGGGCTCGCCGGCACGGACCAGATCAACTTCGTGCTGCCTTCGAACGTGCCTACGGGCTGCACGGTTTCCTTCCAGGTCTCGGTGAACGGCGCACTGAGCAATCCAACGTTCATCTCGATCGCCCCCAACGCCGGCGCGAACGCCTGCGTTCAGCCCGGTTTCACTACTTCTCAGTTGCAGAACTTCGACCAGGGCGGAACGTACACGGCGGGCGGGTTTTCGATCACCCAGTTCAGCGAGACAATCCCATCGCTGGGCTCGGTGGAGATCGCCGAGGGGACGGGAGGGTTCACCGAGTACACGGGCTTTGAGCTGGCCTCAATCCCACTGTCGGTGACCCTTCTGGGAACGAGCGGAAACTGCCAGGTAGTCCAGATATCGTCAAGCCAGGGGCAGGTATCCACCAGCGGCGCCGCCACTAGCCTGGATGCGGGGAAGGTCACGCTCACCGGGCCGGGCGGCTCCAACCTCAACAATACGGCATTCACCGAGTCGGGCAACCTGTATTCGCTACAGATCGGCGAACAGGGCCTGCCGTCCTCGGTAGGATACGGAAACGGAACGCTGGTCGCGGGCACCTACACGCTGGCCGGGGCGGGGGGCAAGGACGTGAGCGCTTTTAACGCATCGATCACGCTCGGCTCACCGCTGACAATTACGGGCGGGTTGCCGACGACAGTCACGCGGAGCGCGGGCCTGACCCTCAACTGGACTGGCGGAAACGCGTCCGACCTGGTGGAGATCGCGGGTTTCACCACCGCGGCGTCGGGCAGCGGAACCGAATTCGTTTGCACCACGACGGCGGGCCAGGACACGTTCACGGTGCCGGCGTCGATCCTGGATCAATTGTCCGCCGTCTCCGCGGCCGCTGAGGCAAACGGCTCGACCGGTTCGCTCGATGTGTTTTCGGGGGGCAACCCGTCGAACGGGAACGGGCTTTTCACCGCGCAACTCACGGCTGGCGGCTCGATCAGCTCCTACTTCACCGCCCTCGTCGGCTACGCGGCGGAAGTTGTGTATCAATAAGGCTCAGCACAGCCGTTCGGTTAGGTTGCAGGACAGGCCGGGAGGCCTGTCCTGCGGCCACCGGATTCACGCCGGCACTTCCGCCAGAATCCGCCGCGCCACTTCCTTCCCCCGCGCGCCCACTTCTCCCACCGGGCCGACGCAGGATGGGCAGCCGTTGTCGCACCCGCAGGAGGCCAGTAATTCCGCGGTCTGGCTCAGCAGCCGCGGGCATAGCCGGTACAGCGGCGCGCTCATGCCCACGCCGCCGGGATAGGCGTCGTACAGATACAGGTTGGGCTCGAACGCCTCCAGGCTGCCGGTGTCGTGCTCGCTCATTGCCACGCCCAAATCCCGCGGGTCGCACATCAACAACAACGCCGCCACGGTGCGCAGCGCGGTACCCAGGCCGGCGATGCCGCTCTGCCTTTCCTCCGCCGTGAATTCGCCGGCCAACCGCGCCAGGAACGCCGCCGGAAAGTGCAGCCAGAAAGCCGTGCTATGCATCTCCTGCTCGGGCATGTTCAGCTTCCCCGCCCCGACGTTCTCATTGGTATAAAACTTGATCTTCTTGAAGCCCACGATCTGGCGGTTCACCCGCACATCGCCGTGCACCCTTCGCACGCTGGAGGGAAACGCTTCGGACTCGAACTCCTCCAGCGCTTTTACCTGGGTGTAATCGATGGCGTCGGTGTAGTAGTCGCAATCCACCCGCTTCACGTAAGCCTTGCGCTCCTGGTAATCGAAGCGTTCCACATGATACTGGCGCGCCTCGTGCAAATAGATGGCCTTCTCGTGGAGAGTTGTAAGTGCCGTGGTAAACGACACCTCGGCAATTATGTTGGCCTCGCCGGTAATATCCACCACCACGAAGTTATCGCTCGATACCGAGCGCAGGCTGGTGGCATCGGCCGGATAGGTGTCGCTGGTCCAGTGCCAGGCGCCGGAAGAGTGATGGAGAAACCCGGCTTCTTCGAGATATCCGCAGATCTCGGCGGTGTCGTGCCGCCCGAATTTTTCGCCCTCGCGGATGGGCAGCTCGAACGCCGCGCACTTCAGGTGGGCCAGCAGGATTTCGAGGTTATCGGGATTGACGTAAGCGTGCTCCGGCGAGCGGCCGAAGAAATAATCCGGGTGCTCGACGATGTATTGATCGAGCGGCGCGCTGGAGGCCACCAGCACAGCGGCCGAGGTTCCCTGCCGCCTTCCGGCGCGGCCGGCGCGCTGCCAGCTCGAGGCGATGGTGCCGGGATATCCGGCCATTACGACGGCGTCGAGCGAGCCGATGTCGATACCCAGCTCCAGCGCATTGGTCGCCACCACCGCCCGAATTTGTCCCTCGCGCAGGCGCCGTTCAATGTCGCGGCGCTCCTTGGGCAGATAGCCGCCCCGATAGCCGCGCACAGTCTCGGTTGGCAAGCGGCCGCGGTCCAGCGCGTCTTTGAGATAGGTCACCAGTAACTCGGTGGCCAGCCGGTTGTTGGCGAAAACCAGGGTTTGCAGGTTCCGCTCCAGAAATTCCATCGCCACGAGGCGGGTCTCGTGGATATAGCTGCGGCGGATTCCGAGCTGGCGGTTGACCACGGGCGGGTTGTAGAAGATGAAATACTTTTCGCCGCGCGGCGCGCCGTTGCGCTCCACCAGGTCGAACTCTTCTTCGGCGACGGCTTCGGCCAGCTCGCGCGGGTTGGCGATGGTGGCGGAGCAGCAGATGAATTGCGGCTTGGAATGGTAAAACTCGCAGATCCGCCGCAGCCGCCGCAGCAGATTGGCCAGGTGGCTGCCGTAGACGCCGCGATAATAATGCAATTCGTCGATGACGATATAGCGCAGGCTTTCGAAGTAGCGGGCCCAGCGGGTATGATGCGGCAGAATGCCGGAATGCAGCATGTCCGGATTGGTCAGCACCACATTGGCCCGCTGCCGAATGGCTTTTCGGGCATCCTGCGGGGTGTCGCCATCGTAAGTGAACGCGCGGATGTCGGCGCCCATATCTTCCACGGCGGTCTGAAACTCGTGCAACTGGTCCTCCGCCAGGGCCTTGGTGGGGAACAGGTACATGGCCCGGGCGTCGGGGTCGCGCATCAGCCGGTTCCATACCGGGAGGTTGTAGCACAGGGTTTTGCCGCTGGCAGTGGGAGTGACGATCACCACGTTCCGGCCGGCGTCGATGCGCTCGAACGCCTCGGCCTGGTGGGAATAGAGCCGCGCGATGCCGCGTTTTTCGAGCGCCGCCCGCAGCCGGGGTTCGATTGCGGCGGACATTTCCGCATACACTCCCTCGGCCGCCGCCTGGTGGTGGACCGCCCGCACCGGTGAATCGGGCTCCAGGTGAGCGGCGCGGAACTGCGCCACCACCGCATCCAGGGAGGGCCGGGAGCGGTGCGAAAGCTCCTCGGTGAATTCCGGAAACCCGAGAGACAGATTCGTTTCCATTTTCGCCTTTTCTTTGCTACCTTACAACGAAATGCCCTGCCGGTACAAGAGGGCCTGGCGGTAATGGAAACGCGGTGGGGTGGAACAAAGGGCGGCGGATGGGATAAGATCGAGAACTATGAAACCAGCCGTCGGCTTACTCACTCTACTCACATTCGCGGCATTCAGCGCCGGGTTCGCGCAAGAGCGCGGCGGAGCGGCGCACACATTCACTCCCGCAAAACCTCCGGCTAATGGTCCCAAGCAGGTTCGCAAGGCTCCCGCCGCGGCGCCTGCCGCGCATTTCAACGAAAAGCCCGGACATCCGGACGCTCCCCACGTGGATGGCAATAAGTGGGTAGGGCACTCGTCCGGGCCGAACGATCCGAAGTATCATTTGGACCACCCCTGGCAGAACGGCCCTTTCAGCGGCGGCTTCGGCCCCAGCCACGTGTTTCGCCTGGTGGGAGGCGGCCCGTCGCGCTTCTGGTTCGGGGGATTCTATTTCTCCGTCTCTCCGGCCGATATCGGCTATTGCGGCGGCTGGTTGTGGGATTCCGACAACATCGTAATCTACGAGGATCCGGACCACCCGGGCTACTATCTGGCTTACAACACCCGGCTGGGCGTCTACGTCCACATCTTATATTTGGGTAACTCGTAACCCGCAAGGTCGGGTAAGATTCCGTAGATGTCGCGAAGGGAAGTCACGGGGATTCTATTCTTCCCGCAGCGCTTCGAGCGGCTGCAGCCTGGCGGCGCGGCGGGCGGGGATGGCGGCGGCCACCAGCGCCACCGCGGCGAGAAGGGCGACACCGGCAGCCAGCACGGCTGGGTCGACGCCATCGGCCCGATACAGAATCGAGCGTAGCGAGCGCGCGACCGCCAGCGAGCCGGCAATGCCGCCCAAGATTCCAGCGCCGACCCAGCGCGCGGCGTTCCCCAAAGCGGCGCGCATGATGGCGGCAGGCGTTGCGCCCAGCGCCACGCGGACTCCGAATTCGCGGGTACGGCGCGCCACCAGGAACGACATCACGCCGAACAGCCCGAAGGCGGCCAAAGCCAGCGCAATGGCTGCGAACAAACCCAGCAGCCAGGCGTAGAAGCGCGGCCGCGCCGTAACCTGCTCCAGGCGTTTCTGCATGGTCTCGGTTTCCACCGGCAGCGTGCGGTCGAGCGATGCGATCGCCTGCCGCAGTTCCTGCGCTACCAGAGCGGGCGACAGCGAAGTGCGCACCACCGCGGTGGCGGCCCGCCAGCCCGTGGGGGGTTCGGCACGCCGGAAATTGTCGTCGATCGCCGGCTTGCGCAGCGTGTAGAATTCGGGGTCCGCATCCTCCGCGGGACCGCGGCTCTTAATCGCGCGCGCGACTCCGACCACCCTACACCATACGCCGTGGTCTTCCAGAATGTGCCCGCCCACCGGGTCCCGGCCGGGGAACAACCGGGCAGCCAGCGATTCGTCCAGAATCACCGAGCGGGCGCCCGAGTCCCGATCCGCTTCAGTGAACCCGCGGCCGCGCAGGATCGGGATTCCCAGCGCGGCGAAGTATCCCGGCGTCACGTAACGCCAAGCCACCATGCCGCCGGTGCCTTCGGGGCGCGGCGGCACGCCCTCCACGGCGATGGTGGAAAGCGGCCGGCCGCGCGTGCCGCCGATGGGGGGCAGCGAATCGGTGATGGCGGCGGCCTGCGCGCCGGGCAATGCCCGCAAGCGCTGTTCCAGCCGGTTGAAGAAGGCGATCTGATCGATGTCGCGCTGATACAGTTGCCGTCCGAGCACGAAATGCGCCGTCACCACGTGCTCGGCTTCCATCCCCAGCGGAACGCTGGAAAGCTTCCATAAGCTGCAGAGGGTGAGTCCGGCGGCGGTGAGCAACACCAGCGAGGCGGCAATCTGCGCCGCCACCAGCACGCTTCGTAATCCGCCGCGCGCCGGGCCGATGGAGCGCCAGCCGCCGGTGAGCGTACCGGAAGGAAAGCGCAGGGCGGGCGCCATGCCAAACAGAATTCCGGCGCCGATGGATGCCAGCGCGGTGAATACCAGCACGCGTCCGTCGATGGACGATTCTTCCAGATGCGGCAGCGCGCCCGGCGCCATGGAAACGAACGCGCACCATGCCATACGCCAGCGCGCACCCCGCGGCTCCGCCGATGGCCGCCAGCAGCAGGCTTTCGCTGAGCGCCTGCCGTACCAGCCTCCAGCGCGGCGCACCCAAAGCGAAGCGGACCGCGATATCGCGCTGGCGCATGACGGCGCGCGCCAGCATCAGGTTGGCCACGTTGGCGCAGGCGATCAGAAGCACCGCCAGCACCGCGCAAAATAGCGGCAGGGAAGCCAGCCGCGCGTCGCCCACCTGCCGGTCGCGCACCAGCCGCACCCGCAGGTGGACTTCCTTGCGAAATTGCGGCGGCACGGTTTCGAGGGCGCGAGCGAAGTGCGGACCGAGTTGCGCCACGGCCTGCGCCACGCCGATCCCCGGCTTCAACCGGGCAAAGACGCGGAAGGCGCGGCCCGAGTGTTCGGTAGCTTCGTTCAACGCCTGCGGCACCAGCACATCGGCGCGAACCAGGGTAGGTGTTTCGAAATCCTTGGGAAGCACGCCCACCACGGTCACGGCGGCGCCATCGAGCAGCAGCGT
The DNA here is from genome assembly GCA_052148435.1 of Bryobacteraceae bacterium. Lineage (GTDB taxonomy): Bacteria > Acidobacteriota > Terriglobia > Bryobacterales > Bryobacteraceae > JBEKYD01. The sequence continues at coordinate 77,069 of JBKQIF010000031.1, forward strand.
GCGGCCTATGGCATGGGGGTCGCCGGCCATGCGGCTCTGCCAGAGCCCATAGGAAATCATGGCGACGCGTGGCCCGTTGGGCAGATCTTCGGCGGCGGAAAAACCGCGGCCCGCAGCCAGCGGCACGCCGAGAGTTTCCAGAAAATTCGCGGCCACCCGCAGACAAGCCAGGCGCACCGGGTTTTGCTGGTTGAGATCGCAGGCGCGCGCGCCGGCTTCGAAAGAAGTCACCTCGGCGAACGGACCGGGATTGTGGCGCAGGTCCGTCAGCTCGTCGGCGAACATGAACTCGTTGGTGTCGAGCGGCGCCATCATGCCGACCGACACCAGCCGGTCTTCCCGCGCGTACGGTAAAGCACGGAACAGAACGCGGTCCACGGTGCTGAAAACGGCGGTAGTAGCGCCCATGCCAAGGGCAATGGCTCCCACCGCGCTCAGAGCGTAGACCGGATTGTGAAGCAGGGCCCGCGCCGCGTGGCGCAGGTCCTCGAAGCAGCCGGCGATGTCCGCTGTCATGCGGGTTTAGACACCGCGCGGGGAAATTTGTTCCGCACACTCAGTTCAAGGCATCCAGGAACCGGTGATACGCCCGCAAAAGGACCGTGGCGGAGTCCTGCTCGGGTGACACATATTCGCGAAAGAGTGCGCTCTTTCCCCAGCGGCTTTCGAGCTCCTGCCAGAAACTGTTCCACCGGATCGTGTGCTCGCCCCCGAGGATACGATCGTTGACGGCCTTCAGGATGGCGTCGTTGATTTCGGTTTCGCCGATGCCGCGCGTCGCGATCACCTGCGCGTCATGCGACGCTTCGATCACCGCGTGGATCTCGATGGCCCCGCCGCAACTGCCTAGGATCACCAGACGGGTGGTCTTCGCCAGGTAGCTCAGCGTCTTTTCCACCCAGAAGCTATGACCACGATGAACGACTACCGTCGCTACCAGCCCGCGCTCGTCCAGCGCTGCCGCGATGGCCCGCTGGCGCCGCTCCGCTTCGCCTTCGAGAGCCCGATTCTTCGGCAGGTGACTATCAATCGGAACGTTGGCGAAGATCTCGATGCGCCGGCCCTCGGGGCCGCGGCCGGTGAGGTGCACATATTTGCCGCGATCTTCCATCTCCCAGGCGGGATCGTGCTCGTAGCTTTTGCGGAACGATTCGAAAGACTCGACGCCATCGTCGTCGTCGTAAAAGAAATAGCGCTCGATGCAATCGTTCCGGGCGCCGAACAGGAGCGCCGTATCGAGCGACTCGGACGATCGCAAGAACGGCAGATACGGCGCGGCGATCGTGGCGATCCCATCCATGGAGAGCTTGGCCGCCAGCAGCCCGTACAGAGTGCTGCCGCGAAGGTCGCCGGCCTCCCGGCAGCGGACAAATTCCGCGGAAACAATCGCGGCCACCTGCTCGATCAACGCCGTGCTACTGGTGGCATCGACGATCTCGGCCAATCGCATCGCCTCTTTGAGCGGGTCGCTGGACCGATCCACGCCGCGGGCTAGCCGGCTGACGACTTCGTGCCCCTCGACGGAGAGAAGACCGTCGAAGCGGCCCGCGCCCAACGCGCCTGCGGCAAAATCGCGCAGTTCCCAGTTCTTCGTCCGATCGAGCAGGCCGGTAAAGGAATTACCCGCCGGCTTTTCGGCTTGCCATTTGGGCAGGAGCAGCCGATCGAAGACCGCGCGAAAGACCCGCGGGTTCGCTTCGGCGCGGCCGAACGCGAGCAAGGCGTAAAGGTCGACGGCGCGGAAATGCGCCAGGTCGCTCGAGAGCACCCCATCCAGGTCTTGCTGCGCGGCCTGGCACAGCACCAGGGATTCGTTTTCCAGTACCCGGTCCAAGGGGGCCGTGTCCGCGCCGGCAGTCCGCATATCCAGCACTGTGGCAAAGAACTTTGGCGTGCTACCGGCAATCCTCAGCGCCGACTCGATTGAAAGCTCGCCACGCGCGATCCGTCCGGCAAGGATGGCCACCCGGCCGCGCCGCGGCAGGTCGATAGAGGGATCTTGGGCGAGACGGGCCAGCAGCGCCAATTCGGGTGAGTTGCTGGCTGACAGGAGATCCCGCACTGCGCGCGCCGACTTGCTGGTGCCCGAAGCCAGGCCCATCGCCTGGTCCGGGGCAGCCAGGACGAATCGCTCGAAAAGCCGGCTTCCGCCTGTGAGCGGCATATATTGGCCGGTTTCGCGCAGCGCCAACGCCGGATTGTGGAGCCCGGCGGCAAGCACCAAGCTTTCGGCCAAGGCGGGTTCCTGTGTCTCGGGTCCGCCATCCCCAGGCTTCTCCTCAATCGTCCGCGCCAACGCGCAAGCGCCGCGGAAATCCATCTCCCCAAGCCACGGCCTGCCGGTCACCAGGGGCAGGTAGCGCCGTGCCGCATCCAGATCGCCGCTCAGCACGGCCTCGAAACCGAGCCTTAACGCGCGGTCTCTTTCGATCTCGCTTTTCAGCCGCGGCAAGTGATCGAGCCCCCGCCCCGGATCGTCCTGGGCGGACTGCAAAAGGCCGCTGGGGCAAAGGAGCAGGACGAGGAGGAGGATCATCCGAACCACGACCGCATTATGCCATGCCAGGGGCGGCGCCGGCAGGCGCTGCCATTTCGGCTGGTGCGCAGTTTTCAACATTCCTTTGTTTTCAATAACTTCCTGGGTTCGTTCGGTGCATTTCCTGCGCGGCGAAGCCAACGGGGGTGGCGGCTTGCCTGGGCCGGCTCGGGTGCCTCGGTCGCGCGGGACCAAGGGGGATGGCTTCAGTCAATCTCATCCGGTTATTTATTTTCAATAGCTTGGTGGCTTCGGCAAGAACGGTTTGGGTCCGCGTTTGTGTATGTTCCCGACCGCTCGAGGGCTTGGACTCCAGCCTGCCTCACGGGCCGCTCCTCCCATCTTAAGAGGTAGCACGAGGATGGTCTGAAGTTAGAGACAAGAAGTGTTAAGTAGCGTGGAATGAAGCGAATTTTGCTTGGGAGGGGCTGTGACCGGAGGCTGACCACGGCACCCGCCTGGCCTGGGTCTGGTATGCTCGGAATTTGTCCAAGCCCGCCGCCCCCTCGGTTCCCTTCGCTCGTTGGGCTACACCGGTTCTGCTGGCGCTGTCAGCCCTGTTCCTGATCGGCTTGTTCTCCACCGAGTTCGCCGATACCGACGCCTGGTGGCACCTGGCCAGCGGCCGCTTTATCGCCACCCAGCACCGGCTGCCCGATCCCGATCCGTTTGCCTTCACGACTTCCACCGCGCCCCCCGCCTACCCCGGTGAGGGCTCCGTGCGGCACTTCAACCTCACCCATGAGTGGCTGGCGCAGCTCGTCTGGTACGGCATTCAGTTGGCGGGCGGGTTCGTGGGCCTGGTGCTGTGGAAAGCGCTGCTGTTGGCCGCGACATGCGCTTTGGCCGGTTGGGTTGCCGGACGCCGCCGGGGCTCGCTGCTATGGGGTGTAGCCGCAGCCTTGGCTGCTGCCTCGCTGGCCATTGAGTTCGCCCACGACCGGCCCTCCATTCTGAGCTACTTTTTTGTCGCGCTGTGGATCGCGCTCTTCGAGGACCGGCGCCGTCTCTGGCTGCTCCCTCCGCTGGCCCTGGTTTGGGCCAACTGTCATGGCGGGTTCTTCCTGGGCTGGGTGGTGGCCGGCGCATACGCCGCCGAGGCCCTTGTGCGCCGCGCCCCGGACGCCCGCCGGCTGCTGGCCTGGAGCGCCGCCGCAGTGCTGGCTTCGGCCCTCAATCCCAACGGGTATTTCGCCGTGGCCGCCCTCTTCCGCTATCGCCAGAGCACGCTGCAATCGAGCCTCATCGAATGGTCGCGACCAAGCCTGTGGGGTTCGCCCTATGCCTTCGATCTGCTGCTCTACGGCGCCGCCGCGGTGCTCGCGCTCGCCTGGCGCAAGGTCAGACCCGCCGATTGGATTCTGTTCGCGGCCTTCGCCGCCGCCTCGCTCATCGCCTTCCGCAATGAAATGCTGGTGGGGGTGGTCGCGCCGATCCTGCTGGCGACTTATTTCCCCGCAAGACCCGGCAAGTCAAGCCGTTCCCCCCGGCTCGCGACCTTTGCCGCCATGGCCCTGGTGGCCGCCGGAATCGTCGCGGGCTGCGCCCAGGGCCGATTCTTCCAGTTGCGGGCCGCCGAATGGCGATTCCCCTCCGGCGCCGCCACCTTTCTTAGCCAATCCGGAATCCGCGCGCCGCTGTTCAACACCTATGAAGACGGCGGCTATCTCATCTGGCGGGGCGCGCGGGTTTTCATCGACGGGCGCGCCCTGAGCGAAACCGTCTTCCAGGATTACCGCCTGATCCTAGGCACGCCGCCGGGCGATCAGCGCCGCGCCGAAACCCTCCGCCGTTACGGCATCGGCGCCATCCTCGTCAACGGCTTCGAGTATAACTCCGGCGTGCTCTATCCGCTGCTCCTCGATTTGGCGCAGTCTTCCACGGGCGAATGGAAACTGGTCTATGACGATGCCTCCGCGCTGGTCTTCGTCCGCGACGCTCCGGCCGGTGTCTCCGTGCTCGATTCGCGCCGCGTGTTCTCGCACCTCGAAGACGAGTGCCGCATGCACGTCGAAGGCGACCCCGGTCTCTCGCTCTGCGCGCGCACTCTCGGCGACCTGTACCTGCGCTCCGGCGACAACCGGCGCGCGCGCCAATGGCTGGGCTTCTATCTCGATCACCCCTACGGCGACGACCCCGGCGCCCGTCGCGCCTATTTGCAGTTACTGGGGCGGTAGGTACGGCAAGCTTTCAGCAACCAGCTATCAGCCGCCGCGGTTTAGCCGAAGGCTGACCGCCGACTGCTGACAGCTTCCTTCAACCCCGGCTCTTGAGCCAGCCCGAGACAAACGTGATTACCCCGAATCCGCCGATGGCCAAAGCCGCCGCCCGATTCATCCACCTCATGCGCGATTCGTCAAAACGGTCCCGCAGGCGCTGGGCCGAACTCACAAGCAAGATCCACCACGCCATCGAGCCCGAAAAAATGCCGGCCACCACCAGCGCCGTGACCGGATGGTCACCAGGCGCCGCGGTGCCCAGCGCCGCCAGCACCGCGAGAAACGAAAGAATGGTGGTGGGATTGGCCAGGGTCAACAGAAACGCCGAAGCGAAATCGGTACGCCCTTCTTGATCGGCACCGCTGCCGCTCATGCCGGTGGCCGGCCGCAGCCAATAACGAATTCCGAGCCCGATCAGCAGCAGCCCGCCAATGAGCTTGATCGGGGCTTCTTCGGCGCGCAGGAATTGGATCACGACGCGCACGCTGAAAGCCGCGATGCCGCCATAGGACGCGTCCGCCGCGGCCGCACCGAAGCCCGAAACCAGCCCGGACTTCCAGCCCTTGGACAAGGTTCGACGCAGGCATAGAACGTTCACCGGCCCTACCGGCGCGGCGATCACCAGCCCGGCGAGCAAACCTTTCCACAACGCTTCCAGGCCGGTCATAGCAGGCCCGGAAAACCGATAGCCACCGAGGAACACCGAGGAACACCGATAAAGCGAGCAAGGGATTTATGGGTGTTCATCGGTGGCTATGATTTTACGCTGGGCAGTTAGACGACTTCTTCGGCCCAGTCCTGCAGCACGTTCTTGATCTTGCCGACGAACTGATCGGCCAGCGCGCCATCGACCAGGCGATGATCGAAGCTGAGCGAGAGATGGCAGATGGAACGGATGGCGATGGCGTCGTTTATCACCACCGGCGTTTTGTCCACCGTGCCCACTCCCAGGATCGCCACTTGCGGCTGGTTGATGATCGGGGTGCCAACCAGGCTCCCGAAGCTGCCGAAGTTGGTGATGGAGAACGTGCCGCCGGCAACCTCGTCGGGCTTGAGCTGCCGCGAGCGGGCGCGTGCGGCCAGGTCGACGATCGTCCGCTGGAGGCCCAGCACGTTCTTTTCGTCGGCGTTGCGGATCACCGGCACAATGAGACCGTTCTCCAGGGCCACGGCGATGCCGATATTGACCTCGTTATGGTAGAGGATGTTGGTGCCGTCGAGCGAGGCGTTGAGCAGAGGGAAGTGGCGCAGCGCCACCGCCGCGGCGCGGGTGACGAACGGCAGGTAAGTCAGCGGCAAGCCGTAGTTCGCCTGGAAAGTGGCCTTGCTGCGGTCGCGCACTTTGGCGACCTCGGTCATATCCACGCGATGAATGGTGGTGACGTGAGCCGAAGTGCGCTTGGAGAGCACCATGTGCTCGGCGATCTTGATGCGCATGGCGCTGAGCGGCTCGACGCGGGTTTTGGCCGTTCCCGGAGGCGGCAAAGGCGGCAGGGATTGGGGCACGGGCGCCGCCGGCGCGGCAGCCACCGGAGCCGGAGCGGGCGGAGCGGCTGCTGGCGCCGGCGCGGATTGCGCGAGGTAGGCTTCCACGTCCTGTTTGGTGACGCGTCCGCCGGCGCCGGTCCCTTTCACCCCGCTCAGATCGATATTGTGCTCGCGCGCCATTTTGCGCACCAACGGCGAAATCGGGCCGGCCGTCTCGGAACCCGGCGCGGCGGCTTCCACCACCGGCGCGGGCGGAGGAGGCGGCGGCGCCGCTGCAGCCGGAGCGGGTGGCGCGGCCGGCGCCGGTGTGGGAGCCTGGGCTGCCGGCGCGGCGGCTGCCGTGCCGCCTTCCTCAATGCGCGCCACCACGGTGTTGATGCCGACCGTCTTCCCTTCCTCGACCAGAACTTCGCTCACCACGCCGGCCGCGGGCGAGGGGATCTCCGTATCCACCTTATCGGTGGAGATCTCAAACAACGGCTCGTCGCGCTCCACGCGCTGGCCCGGCTTCTTCAGCCACTTGGTGAGGGTGCCTTCGACAATGCTTTCGCCCATTTGGGGCATCACGACGTCAGTCATAAATGAGTTCCGTTATCTCGCAATCGAATATGCGGCCGAAATGCCCGGCCAGCCTGCGTCCCACCTCTTCCAGGTTTGCGCGAACGCCGAGCGCGGCCATGGAGGTCACCGGCTTGGTCAATCCGCAGGGAACGATGTACTGAAAATAGTGTAAGTCGGTGGAGACGTTCAGGGCGAAACCGTGCGAAGTTACCCACCGGCTCAAGTGTACTCCGATGGCGGCGATCTTGCTCCCGCCCACCCAGACTCCGGTCAGCTTGGGGATGCGTCCGGCCTCGATGCCGTAGCCGGCCAGGGTGTCGATGATGGTCTGCTCCACCGCACGCACGTAGGCCCCCACGTCGCGTTTCCACTCCTTGAGGTCGAGAATCGGATAACCGACCAGTTGACCCGGCCCGTGATAGGTGACGTCGCCGCCCCGGTCGGTGGGGAAAAAACCAATGCCGGCGCGTTCCAGAATCTCGTTCCCGGCCAGCAGGTTTTCCAGGTGCCCGTTGCGGCCCAGAGTGATGACGTGGGGGTGTTCGAGCAGCAGCAGCCGGTCCACGCCCTCGCCGCGTTTGCGCTCTTCGGCGAGCTGCTGTTGCAGCACCAGAGCTTCGGCGTAGCCGATCCGGCCCAGTTCGCGCACTTCGCACCGGCGCCGGTCAGGCATTGATGGAGAGCCCGTAGACGGCGTTGAAAGCTTCGCCCACCGCTTCGTACAGGGTGGGGTGGGCGTGAATGGTCTGCATCATGACGTCCACGGTGGCTTCAGCTTCCATGGCCGCCACCGCCTCGGCAATCAGCTCGAAACCCTCCGGGCCGATGATGTGAACCCCCAGAATCTCGCCGTAGGTTTCCTCCGCCACCACTTTGACGAAGCCCTCGTGGTGACCCAGGATGGTGGCGCGGCTGTTACCGGCGAAGGGGAAGCGGCCGACTTTCACCTTGTAGCCCTCGGCCTTGGCCTGGGCCTCGGTCAGGCCCACGCTGCCGATGCCAGGCTCGGTGTAGGTGCAGCCGGGAATGCGGCGCTTGTCGATGGGCACGGCCGGTTTGCCGGCCATATGCGCCACCGCGATCATGCCTTCGCGGGTGGCCACGTGGGCCAGTTGGGGCGTGCCGGCCACCACGTCGCCGATGGCGTAGACGCCCGGCTCGGCGGTGCGCTGGTTGGCGTCCGCCTTGATGAATCCGCGGTCCAGCTCGACTTTGGTGTTCTCCAGGCCGATGTTTTCAGTATTGGGCTTGCGGCCCACCGCGACCAGCAGCTTTTCGGCTTCGAGCGTCTGCTGCTTGCCGTCTTTCAGGGTGACGCGCAGCTTCACCCCCTGGCCGGTTTTTTCCACCTGCTCGACGCGCGCCCCGGTTTCGACGCGAATGCCCTGCTTGCGGAAGTTGCGCTCCAGCTCCTTCGAAATGTCTTCGTCCTCCACCGGCACAATGCGCGGCAGCATTTCGAGCACCGTCACGTCGGTTCCGAAGCGCTTAAAGATGGAAGCGAATTCCACCCCCACCGCTCCCGCGCCGATGACGATGAGGCTTTTCGGCACCGCCGTCAGGTTCAGGATTTCGACGTTGGTGAGGATGAATTCGGGGTCGGGCTCAAGGCCGGGCAGCATGCGCGCCTCCGAACCCGTGGCGACGATGATGTTTTTCGCTTCGAGCGTCTGGGTGCCGCTATCCGACTTCACTTCCACCTTGCCGTTGCCCTGGAGCGTGGCATAGCCCGAAAGGCGCTCCACCTTGGCGCGTTTCAGCAGCAGGCCCACGCCGCTGGCGTGCTTGTTGACGATGCCATCCTTGCGGTCCTTGACCTTGGGATAATCAAGACGCGGGTTCTCGCAATGGATTCCTTCTTTTTCGCAATGCACGAAGCGGTCCCAGACGTCGGCTGTCTGCAGAAGGCTCTTGGTGGGGATGCATCCCACCAGCAGGCAGGTGCCGCCGAGCTTCGCCTGTTTCTCGACGAGTACGGTCTTCAATCCGAATTGGCCGGCGCGTATGGCAGCGGAGTAGCCGCCGGGACCACTCCCGATCACAATCAAGTCGTAGGTCACTTTTTTCATTGTACCCGCCTCCTTGGCATGCATGCGTCCAACATGCGAATAGCAAGATGAAGCGGCTCTGTATATTATGGATGGCGGCAGCCTTGCCGGGCTTCACGCAAGCCGGCGGGGCGCCGGCGCAGAAGAAATCCGCGGCGGGCGCACAGCGTTGGCCCATCGAAAGCCTCAGCGTGGAAGGCACGCGGATTTATACGGCGAAACAGGTGCTGGCCATCGCCGGGTTGAAAATGGGGCAGGTGGCCGGCAAGCCGGAATTCGAGGCCGCGCGCGACCGGTTGGTGGCCACCGGCGCATTTCAGACCGTGGGTTACCAATTCAAGCGGGCGGCCGACGGCAAGGGCTACACCGCGGTCTTTCAGGTGGCCGAGTTCGAGCAATGCTACCCGGTGGAATTCGAGCAGTTGCACGTCTCCGAGAAAGATCTTCGCGAGGACCTGGCCGCCCGCGATCCGCTATTCTCCTCCGACCGCCTGCCCGCCGCGCAGCCGGTCTTCGATCGCTACTCCAAATGGATTCAGGATTTCCTGGCCGCGCACGGGCAGAACGAGAAAATCACGGGCTCGGTGGTCAAGACCGTGACCAACGAGTTCGCCATCGTCTTTCAACCGGCGCGAAACCTGCCGCCGGTGGCGCTGGTCACCTTCCGCGGCAATAGCGTGATCCCCAACGAAGTGCTGCACGACGCCATTTCGCTGGCGGCCATCGGCACGCCCTATACCGAGGATCGTTTTCGCGAAATTCTGAACGCCTCCATACGGCCGCTGTATGAAGCGCGCGGCCGCTTGCGGGTGGCCTTTCGGGAGCTGCGCACCGAGCCGGCCCAAGGCGTGGCGGGTTTGCGTGTGTACGTGACGGTGGAGGAAGGCGACAGTTACACCTTGGGCAAACTCACCATCGACGGTCCTACGCCCATGAGCACCGGCGAGCTGCTGCGCACGGCCAATATCAAGACTGGCGACATAGCCGATTTCGAACGCGTCAACCAGGGCCTGGAGGCCATGCGCAAGGCCGTGCGCACGAACGGTTACCTCGAAGCCCGCGCCGTGGCCGACCGTAAGATCGACGATGGCAATAAGACCGTGGACGTGACCGTGCGCTTCGAATCGGGCCCGCAATATCACATGGGCAAGCTGACCGTAGCCGGCCTCGACCTGGAAGGCGAAAACGAAATCCTGCGCATGTGGATCATGAAGACCGGGCGCCCGTTCAATCCCGATTACCCCGACTATTTCCTGGACATAGTTCACAAGGAAGGCATCTTCGAGCACTTAGGCAAGACTAAGGCGAACGTGCTAGTCGATGAAAAGACTCATACGGCGGAAGTTGGGCTGGTGTTTGCGGGCGATGGGATTACTACGAAGAAGAAGCGGTGAAGGGCGATGGGTTCTCAGGACTTCCCCGCTGCCATCCGCCGCATCAATTGTCGAACCGCTTTAGCGCGAGCGTCCCTTTCGGCCACGTCCCCGATTGACGCGATTCTCTTGAGCAGCTCAGTGGCCGCGTGCTCGAAGACGGCTGAATCCTCGCTGATGTCAGGAGACGCAGGATTGCAGAGATCCACGTAGCTTCTGAGGCGGAAGAAAAACTCCCGCTCCTGTTCATCACTAAGCGCCGAGATCTCACATTTATCGAAGAACCGTCGCAGGCACTTCCTGCCGTTGTCGGGCTCTCCGGGGCCGTCCTCCAGGTAGACGTCAGCCAAGTCCGACCAACACCATCGCACACCCAAGCTGGCACCCTTTCGGAGCCAACTGATCGCCTGTTCGCGATCCTTCCTACAGCCTTCTCCCCGCCGGCACATGTACGCCAATGCAAGGAAGGCTTCCGGAGCACCCAGCCTAGCCGCCTGCTCATATAGTCGGTAGGCGCGTCTTTCGTCACGGATCTCGCCCCGCCATCCGTATCTGCATTTGTCGGCTTGCCAGAGAATATCGGCCCACGGCTCGTCACCATTGGTTAGGCCATAGCCGGAATCCGGATTCGTTTCGGGCGGGCCGGCCGGCGGGGGTGCGCAACGTTGTCCGCGGGGGAAGCGATTTCGCGCCGTGAGAATGGCGTCAACCACCAAATTTAGCGGGGCATCGAAGAACTCCCGTTGCTGTGAGACCCGATGGCCTTTCGCTTCGAGATAAGCATGAACAAACTCTTCCGCAAGCGCGCTATCGTCAAAGAACGACTCATACGCGAGCACGAACGGTGTCGGCACCGCCGTGACGTTCAACTCCCGCAATCGTTCGTCGGTCGAGCGATTTGTCCTGCCAATTTTCAAGAGGCCGGGCATCGACGGGTTGATCAGGACATAAACAAATCCGGGCTCACCCATGGAAGGTCAGCGCACGTAAGTCTGCCTCAGCATTCCTGCTCGCCTGTGGGCCTTCCGGAAGCCGCCGGCGCACTCAAGGCGACGTTCATTTCTCAAGAGTACCAGATCCCAATATACGGGAGGTATGTCCTTTTCTTTGCGAAGGAATGTACGATAAAAAGAGCGCTAAGGGACGCTAGGTGAAATGTTGCAGCGTATCGAGATCGAAGGAAATTTCATGCGCGTGAACGAAGCCGCGGACGGCAGCGTTCAGATCGTCGATCATCCTGAACTAACAGTTAAGCGGTTGAGCAGCCACGTTATCGAGGTGTTCAAAGATGGCAAGTCCTTGGGATGCTTTCGAGATGAAAACGCCACATGGATTTCCAGGAAGTGCGTAACGGACGCGTAAGGAAGGCGCGGCGGGACTGGTCGAAAAACACCAGGCAAGCGGCTGCTGTCCATGGTTCACTTCTAAACGAACGCAACACCTGCAGCCAAGACCTTGACTCGGGGACTCGCTATCACGGCCAGCGGGGCCGTCTGCGGGGTTCTTCGCCAGACCATCGGTCGACGCCGCACCAGCTAGTTCATCGGGAAACTCGCCGTTCCCACGTCGTGCCACAGGATCTTGGAGCCCCGCAGCGGGACATACCTGCCAACCAGGGGCTCGAGCGGGCGGCGCCGGAGTGGTCTGAAGTTGTCCCCGCCTCCTCTCCCGTTTGACAGGACGCGGCGATATCCCTACACTGGCAGGCATGGAAGTGCACCTCAATTCGGAAAAGGAAGCTCTACTCGCCCAAATCGCCACGCAGAGGGGGCTCAAGACGGACGAACTCGCGGAGTTTGTCCTAAGCCGTTATCTGGAGGACGATGCCCGGTTTATCGAAGCGGTGAATCTGGGATTGGCGGCTGCCGACCGTGGCGAGTTCGTAGAGCACGAAGAAGTGTGGGCTAACGTCGAGAGAATCTTGCAATCCTGATGCGCCTGCGATGGACGGCGCCCGCAGCCAGAGACCTCTACAACATCACCCGGCATATTCGCCGCGACAATCCGAGTGCAGCCCCCGAGGTTGCAAAGACCATCTACGACGGCTGTGCCAGCTTGGAAGAATTCCCATATCGCGGCCGTAAGGGACGCATTCAAGGCACCCGCGAATTGGTCCTCGCTCCGCTTCCCTACATCGTGGTGTACCGCATCAAAGAACGGGCCGCGGAGATTGTGCGCATCTACCACGGCGCGCAAGACTGGCCATGAGGACCTATATCCTATCCGCCGCCTTCTTCGCCAGCGGTCTGAGTTTATCCAGCGTCTCTTTCCGGCCGGCGAAGTCTTCTTTTTCGGCCGAATCGGTGACGAAGATCTGCATGAGAGTGTTGCCTTTGACGGCCACGAAGCCCGCCTTACCGGCGGAGCTTTGGGCGCTGCGCTTGATAAGTTCGGCATAGGCCACCGAGCCCATGCCTGGTTCGTCACCCGCCATGAATCCTCTTTTAGCGGACTGAGCCTTCATCCCGTCCCAAAAGTCTTTAACGGTGGGGCCGATATCGACCAGCGTAATGGTGAGACGGACGCCGCGCGCGCGCAGCGAATAGCCGCAGCCCAATGGGCCGACCTTGATCTGCAGCGCCGCGCCGCCGAGCAACTGGTTGGCTTCATCCTGGTGCACCAGATCGCAGGCGACATGACTCTGCGCCCAGATCGCGGGCACCGCAAGAGCGGAAAGAAGGATCAGTTTGGTCATCACCCATACACGCCCGATCGGCGGGCGAAATGGCTCAAAATTCCGGCCGAGGAGGGGAAAATCGCCTATAGTACTGTTTATGGCAATCATTGCCGTGAGCGGGCGGAAAGGTGGCGTAGGAAAGTCCACCGTGGCTGGCAATCTGGCAGGCGAGTTCGCTGCCAGGGGCCGCAGCGTATTGGTATTGGACGCCGATCCGCAACACAGCATGGCGGCGTGGGCCGGCGAGGGCCAGGGGCTGCTCTCGCGCGCGGTGGAAAAAGTGGCGCCCACCGACGACCTGCGGGCGCGGGCGCGGCAGGCGGACAAAGAAACCGACGTGGTGTTGATCGACACGCCGCCGGGCTACCCCGAGATCGCCTACCAGGCGGCGCTGGCGGCCGACCTGGTGCTGCTGCCCTGCGGGCCGTCGCCGCTCGACCTGTTTGCCTTGAAGGAAGCGCTGTCGCTGGCGCTGAAGGCGCGGGCGGAACGGCGCTCGAAGAAGCCGCGCGTGCGTTTCGTGCCTTCCAGAGTCGTCATGAGCACGAACCTGGGGCGGGCGCTGGCGTCGTCGTTGGAGGACATGGGCAAAAAGGTTCTGCCGCCCATCTGCCAAAGGGTAGTGGTGGCGGAAGCGGTGGCGCACGGGTTGACCGTGGCGGAGTACGCACCGGGCTCGCCGGCTCACGAAGAGTTCCGCGCGCTGGCCAAGGCGGTGGAAAAGATTTTGGACCGGTGAATCCAAGCCCACGGTGGCTATGTTTCTTTTTGCCTTGTTCTGCTACCGTAAACTGCATGCCGATCTCCAGCCTTCCGCCGAGATCCGAATGGACGCCGCGCTCCTGGCGCGGACGTGAAACGCTGCAGCAGCCGGATTACCCGGATCCGGCGGCGGTGGAGCGGGTGTTGGAGGAATTGCGCCTGCTGCCGCCGCTGGTGACCAGTTGGGAGATTCTGCTGCTGCGGGAGGAACTGGCCGAGGCGGCGCGCGGGGAACGCTTCATCCTGCACGGTGGGGATTGCGCGGAGCGGTTCGCGGATTGCCAGTCGCCGCGCATCGCCAACCTGCTCAAGGTCTTGCTGCAGATGAGCCTGGTGCTGGTGGTGGGCGCAAAGCGGCCGGTGACGCGCATCGGGCGCTTCGCCGGGCAGTATGCCAAACCGCGCTCTTCGAACCGCGAAACGCGCGACGGGGTGGCGCTCCCGGCCTACCGCGGCGACCTGATCAACCGCTCCGAGTTTACGGCCGAAGGCAGGACGCCGGACCCGCAATTCCTGCTGCGCGGCTACGAGCGGTCCGCGCTGACGCTGAACTTCATCCGGGCGCTGATCAAGGGCGGATTTGCCGACCTGCACCATCCGGAATACTTCGACCTGGATTGGGCCGCGCAATCGCCGCTGGCGGCCGAGTACCATCGCACGGTGGAGACCATCGGCGAATCGCTGCGCTTCATGGAACACGTGCTGGGAGTGCGGGCCGGAGAAACCGACCGCATCAACTTCTTCACCTCCCACGAAGCGCTGCACCTGGCCTACGAAGAAGCGCAGACCCGCCAGGTGCCGCGCCGCGAGGGCTGGTTCAACCTGGGGACACACTTCCCCTGGGTGGGCTTGCGTACCAACCATCCGGCCGGCGCGCACATCGAGTACCTGCGCGGCATTGCGAATCCGGTCGGCATCAAAGTGGGCGCCGCGACCACGCGCGAGCAGGTGGCCCGCTGGTTCGAGGCGCTCGATCCCGAGCGAACTCCGGGGCGGCTCGCGTTGATTCACCGCTTCGGCACGAAAAAGATCGCCGACGGGCTGCCGGCCTTGATCGAAGCGGCGCGGGCGGAAGGCGGCCGGGCGGCATGGATTTGCGACGCCGTGCACGGCAACACCGAAACCACCTCCAGCGGAGTCAAGACCCGGCGCTTCGAGGATATCTATCGCGAGGTGGAGCAGGCTTTCGAAATCCACCGATCTTTCGGCCAGCAGCTTGGCGGCGTGCATATCGAGCTGACGGGCGAAAACGTGACCGAGTGCATCGGCGGCGCGAGCGTTCCCACCGAGAGCCACCTGTCGCGGGCCTATGAGACCGAAGTCGATCCGCGCCTGAACTACGAACAATCGCTGGAGCTGGCCTTTCTGATTGCCAGAAAGATGAAGACCGACGGCTCGTAAAGCCGATAGCTGACCGCTGAAAGCTGTTTTATGTACACACCTGGTTCGTTTTCAACCGCGTTGTTGATGACCATCCTAACTGCCGTGTTCTGGGGGTCATGGGCCAATACCTACAAGGGCACGAGGCGGTATCCCTTTGAGCTGTTCTATTGGGACTACATTATCGGCGTGCTGATCTGCGCCTTGGCGTTCGCCTTCACGCTGGGCAGCTCGGGCGGCGCGGGCGAGAGCTTCATGGCGAACCTGCGGGCGACCGACACATCGAACATCGCCCTGGCGGCGGTCGCGGGTATCATCTTTAATGCCGCCAACCTGCTGCTGGTGGCGGGGATCGATATCGCCGGCCTGGCTATCGCGTTCCCCATCGCTATCGGCATCGCCGTGGTGGAGGGCGTCTTATTGAGCTACGCTTTGCAGCCGAAGGGTAACCCGGCTTACCTCGGCGCGGGGCTGGTGCTGGCGGTGGCGGCGATTTTGTTCGATGCGGCGGCCTATCGGCGGCTCACCGGGACGGGCGCGGCGGTGTCGCGTAAGGGGATTATCGTCAATGTCGTTTCCGGGGTGCTGATGGGCGCCTTCGCCCCGTTTGTCACCCGGTCCATGACAGCCGGCCATGCCATGACGCCCTACGGCGTGGCGGTGCTCTTCGCGGCCGGCGCGTTCGCTTGCTGCTTCGTAGTGAACATTTACTTCATGAAGCATCCGCTGGCCGGCCCGCCGGTGACATTTGCCGGTTTTCCGGGAGCTGGAGCCCGCAATCATCTGCTGGGTGTCGCGGGCGGAATCCTGTGGAGCTGCGGCATGTGCCTGAATTTCGCCGCGGCCGGGTTGGTTGGGGTGCCGATTTCTTACGCGATCGGGCAATCGGCTCCCATGATCGCCGCATTATGGGGCGTGCTGGTATGGAAGGAATTCGCGGGAGCGGACCGGAAGGCGTGGACTTTTCTCAAGCTCATGTTCGCGTCGTACCTCGCCGCCATCGGCCTGATCGCGCTGGCCTACAACGCCTGACTTACCGTGGCGCACGCACTCTTGCGTGCCGCGCCGGTTCCCCGAACTCCCGATCCCGTGGAATTTGGGTTGAGCCAGGGTTCGGTGATCCCGAGGTGGGACAGACCATCGTCTTTCGTGGTCTGTCAGGCGCCAGGTCACAACCGCTTGACAGACGACCAAAAACGATGGTCTGCTCCACCTGGTCCCCGTCAGTTGGGTCAACCAATCTTCCTCAATATCTGGAAAATGCCGGTGACATCAGCGGCACAGCCGCCGTCAGCGCAGGTAATCTTCCACCTGGCGCAGGCAGTCTTCGGGGGAAAACTCGCCGGTTTCGAGGAGCAGACCCTGGCCGGTGTAAGGGTGTTGGTGCGCGCGCTCGGCGACCTCGGGTTCATTCAGGTCGGCGCGTTCCGCATCGTATCCGCGAATCCTCTGCCGCGCGCTGGCGGTTTCCGGCGCGACATGGCATTCGATCCATTTGAGACGCGCGCCGCCGGCGGCCACGGCACGCGCCAGATCGTCGCGGTCTCCAAGCTGCCTATAGGGGGCGTCGAGGATGACGCTCCGTCCGGCGCGCGCCAGCAATTCCGCGGCAAAGTGCATGGCGCGATAGGCTGCGTGCCGGTCGGCTTCGGTGTGCGTGCCGGGCAGGATGCGCTGCCGGGTCGCATCCATGGATAAGTGCTCCCAGCCGTGGCGGCGCGCCAGTTCGGCGGCCAGCGTGCTTTTGCCCGAACAAGGCGGACCGGTAAAAACGATCAGCATCGGCCCGGCGTGCGCCACTACTCGACTACTTTCTGCTTGCGGAACCAATCGATCAGTATGTCGCGCAGCAAGCCGACATCGTTGGGGAACTCCAGACCCGTGGTGCGCAGGTTCTCGGCGGTATTCTGGTTGGCGGCGGTGAAATCGGTAACGGCGAGAGTGTATTCACGATCCGGCTCGACGGCGATTCCGCCCAAAACCACCGGCGGCAAATCGCGGCCTTTGAAGGCGCCCACCACCACGCGATTGTCGAACGGCATGATGTTCCAGACGTTCCGCTCCAGCAACTGGCCCGCGGGCAGTATGTCGCGCACTCCGCCCCGGTTGACGAAGGCGAAATTAGCGCCGGTTTGCTCGCGAATCGCCCGCTCCATCAAGACCTTGATCTCATCCCTCGTGTTGAAACTGCGCCGCGCAATGGCCAGCGGCCGATCGACGCGCGCCTTCACCTGGTCTTCCCAGTATTGGACCCGCTCGGCCACGTCCGGCGCCTGCGGCGTGCCGGCCGCGATGGGAACGATTTTCCATTTCCAGGATACCGGCGCTTTCTTTTCGGTATCGATCTCGAGATCCAGCTGTCCCAACTCCTCGGTGTAACTCTTCACCCGCACCATGATGCGGCCATCGACCACGCGCGGCTCGGCGATACCGGTGTGAATATGGCCGGAAACCAGCACGGCCACCTGAGGCACCTGCTCCAGCACGGCGGTCTCTTCGCGGCCATCGATATGAGCGAGCAGTACGACCAGGTCGGATTGGGGGCGCAACTCGGCCGCATAGCGGCGCGCGGTCTCGACCACGGAAACGGCGTGCCATTCGCCCAACGCCTTCGGAAAGGTGAGCGTGGGCAGCGTCTCGGTCATGGCGCCGATCACCGCCACGCGCAGGCCGTTCACCTGCAGGATGACGTAGGGCTTGGCGAACGCCTGGCCGTCTTTGCCCACCATATTGGCGCTGACCATGGGGTAGTTGACGATGGAGATGAACTTGCGGGTTTGCATCCAGCCGTAATCGAAATCGTGATTGCCGATGGTGGCGGCGTCGATCCCCAGCAGATTCGAAAGCTCGAACACCGGCAGGCCCTGAAAGATGGTGGAGACCGGGGTGCCCTGCGCCAGGTCGCCGGCGTTCAGCAGGATGCACGCGGCGCAGCCATCGCGCTCCCGCCGGATCACCGTGGCCAGCGCGGCAAATCCGCCCTCGCCGTTATCGAGCGGCGAGAGGTGGGCGTGGATGTCATTGATGTGCAGAATGGTGAGCGGGCGAACCTCGCCGCTCAATTGGCAGGCGGCGGCCAGTAGCAGCAGGGCAATGGAGCATGCTTTTCCCAGTCCGGTGGGGCCGACCCCCGGGTCCGCGCGGGTCCGCCTGGGCCCGCTTTCCTGTCGAAACGTCAGGCGCTTGTCATCGGCGATAAGCCGGCCGGGGGGCCGGCTGCGGACCGGAGGGTCCGCCCCACCAAAATAATTTCGCGTCACTCGAATCATTCTATCCCGTGCGATGATGAGATTTCCCATGGGGCAAGAGGAGCAGGAGTGGCTGGCGGCGGCGCGGGAGGCGCTCGAAATCGAAGCGGGCGCGGTTGCGGCCGCGGCGGCGCGCTTAGGCGATGAATTGATTCGCGCCGTGGATCTGATTGTCGGCCATCCCGGCAAGGTCGTGGTCACCGGCATCGGCAAGTCGGGGCACGTGGCGCGCAGCCTCGTGGCGACCTTGTGCAGCACCGGCACCGCCGCCGTGTTTCTGCATCCGGCCGAAGCGGCGCACGGCGATCTGGGCGTCTACACGCCGGGCGACCCGACCGTGCTGATTTCGAAAAACGGGGCGTCTTCCGAGTTACAGGATCTGATTCCGCTGCTGCGCGACTTCCGTTCGCCGCTGATTGGAATTCTGGGCAGCGCGTCTTCGCCGGTGGCGGCGCGGGTGGACGTGCTGCTGGATGCCTCGGTGGAGCGCGAGGCCGACCCCAACAACCTGGCGCCCACGGCCAGTGCCGTCGCCGCGCTGGCCGTTGGCCACGCGCTGGCCGTCGCGCTGATGCGGGCGCGGCGCTTCACCGCCGCAGAATTCGGCCGCTACCACCCCGGCGGGCAGTTGGGACGCAACCTGCGTCTTTCGGTGGGCAAGACCATGCACCCGGTGGCGGAGGCCGCCGTGGTGACGCCGGAAACCAGGTTGAAAGAGGTGATCGTCGCGATGACGCGGCGGCCGTTGGGCGGCGCGCTGGTGGTGACGCCCGATGGCGCGCTGGCCGGGCTGCTCACCGATGGCGACCTGCGCCGCGCTCTGACCACTCACGACGATATCCGCACCCTGAGCGCCGGCGACGTCATGACCGGGACGCCGGTCTCGATTGGGCCCGAAGCCAGCCTGGCCGAGGCGCTCGACCGCATGGAGCGCCGCCCCTCACAGCTTTCCGTGCTGCCGGTGGTAGACCCTAACGGCCGCGCCCTGGGATTGCTGCGCCTGCACGACGTGTACCTGGGCACGCGGCGATAAGCTGCTACCGTGGCGCACGCACTTTTGCGTGCCGCGTCGAGTCTCTACTCGACGCCTCTTCGCCTTGTGGTTGTGGCAGCGGGCGTCGGCACGAGTGCCGACGCGGCACCGAAGAGTACGTGCGCCACATTTGCCCGTCAGCAGTTCTAGGCTACGCGCCGGACTTTCCGGTGCCGGCGGGCACCAGCGTGGCATTCAAAGTGATATTGGTGTGGTACAGCTTCGACACCGGGCATCCCGCTTTGGCGGCGGCGGTAGCTTTTTCGAAGGCTTCCTTGGTGGCGCCAGGGACGGTGGCCGTCAATTCCAGGTGGCTTTCGGTAATGGCGAAGCCGCCATCCTTCTGTTCCAGCGAGATGGTGCAGGTAGTTTCCAGGCTGTCGGCCTTTAG
Source organism: Bryobacteraceae bacterium (assembly GCA_052148435.1). GTDB lineage: Bacteria > Acidobacteriota > Terriglobia > Bryobacterales > Bryobacteraceae > JBEKYD01. The sequence continues at coordinate 96,785 of JBKQIF010000031.1, forward strand.
CCCGGCCTCTCCCAGTTGCGCCGACAGCGCCATGGTAAAGCAGCCGGCGTGAGCGGCGGCGAGCAGTTCTTCGGGGTTGGTGCCCTTGCCTTCCGCAAACCGCGCGTGGAAAGAATAAGGAGTCTGGGACAGAGTTCCGCTGTCGACCGTCAGGGCTCCGGACCCAGTCTTGAGATCTCCCTGCCACTTCGCGCTTCCAGTTCGTTTCATATATGAATGCCTCTATGTGGAGGATGTCGCCCACGCCGGGCAGGATTCGGCAACTTGGGGCACCGGCAGCATCCGTGCAGAAATTTACTCTAAGGAGGTTCCGTAAACCTGTGGGTCCAATGTCTTCAATGAAGGGTGATGTCGAGTGCCGGCTCGCGGGATTCAAGATGAGGGCGTTTGTAGCTCACTGAAAACACTGGCTTGCGCTGTCCTTGGAGTAAAAAATCGCAGACCTGCTGCCGGACACCCGCACCACGCAGCTTTACGACCGGCGCGGCGACGACGCCTCGCTCGATAAACACCAGAGGGTGGGGATTTGAAGCTGCGGCGCTGTTAAATCGCGCCGTCGCGCCAGACTGCCAAAAAGAAACCATGACACGACTGTTGGGTCTGAGGGCTAATAGGCAATGAGATGAGATATCGTTACTCCTCCATGTCCTCGGCGGTGATGGCATCGCGGGAAGCATGCCAGATTCGCAAGACACGCACGTGCTGCTCGCCCTCCCGGATATGAAAGATGACTCGATAAACACCCTTCCCTTTGCCGTACAGCAAGTGACGGGCGGGATAGCCAAGCTCTTTTGCTTCGGCAATGACAGGGCACCGGGCAGGAAGCTTGTCCAAGCTGAGAATGGCCTCGAATAAGCGTGTAAGCCACTTCTCTGCATGCATGGGGGCAGCTTCGCGGATGCGTTCAAACGCCGCGTATGCGTCCCTTTCGGCGGGAGAAGCAAGACTAACGCGATAGGCCATACTTGGCCCGCATCTCGTCGAGCACCTGAGCGGCGGGCTTCAGTTCGCCGCGCTCCGCGCTCGCCATTCCCTCCTGAATTGCCGAAATCGTTTCCATGTGGTGTAGGCGGTCGAGCATCAACTGGTAGCTTGTCGCATCCTGCACAACCACTTCAGCCTTGCCGTTCACCGTCAGCACTTCCGGGGCCTGCGTCTCTTTGAGCCGCGCGACATGCGCTTTATGATTCCGCAGGAAATCGGTCAGGGAGTGGATTTCACGGGTATCGAGCATCGGAGTCCTCATCAATCAATTATATGATAATTATATGATCCATTGTGGGCCTGAACGTTTGTTTTTTCGTTTTGTGCGTCTTTGTGCATTCTTGTGCACGTCAGGCCACGGCTAGCGCCCAGTTGCCCTTCTGGCGCACTTCTTGGACTCCGGGCAGGGCAAAGCTAACCTGTCCCGTTTCATTTACTTCGAAGCCGCTCACCAGAATCGTGCCACCAGCGCGGCGGACGCGGAGCAAATTGGGCGCAAGATGCACAATCGCCTCCGGGCTGATGTTGGCGACCACCAGATCCACCGAGTCGGAGCGGACCGCGTCCACCGACCCGACGAAGCCCATGCCGGCGATCTCGATGGCAACCGGATCGGTGTCGCACGCGATGACCGTTCCAGCGCCCAGCAACCGGGCGGCCCGTGCCAGAATGCCCTGGCCGGTACCCACATCGAGCACCACCGCTCCGGGGTGGACAAATTCTTCCAGCGCTTCCAGGCACAATTGGGTGGTTTCGTGAACGCCGGTGCCGAATGCCATTCCGGGATTCACCGGGATGCGGAAACGGCCTTCGGGCGCCGGATCGTCGCGCCATTCCGGCACCAGAAAGAATCGCGAACCGACGGGCATGGGCTGCAGCATGGCTCGCGCCTCGCCTACCCAGTCGCGGTCTTCCTCGATGCGAACGACGGCATTCGGGTAGCACGCGAACAGGCGGGCGCGGTCGGCAGTATCGTCGAAGAAGACGCGCACGCGGGCCGCGTCGAGTTCCACCATGCCGGCGGGGCCGAGGTCGTACAAGTCGGCCAGCAGCCAGTCGCGCCCGTCTTGGTCGCATTCGATTTCGAGCGAGAACATTGTTATCGTGGAGGTTCGTTCGGGATCATGAAACTACAGGGTATTTTCCCACCTATCACGACGCCGTTCGATCACAACGGTGAAATTTACTGGTCCAAGATCCACCACAACGTCGAGAAATGGAACCTCACCACGCTGGCCGGCTACGTGGTGACGGGCTCGACCGGAGAGAGCGTCCACCTCACCACGGAAGAAAAGATCCAGGTGTGGGAGGCGGTCGCCAAACACGCCGCGCCGGAAAAACTGCTCATCGCCGGGACCGGCGTGGAAAGCGTTCGGGAAACCGTGGCGCTGACCAATCGAGCCGCGGAACTGGGTTACAAGGCGGCCATGGTGCGCACGCCTCATTATTATAAGAACCTGATCAACCGGGCCGACGCGCAGGCGCTCTACTATCGCGCCGTGGCGGATCAGTCGCGGCTTCCGCTCATCATCTATAATTGGCCGCAGACCACGGGGGTGGACATTCCGGTGGAAGCGGTGGTGGCGCTGAGCGAGCACCCCAACGTCATCGCCATCAAGGAAAGCTCCGGCAACCTCGAAAAGGTGATGCAGATGATTCGCGAGGTGCGCCACGGCTTTCAGGTGCTGGTGGGTTCCGCGCCCACGCTGTGGCCCTCCTTGCTGATGGGCGCGACAGGGGCAATTCTGGCCTATGCTAACGCGGCGCCCTACAGCGTGATCGCCATCTGGGAGGCGTACCGCACGCGCGAGGAAGCCGCGGGGCTGGACTGGCAGAACCGCATCGGCCGGGCGTCCGCGCTGGTGACCAGCAAATATGGCGTGCCGGGTTTGAAATACGCCATGGACCTGAACGGCTACTACGGCGGGCCGCCGCGCCTGCCGCTGAGCGTGCCCACCCCGGCCGCCAAACAGGAAATCGAAGAAGCTTTCCGCGACTTGAAAGGATAACCCTGTCCATGCTGATTTTACTGGTTTCGATCCACGTGAAAAGCGAATCGCTCGATGCGTTTCGGCAGGCCACCATCGAAAACGCCACCAACAGCCGGCGCGAGCCGGGCGTGGCGCGCTTCGATGTCATTCAGCAGACCGACGACCCTACCCGTTTCCTTTTGTACGAGGTCTACCGCGACGCCGCCGCGCAGGCGGCTCACAAGGAAACGCCCCACTACAACGCCTGGGCGGCCAAAACGGCGGACATGTTCGCGGAGCCGCGCACGCGCGAGATCTATCAGAACGTCGATCCGCCGGATAGCGGCTGGTAACTCAGGTAGAAACGTGGCCAGCCGTCCGGTGAAAGACGCGACTGATCGGGGCCGGAGCACCATCTTCGATCCGCAAGTATAATGAGGGTTGGCCCTGGAGTTCGAGTGGGATCCGCAAAAGGCTGCGGGGAATCTCGCCAAGCACAAAGTATCGTTCGAGGAGGCGGCGACGGTCTTCGGCGATCCATTAGGTAGAATTGTGGCGGATCCGCGTCATTCAGCCATAGAGGAGCGGTCGGTATTGTTGGGCATTTCTAAACAACGTCGTTTGCTTGCAGTCATGTACATTGAGCGCGCAGCGACGGTTCGCATCATCAGCGCCCGACAGGCCACACGCCCAGAGAGAGGAGACTATGAAGAAATCCCTCAGTAAAGGCGTGCCCGCCGATAGTGCCGATACCGACGAGATTCTTCCGGAGTATGACTTCAAGCGAGGCGTGCCCAACAAGTTCGCATCCCGATACGCTGCGGGAAGTGCCGTTGTAGTCCTGGAACCCGATGTTGCCGCCGCCTTCCCCAGTTCAGGGGAAGCAAATGAGGCTCTGCGCGCACTGGCGGGAATCATACAGAAACATCGCCGCCGGCCAGTCTCACGGCGCAGCCTTTAAGACGTCAGCACGATCCGGCGGCCGCCTCTCCGAGAGCAACGAGAGAACTCCAATGCTCATTCGGATTTCTTACGGCGCACCCAGAAAACGGGCGATCACAAGCCGACTTCTATTACATTTGAAGCGGCCGCCCGCCCTAAGTTAATCTCTATCTATGTCCTTTGAGTTTGCTACCGCGCAGCGCATTGTTTTTGGAGAAGGCGCGGTGCGGGAAGTGCCAGCCGCGGCGCTGGGCCTGGGGCGGCGCGCGCTGCTGGTGACGGGCGCGACGGCGGAACGCGCCGCGCCGCTGGCTGAGGCTCTGAGCGCCAAAGGTGTGACAGCGGTGCCGTACGCGGTGACGGGCGGCGAGCCGAGCATCGGTGCGGTGCGCGAAGCTACCGCTTTGGCGCGCAGCGAGGGTTGCGAGCTGGTGATCGCCATGGGCGGGGGCAGCGCCATCGACGCCGCGAAGGCGGTGGCCGCGCTGCTGGCCAATCCCGGCGACCCGCTGGACTACCTGGAAGTGATCGGCCAGGGCCGGCCGCTGGCGAACGCTTCGGCGCCTTTTATCGCCATTCCCACTACGGCCGGGACTGGCTCCGAGGTGACGCGGAACGCGGTGCTGGCCTCGCCGGAACAACGCGTAAAAGCCAGCCTGCGCTCGGTGGGAATGTTGCCGCGGCTGGCGGTGGTGGACCCCACGCTGACCTATTCCCTGCCCCGCCCGGCGACGGCGGCGAGCGGCCTGGACGCGATCACGCAACTGATGGAACCGTACGTTTCGGTGCGGGCCAACCGAATGACCGATCTTTATTGCGTCGAGGGGCTGAAGAGCGCACGCACGGCTCTCGAGCGGGCGTGGCGGAACGGGGCCGACACTGAGGCGCGCGCGGCCATGTCGTGGGCCAGTTTGCTGGGCGGCCTGGCGCTGGCGAACGCGGGGCTGGGCGCGGTGCACGGGTTGGCCGCGCCGCTGGGCGGAATGTTCGACGCACCGCACGGGGCGGTGTGCGCCGCGCTGCTGCCGCACGCGACGGCGGTGAATGTGCGGGCTCTGCGGGGGCGCAACCCGGAGGGCCCGGCGCTGGCGCGGTACGCCGAAATCGCGCGCCTGCTCACGGGCAATCCCCAGGCTGAAGCGGAAGACGCCGCGAGCTGGCTGGCCGATCTCGGCCAGCGGGTGGAAATCCAGCCGCTCGGAAGCTACGGCGTCCGGGCCGGGGATTTCCCCACCGTAGCCGCGCAGGCGGCCAGGGCGAACAGTATGAAATCGAACCCCACGGTTTTGAGCGACGCCGAGTTACGGCAGATTCTGGAACTGGCGCTCTGAGCCGGGCGACCGGGTGACCATCATCCGGTCCGAGGCCACAGGGCGCACAGGCGTCGAGTAGAGACTCGACGCGGCACAGAAGAGTGCGTGCGCCACCAGAACAATTGGTAACCTTTTCCGCCCTGCGCAGTATAACGGTCGATGGCTGTCCTGCTACAGGATTTCCGATATTCCCTGCGCACCCTGCGCAAGTCGCCCATTTTTCTGGCGGTAGCCGTGCTTTCTCTCGCTCTGGGCATCGGCGCCAACACCGCCATCTTCACCCTCATCAACCAGCTCGTTCTGCAGCCGCTTCCGGTAAAAGATCCCGCGCAACTCGTGATGCTGGCCGGACGCGGCAAACACTACGGCGGCAACAACGGGCGCGATCGAATCTCCTACCCGATGTATCGGGAGATCCGCGACAAGAACCAGGTTTTCAGCGGCATGTTCTGCACCTACCCGGGTACCGTGAGTGCGTCGTTCCAGGGCCGCACGGAGCTGATCGGGGCCGATTTTGTTTCGGGCAACTACTTCCCGGTGCTCGGCATCGGCGCGGCTATCGGTCGTGTGTTCACCGCTTCCGACGATCTGATTCAAGGCGGGCACCCGCTGGCCGTGCTCAGCTACGGCTACTGGCGCGCGCGTTTCGGCGCGGACCGCGGCATCGTCGGAAAGCAGATCGTGGTCAATGGCAGGGCACTGACGATCGTCGGTGTGAGCGCGGCCGGATTCGACGGCGTGGAACCGGGCCGCGCGCCGCAGATTCGCATCCCGATGACTATGAAAGACGACCTGCCACGCACGGCGTATTTCGACCGCTTGAACAACGACCGCTTCCGCTGGGCCGAAGTCTTCGGCCGCCTTAAGCCCGGCATGGCGATGGAAAAGGCGCAAGCGGGGCTGCAGCCGCTGTTCCACCAAATTCTAAACCGCGAAGTGACCGAGAAGCCCTTCGCCAAGGCCTCGCCGATCGTCAAACAGGGATTTCTGAGAATGTGGATGGAGGTGATGCCCGGGTCGAAGGGCCGCTCCAATTTGCGCAGGACGTACGCGAAGCCGCTTTTCGCGCTGATGGGCATCGTCGGCCTGGTGCTGCTGATCGCCTGCTCGAATCTGGCCAATCTGCTGATCGCGCGAGCCTCGGCACGGCAGAAGGAGATTGCCGTTCGCCTGGCGCTCGGTGCGGGCCGCGGCCGGCTGATACGCCAACTCCTGGTGGAAAGTCTCGTGCTCGCCGCCATTGGCGGGTCTCTGGGTGTCGGTCTGGCAGTCCTGGTCGACCAGGCGTTGATCGATTTTCTACCCTCCGGCCACACCCCGCTCTCGCTTTCGGCCACACCGGATTGGACTGTCCTCTGCTTCACCTTCGTTGTCTCGCTCGTGGCCGGAGCTCTTTTCGGATTGGTTCCGGCCTGGCAGTCCACGCGGCCGAAACTGGCCAACACCTTGAAGGACCAGGCGGGCGCCGTCATCCACGGTGGCACCGCCGGCTTGCGCAAGGGCCTCGTGGTAGCGCAGGTTTCGCTCTCGCTGCTGCTGCTGATCGGCGCAGGGCTGTTCCTCCAGAGCTTGCGCAATTTGAAGACGCTGAATCCCGGTTTCGAGGTCAGGAATCTGCTCGCCTTCGATGTCGACCCTACCTTGAGCCGCTACGACCCCAAGTGGACCGCGGATTACTATCGCCGCCTGCGCAACCGGTTGAGCGCGCTCCCCGGGGTGGAATCTCACACTGTGGCGGAGGTCGCGCTACTGGAAAACGACGAGTGGGACAACTGGGTCACGATCGAAGGGTACTCGACCAAGCCGGATGAGCGCCCCGATCCGCACATGCAGTATTGCAGTCCCGGGTTTTTCAAGACGCTGAAGATTCCGGTGCTGCTGGGCCGCGACTTCAACGACCGCGACGCCGACGGCGCGCCCAAAGTGGGAATCGTGAACCAGAAGTTCGTCAAGCGATATTTTGGAGAGGCCAATCCCCTGGGCCGCCACGTCGGCCTGGGAATCGACCCGGGAACCAAGACGGATATCGAGATCGTGGGCGTGGCGGGAGACACGAAATACGAAAGCATGCGCGACGAGATTCCCTACGAACTCTATCTTCCCGACAACCAGAAGGGGTTTGCGGACGGGGAAACGGTTTACGTGCGGGCTCAGGGCGACCCAACCCGCCTGTTCCACACCCTGCGCGCGGCGGCGGTGGGAGTGGATACCAGCGTGCCGGTACACGACATGCGCACGCTCGACGGCCAAATGGAGATCTCGCTGCTCACCGAGCGGCTGCTGGCCACGCTTTCGAGCGTCTTCGGGTGTCTCGCCACGCTGCTGGCCGCCCTCGGCCTCTACGGCGTGATGGCTTTCATGGTGGCGCGGCGCACGCGCGAGATCGGCATCCGCATGGCGCTGGGCGCGGGGCGAGGCTCGGTGCTGTGGATGGTTCTCGGCGAAACCCTGACGCTCGCCGCCATCGGCGTCGCCATCGGACTTGCCGGCGCCTACGCCGTAACCCGCCTGATTCAAGCGCAGCTATTCGGAGTCGAGCCCACCGACTTGCTGACCATGGCCGCCGCTTCGCTGGGAGTCGCCGCCGTGACCGCCCTGGCGGGCTACATCCCGGCCCGGCGCGCTACGGCGATCGATCCCATGCGCGCCTTGCGCTGGGAGTAGGCGCCCTGTTTCCGAGTGCCCCATCATTCGCAAATGCGAATCGGACCCTCCCAGTGCAGAATTTGTGGCCGGCGCTTTACGCAGCTTCGGTGGCCAGCTCGTCCAGCAGGTTTGCGGCTGTGGTAAGGTTGTCTACCCCGAAGACCGCCAGCGGCCGCGTCGATCCGGGCTCCAGTCCGCAGTAGGAGTAGTCAATGTTGATCTGTTTTTCGCCCAACCGCGAAGCTGCGCGGCCCAACTCTCCCGGACGGTGCGCCAGCCTGACTACGGCGACTTCCGTCTCCTCGAAGATCATGCTCAGGCCGCCCAGCACCACCTTGGCGCTGGCCGGATCGTCCACCAGTAATCGGGCCAGGCTCTCGCCCTCCTCTACATAGGATTGAAAAGCCAGGATGTTCACTCCACGTTCCGCCAGAGCGAGGAAGCACTTCCCCAGCGCGCCCGGTTTGTCTTCAATCGTTACTGTAAACTCTTTCATTTTCGGCATGCGATTCGACTCGCCTCGTTTCCAGGACCCACAACAAGCGGAGTGTCTTTATCATACGTGTTCCATGATGCATTCTCAATCGAAAGCCATTCCTGACAACTCCGCGGCTCCGCCTCTAACCGCAGGCTGGCCGGCACCCCGAAAGAGTCGTGCCGGGAAGCGGGCTTATCCCGAAACCTGGCGGAATGGCCTCCACGTCTCAAGACGGGTCCCAACTATTTGGCGGGTGCGATCAGATCCGGCAGTTGCGATTGGCGGACAACCTGGCCGTTCAGGCCCTCCTCGAGCGTCACTCCGTTGTTTTGCAGAGTTTGTCCGAGCACCTGGTCGAGCGAAACGCGAGCGTGCGCGTAGTCGGCTAGCGCCGTGACTTCGGTAATTTCGGCCGCGGCCAGGGCCCGCTGGTCGATGATGAGGTTGCTGAAGGTGGAGATGCCGAAGGTGAACTTTTCGCGTTCGTAGGCGAGGAGTTGTTCCTGCAGCTTGCGGGTGTTGACAGCGGTGTCGTAGCGCGCCCGCGCCTGGCGCAGCGCGGTGATCTGGTTGGAGACGCCGACCGCGATGGCGTTGTTGTCTATCTGCCCGGTGAGCTGCGATTGCCGCACCTGCAGTTGCTCGAAGGCGTAATCGCCCTGGGCCACGCGGTTATGAATCGGCAGGGAGGAAAGCTGCAGGCCGGCGGCTTCAGTGGGAAAATCGCGACGGGCAATCTGCCCAAGCGCCGTTCCGTACCCGCCGGCAAAGGACTGAGGTGCGCTGCCGGCCGCGGGCACCAAGGTGCCGGCAACGCCGCGGTTCATGAGGTAGCCGAACGCCAGCATGGTGGGCAGGAGGCCGTTGGTGGTGCCAATGGTATTGATGGCTGCGTTTTCGTCGTTGATTTTGGACAGGGCTACATCCGGCCGCTCGCGCATGGCGCCGGAGACGAGCTTCGAGAGAGCCGGCAGATCGTCCCGATCGGGAACCACGATGTGGTCCAACGGAACGATGGATGCGGTATCGATATCGGGCTCTTCGCGCCGCACCAGCAACTGCTTGAGCGCGCTTTCGCGCTGCTGAACAGCGATGCGCGCCAGCAGCAGATCCTGGCGGCGGCTGGCGGCTTCGGCGGCGGCGCGGCGCTCTTCCACCCTGGGGAGAGCTCCGGCCGCGATTTCCTTTTGAGTATCCTGGTAGAACTTTTGGGTGGCGTCGGCGGCACGCTGGCGGGCGGCGAGTTCGGCATCGGCTGTGGCGACGTCCCAATAGGCGGTGAGTACGCTCGCCACCAGGTTCAGGAGTTCGGCGCGAAACGCCTGCCGGGCGGCGTCCCTGCCGTTCTGGGCAATTTGGATGTTGTGCAGGTTGAAGGCCCGGCCGCCGCCCTGGAACAGCGGCTGGTAAAACAGCAGCCGCATATACGGCGCCACCACCGGATTGACCAGGTCGCCGGGCGAGTTTTCTTTTTGATAGTACTCGTAACTGTTAATCCGCATGGCCCCGCCGGTATCGAATGCCTGCTGCAGTTGGGTGGTATAGATGTGTTCCGTGTCCACCAGCGCCGAGGTCTGGCTCAAAGCCTGGTTGACCAACGGCGTCGTATAGTGGGCAAAGGTGCTGGTGTTAGTGAAGGAAGGATCGAAATTCGCCACCGTGCTGCCGATCTGCTGAATACTGGCGCCGCCGGAGTTGGTGCCGCCCACCGAACCACCGCCGCCGTTGCCGGTACTGACGGCGCCCGACGACGTGGACCCCAGCACGCCCACGCCGGGGTCCACCGGATTTACGGAGGTTGCGCCGCCCGAGACGCCGCGCGGCGTGCCGCCGGCCTGCATGCGCTCGACGGTCCACTCGGCGTAGGGGATGTTGTAGCGCTGCACTTCCAAGTTGAGGTTGTTCTCGATGGCCAGCGCGATGGCGTCCTGGACGGTCAGATAGAGAGAGCCGGCGTGGAGCAGCCGATGAATCCGGCTGGAGTTGGCCATGTTGACGGGCGGGAGGGAGGTTCCCAGGTAGGAGCGAAGGCCGAGCGGCGCCTGAGGTTTTTCGACCATCGGCATTTGCTGCGCGGCGAGGGGGACTGAGGTAATGGACAAGGCACAGAGGCAGGCGAGAAGGATCTTCGTGGAGTAGGCGTTTTCGCCTGCGCTTTCTTGGTTGCGGCCGATTTTTTCACAGCTTCCGACGGTCGCGGCTCGGGCTTGCGGCATATGGTATTGAGACTCGTGCGGCATGTCCTATCTCCTCTCTCCGGGGAGCGCGGAAGGCAGCACGGATTGGCGCTCCACGTGTCCGGTATAGGCCTCGTCGATTTTGATGTGGTTCACGTCGAGGGTGCGGCCGAGGGCGACGTCGAGGTCGATTCTGGCGTGGGAATACGCGGCCAACGCCTGGAGTTCGGCGCTTTGATCGTTGGCGAGGTCCTGCTGGGCCTGAATGACGGTGGTGACGTCGGCACCGGTGGCGCCATATTGAAACCGCTTCTGCTCCGCGTCCAGGCTCTGCTCGGCGAGCACGCGCGTATTCACCGCGGTATCGTAGCGAAGGCGCGCCTGCTGCACACCCACCACGGCATTCTTCACTTCCACGCGGATCTGGTTGACGGTCCGCTGCAACTGCAGTTCCTGCTGGCGGAGCTTCAACTGGTCCATGGCGTAATCGGCCTGGGCTTGTCGATTTCGCAGCGGGATACTGACGGAGAAGCCGGCCGAGTAGTTGGGAAAATTGCGGCGGAACTCCTGGCCGAGGGCCGAACCCAGTCCGCCGACGAAGATCGACGACGCCGGGCCGCAACAGTTGTCATATTGCGGATTGTAGGCGCCGGCGAGGCCCTGGTTGTTGACATCGGCGAAGACGCTGAGGCTGGGTAAAAGGCTGTTCCTGGTGCCCTGCAGATTGATTTTGCTGCTCTCCAGGCTGAGACGGCTTTGCTCCAGCTCGGGACGATTCTCCAGGGCTGTTCGGAGCAGGTCCTGGACCGGCTGAATCTCTTCGGTCTTGGGGATTTGGATGGAGTCGAGCGGTACCACGTGGACGGCGTCGAAGCCGGCGTTTTCGACGCCGGTGCGACTGAGCGCGTTCTTGAGCACGGTTTCCTGCTGCGCCATGTTGGTCTGAGAAATCAGCAGAGCTTCCTGGCTGACGGAGGCCTGGGCGGCGGCGCGGGTGACTTCGACCGCCGGCAGCGCGCCCGCATCCACTTTTTCCTTGTTGTCCGCCAGCAGTTTCTCCGCGTTGGCCAGGGCCTGTTGCTTGATGCGCACGTCGTCGTTGAAGCTGACCAGGTCCCAATAGAGATTCAGCACGGCGGTGACGGTGGTAATTAACTGGAGCTTCAAGTTCAGGTTGGTAACCTTGATGTTGTTCCTGGCGACCCTGATATTGCGGTCGTTGACGGCGCGGCTGAAACCCTGCAGCAGAGACTGGGTCACGTTGAAATCGATATCGCCGGTGATGTTCGGATTCAAGGTATTGTTGGGACTGTTGACATCGCTATGCTGCGTCCAGTAGCTCGCGCCGATCGAGGTTCCCGTTATGAACTGCTGGTTGTAATAAACCTCGTAGAAACGGTACACATTTACCAAGGCGGTAGTGGAGTAATAAGTGAGGTTGGTTTCGGGAATGGTACTGTGGCCGAATTGCACGTAGGCGCCGATGCTGGGGTCGAGATTGGGCGGATTGGGCCCGTAGCCGGTGAGGAAGGAGGCGGCGCTCGCGCCCGTTCCCGAAGCCAGGCCGGAGGCATTGCCGCTGACGCCGATGGGGCTGACGCTGACCGGGCCGGGAGCGATCGGGGTGACCACGTCCTGCCGCAGCAGGCCGCCTCCCTCGGCGCGCCGCAGGGCTTCCCGCGCCATGTAGGGTCCGTAGCGCTGCACCGCGATATCGAGATTGTTTTCGAGGGTGAGCGCGACGACGTCCTGGGCGGTGAGATAGAGATCGCCACCGCGGATAAGAGAATCCAGGCGATAGGAATTGGTGAGGCGCGCGGGCGAGACCTGGCGCCGTTCAAAGTGGAAGGGCCGCAGCAACGGGCCGATGAGGGGCGGCGGCAGGGGTGTGCGAATTTCGATTTCCGACGGCGCCGCCGCCGGTTGGGCAAAGCCGCTCGACGCCGCCGCAAGCCATGTCCCAAGCAAACCAGCGAAGCTTCTCAAACGAGTATGTTTCAACGATGCCGCCATAGTAGATGAATGCGCTGCGAAGGGAACTTGAAGGGCAACTCCACTTCCACTGGCAAGTGCAAGAAAACGCGGCACAAAAAGGGGCGCCAGGCGGCCAGCCGGAAAATGGTGTCCGAATTCGAGATGGAGGTGTTCGGTTTCATGACAGGTTTGCCTGGAGGTTCTGGATCTCTCACAGGCTGAAGCCCGTGCCACCTGCCCCACAGCCAAGAAACTGCATCCTGCGCGAAGCGGACTGCGTAATAGGCTGATAGAGCAGGCGAGACACCTGGTCTGGGAGCGAACCGATGGCGACTTGGATCATCCTGACACTGCTGGCCGCGGGCGTGGTGAAGGCGCCCCCCGACGTCGCGCGCATTATGCACGAGGTGGCGGAAAACCAGGCTAAGAGCCAGGACCTGCGCCGTAATTTCATCTATACGCAGAAGCAATTGCTCCGCATGATTCGGGCCAACGGGAAACTGGCCCGGGAGGAGCGCCGGGAATACACCATCGTGCCCAAGGATCGCCATAGCGAACGGATACCGGCGCACTTCGAAGGCAGGTACGCCGCCGGCAACGGCTTCGTGGCTTACGACAAGCCCGGTTACGAATACAACAAAGTGGATATCGACGGTGGGCTGATCAACAGTATGTCCGAAGATCTGATGGACGACGGCAACTCGAAAGACGGTATCGGGCCGGACCTGTTCCCGCTGACGTACCACCAGCAGTTGAAGTACGATTTCCGTCTGGCGGCGGTGGAAGCCTATCGCGGGCGCGCGGTATATCGGGTGGCGTTCGCTCCCCAGAAAGGCGTTGGACTGGAAGATGGCGACTGGAAGGGGGAGGCGCTGATCGACGCCGAAGAGTTTCAGCCCGTGCTGGTTACCACTTCGCTGGCCTGGAAGATGCCGCTGGCGGTGCAGATATTGCTGGGCACGAATATTCGCGGCCTGGGATTTTCGGTCTCGTACCAAAAGTTCGCCGACAAGGTCTGGTTCCCGGTGAGCTACGGCGGCGAATTCGAAGTGCGCGGTTTGTTTCTTTATCGCCGCACGATTACCATAGCGCTGACCAATAGCAACTTCCAGCGCACCGATGTGACCAGCAACGTGGCGTATGGCAGGGACGATCAGTGAGCGCGATCGAGGCCGTGGAGAATACCGCGATCGATTTCAACGGGCTGGTGCGCGAGCATCAGGCCATGGTGTACAGCGTGGCCTGGCATTTCTTACGCGACCGGCCGCTGGCGGAGGAAGTAGCGCAGGACGTGTTCCTGAGCCTGCATCGCAACCGCGGCAGCATCGAATCGCCCCGGCATGCGGCGGCGTGGCTGCGAAAGGTCGCGGTGCAGCGGGCTATCGATGCCGGGCGGCGGCGCAAACGCCTGCCGCGCATCGGACTGGAAGAGGCGCCGGAACCGGCGAGCTTCGATCCACGGTACGACCCCTGGCTGGGGGAATCGTTGCGGCGGATGGTAGCCAGTCTGCCGGAGGCGCAACGGATGACGGTGATTCTGCGCTACCAGGAAGAACTGGAACCGGCGGAGATCGCCGGGTTACTCGAAATGCCGCTGGCTACCGTGAAAAGTCATTTGCATCGCGCGCTGGCTCTGTTGCGGGAGAAGTTGGAGCGGCGCGGCATGGGGGAACGCTGATGGACGGGCCGGACAAGATGGATTGGCTGGAAGAAGAGTTGAAGAGGGCGCTAGCGCGGGAAATGCCCCCTCGCGACTTCGCGGCGCCGCGGCGGCGGCCGGCATGGCGGGCGTGGGCGGCCGCTGCCGCGGCGTTGGTGGTGGTGAGCGCGGGCGCGGGCGCCGGCTACCGCCAATACGAGGGCCGCGAGGCCAGGCGGGATCTCAAGCTGGCGCTCGACATCGCCGCCGCCAAAACCAGTCGGATACAAAATCAATTACGGGAGTTTTCGAAATGAAGCTACTACTCGCCGCGGCCCTGGCAGGCTGTCTGAGCGGCCTGGGCGCGCAGCAATTTCCGATGCAGATCGATCGGCTGGCCGGGCAGGCATCCGATAAAATCGACGTCTCGCTGAGCGGGCCGCTGCTGCAGTTCGCGGCCAAATTTCTGGACGACAACGACCCGGACGACGCCAAGGTGCGCAAGCTGATCGTGGGCCTGGAAGGCATTTACGTGAAGTGCTACAGCTTCAAGAACGCCAACGTCTGGACGCAGGCGGACCTGGAAACCATCCGCCACCATTTGCGCGCCCCCGAATGGTCGCGCATCGTCAACGTCACCGGCGACGACGGCACGAGCGAGATCTACGTGCGCCTGGTGGAGAAGAAGCCCACCGGCGTGGCGATTCTGTGCGCCGAGCCGAAGGAACTGACCATCGTCAACATTGCCGGATCGATCGACCTGGCTTCGCTCAGCGAGCTGGGCGGCCATTTCAATATTCCGAAGATACCGGAGAAGAAGGAGTAGCTGGGGCGGGCTCCTGGCCTGTGCCCCGGCCGGTTTCTGGCGATTCCACTTTCCACAGGCTAAAGCCTGTGCCACCCATGTGCCAGCAGCCGCACCGGGCCCAGCAGGCCAGCCGGCAGCGGCTTCACGTCTTTCATGTCCTGGTCCTGGAACCGGTCTCCGTATTTGGCGATGAGCGGCCGGTGATCGGGGAGCGGCTCGGCGGCGAGCTTGTTCAAAGCCAGATTCGCCACCACCACCCGGAGCGTGTTTTCGCCGGCGTGCAACAATCCGGTCACATCCACCCGGTACGGCGCGCACCATACGGAGCCGGCGTCGGCGCCATTCACCCACACCCGCGCGGCTTCGCGGATGGGGCTTTCGAGCAGGGCGCGCATGCCGGTGCCGGAACGGCGCTCGTCGACGGTGACGGGAGTGCCTTCGCCGAAATCGAGATACAACACGCGGTGCGCGGCCAGCACGGAGGCATCCACGGTCACGTTCTTCTCATAAGTTGCCTGGCCGGAGTAGTTGGCTCTGCCTTCCATGTTTGTCCAGGAGCGCAGCGAGTCGAGAAAGACAGGCGTGGGGACGCCGGGGAACGTCACCCGCCATCCGCCGCTCCAATCGGCAATGGCGGTGGTGGGCGCGCCGGCCGCGGGCGCGGGAAAGCCGGTATGGGAAAACACGATGACGCGCGATTCGTAGGGCGCCAGATCGAGGTCGATGCGCGCGCCGCCGGGGCCGCTGGCATGGGTGGCTTTCCCGCTGAAAGTATCCCACCATGCGCCTTCGGCATCCTTGACGCGAAATACGGTTTCGCGGTGGGTAGCGTGGTTGGTTGAATTCACCACAAAATAGACGTCGGCAAAAGCGAGCCTGCGGTGCACGAAGCCGACCTCCGGCGCCGATGCCATGTCGGGCGGCAGGGCGGCGCGGAGGGTGTCGCCCAGCTTGGCGTCGTCCCGGAGCAGGCGGCCGGGGGCGCCGGCGGTTTCGAACAGAGAAAGGGAGAGTTGGCGGATGGCAGGCGTATCGGTGCCAGTCTCTTTGAAGCCCGGCGCCAGCGAGGGAGCGCGGCCGGTGGCAATCGCTATCCCGCCCTGGCGTACGTATTCTTCAATTTTGCGGTAGCTGGATAGCGGGATGCGCTCCACCGAGGGCAAAATCAGTACGGGATACGGGATGCCCACTTTGGCGATGGCGTCGTCGTCGATGCAATCGAAGTTGTAGCCGGCATCGAGAATCCGGGGCACGATGTTCGGAGCGATCAACCGGTCCATGGCCTGATCGACGGAGTCGTGGCCGAGGGTGAAGCCGGCGTATGCGTCGGCGGTGGGCAGGTAGAGGGCCACGTCGGTTACCGGAGTGCCCTGGCGCAACAGGAAGCTGACGCGCTGCAGGTAGCGGGCAATGTCCGGCATCGCCATGAACCATGGATTGTGCGCGTTGAACACCGCCGCGGCGTAGAAATGCCAGCCGGGCTCGCCCGCCTCGGGCGGCGAATAGGGCCAGCCGTGGCCGATCAACTGGTTGATGCCTTCCAGGAAATGGCGGTCGGCTTCGGCTTTCATGTCGAGCGGCGTGGCGCGAAAAACGGGCGAGTGCAACCAGGTCCAGGTTTCCGAAGAAGTCACCGGGCGGCCATAGAGATGGCTGGCGGAGGAAGCCCAGCGCGTGGCGGTGAAGCGGCGCCAGGCAGAGCCCTCGCCTTCGGGCAGATCCACCAGGGCGTTGCTTGAAAGCGCTACGGGCGGAATGCCGTAGGTTTGGGAGCGGAAGCGGGTATGGTGGGCGGCGGCCCAATCGCGGATGGGCGTGAGGTAATGTTCGTTGGCGAGTTCGGTCAGGGTCAGGCCCCAGTCGTGGCGAATAGCCAGGGTCTTTGCGCCCATGTCGCCGGCCAGGGCGGGCAGGTAGGCAGTGAGGTCGTAACCGCGCCGTTTGGCGAATTCAGCCAGGAAGTCGCCGGTCCAATCGGCGCCGTTCACTTCCAGGCTGTCGCTGAAGACGGCGTACGGCGGATGATCGCCGAACGCCTGCATCAGGCGGTCGCCCACGAAATGGAGGTGGTTCTCAACCGCGGCCCGGCGGTAATGATCGAGCACCAGGCCTTCGGCGCCGACCGCCGCGCGTTTGACGGCTTGCCGCGTTCGGCTGGCGATGAAGAAGAGCGCTTCACTGGCGGCGTTGCCCGGCGGAATCGTCACCGAACCCGCGGCTTGCTCCAGGCGCCGCGGGCCGGCGAATGCCGCCAGAAAGGTTTCGCCGGGGCCGATTCCGGGCAGCGGCAGAGAAGCGGCGCCGGCGGGTATGGCGGCGCGGACCACCCTCAGGCGGCTGGAAGCTTCCGCGAGGGGCGTATGCGGACCGCCGTACGGCCAGCCGCTACCGAGGGTGATATCCACGCGCAGCCCGAGTGCGCGCGCGGTATCGTTGGCAAAGCGGACATCGGAGAGGAATTCGTCGGACAAATAGGGCAGGTTGCGGAGGCCGCGAGCGGGATCGTCGAGCACGACCGGATAGACGGGTTGAATTTCCACGCCGCCGATGCCGCTTTCCTTCATGGTCCGCAGCTCGCGCTCCAACTCGGGCTTGATCACGGCGGTGCCGAACCACCACCAGCGCATCATGATGCGGCTGTCGTCGGGCGGCTCATCGAAAGCGCGATGCAATTGCGCCACGGACTCGGGCGGTGCGGGCGCCGCGCCGAGCATCCAGAACAGGGCTGGCAGGACAAGCGCGGCGAGGCGCGGCAAGCGGGTTCGCATGCGTTCTATGCTACGTGGCCGCAGCTTCGGGCGCAACGGTTCAAACGTTAGTCGTGCTGCCACAAAGGCGTGGTGGAGAGGCGGCGGACGGATCCCGTGGCAAGGCCGCCAGGGATCGTGTAACTTTAGTAGGTGAGATGAAAACTGTGCCCCGCTACGCTTTCAAATTACGGATCAAGGCCGAAGCCATTGAGGAATATGAGCGCGAGCATCGGCGCGTTTGGCCCGAGCTCCTGGCCAAGCTAAAAGACGTCGGGATATCCGACTATTCCATCTTTCGTCGCGGCCAGGACCTTTTCTTATGTCTGCGGGTGGACGATTTTGAAAAAGCCTGGGACGAACTGGACCGCGACCCGGTCAATCAGCGTTGGCAGCAATTCATGAGCCGCCTGTTCGAGCCGGTGCCGGATCTCGAAAACGGCGAGCGCTTCGCCATGATGAAGGAAGTGTTTCACCTGGAGTGAGGAAGGGCGGGAAAAACCGCTCCTTCCGGCCGCGGCTCGGCTAGCCCGGCTGCTCTTCCTTCTTCATGCGCTGGACAAAATCGAGAATATCGAAGGTCTTGTTTTCGCGGTCGGGGTAGAAGGCATTTATGGCGTCCTGCTCATCCGGGTAGGTTTCGAAGACGGTCGCGAGCTTGGTCATCACCAGCAATTCGATGTGGCGGCGATTCAGGCCGACCAGCCTCACATCCCCCTGTTTCTTGCGCAGGGTGGTAGCGCACACGACGAGTGCGCCCAAGCCAGTGCTATCGACGTAGTCTACATCGGCCATGTTGAAGACCAGCTTTCGGTCTCCGTCCTGGTTGAGTGCGGCAACTTTTTCGCGCAGGGCGCTCGCCTCCGGTCCCACGGTGATGCGGCCTTTCAAATCGAGGACGGTAATGCCTTCGCGCTGGCGCTGATTGATTTCTAGGGACATATCGAGATTAGACGTGGACTCTGTTCTATGAGTACCACGTTGGGGGCGGCCAGGAAGCGCTGCCATTGGGTATAGCGCCGCCTCCCGGCTCCCGGCTTTATCACAGCCCTTAAAAGCGGGCTGCCCAGGCTCCTAGAAGCCTTCCATATGATCGAGGCGGAGATCGCGGGCGGCGCGCCGCAATTGGTCGATGGCGCCGTCGATATGCTCGAAGGCCCGATTACGCCATCCCCTGGCAGCCGGATTGTCCTCTTCGCGGTCGATCTCGGCGCGCGCTTCCCGCAACAGCTCCATCGCCCGGCCAAAACGTCCACGGCGATCCATCCTTTCGTCAACCGGCGGATGATCGCGAAGGTCCCTGCGGTCCAGCACGGATGCCTGGTCGATTTCGAAGACGGCCCGGTCGATTTCCTGATCCACGGCGCGAATGTGATTCATGACATTCGGCTCGTCGTGAACTCTCAGCAGCCATTGCGCCGCGCGCAGGTCGGTACGGGCGTGCAAGTAACGCGGATGCCTGCCCGGCGTATCGGCAAGACCAGCCGGGATGATTGCGGCCGCCAGAAACAAGAGCCCGATCAGCGTCGTTTTCTTCTGCATATTCTTCTTCCTCCCAATTGTGCTTAACACAACGACGCTCTACAAGTTATCACGCAGCGCGCATTCTGAAAACGCTTTAATCGGTTGACCGTACCCCAAAGCGTCGGAAGGTACCCGGTGGGGTCAGAGATCTTCGCCGGCGCCCGCCAGCAACCGTTCCAGCATGCCGGCGTATTCCTCGCTCTTGCGGTCGACATGTGACTTCAGCTTGTTCAGGTCCTGCTCCAGAGAACGCAGCCGGTCCGCCAGGTGCAGGCAGGCAAGCACGGCGATATGGGTGGAATCGGCGTTGGGGGCTTTGGCGGCGATGGCCAGCATCACCTGGTTGACACTGGCGGCGGCTTCCTCCAGTTCACGCGGATCGCCGGTGGTGCGCAGGGTATACGGACGGCTCAGGATGGTCACCCGGACGGTCTGTTTGTCGGCGGCGGCGTCCATCCGGCCCTCGGCGGTCTAGCTGGCGCTCAATTGGTCGATCTGGCCCAACAGCTTTTCGATGCGGGAGCGGACCTGCTTGCGCTCGCTATGCAGCGATTTCAACTCTTCGGCCGAACGGGCGGAATCCGCCCTGGCCTCGGCCGCGGCTGCCTCGGCCGCTTCCTTCTCCTTGCGGAGCTTGGCTACCAGTTGGATGGCGCGCTGTATCCGCTCTTCCAGGTTCGCCAGCGCATCGATTTCTTCCAATGTGCTCATGGTTTTCTTCCGCTGTGCTTACGCTTGCACGCTGGCCTTCTCAAGGGCGGCCTGGGCGGCGGCCACGAGCTGTTTGAAGGCGGCGTCATCGTGCAACGCCACATCCGCCAGAACCTTGCGGTTCAGGTCGAGGCCGGCGGCCTTAAGCCCGTGCAAGAACCTGCTGTACGAAATCCCGGCTTCTCGGCAGGAGGCGTTGATGCGCACGATCCACAGGGCGCGGTAGTCGCGCTTCTTGTTCTTGCGGCCGACGTAGGCGAACTTCAGACCGCGCTCGACGGCTTCCTGCGCGGCGCGATAGAGTTTGCTCTTGGTTAGAAAATAACCCGACGCCAGCTCGAGCGTCTTCTTCCGGGATGCCCGGCGGTGAGGACCACGTTTTACTCTGGGCACGTTTCTTCTCCTTCTTGGTTAACAATTGTCGATTGGCGGATCGGGCACGTGCCTCGCGCACCGTCCGCGCAAAATGTCCCCGGCCTGTTCAGTAGGGGATCATGCGCCGCAGCACCTTCTGGTCGGCCTTGTCGGCAACCACGCTTTTGTGCAGCTTCTTCTTGCGTTTGTGCGGTTTCGAGGTCAGGATGTGCCGTGCAAAGGCATGTTGGCGAACCACTTTGCCCGTGCCGGTTTTCTTGAACCGCTTAGACGCACCTTTGTGGGTCTTGAGCTTCGGCATAAAAATATTCCTGGAATACTGCAGGAAAGACTCCAGTAGTATAGCACGGTGAGGGAGGGGGTTGCGTGAATCGGGGATTTGCCCGGCAGGGTGCTTTTCCGGGTAAAATAGGTGCCGGCCGCCAGTCTGCCGGCGGCATCGGAGGGAATTGCCCTGATGACGGACCCATCCTATGTTCCACCGGGCGAACCGCTGGAGCGGATTCAGTGCCAGTGGTGCCAGAGCATGAACGTGAAGACGGCGCTTTCGTGCCAGGCCTGCGGCGCGCCGCTGGACGTGCGCAACCTGGTGAGCGAATCGGGCTGGCGCGAAGCCCCGCGCATCAAAGACATGACCGAGATCCATTTCAGCGCGAGCACGTGCCAGGTGGAAGGCGAGATCGTGCCGGCGGCGGAAATCAATCTGGGCGCGGGCGACGCCGTTTTCTTCGAGCATCACGTGATGCTGTGGAAGGACGAGCGCGTGCCGCTGAGCGTGATGCAGCTTCCCGGCGGCCTGAAGCGCGCCTTCGGCGGCATGCCGTTTCTGATCACGGTGGCGGGCGGCCCGGGGCGGATCGCGTTTTCGCGCGATGCCACGGGCGAGCTGGTACTGCTGCCGCTGCACCCCGGAATGGAGGTGGACGTACGCGAGCACGCGTTCCTGCTGTGCTCCCACCAGGTGGCCTATTCCTTCATCCGCATCAAAGGGCTGGCCAACATTCTTTTCGGCGGACAGGGCATGTATATGGACCGCTTCGTCACCACGGGCGCGCCCGGCCTGCTCATCCTGCACGGTTACGGCAACGTATTCGAGCGGCGCCTGGGCCCGGGCGAGAGCATCATGCTGGAACCGGGCGCCTTCCTTTATAAGGACTCGACGGTGACCATGCAGGTGGAATTTCAACGGCTGGGCACGGGGTTTCTGGGTGGCACGAACATGAGCCTGGCGCGCATGACGGGGCCGGGCCGCATCGGTATCCAGTCGATGTACGTGCACCATCACACGGAATAGGCGGCGACCATGTTTTGCATCCATTGCGGTAGCCAGGTTCCCGAGGGCGGCAATTTCTGCGTGGGTTGCGGCTCGCCTGTCAAGCGGCCGGCGGCTGCTGCGCCTCCAGCAGCGCCTTCTTACCCATCGGCGGCGCCAACACCTCCGGCGCCTCACTTATCGACACCTCCGCCGCCCGCGGAGCCGCGCAGCGCGAGCACCAAGTGCTCCTGGTGCGGCAACCTGGTGGACGCGACCGAGACTAGTTGTCCCCGCTGCGGCGCGGCGGTTTCGCTGGCGGGCATGGTGACTGAATCCGGCTGGGCGCAGTTGCCGGCCCGCAAGGACATGGCGAAGCTGCAATTCGGAAATTCGTTCTGCCAGGTGGAGGGCCTGTACGTGCCTGTGGCGGATATGAACCTGGCGGCCGAAGACGGCATTTATTTCACTCACCACGTGCTGCTGTGGAAGGACCCGCAGATCAACATCACCACCATGCCGCTCGCCGGCGGCTGGAAACGCCTCGTCGCCGGCATGCCGCTGATCATGACGCAGGCCCGGGGGCCCGGCCACATTGCGTTTTCGCGCGATCTGCCGGGCGAGCTGATTCCCCTGCCGCTGCAGCCCGGCCAAGCCGTGGACGTGCGCGAGCATCTCTTCCTGGTAGCGACCGAGCACGTCAAGTACGACTGGTTTCAAACCGGCATCTGGTTTCAGACGCAGTCGGGCAACGACAGCGAAACGCACTATCCGATCGGCATGTTCATGGACCGGTTCACCGCGCCCACGGCGCCGGGCCTGCTGCTGCTGCATGCCGGCGGCAACATCTTCGTGCGGCACCTCGGTCCCGGACAGACCATTCTCATCAAGCCCACGTCGCTGATCTTCAAGGACCCGACGGTGCAGATGGCGCTGCACTTCGAACGGCCGTCCACCGGTTTCTCCGGTTGGGGCTTCTGGGGCAACCGCTACTTGTGGCTGCGATTATCGGGGCCGGGCCGGGTAGCGGTTCAATCGGTATTCGAGCCGATCGAGGGCGAAGCCCGCAACATCACCAGCTTCTCTTACGCTACCGAACAACGCTGGTAAACATGGGACAGACCTCCCCGGGCTGTCTCTGCACAGACTGAAGCCCGCACTTCACAGGCTAAAGCCCGTGTCGCCCCAGGCGGCGCGGCGGGCCTGGCGGAAGGCTGAAGGGTCGCGGCGGGTTACGTTGCGCGACTCGATGCCGGAAGGTGTGCATTGCGCGATCCGGATCAAGCCGGGGTGGTGTTCGGGCCGGCGAAGGATGCGCGCGGCCGGCAATTCCACCAGATGGCGCGCCACGGCCAGGTAGCTGAATTTTTCGTCCTCGTAGTTGAGGCCGGCGGCCTTCAGGCGCCGATGCAGGGAAGAGCGTTCGACGCGGGCCGCGAAATGGCACCAATCCGGAGACTGGATGGGACATGGGCCGGAGCCGGGACAAGGCGCCAACTGCCTGCTTCGCGTGCACGACGGCGGCAAGCGCGAACGCCGGGGTATTTATCATTCCTTTCTGGGGAACGCCCCGCGAAGGCGGGTCACGTCCGATAAGAATCTAGCGTTACGCGCCGAGTTGACGCGGTGGAGATCCCATCCTCAGGGAACACGTTTGGGGGACTTGATATGGTATCCTGTGCGGTGCGACATTGCGCTGGCGTGAAGTGACGTTCAAGGGCGGGCGCTAGGTTGAGTACTCAGCGATGCTCTCGCTGAGACAATCACATGCGCAGCGCACAAACTCTGGACATCGTATAACGGCAGGCGACAGGCCTGCTAGTGGCAACCTGCGCTTGGAGGAAGACATATGAACCGCGCCGGTCCGCTCCTCTCAGCTATGTTGTTGACTATGGCCACCGCTGCTTTCTGCGATACGGCGGATGAGTTTTTCAAAAGTGGCGCTGCAAAGCAGGCCAGCGGCGACCTGGATGGGGCTATCGCAGATTACACGAAAGCCATTGAACTCAAGCCGAACCTTGAGGGTGCCTACGTGAATCGTGGCAATGCGAAGCAAGCCAAAGGCGACATAGATGGCGCAATCACGGACTACAATGCAGCCATCGAACTCAAGCCGGGTGACCCGCTCGCCTATTACAATCGCGGCATTGGGAAGCGGGCCAAAGGCGACCTGGACGGCGCTGTCGCGGATTACAACAAAGCCATCGAACTCAAGCCGGACTACGCCTATGCGTACAACAATCGCGGTGCTGCGAAGCAGGCCAAAGGCGACTTGGACGGCGCTATCGCGGATTACACCAAGGCCATCGAACTCGTGCCGGACTATGCGCTAGCCTACAGCGAGCGCGGTGCCGCGAGGCAAGCCAAAGGCGACCCCGGGGCGAAGGGTGACTTCGCAAAGGCGACCCAGCTCAGGCCGGAGTTGGCTGTTGCCGCCTTAACCGACGCTGAAATCGACGAGGCAATCCAACGGGGACTCCACCGCCAGAAGGACTTGTATGCCCACATCGCCGGGCAGAAAATCGTGATCAAGGGTCGTGTTACTGTGGGCGGCAATAAGGCCATTATTCTAGGCGGCAATAAGGCCACAACGATCCACGTTCTTTCGGCTTCGGACCGAATCGGCCTGTATGCGGCCTCGGCGGCGTACTTCGCAAAGAAGGCAAAGCAGGCGCCCGCGTTTTCGGTGCGGGACGCGAGGGCGATGGGACTTGGACTGGTAGCAGTTGTGCTAATAGCACATGATTTTTCAAGGGCGCAAACCTTAGCCTACAAGTATGACATGGCCTTGAAAGTGGACGGCAAGGTTATTCGATGGGTGTCGCCTGGCGCCGCAGAAGGGAAGTGGCTCGCGGGGAGGCTCCTTTTCCTGGGTTGCTGTGGAACGGACGTCTCCTCTACAGTCTTTATGTTCCCGGCGATTGAGGGAGCGCAAAAGGTGACGATAGTAGTAACTACCGGAGCCAGCAACAGGATAGAGAAAGAGGTTGACGCGAAATGGTTCGCGCTGCAGTGACGGCGGGTTGCTGAAATATAAGCGGGGGACTCTGATGCATCGCGCGATAAAGCTCCTTATACCAATGCTCGCCGTGGCGCTGTGTTACGGCGCGTCGAGCGACCTCACCGACGCCCAAATCAATGCTGCAATCGAGCGGGCGGCCCGCCGCAATGGGGATAAAGTGTTTAGCTCCATTGTGAAACAATACGTCCGGATCGGCAATTGGCATGTATTATACGTGCTTTCGCCTTCGGACAGAATCGCCGTGGCTGCGTATCGAGCAGAACAGCAAGGAAGACCGTTTACCGTGCAGGACGCAAGGGCTATGGGACTTGGCATGGTCGCCGTTTGTCTGGAGCCAGCCCAGCTTTCGATAAAAGGCGTAGTCTACAAGTACAGGGTGGCGCTGCAGATCGATGACAAGATCATTCAGCCGGTTCCCGGCGTGCTGGAAAGCTACAGTTTTACGTACCCCATCGCGCCGGGCTCCGGCCCCAGCTCCACAGGCGCGCCAACGCCGGCGTTCATGTTCCCGGCGGTCGAAGGAACGCATAGGCTGACAGTAATCCTAACCAGGGAAGACGGTCAGACAAAAGAGAAAAAGGCCGATCCAAAACGATTCGGGCTGCGCTGAGACATACCGCGCTGGTGCGAAGGTCGCGAAGCGTGAGCTTCAGGCCAGGCGATTCGCATCGATTCGCTTCTCCACGGCTACCGGGGCCACTAGGGCTTAGGGAGCCTCCCGGGCGTCGATGAGGGGTGGAATGTCCGGTGCCGATAGCTCGCGCCATACATCGATCACGGAAAGCACTTGGCCCCGAAGTCTCCAGCTCGTTGATCGGCCCCAAACGGCCATCTGGGAGATCAATCCTGGCAAGCCGCGATCTCGGAAGTCACCCAAAATCGCCGACAGCTTTGCCTTACTCCGTGCCCTCATCGCCCCAGGCAGCATGGCGGGCCTGCCGGAAGGCGGCGGGGTCGCGGCGGGTTACGTTGCGCGACTGGATGCCGGCAGGGGTGCATTGCACGATCCGGATCAAGCCGGGATGGTGTTCGGGCCGGCGAAGAATTCGCGCCGCAGGTAGTTCCACCGCCCGGCGCGCCACGGCTACGTAGCTGAATTTTTCGTCTTCGTAGTTGAGGCCGGCGTCCTTCAAACGGCGATGCAGCGACGAACGTTCGACGCGGGCGGCGAAATGGCACCAATCGGGAGCCTCAATAGGACAGGGGCCTGAGCCGGGACAAGGAGCAAGCATGGCTGCTCCACGCTCGAGCAAGGCAGTGCGCATGGCGGCGATGGCGGCGAATCCGCGGGGCGTGCCCGGCTCGATCAGCACCAGAGCCGTGCGGGCCGCTTCCCACAATCGCCAGAGCGGGTCGGGATCCATCTCGCTCACCGAGTACGCGGCGATCACCAGATCGTGAGGCGGCAGATCCTTCATGCGGCCGAGGTCCCCGGACAGGCGCGCGGCGCCGGGCAGCCACTCCTCGGCGGCGCGGGCGAAATCGCGGTCGCGCTCCAACATGGTGAGTGCGGCATCGGGAAACCAGGCGCGCGCCGCCAGGGAGGCCGCGCCGGTGCCCGCCCCGATATCGAGTACGCTGGCGGGAAGCGGATCTCCAAGCCGGCGGCGCACCTCGGCCAACACGTGAAAGGCAGCCGCATAAGTCGCCGGCATGCGGGTTACCAGATAGGCCGCGGTGCGATGCTCAGCCGGTATTTGGGCCAGGTCGTGCGGGCGATGGTCGCGATAGGCGTCCGACAGCAACTGCGCGGCGCGCGCCAGCGGGGCGAAACCGGCCGCTTCGGCGCGGGACTCGATGGACCGGCGAACGGGGTCGGGTAACTGCACAGGATCCAGGCCGGACCTTCCCTACCGGGACGCCTCGCAGGCGGTCCAAACGCTGTGACTGGTAACTTTGAGAACACCCTCTCGGTTGAACGGCTCTTTGGCGATCAGCGCCTCGGCCTCGGCCCAATCCTTGGTTGCGAACAACATGGCGGCCGAACGGCCATCGGCCATGGGGCCGGCGGAGATCACCTTGCCGGATTTCAACAGCTCCAGCACATAGGCAAAATGCTCGCTTTGGAAGTCCGCGCTTTTGGCCGCGTTGGCGAACTCAAAAAAGACCAGGGTGCGTTGCGGGCATCGCATGCCTGGCGGAGGCCACGGCCCTTGGGCAAAGGCAACGATGGCCACAAATAACAAGAGTTTCCGCATGCTCCGATGGTAACGCAGCCCCTTTTTGGGGAATCACCGGCGCCATTCCCGCCGGGAGCCAGATCCATCTCCCCGACAGTAGCGGCCTGCGGCATAATGCAGAGGTGCGATGGTTCCCGCCGAAATTCACGATTCGTTTGGCGCTCCTGGCCGGTTTTTCGGGGGACTTGCATGATCCCGATCGGTTCCAGCGGAGGGATGCTCGGGTGGGAGGGACGCATGCATATTGACAAACCGGCCAATCAACCGGTGGCCACGGCCGTATTTCGCGCCAAGCGCGCTTTGAGCGGCAGGTTTTCGTTCGGCCTGTCCTTCGAGTGCCGGCCGGGGACGGCGGGGACGGCCGCGGTCACCTGGTGCGGGGCGCGCGGCATGGTAGTGCTGAACGGCCTGCGCTGGCACGCGCGAAGCCTGCGGCTGCCGGCTCACATCGGTACGGCGGACCGCTTCGCGCTCCAGGTTCAGGCCAACGTCTGGTTGAAGATCTCGCTTTCGTTTCACAGCCAAGACGCCAGCGAGGAAGACTTCGAGATCGAGACCGGCGCCGACCCTGCCGCGGCGCCAACCGAATGCGCGGACGGAACCGGTTGTGAGGACTCGGCCCCCGGCGAGGACACGCTGGCGGCGGGCTATCTGCCGGTGCCGGCGAAGCGGCGGCAGCCGCTGTTTCTGGTTCGCGCGGTGCGGCCCCGCGGGGAAGCGGCGGTGATGAACCTGGCGCTGCGCCGGCCGGCCGGCGCGGCGGCGGCGCGCCAGGTGCTGGTGCGGGTAACGGCGGGCGACGAACGGCGGCTGGTCATCATCCAGGCCGGCCGAGCCGAAAACAGCGTCAGCTTCCGTTTGCGTCCCTCCGCGGCCCGGGACGCCTGGCCGGTCACGATCGAGGCGGAAAGCGCGGTGGAGTGGTCGGGCGCGGTCCGGCGCGGCTTCGACGAAGTCGTGCTGCCGGCGTACTCGCTGGAAGAAGTGTAGGGCAAGTTATCAATTGTTAAGAGACGCGCTTGCCGCCATGAACTATACTGCCGAAACTGCGCCCGCGCCGCCGGTTGCGCGCGTCGATCCGCATGCGGAAACGCGTCACGGCGAAATCGTCCGCGACGACTACTACTGGTTGCGCCAAAAGACCGACCCGGAGGTAATCCGCTACCTGGAAGCTGAAAACGCCTTTACGGAAGCCATGACCGCCGGGCTCGAACCGCTGGCGGAGTCGCTCTACGGGGAAATGCTGGGACGCATGAAACAGACGGACTTGAGCGTGCCCATACGCCGCGGCAATTATCTTTATTACGCGCGCACCGAAGAAGGCAAGCAGTACGCCATTCAGTGCCGCCGCGAGCGCGACATGGAAGCGCCCGAGGAGATCCTGATGGACCCCAACGAGCTGGCCAAAACGCACCAATTCGTGGGCCTGGGCGCGATGGCCATCAGCGACGACGACGCTCTGCTGGCGTATTCGGTGGATTTTACCGGCTTCCGCCAATACACCCTGTACGTGAAGGACCTCGGCACCGGCGTCACCCTGCCCGATACTTTCGAACGCGTGACCGGGGTGGAGTGGGCTGCCGACAACCGCACTCTGTTCGCGACCACGGAAGACGCCGTTACCAAGCGGCCCGACAAGCTGTGGCGTCATACCCTGGGCACGGACCAATTCGAACTGGTGTACGAAGAAACCGACGAGCTGTACGATATCGACCTGGCCAAGACGCGCGACAAGCGGTATTTGCTGGTGGGCGTGGAATCCAAGGACACGACCGAGTGGCGCTACCTGGCCGCCGATCGCTGGGACGAGGAATTCCGCATTTTCCTGCCGCGCGAAACCGGCCACCGCTACTATATCGACCACCGCGAGGACCTGTTCTACATCCGCACCAACCGGCCCGGAGTGAACTTCGCGGTGATGACGGCGCCCGAGCAAGACCCGCGCCCCGAGCGCTGGCAAACGTTCCTGGCGCACCAGCCTGGCGCGCTGCTGGCGGAAATCGACCTGTTTCGCGATTTCGCGGTTTCGATCGAAAAATCGGACGCCGTGAACCGATTCCGCATTTACCATTTCGCCGCCTCGCGTTGGACCGAGGTTGAATTCTCCGAGCCAGCTTACCTGGCCTCGCCCGGCGGCACGCCGGAGTTTACTTCCCAGACCTACCGCTACGAATACCAGAGCCCGGCGACTCCGCCCGGCGTTTACGATTACGACGTTGGCAGCGGCCAATCCACGCTGCTCAAACGGCAGGAAGTGCTGGGCGGATACGACCCCGCCGAATACGCCACCGGGCGGCTGTGGGCCACGGCGCGGGATGGCGCGCGCATACCGGTTTCGATCGTCTACCGGAAAAGCCGGCCCCGGGACCTTCACGGGCCGCTGCTTCTCTATGGCTACGGCTCGTACGGCATCGGCATGCCGGCGGCTTTTTCCAGCGCGCGGCTGAGCCTGCTCGACCGCGGCGTGGCCTATGCCATCGCCCACATCCGCGGCGGCGACGAAATGGGCTGGCAGTGGCGCTTGGACGGCATGCTCATGCGTAAGAAGAACACGTTCTTCGACTTCATCGACGTGGCCGAATTCCTGATCCGCGAAAAGTGGACCTCGCCCGAGCGGCTTCTGATCGAGGGCGGAAGCGCCGGCGGCCTGTTGATGGGCGCGGTGGTCAACCTGCGGCCGGAGCTTTTCCGTGCCGCGCACCTGGCGGTTCCGTTCGTGGACGTGATGAATACCATGCTGGACCCGTCGCTGCCGCTGACCGTGGGCGAGTACCTGGAATGGGGCGACCCCAACCAAGAAAGCGCCTACGGCTACATGCGAAGCTACAGCCCGTACGACAACCTGGAGAAGCGCGCGTATCCGGCCATGCTGGTCACCACCAGCTTCAACGACAGCCAGGTGATGTATTGGGAGCCGGCCAAGTACGTGGCGCGCCTGAGGACGTTGAAGACCGACTCGAATCCGCTGCTGTTGAAGATTAAGATGGAGCCGGCCGGACACGGCGGCGCCTCCGGCCGCTACGACCATCTGCGCGACCAGGCCTTCGAGTATGCCTGGATGCTGGCGCAGGTGGGAATCGAGAAGTGAGCGCAGGAACCCAGCCACGCTGGCTGACTTCGGCGACAATTGAGGTACCCAATCGCCGGGCCCGGCGCGGCGAGGCACCCTAACCTAGCGGGCAATTGGCCTCCTCCCCTAGCCGCCCCAAACCTCCGTCAGCACTCTGCGCCAGTTCTCGCCCAGGATCAGGCGGATGTGTTCGTCGGTGTACTGGCGGCGGATCAGGGCCTCGGTCAGGTCGTAGGTGCGCTTGGGATGGTCCAGGCGCGCGACGGCTTCGCGGCGATGGACGCGGTAGCGCTTGTCGGCCGATGTCAGGATCTGCGCCAGCACCTTGGGGTCGCCCCAATCGTTGCTCTCGATGCCCATGTCGCTGCCCACGCCCACATGTTCCACGCCCACCAGGCGCGCCACGTGGTCGAAGTGATCGACGACGTCGTCCACGCTGGTGGGCTCGCGGTCCTTCACCATGAAGCTGATAAAGTTGATGCCCATGACGCCGCCCTGTTTGGCCAGCGCCTGGATCGCTTCGTCGGTGAGGCAGCGCGGATGACCGGGATTCAGGGCGCGGCAATTGCCGTGCGAAACGATGACGGGGCGGCGGGAAATCGAGAAGGCATCCAGCATGGTGCGGTCGCCGGCATGCCCGCAATCCACCGCCATTCCCACCTGGTTCATGCGCGCCACGATGCGGGCGCCGAATTCGCTGATGCCGTCGTCGTGGGGCTCGAAGGCGCCGTTGCCGATCAGATTGCGGAAATTGTAGGTCAACTGCGAGACCCGCTGTCCCAGCCCGTAGAAGGTGTCGACGTCTTCCACCCGGCCGAACTGTTTGGCATCCTGCAGCCCGAAGAGAATGCCGTAGCGGCCGGAGGATTTGGCCTTCTGAAAATCCGCGCCGCGGCCGATGCGAAGAAGCCAATCCGGATAGGCGGCGGCGAATCCGTTCCAATCGGCGAAAAGGCGAATGCCCTCTTCGTAAGTATCCACGCCTTCGCCGAAATTGATGGCATTGATGCCGGAATCGCGGAAGCGCGCGAAGTCGGCCGCGGTGAACGCGCCGGGCTTCGTCAGCCAGGCACGCAAGGTGGACTGCTGGTCCTTTCTATACAGAAACTGATCGAGCATGTCGATGACCAGCGACTCCTCGACCAGTTGCACGGCGCGGGCGGAATATTCGGTGGATTGCCCAAAGAGGCGATAGCGGGAACGATTCACAAACGGAGCGGCGCCCAGGGCCGCACCTGCCGCCAGCGCCTGCCGCCGCGTCGTCCGATGGGATGGTTGATCCATAGCGTCAGAGTCTAGCGCATGGTGGCGCCTGAGAGGACTCAGGCTTTCGGTTTCTTGAGGCGCCGGTAGGCCTGGTAACCCAGGAAAAATGTCGCGGCGCCAGCCAAGGCGCCAAGCCCGATGACTACGCCGGCGGAAAATCCCGTGACTGTTCCCGTGGTTGCCGCAAGCTCTAGCACGCCAACCGTCGCCCCGCCCGCTGTGCCAAAGCCCGCGCCAACGCCCGTCACCGCGGCCGCTTCCACTTTTTCCTTGTCGGATTCCTTCATTGAGACTCCTCGCCCGGAAACGGGTTCCAATACTTTTATTGTATGCCGCCTTCCGGCCATGTATGCCGCCTGCCTTGCGCACTAATCAACTGCGGCCCGTAAGTGCGGGCGAAGATGCCCTCCGGCGTAAATCCCTCCGAAATCCCAGAAATACTTGCCGAGATTTTCCAGCGCAAGGACTGCGCCGCAAGGCTTCCCCTAACTGGCGGCGGAAACCGCCAGGCGGAGCGCGCACTCGGCGGCGGCGTAGCCGGCGCCCATCTCGACCCTCACTGCTGCCCGCTCGGATGGGGCGGCGGTGCGGTCGAGTTCGGAGCGGGCTTGCCGTCCACCGTGTTCGGCTCCATCAGCTCGATCCGGGTTCCGTCGGGATCGAAAAGGTTGATCTGGCGTTTGCGGTTGACGCCGGTCTTAATAGCGATCTCGCGGTCGTAGCCGGCTTTCGGCGCGCGCCGCTTCAGTTCCGCCAGGGCCTCCTCGGCGTCCGGCACCATCAGCGACGCATGGTGCTGACTGCCGCGCGCGTTCGGCGCCGGCAGTTTGTCGTACAGCATGAGCTCCAGGTAGTCTTGCCCCTCAGCCGGCCTCATGTTGACCCAACTCAGCACGTTCGGCGAACTGCTGCCCCGCCAGAATTCCTGAAAGCCAAGAATACCGCCATAGAACCGCATCGAGCGGTCCAGGTCGCCCACCAGCACGCCCACGTGCATGATGTGACCCGAAATGCGCGTCACCGGCATGAATTTACCCGCTTCCCGCGACGTCCAGCTTTCGGGCTGGTATTCCACCATCTCCACGATGTGGCCGTCCGGATCCTTGACGTTGAAATTCTTATTGCCGGTTTGTCCTTTGCCGACCGAGCCCTTATCCCCCACGATGGCCATGCCCTTGGACTTCAGGTAGCGATACAGCCTGTCGGCGTCGTCCGTGTAAAACGAAATGTGACTGAGTTGGCCTTCGCCGCGATCCGCCTCGGTGAAGATTTCGAAGTACTGCCGATCGTTCACCTTCACGAAGGCAATCCGCACGCCGCTGCCGTCCGGCTGCGGCAGGGTAAAGGGCTCCGCAAAGCCGAGGAATTCTTCATAGAATCTGCGGGTCTTCGCCAGGTCCTTGACGTAAATCGCCATGTGGGCGATCCCTAGAATCCGCGGCCGCGCCACATCGCTCGCGGTCGTGGTCTGCGCCCCTGCCGTCAGCCCGAACAGGGCCGGCACGATCAGGATGCCGGCTGAGGATTTGAACCGACTCGTCATGATGTTTGGCCCTCGCTACCCGCCATCATCAGATTAGCGCGAGTCCGCTGCTCTACACTGAATGTTTATGCTGGTGCTGGCCTCCCGATCCCCGCGGCGCAACGAGATTCTGCGCCAGGCGGGGATCCCCTTTATCGTTCGCGTGGCGCAGGTGGACGAAACCGCGCTTGCAGGCGAGCCCGCCGAGCGGTACGTCGCCCGCCTGGCGGAAGCCAAGGCGCGCGCGGTCCCGGCCGCCGCTCAGGAGATTGTCCTGGGCGCCGATACCACCGTCGCCATCGACCATCATCTTCTCGGCAAGCCCGAGGACGAAGCCGACGCGCGCCGCATGCTGGCGCTGCTTTCCGGACGCCGGCACGAAGTCTTGACCGGCGTCTGCCTCCGCCGCGGCGAGAGCTTCACCACCGCGGTGGAATCGACCGCCGTCTGGTTCGCTCCGCTCACCGAGCGCGAAATTGCCGGCTATGCGGCCAGCGGCGAACCGATGGATAAGGCCGGCGCGTACGCCATCCAGGGCCTGGCCTCCAAATTCATCGAGCGCATCGAAGGCTGCTATTACAATGTCGTCGGCCTGCCCGTGGCGCTGGTCTACCGCATGTTGAGAACTGGTCAGATGACCACTTCCGATGTGATATCGTAAAGGCATGAAGCACCGGACCGTGAGTGTAACCGAGTTCAAGGCCAAGTGCCTTGCCCTGCTCGACGATATCGGGGAACGCGGCGGTTCGATCACGATCACCAAGCGGGGCAAGCCGCTGGCAAAGGTTGGACCCGCGCGCCGGCTGGCATGGAAGTCTCCGGAAGGCGCATGGGCCGGCAAGGTGATCGTGGATGACGAGCTTCTCATGGCGGATACTTCCGAGCTTTGGGAAGTCGTGCGCTCGCAGCGCGGAGCGAGGCGTTGAGCCCTCGCTTCCTTCTCGACACTCACATTGTCGTCCGATGGCTTACCGCACCGAAAAAGCTCTCGCGAGAGCAAATGCGAGTCCTGAGCGACGCCGTACACCGGCGCGAGCTTCTTGGAGTCAGTGCGATTACCCTGCTTGAGATAGCCACCCTATTTGGCAGCGGCGCCGCTCGCAGTGACATACGCGCGGGTGAACTTTTCGGCGATCTGGAATCCAGTCCGGCCATTGAGATTGTTCCCTTTACGCTGGATGCAGCCGCGGAGGTCGCCGCGCTTGGTCCATCCCTGCGCGACCCCGCCGACCGGGCGATTGTGGCCACGGCCCGTGTTCGAAGGCTCCGGCTCCTGACTTCGGACCAACGCATCATCGACTCGGACCTTGTGCCGGTGGTCGCGTAGCACCACCCCCCGCCCCGCCCCGCCCCGCCCAGTCACCCAGTTTCAGAAAAACAACTCCTTTATATCCGTATTGCTGCCGGCCAAGCCGGGTGTATTCACCCTTGCCGCATGTTATGTTTCGAGGTGGAGGGGAGCCTCCATCGACTCTGCCAGGACGCCCCGGAGCGTCGTCGAACAAGAAATGCCGAACGAACCCATTTATAGCCGCAACAATAAGAAACAAAATGGCTTATTGGTTCGTCGCAAAGCCAGATTCGCACCCGGCCGAACCCAACCGCCAGTCGGCCGGGTCAGTCCGGGCCGTTTTTGGCGGCTGCTCCTATCCGCTGGCATCCGAACCACTTAGGGCTAAGGCCCGCAGCGGGTTCCAAAAAGTTGTGGATTATTACGACAAGCAGGTCTTATAATCGTTATTTAGAAGCTCATCCACCCGAAGAGGAGGGGAAAATGCCCAGTGCAACTGCCGCAACGCGGCCTAAGGTAACCATCGACGGCAACGAGGCCGCCGCTTATATCGCCCATCAGGCCAGCGAAGTTATCGCGATTTATCCCATTACACCATCGTCCAACATGGGTGAATGGGCGGACCAGTGGTCGGCCGAAGGCAAGACCAACATTTGGGATACCGTGCCTACGGTAATCGAAATGCAAAGCGAGGGCGGCGCCGCCGGCGCCCTGCACGGCGCCCTGCAGGCGGGTTCGCTCTGCACCACCTTCACTGCCGCCCAGGGTCTGCTGCTCATGATCCCCAATATGTTCAAGATCGCGGGCGAGTTGACCCCCACCGTGTTCCACATCGCGGCGCGCACCGTGGCGGTGCACGCGCTCTCGATTTTCGGCGACCATTCCGACGTCATGAGCGCCCGCGCGACCGGTTTCGCCCAACTGTCCTCCGGTTCGGTACAGGAAGTGATGGACCTGGCGCTGATCGCTCACGCCGCCACGCTCGAAGCGCGCGTGCCCTTCCTGCATTTCTTCGACGGTTTCCGCACCTCCCACGAAGTGGCCAAAGTCGAACAGCTTTCCCGCGACGACATCCGCGCCATGATCGACGAAGACCTGGTGATGGCGCACCGCGCGCGCGCCCTGTCGCCGGAGCGCCCCGTGATTCGCGGCACCGCCCAGAACCCGGATTTCTACTTCCAGGCGCGCGAAGCCTGCAATTCGTTCTATCTCGCCACGCCCGCCATCGTGCAGAAAACCATGGACAAGTTCGCCCTTCTGGTGGGCCGGCACTATCACCTGTTCGATTATGAGGGCGCGCCCGACGCCGAGCGCGTGATCGTAATCATGGGCTCGGGCGGGGAAGTGGCGCACGAAGCCGTCGAGGCCATGAATGCGGCCGGGGAAAAGGTTGGCGTGCTCAAAGTCCGCCTGTTCCTGCCTTTCGACACCGAGAAGTTTCTCGCCGCGCTGCCGCCTACGGTGAAGTCCCTCGCCGTGCTCGACCGCACCAAGGAACCCGGAGCCCTGGGCGAGCCGCTCTATGTGGCAGTGCTCACCGGGCTGGCCGAAGCCGGCGTGTCCAAACGGGTCATCGGCGGCCGTTACGGGCTTTCCTCCAAGGAATTCACGCCCGCCATGGTGAAGGCGGTATTCGACGAGTTGAACAACCCGTCGCCCAAGAACCATTTCACCGTCGGCATCACCGACGACGTCACCCACACCAGCCTCAATTTCGATCCGGCCTACTCCACCGAAGTGCCGGGCACGGTGCGCGCCCTGTTCTACGGTCTGGGCGCCGATGGCACCGTGGGCGCCAACAAGAATTCCATCAAGATCATCGGCGAGGAAACCGACAACTTCGCCCTGGGCTACTTCGTCTACGACTCCAAAAAATCCGGCGCCATCACCATCTCGCACCTGCGCTTCGGCCCCAAGCCGCTCCATTCCAGCTACCTGATTACAAAGGCCAGCTTCGTGGCCTGCCACCAGTTTTCCTTCCTGGAGCGCATCGACGTACTCAAATTCGCCGAAAAAGGCGCCACCTTCCTGCTCAACAGCTCCTACGGGCCGGAGGAAATCTGGGACCACCTGCCTCTCACGGTGCAGCGCCAGATACTCGATAAGCAACTCAAGTTCTACGTGATCGATGGCTACGAAGTGGCGAAGCAGACCGGCATGGGCGGCCGCATCAACACCATCATGCAGACCTGTTTCTTCGCCATCAGCGGCGTGCTGCCGCCCGAAGAAGCCATCGACGCCATCAAGCACGCCATCAAGAAAACCTACGGCAAGCGGGGCGATACCGTGGTGCAAAAGAATTACGCCGCGGTGGACGAGGCCGTCGGTCATCTGCACCGCGTGAAGGTCCCCGAGAAGGTCACCTCCACGTTCGACATTCGCCCGCCGGTGCCCGCCAACGCCCCCGAATTCGTGCAGAAGGTGACGGCCCGCATGCTGGCCGGCGAAGGCGACGATGTGCCGGTGAGCCTCATCCCCGTGGACGGCACTTTCCCGAGCGCTACCACGCAGTGGGAGAAGCGTAATATCGCCCTCGAAATCCCGGTCTGGGACGAGGAGATCTGCATCCAGTGCGGCAAATGCGTGCTGGTATGCCCGCACGCCACCATCCGCGCCAAGGTGTACGATGCGCCGCATCTCGAAGGCGCGCCCGGCACCTTCAAAGCCGTACCCGCGCGCTGGAAGGATTTCAAAGAGCGCAAATATACCCTCCAGGTGGCCCCGGAAGATTGCACCGGCTGTACCTTGTGCGTGCAGGTCTGCCCGGTGAAAAGCAAGACGGAAGTCAAGCATCGCGCCATTAATATGGTGGCGCAGGCGCCGCTGCGCGAGTCCGAAGCCGCCAATTGGGATTTCTTCCTGAAACTTCCCGAAACCGGCCGCGACACGCTCTCCATGAACCAGGTCAAGGACGTGCAGTTGCTCCAGCCCCTGTTCGAATTCTCGGGCGCCTGCTCGGGCTGCGGCGAAACCCCGTACATCAAGCTGCTGACCCAGCTCTTCGGCGACCGCACCTACATCGGCAACGCCACCGGCTGCTCGTCGATCTATGGCGGCAACCTGCCCACCACGCCCTACTGCGTCAATTCCGACGGGCACGGTCCCACCTGGTCGAACTCGCTGTTCGAAGACAACGCCGAATTCGGCCTGGGAATGCGCCTGGCCGTCGACAAGCAGAACGAGTTTGCGCGCGAGCTGGTGGCGCGCATGGGTGCGGTGATCGGCGAGGAACTGGCCGGGGCCATTCTCAACGCCGACCAATCCACCGAGCCCGGCATCTTCGCCCAGCGCGAGCGCGTGCGGCTGCTGAAGCAAAAGCTGGCCGGCGCCATCACCTTCGAGGCGCGCAACCTGGCGGCAGTGGCCGATTCGCTGGTTAAGAAGAGCGTCTGGATTCTGGGCGGCGATGGCTGGGCCTACGACATCGGCTACGGCGGCCTGGATCACGTGCTCGCTTCCGGCCGCAACGTCAACGTCCTGGTGCTCGATACCGAAGTCTATTCCAATACCGGCGGCCAGGCCTCCAAGTCCACTCCGCGCGGCGCCGTCGCCAAGTTCGCCGCCGCCGGCAAACCGGTCGGCAAGAAGGATCTTGCCATGATGGCCGTGAGCTACGGCAGCGTCTACGTGGCGCGCGTGGCCATGGGCGCCGGCGACATGCACACCGTCAAGGCGTTTCTCGAAGCCGAGGCCTTCCACGGGCCGTCGCTCATCATCGCCTACAGCCATTGCATCGCCCACGGCTATGACATGGCCTACGGCCTCGATCAGCAGAAGGCCGCGGTCAACTCCGGCTACTGGCCGCTGTTCCGCTACAATCCCGACCTGGTGGCGCAGGGCAAGAATCCCTTCCAGCTCGATTCGCGTCCGCCCTCGATCCCGCTCAAGGATTACATCTACAACGAGACCCGCTACACCATGCTGGTCAAGAGCAATCCGGATCACGCCCGCGTGCTGCTGGAGGAAGCCAAGGAGGACGTCGCTTCCCACTGGAAGCTGTACGACTATCTGGCGCACGAGAGTTTCGCCGCGCCGCAGGAGGTGAAGAAATGATCGACCTCAGCAAGACCATTGATCTTTCCACAACCTATCTTGGGTTGAAGCTCAAGAATCCGCTGGTGGCGTCGTCTTCGCCGCTGTGCCAGGAAGTGAGCAATGTGCGCCGGATGGAGGATTCCGGCGCCGCGGCCGTCGTTCTGCACTCCATGTTCGAAGAGCAGATCGAGCTCGAAAGCGACGAGCTGGACCGCTTCTTAACCGAGGGCTCGGAGCTTTCTCCCGAGTCCATCACCCATTTCCCCGAGCTCACCCACCGCGTCATGGGGCCGGAGGTCTATCTGGCCCACATCGCGCGCTGCAAGCAGGCCGTCAAGATTCCCGTCATCGCCAGCCTCAACGGCGCCACTAAGGGCGGCTGGGTCGGCTACGCCAAGCAGATGCAACAGGCGGGCGCCGATGCCATCGAGCTCAACGTCTATTACATTCCCGTAGACCCCGACCTTTCCTCCGACAACGTGGAGCGCACCTATGTCGACCTGGTCCGCGCCGTCAAGGCGGAGGTGCGGATTCCCGTGGCCGTGAAGCTGGGGCCGTATTTCAGCAACCTGGCCAACATGGCCAAGAAACTGGAAGCCGCCGGCGCCGACGGCCTGGTGCTGTTCAACCGCTTCTACCAGCCCGATTTCGACCTCGAATCCCTGGAGGTGGTGCCTAACCTGATGCTCAGCACCCCCTACGAGCTACTGCTCCGCCTTCACTGGATCGGGGTCCTGTACGGCAACGTCAAACCCGACCTGGCCCTGACCGGCGGAGCCCACTCGGCCACCGACATCGTCAAGGGCATCATGGCCGGCGCCAAAGTGACCATGCTCACCTCGGCCCTGCTCAAACGCGGTATTAGCTACCTCGATACCCTCGCCACTGAGTTGCTGGTCTGGCTGGGCGAACACGAATACGATTCCATCAAGCAGATGCAGGGCAGCATGAGCCGCAATTCGGTGCCGCAGCCGCGCGCCTTCGAGCGGGCCAATTACATGAAGGTGCTGAGCTCGTACGCGTCGAGATAGCGCCAGGTGGCACAGACTCTAGCCTGTGTTTACACAGGCTGCAGCCTGATAGGTGGCACAGACTTTAGTCTGTGTTTACACCGGCTGAAGCCTGATAGGTGGCGCAGACTTTAGTCTGTGTTTACACCGGCTGAAGCCTGATAGGTGGCACAGACTTTAGTCTGTGTTTACACCGGCTGAAGCCTGTGCCACCTGCCGGATCAAGTCTTTTGTGAAGCGGCGTTTTTCCGGGCGCCGAGCATCTTTTGGTAAGCGTCGAGGAGCTGCTCTCGGGCTTGCTTGCCTATCGGCCCGGGCATTTCGCTTGGACGGTAATGGCGGCAGAGGTCCACCGTCTTGCGGAGGCTCTCGGCGAACTCTATGCAAGGCGGGCAACCGGCCAGGTGAGTCTCGATTTCCTGGCAGGCGCCGGCTGGAAGTTCCAGGTTCAGATACTCGGACAGCAGGGAAAAGACTTCCTTGCATTTTTCGGTGCGCTCATCGGACTCCATCTGATTCTCCTCGCGTGCGGCCGGGCAGGACCCGGCCATCGGTCCGTAGGTATTCATCCAACTCCTGGCGAACCGCCAAACGGGCGCGATGCAGGCGCGTCTTGACGACGTCCTCGGTTAAGTCGAGGATTTTGGCGGTCTCGAGCGTGGACAACTCTTCCACGTCCCGCAGCAAGATGACGGCACGGTAGTTTTCCGGCAGCCCGCCGATAGCCCGCGCCAGCGCTTCCTTCATCTCCGCGTCGAGTACCTGCCGGTCCGGCAGCCCGGACCAATCGGCGATCTCGATCTTCGCGTGGCCGCCGGCATGGTTCATGGCCGGCAGAAACTCGTCCAGCGAGAGCTCCTGGGCTGGAGCGAAGACGCTTTTTCGCCGCTTCATCAGGCAGGCGTTCTTGGCGATTCGAAATACCCACGAGCGCACCCGCTCGGGCTCGCGCAGACGGTCGAAACTCTCAAACACCCGGAGCAAGGTCTCCTGCGCCACTTCCTCGGCGTCCTCGCGGTGGCCGCACATCAGCCAGCTATAGTGAAAAATTTTGGCTCGGAAGTGTTCCACAAAGCGATCGAACGCCTCCGGTTCTCCAGCCATCAATTGACGCGCGAGTTCAACTTCGGTCTCTCGTTCCAAGGCCCGGTACCGCTTCTCATTGTAGCGGTACGGTCCGAAGCTAGACCTGCGCGGCTACCGGGCTATGGAGTGCGATTTCGATACTCGGTCCTCCCAGGAGCGTGTTGTGAATCAAACAGGCCTTCACCGCGCGCAGAATGCCGTCCCGGTGACGGTCGTCGAGAGCGGGAACCGTCACAGCGATCTGGAACGAGGCCAGGCGCGCCGGATGCGCGGCTTTCTCCGCCGTAACCCGCACCTTTAAGTCCTGGGCGGCGAGTTTGCGCGCCGTCAAGTATTGAGCCGCATAGTAGGCCGCGCAGGTCGCGAGCGACGCCAAAAGAAACTCCGGCGGCGACATGCCGGCATCCGAGCCGCCGTTCGCCACCGGCTGGTCGCAGATTACCCGATGACCTCGGGCGGCGACTTCGAACTTTGAATCCTGCAGATATTGCGCCGATACTTCCATGAGTTTTCCGTCCTGCCTGTAAAGATCCAAACCGCGCGAAAAGGTGACAAAGTGTCACCTCGGAGCGCCAACTGCATCTTCGGCGGCAGAAGCAATGAAGAAAATACTGCTCATGCTGGTCTGGTGGCCGCTGCCAGGCCTGGCGCAGGACCCAATGTCGCTAAAGGACGCGGTTCGCCTGGCGCTGGACAAGAACAAATCCATGGAAGCCTCCACCGACGCCGGGAAGGCCGCGGAGCGCCGTATTGCGGAGGCACGAGGCGACCGCCTGCCAAAGGTCAATTACTCCGAGTCCTGGACCCGTAGCGACAATCCGGTCTTTGTATTCTCGTCCCTGCTGACCGAGCACCAATTCGGAGAGCAGAACTTTCAGGTTGGACCGCTGAACCGGCCCGATTTCCTCAACAACTTCCAATCGCAACTTACCGCGGACCAGACGCTCTACGACGCTGGCCAGACCAGACGCGCCGTTCGCTCGGCCGAACTGGCGAAGGACCTGACCAAGGAGGATGGCCGCCGCACCGGGATGGAAACGATCGCAAGCGTGATCCGGGCTTACTGCGACGCCCTGTTGGGCGCGGAGCAACTCCATGCGGCCGTCCAGGCCATGCGCTCGGCGGAGGCCGACCTGGAGAGCGCCCAAGCCGTCCGCTCCGCCGGAATGTCCACCGATGCCGATGTGCTGTCGATCCGCGTTCATCTGGCCGGTGTTCGCGAGCAGCAGATCCGGCGCGGAGCGGATCTGGAGGTCGCGCGGGCCGCGCTGAACGATGCGCTGGGCCTGCCGCTCGACACGGCGCACGCGTTGACGACGGCGCTGGCGCCTTTGAAACTGCCGGAGGGCCTGCTGGCAGGCTATGAAAACAACGCCCTCAGCGAGCGGCCGGAGGCTCGCCAGGCAAAACTCGCAACCAGCCTTGCCGCAACCCGGGCCGCCGCGGCGCGCGGCAACCTTCTGCCGCAGGTTGGCCTTCACGCCGCCTTCGAGGCGGACCGGCAGCGCTTCTACGACAGGGGCGGCGCCAACTGGCTGGTCTCGGTCGGGCTGCGTTGGAACCTGTTCAACGGCCTCAGCGACAAGGCGCGCATCGAAGAAGCCAGCTTCGCGCTGAGCCGCAGCCAGGCCGAACAGGAGCGCGCCGGTTCCGCCATCCGGCTCCAGGTCCGCCGGGCATACGCCGATCTCGGCGCCGCCCAACAGCGTATCGAGGTGGCGAAAGCATCCGTCGCGGAGGCCGAGGAGAGTCTGCGCATCACGCAGAACCGCTACCAGGCCGGCATGAGCAACGTCACCGATTTGCTTCGCACCGAAACGGCCGTGCTCGAATCGCGAACCCGGCACTTGACCGCCATACACGACCAGCGCGTCGCCGCCGCGATGCTGGAACTGGCCGCGGGGACGCTGACGGCGGATTCGGAAATTCTGAATGAGGGTTCTCGATGACGAAAGGTTATCTGTTCTTGCTGCCGGCCGCGATCTGGATGGCCGGCTGCGGCGAAGCGCCGAAGGAGAAGGCCGCCGCGGCTTCTCAACCCCCGGTTACCGTTTCCACGACGGCCGCGGCCGCCGAGACATGGCCTTCGATCTATGAGGCAACCGGGACAGTGAAGGCTCGCGCCTCGGCTGTGATCGCCGCGAAGTTGATGGGTTACGTGCGCGAGGTGAAAGTGCAGGCCGGCGATCAGGTCCGGGAAGGCCAATCGCTGGTGACGCTCGACACGCGCGATCTGGACGTCAGTTCGCGCCGCGCCGAGGCCGCCCGCGACGAAGTTCGGACTGCCGTGCCCGAGGCCGATAGCGCCGTCGCCGCCGCCAAGGCCAATCTCGACCTGGCGCAAGTGACGTTTGGGCGTATTCAGGACTTGTTTCAAAAGAAGTCGATCTCGAACCAGGAATTGGACGAAGCGTCGGCCAGGCTTAAAGCCGCGCAAGCTGCCTACGACATGGCACGGGCGCGGCGCTCCCAATGGAACGCGAAGCTCGCGCAAGCGGATCAGGAAGTGCGTTCCACGGAAGTGACGCGCAGCTACGCCGACCTTCTGGCTCCCTTCGCGGGCATTGTCGTCTCCAAATCGATTGAACCCGGCAGTCTGGCTGTGCCGGGCGAGCCGCTGCTGACCATCGAACGCGGGGGCTCGTATCGCTTGGAAGCGGCGGTCGACGAGGACCATTTGGCGGCGATCCGGATTGGACAGCCGGTGTCGGTCACCTTGGACAGCAGCGATC
Organism: Bryobacteraceae bacterium; assembly: GCA_052148435.1. Taxonomy (GTDB): domain Bacteria; phylum Acidobacteriota; class Terriglobia; order Bryobacterales; family Bryobacteraceae; genus JBEKYD01. The sequence goes on from JBKQIF010000031.1 coordinate 139,539, forward strand.
GCACGCTCCATGCGCGGGTCTCGGAAATCGTGCCCGCGGTGGATGCCGCCTCGCGGGCTTACACCGTTAAGATCGATCTACCCGCGGTTCCTGCAATTCGCTCGGGCGTCTTCGGGCGCGCGGCGTTCCAACTCGGAAGCCGGCCAGTGCTGGCGATTCCGGCGGAGGCCGTCACTGAGCGCGGCCAGTTGCAATCGGTGCTGGTAGCGGACAACGGCGTTGCCCGTACGCGGCTGATCACGGCCGGGCTGAAGGTCGAAGACCGGGTTGAGGTGCTCTCGGGCCTCAGCGCCGGTGAAAAAGTGATTTTCCCGGTTCCGCGGGGTCTGGCGGATGGAGACAGAGTGGAGGTCCGCCCGTGAAGGTGGAACGTGCGCTTGGTCCGGCGGGAAAATTCGCCCGGGCTTGGATCGGGTCGAAGCTCACACCCCTGGTGATCGCGGGCTCGCTGTTACTGGGGGCCTTCGCGGTATGGAAGCTGCCGCGCGAGGAAGAGCCGCAGATCGTCGTACCGATGGTCGACGTCTTCGTCGAGATGCCGGGCGCGTCGGCTCGTGAAGTGGAGGAACGCGTCACCAAACCGATGGAAAAACTGCTGTGGGAGATCCCCGGCGTGGAGTATATCTACTCGACCTCCAGCCCTGGCGCGTCCACGGCGATCGTTCGCTTCCTGGTCGGGCAGGACGAAGAGAAGAGCATTGTGCGGTTGAACCAGAAGCTGAACGCCAATCTGGACCTGATCCCGCCCGGCGCTTCCCCTCCCCTGGTTAAGCCTCGCTCCATCGACGACGTGCCCATTCTGGCGCTCACGTTCTGGAGCAAGCGGTACGGCGATTTCGAACTGCGGCGCATCGCGGCGCAAGTTGACGACACCATCAAGCAGGCGCCGGATGTCTCGGCCGTCGCGCTGATCGGCGGCCAGCGCCGCGAGGTCCGTATCGCTCTGGACCCGCTCCGTCTGAGCGCTTACAATGTTTCACCGCTCGAAGTGGTGGGGGCGCTGGGCCTTTCCAACCGCAGGATGCGGTCGGGCGAATTTGCCAGCGGCAACCGGCAATATCTGCTGGAAACGGGTCAATTCCTGCGCACCGCCGAGGACGTTCGCAACGTGGTGGCCGGGGTCGCCAACGGCAAGCCGATTTTCGTGCGCGACGTGGCCCAGGTGACCGACGGCGGCGAGGAGCCTTCGCAATACGTGCGCTTCTCCCAGGGGAAGGGCTTCTATCCCGCGGTGACAATTGCCGTTTCCAAGCGCAAGGGCACCAACGCCGTCACCGTGAGCGAGGACGTTCTGCATCGTCTGGAAGCGCTGCGGGGCACCGTGATCCCGCGCGAAGTGGAGATGACCATCACCCGCAATTACGGCGACACAGCCAGGGAAAAGTCGAACGAACTGCTGTGGCACATGTTGATTGCCGTAGTTTCCGTGAGTGTCCTGATCGCCATCACCCTGGGACGCCGCGAATCGCTCATTGTATTTATTGCGATTCCGGTGACGCTGGCGCTGACGCTCACGGTTTTTTATCTCTACGGCTACACGTTGAACCGGATTACGCTCTTTGCACTGATCTTTTCCATCGGCATCCTGGTGGACGACGCCATCGTGGTGGTGGAGAACATCGTTCGCCACTGGCGGATGCCGGCCAATCACGATCGGCCGCCATTCGAGGTCGCCGTCGAGGCTGTGGATGAAGTCGGAAATCCCACCATTCTGGCCACGCTGGCCGTGGTGGCCGCGATTTTGCCCATGGCATTCGTGGGTGGCCTGATGGGGCCGTATATGCGCCCCATCCCGATCGGCGCCAGCGCCGCGATACTGTTCTCCCTGATCGTGGCGTTCTTGGTAACGCCGTGGGCCGCGGTCCGGATTCTTAAGCCGGGTGGGCATCATGAGGGCGAACGGGAAGACTTCTTCACGCGGCTGTACCGGCGTTTCATGGGCGGCCTCCTGCACCGGGCCGTTTTGCGGTGGAGCTTCGTAGGCGGCGTGGTAGTGCTGCTGTTGGCTTCCGCGTCGCTGTTCTACTTCGGATTGGTCAAGGTCAAGATGCTGCCGTTCGACAACAAGAGCGAGTTCCAGGTGATCGTGGATATGCCCACCGGCACGACGCTCGAAGAAACGGCGCGGGTCACCGAGTTGCTCGCCGAAGAGACCGGGAAGCAGCGGGAAGTGGTGAACGTCGAAACCTACGTGGGAACGGCGTCGCCCTACAACTTCAACGGGCTGGTTCGCCACTACTATCTGCGGCGCGGGCCGAATGTGGCGGACATTCAGGTGAACCTGCTGCCCAAGGGCGCGCGCAACCTGCAAAGCCACGAGATCGCCAAACAAGTGCGCCAACGCATTCAGCCCATCGCGGAACGTTATGGCGCGCGGGTCAAGGTGGCCGAAGTGCCGCCCGGTCCTCCCGTGCTGGAAACGCTGGTCGCGGAGGTGTACGGCCCGAGCCTGGACCGAAGGACCGCGCTCGCGCGGCAAATACGGGACCTGTTCCGGCGGACCAAGGGCGTGGTCGACGTCGATTGGTACGTGGAAGACGATCAGCCGAAGTACAGTTTGTCCGTCGACCGGGAAAAGGCCGCCATCGACGGAATCTCCCAAGACGAAATCGCCCGCACCCTGCAGGTGGCCTCCGCCGGTTACGCCGCCGGCCTGCTGCACCAGGACGCGGAGAAGGAGGACGTCCCGTTGACGGTGCGGCTGGATCGCGCCACGCGGTCCGATGCGGAGCGTATCCGGAGTCTGAAGATCGCCGGCCGCAACGGGCGCCAGGTTGCCATCGGAGAACTGGTGATCGTCGCCAGACAGATGGAGGACAAGAGCATTTATCACAAGAACCTGATGCCGGTGACGTATGTGACCGCCGATATCGCCGGAGAGATCGAGAGCCCCGTCTACGCGGTCCTCAAAATCGGCCCTGAGATCGACAAAATCAAGATTCCGGAAGGCTACCAGGTGGAGCAGCACATGGCGGCGCTGCCTTCGGGTTCCGGGCGCTACTCGATGAAGTGGGACGGCGAGTGGCACATTACCTACGAAGTTTTCCGCGATCTCGGCATCGCCTTCGCGGCGGTGCTCATTTTGATCTATGGGCTGGTGGTCGGTTGGTTCCAATCGTTCACGACGCCGCTGGTCATTATGGCCGCGATCCCGTTTTCGCTGGTCGGCATCCTGCCGGCGCACGGCCTGCTGCACGCCTTCTTCACCGCAACCTCGATGATCGGCTTCATCGCCGGCGCCGGTATCGTAGTGAGGAACTCGATCATCCTGGTGGACTTCATCGAATTGCGCCTGGCCGAGGGCATGCCGCTCGATGCAGCCGTAATCGATGCCGGAGCGGTGCGCTTCCGGCCGATGATGCTCACGGCCGCCGCGGTGGTGGTAGGCTCGTCGGTGATTCTGTTCGATCCCATTTTCCAGGGTCTGGCGATTGCGCTGATGGCCGGCGAAATCGCTTCGCTGCTGCTTTCGCGCATGACCGTCCCGGTGCTGTTCTACCTGGTTAACAAAGGAAGGAGAAAGCCTGCATGACGATTGACCGTTACCTGCGAATGATCGCGGGCGCGCTCGTGCTATCGACCCTCGCGCTCGGTTATTGGGTGAACCCGAATTGGTACCTGTTCACCGCGTTCGTCGGACTCAACCTGTTTCAATCGGCCTTTACGAACTGGTGTCCGATGATGACGGTTCTGCGGAAGTTGGGAGTCCGGAGCCAGTCAGTCTAGGCGTGGCGCGGGCGCGCCGGAAGACGCGTCCCGATGAGCCGGGAGGCTGCAGGCAAGAGTGCCCGCGCCACAACTATGCTCACGACGCCGTGCGCTGCCGCACCAGGGATAGAAATTCGTCCCGCGTTTCCTTGCGGTTGCGAAACGCCCCCAGCATGGCGCTGGTGACCGCGCCGGAATGCTGTTTTTCCACTCCGCGCATCATCATGCAGAAGTGGCGCGCTTCGCAGATCACGCCCACGCCTATCGGGTCGATGGTCTGCTGGATGGTTTCCGCCACCTGCTGCGTGAGCCGCTCCTGAATCTGCAGCCGCCGCGCGAACGCATCCACGATGCGCGGAATTTTGCTTAGCCCGATCACCCGGTTCTTGGGCAGGTAAGCCACGTGCATCTTGCCGAAAAACGGCAGCATGTGGTGCTCGCACATGCTGAAGAACTCGATGTCCTTGACGATCACCATTTCGTCGTACTTCACTTCAAAAAGAGCGCCGTTGACGATCTTCCGGATATCGGCCCGGTAACCGCTGGTCAGGAAGCGCAGGGCCTTCTCCACCCGCTGCGGGGTCTGCTGCAGTCCTTCCCGGCCGGTGTCCTCGCCCAGTCCCTTGATCAGCTCTTCCACCAGCGGAGCCAGGGATTGCGATGAAGCGTCCGCGAGCGGCATCTTCAGCACTGCCTTACGAGATTTCATCGGCATTTACCTCAAAGATGTTCCGGTCCGTTTCCGCGATGCGAATTTTTTCCAGCTTTGGCCACGCGCCCGGAAAGGCTTCCGGCCAATGGCTCTTCAGACGCCGGCAAATCTCCACCGCCACATTCTCCGAAGTAGTCGACAAACCCTGGAACGCATCGATCTCGCTCGACAGGTCGCGGTGGTCGAACGCCCCGATCACGTGACGGCCCACCAGCGCGTCCAGCACCGCCGGATTCACCGCCATGCCGGTGGTTTCGTCCGCCGGCCCGCGGGCGCTCACCTCCACCACGTAGTTATGGCCGTGGCCGAACGGGTTGTTGCATTTCCCGTACAGGCGACGATTTTCCTGGTCGCTCAGCGCAGGGGCGTGCAAGCGGTGCGACGCCGAAAACCGGTAGCGCCTGGTTACCCGGAAGGTCACGCGGAACACCCTTCTCCCGCCTCCCCGAAATAATCCACGAACAGATCCGGAGTTTCGTACACCCGCACGGCGTGGAGCCGCATGCCGCCGCGGGCCACGTGCGGCTCCAGGCGCCGCCAGATGTCGCGGGCGATATTCTCCGTGGTGGGCACGATGCGGTCGAACGGCGGGACCTCGTAGTTCAGGAAACGGTGGTCGTACGGGGTCACTACTTCGCGCTCGAGAATCGCCTTTAATTCCTTCAAATCGAGTACCATGCCGGTCACCGGATGGGGCTCGCCCGAAAGCGTGACTTCCAGCACGTAGTTGTGCCCGTGGCCCCGCGGATTGGCAGCCGGCCCGTACTGCCGCAGGTTCTCCTCCTCGGAAAGCCGGGGGCTGCGGCAGACATGAGAAGCGGAGAATTCGGCTTTACGGGTGATCAACATACGGCCATTCTTAGATTCGCGGGGATGTCCGCAGGATCCCTTCCATGGTAACGCACCCGGCCATATCGACCCGTGCGAGACTGAAGGTATGCGCTTCCGGTTATTAGCCATCGGGTGTCTCGTCGCCGCGCTTGCGCTGGCCGATACGTTGACGGTATCGAAAGTCGTGGAGTTCGTGCGCTCTTCGGCGAAAGCCAATCTGCCCGACAAGGACGTCGCCGCCTATCTCGCCAAAGTGAAATTGACCGACCGGCTGGACGACCGCGCCATCGAGCAACTCCAGAGCATCGGCATCGGGTCGAAAACCCTGCACGCCCTATGGGCGCTGCGCGATCAATCGGCCAGCTTGCCAGAGCCGTCCGCCGCCATGACCACCGCCGCTCCCGTCTACCAGCAGCCTCCGCCGCCTTCGGCCGAGGAACAGGGCCGCCTCATTCAGGAAGCTCGCGAGTACGCCTTCAACTACACTCGTAGCCTGCCGGACTTCATTTGTACCGAAGTGGTGCGGCGCTCGGCCGCACCTAAGTCGCGATCCGGCGGCGCGCCGGCATGGCGCGATCAGGATACCCTGCAGATCCGCCTCAGCTACTACCAGCAGAAGGAGCAGTACAAGCTGATGCTGATCGACAACCGGATCACCAACCAGGATTACGAAAAAGTGGGCGGCGCCAAATCCTTCGGCGATTTCGGCAGCCTGATGGCGGGCATTTTCGACCCTTCCAGCCGGGCGCGCTTCGAATGGGCCCGCTGGTCTTATCTGGACCGGCGCCCGGTGCTGGTTTTCAGCTATTTCATCGAACAGCCCAATTCGCATTATGAAATCCGTTCCGAAGGCACCGACCGCACCGTGGTCCCGGCCTACAGCGGCCTGGTGATGCTGGACAAAGACACGCACCAGGTGATGTGCGTCACCGTCAAAGCCGAAAATCTTCCGGCCGATTTCCCCGTCAAGGCCGCCGAAACCAGGCTCTACTACGATTACGTGGAGCTGAGCGGCCACACCTTCCTGCTGCCGCTGAAATCGGAGATCACCATGGCCGGCGACGACTACCTGAGCCGCAACGACGAGCAGTTTCGCATCTACCGCAAGTACTCGGCCGATTCCGAGATCACCTTCGGCGACGTGGATACCAAGGCGCCCCCGCCGCTCGACGACAGCAAGACCAAGGAAGGCCCGCCGGTCAAGCACTGACGCGAGACATTGGTCACTAGGCGGATTTCAGTTCTTCAGCGTCGTCTACCCGCTTGGATGGCGAAAATGAGATTCTCAACCCGACGGCATCGAGAATCTTCACAAAATTGCTGTATGTAGGATTGCCTGTGTCACGCAGCATTCGATACAAAGCTTCCCTTGCCACACCCGCTTCTCCCGCCACATGCGCCATTTGGTGCGCCTCGGCTATGTCTCTGAGAGCAACGAGAGCCATTTGCTCCGAATCCTCAAAGGCCGCGTTCAGATAGTTCGCAGCTTCCTGTGGATCAGCCAGGTCAGCAAGAAGAGTTTCGCGAAAGTCGATTGTCCGTTTAGGCATCGTAGTCTTTCCAACGGTCCTTTGCTTTCGTAATATCTGAAACTTGGGTACTCTTGTCTCCGCCTCCAAGCAGTATGATCTCGTTCCCGTCGATCCCGAAATAAACCCGATAGCCAGGGCCGACGTCGAGCCTCAATTCGTAAACTCCATCACCGACCGGCTCGCAATCGCCATAATTGCCGGATTCCCCAATACGCCTGATCCGGGTATTGACCTTGGCGCGCGGTCCACCGTCGATCCCACGGGTGAGCCACTCACGAAACGGATTCTTGCCAGCGGCGTTGACGTAGTATTTCGCGTTTCTGGCAATTGGATCCACGGGCAGGGGGCCTCGGGCTGCTTTTGTGACTTAAATATCACAACCCAATGCTATCACGGCCGCAGCCTTTCTGATAGTACCAAAACGCACTTAATTACCAATTCGTTCCGGGCGGGGGAAAGCGCGCAATGCGTTCAAAATCCGCCGCCTTTCAGCTCAGTTTGATTTTGGGCAGCGCGAAGCTACCGCGCCAGCTTTTCCCGCACCTTGCTGTGGTGGCGGCTGTAGCCGAAGTACACTCCCGTACCGATCGCCAGCCAGATAAGCAACTGTGTCCAATTGATCCAGCTCAGCTTGTACATCATGTAGCCATTGAACAGGATGCCGAGCAGCGGCACGACGGGTACCCATGGTGTGCGAAACGGCCGCGATTGGCCGGGATTGGTGCGCCGCAGCACCAGCACCGAGACACACACAATCACAAACGCCAGCAGCGTGCCTATGTTCACCATCTTCGAGATATTCTCGATCGGAGTTAGGCTGCCCACCACGCCGGCCACAATGCCCACCAGGATGGTATTCTTCCACGGCGTGCGGAAACGGGGATGAATGTCGGCGAAGAATTTCTGCGGCAGAAGACCGTCGTTGGCCATGGCATAGAGCACCCGCGTCTGGCCCAGCAGCATCACCAGCATCACGCTCGTCAATCCCGCCAGCGCGCCAACCGTGATGATGTCGGCAGCTACCGTCAGCCCCCGATCCAGAAAGGCCCTCGCCAGGGGAGCTTCGATATTGACGTTCTGCCACGGCACCATGCCCGTCAGCACCGCTGCCACCGCTATATAGAGGAGCGTACACAAGAACAGCGATGCGATGATGCCAATGGGCAAATCGCGCTGCGGATTCTTGGCTTCCTGCGCCGTGGTGGAGACGGCGTCGAACCCGATGTAAGCGAAAAACACGTACGCCGCTCCGGCCCCGATGCCGGAGACCCCCATGGGCGCAAACGAAGACCAGCCCGTTCCCCAATTGCTCGCGTGTACGTAGTGGATACCCAGGCCGATGACGAACAGCACCACTGCCACCTTGACCACCACGATGGTGGCGTTGAAGCGCGCGCTCTCCTGCATGCCACCGGTGAGAATCGCCGTAATAATCAGCGCGATGAGCAGCGCCGGAAGATTGAAACCGAACTCAATCCCGAAAATATGGGGCGCGCCCAGCAGTTCGTGCGCGCGCCGCAACAGCTCCGGCGACGCCGCGTCCATAATCGCGCCGACCCGGGCCATAAATGCCTGTGTGCCCGGAACCAGCGAAGGGTCGGTCTGCGCCATCTGCCGCGCGATCATGTTTTCCGCCGTGCGCAATGCGGTCCAGTGATCGTAAGACAGCCAGAGCGGCATCCTGAGGTGAAGAATCTCCAGCAATGCCACGAAGTGGTTCGACCATCCCGAAGATACCGTGCTGGCGCCCATGGCATATTCGAGCGTCAGGTCCCACCCGATCAACCAGGCGAAAACCTCGCCCAGGCTCGCGTATGCGTAGGTATACGCGCTGCCGGCCAGCGGGATCATGGCGGCGAACTCGGCGTAACACAATCCCGCGAACGCGCATCCCAGCCCCGACAGGACAAAGGAGAGCATCAGGCCCGGCCCGGCATAGTGCGCGCCCAGGCCCGCCAGCACAAAAATGCCGGCGCCGATGACCGCGCCAACGCCCAAGGCGGTGAGCTGAAAAACTCCCAGCGTGCGCTTCAGACTGTGCTCGCCGGTTTCTCCCGCTTCTTCTCGAAGCATGCTCAGGGGCTTGCGTAACAGTAAATTTGCCATGAAGTTAAGGTGTCGCCTTTCTTTGCCGAAAAGAGAGAGTATAGCGAACTAGCCGGGCATTTTGCCCGCGGCCGCTGAACGGTGACCTTATCGATTGGCGATGGCTTGCCATTCTTCCATCCTGTGCCGCAAGGAGCCGGAAGTGGCGGGGTCGGGCAGCAGGTCCGCGATGACGGCCACCGAATCGGCGCCGGCTTCGAAAACGGCGGGCGCGTTGCCGGCCGTAATGCCGCCGATGGCCACCAGCGGCTTCAAAGTCAAAGCGCGGCAGCGGCGGAGCTCCTCGAGTCCGACGACCGGGTCGGGATTCTGCTTGGAAGAAGTAGAAAAGACAGGTCCGAGGGCCACGTAATCGACCGGCTCGCCGGCCGCGGCGGCGAGTTGCGCGGCATTGTGGCTGGAAAAACCGATGACCGCGCCGGCGCCCACCAGGCTGCGCGCGTCGGCCGGGGCCAGGTCGTCCTGCCCCAGGTGCAGCCCGGCGGAGAGAAGGCGGGCGCAATCGGCGCGGTCGTTTACGATCAGGGTGGCGCCGAACCGGCGGCACAGTGCGGCTACCTGGCTCGCGTCCTGGTGTACCTTCCGGCTCCAGTGTCCCTTATGTCGAATTTGTAAAATCCGCGCGCCGCCCTGGAGGAAGGCTTCGGCGGCGGCGGTGAGCGCTAGCCCGCGCCGGCCAAGCGCGTCCGTATCCAGAATCGGGTAGACCCGCGGCAAAGTCATGGGACTGAATTTGCTGATCGCCCATGATACCACTGTCAAAGCGGTCAGCCTTCAGCTATCGGGTTAGGTTTCGCATAATGGAAGTGTGAGATCCCATCTTCGGTGGGTTTTGACGCTGGCATTCGCCGGCCTGCTGGGCATTACACTGGGCTCGGGGCTGGCCGCGCTCGGCAATCTGAACCGCATGCACGCGTCCGAACAAGCCGCCCGGCGGCTGGTGGCGGAGCGCGCGCAAGTGCTGGCAGGTTTGTGTCTCTCGATCCAGATTTACGACCAGACGGCCGACCGCTACCTGGAGGCGCCGTCGGCGGATATGCTGGGGGAGTTGGCGCGGCTGGAAGCGGCGGTCGATTCCGGCTTCCACGACTTTTCAACCGATGAGCCTCGGGCGGCGGAGAGTGAGCTGCGCGGTGCGCTGGCCGCCCTGGAGGATTCGTTCGGACGCCAAAAGACAGTGCTCGAAGCGTTGTTCGCGCTGCCGGAAGCGGAACGCCGGCGGCAGGCGCCGGAGTGGATCGTGGAGCGGATCGCGCCCATCGAGATCGACATCTGGCAGCGGGCCGACGCCTTGCGAGCTTACAATCGCCGCCAACTGGATCTCACCGACCAGAACCTGGTGGGCGAATTCGCGCAGTTTCAGAGCAGCCTGGCGCATTCGCTCACCCTGGCTCTGAGCGGCGGATTGATTCTGATTGCCGCCAGCATGTTCTACATCCTGCGGCTGGAGCGGCAGACCGAGACGCGCTATCAGGAACTGGCCCGCAGCCGCGGCGAGTTGGAGCGGCTTTCCGCGCGCCTGCTGGATGCGCAGGAAGCCGAGCGGCGCAAGCTGTCGCGCGAGCTGCACGACGAAGTGGGCCAGACGCTCGGGGTGTTGCTGATGGACATCGGGCGACTGTCCAGTGCGCTGGGCGAAGTCCCGGCGGAGGTCGCCGAGCGGATCGCGGGCATGAGATCCCAGGCAGAACGAAGCGTGGAAACGGTCCGCAACATGGCGCTGCTGCTGCGGCCTTCCATGCTGGACGATCTCGGCCTGATCCCCGCGCTGGAATGGCAGGGGCGCGAGGTGTCGCGCTCCAGCCGGATCGAGGTGGAAGTGGAAGCTGAGGGCGTCTCCGAAAGCCTGGCGGACGAAACCAGGATCTGCCTGTATCGCCTGGTGCAGGAGGCGCTGCACAATGCGGTGCGGCATTCCGGAGCGCGTAATGCGCGCGTGCGCATCGAGCAATCGGACGGGCGCATTCGCCTTCGGGTTACCGACGATGGCCACGGCTTCGACCCTGCGCGCACGCGCGGCCTGGGCATTCTAGGCATGGAGGAACGCGTGCGCCGCCTGGGCGGCAAGCTGCGCATTCAGTCCGAACCGGGCAAAGGGACTACCGTGGAAGCGGATCTGCCAGTATGAAGAGGCTCGCCGTCTTGCTGGCCGACGACCACACGCTTTTTCGCGCCGGCCTGCGCCTGTTGCTCGAACAGCAGCCGGATTTCGCCGTGGCCGGCGAAGCCGAAAACGGGCGCGAGGCGGTGCGGCTGGCGCTGGAACGGAAGCCCGACGTGGCCGTGCTCGATATCGGCATGCCGGAGCTGAACGGCATCGAAGCCTGCCGCCAGATTCGCGAAGTCTCCCCCGCCACCGAAGTGGTGATGCTCAGCATGCACTCCGACGAAACCTACGTGCTGCGGGCCCTGCGCGCCGGCGCCCGCGCCTACCTGCTGAAGGACTCGGCGGAGAGCGACCTGGCGCGCGCCATCCGCGCCGCGGCGGAAGGCAAGTCGTTCTTCAGCCCGGCGGTGGGTAAAGTGCTGCTCGAAGACTACATGCGCAAGCTGGAGCGCACCGGCGCCGAGGACTCCTACGACCTGCTCTCCCCCCGTGAACGCGAGGTCTTCCAGCTTGTAGCGGAAGGCAAATCGAGCAAAGAAATCGCCGCCCTGCTGCACTTAAGCGTGTACACGGTGGAAACCCATCGCGCCCGCATCATGCAAAAGCTGAACCTGCGCGGCATGCCGGAGCTGATCCTCTACGCCGTAAGGAAGGGAATTATTTCGTAAAGAGCCGCCCGCGCGCAGCCGTCAGAGCGGCTTCGGCTGTGGAGCGGGAAGGTCGCGCGCTTCCACGGCGTCGGTGAAGCCGCAGGCGCGGTGCGCGCCGTCGCAGAAGGGCTTATTGGCGGACTGGCCGCAGCGGCACAGCGAAATCGCGGTACGGCCGGCGAGGCCGAAGGCTTTGCCGCTGGGGTCTTGGATCTCAAATTCGCCTTCGATGCGAATCGGACCGTTGTGAACGACGGTGACTTTGGTTGCCATAGTTTGCAGATCCCATTGTAGCCACCCGGCGGCGGCAACTGTGGGCGCGAACGCTCTGCATGAATTGTGGGGCGGGCAATCTTGCCTGCAGCCGCCTTGCAGGCGGCTTTTGCCGCCGATGGCGTATCCGGAAGGAATGCGGGCTGGCTCACTCCCTGCAAATCCCGCGGCTGCTGCGGCGGATGAACCCGACCAGGTGGAGCGCTTCCGGAGTGGGCGTCTCGGATTCGATGCGGGCCAGGGCGTCTTCCAGCTTGAGGCCGGAGCGGTAGAGCAGGCGGTAGGCCTGTTTGATCGGGGCAACCTGGGACGCCTTGAAGCCGGCGCGCTTCAGGCCCACCAGGTTCAGGCCCTTGGCTTGAATGTCGTGGCCGGCGTAGAGGAAGAACGGCGGCGCGTCCTGATTGACGCGGGTGTTGCCGCCGATCATCGCCAGGCGGCCGATCTTGGAGAACTGGTGCACCACCACGCCGCCCGAAATAAAAGCCTGGTCCTCCACCTGCACATATCCGGCCACCAGGGCGCAACTGGCGATCACGGTGCGGTTGCCGATCTGGCAATTGTGGGCGATATGGCCGGACGTCATGATGTAGTTTTCGTCGCCGATCTCGGTGACCGATTCCGGCTCCGTGCCGCGGGAGATGGTGTAGTGCTCGCGGATCTTGTTGCCGTTGCCGATGCGCAGGTAGCTGCGCTGGCCGGTAAAGGTCTTGTCGAGCGGGTCGGTGCCGAGCACCGTGCCGGCCGAAATTTCGTTCCGCTCCCCGAGCGTGGTCCAGCGTTTCACGTACACGTACGGTTCCAGCACGCAGCCGGCGCCGATCGAAACATCGCTTTCGACCACGCAGAATTCGCCGATGTGGACGCCGGGTCCGACGATGGCCTCAGGATGAATTCGCGCGGTCGGCGCCAGCACGACGGAGGGATCGATGGCCATGAACTTGTATCATAAGTCATGCGGGTTCGCGAATTGGCGGAATGGCTGGGCGCCACGTTCGAGGGCGACGGCGAAAAGGAATTGACCGGCGTCGGCCCGCTGGAAACGGCGGGTTCGAGCGAGGTGGCTTTCGTGGGAAACCGGAAAGCCACGGAGACGGCCAAGAGTTCGGCGGCGGGATGCCTGATCGTGCCGCTGGATTGGCCCGAGGAGTACCGGACCCTGATCCGCGCGCCGGAGCCGCGCACGGCGTTCGCGCGGGCGGTGAGCCGCTTTCATCCCACCACCGAACTCGCGCCCGGCATTCATCCCACCGCGGTGATCGGCAAGGACGTGTCGCTGGGTGCGCTCTGCTTCATCGGGCCGCACGCGGTGGTCTCCGACGGCGCGCGTATCGGCGTCGGCGCCGCCATCGGGGCGGGCTGCTACGTCGGCAAGCGGGTCGTCATTGGCGACGGCTCGCAGCTCTCTCCCAACGTGACCATTTACGACAACGTGGATATCGGCCGAAGCGTCGTCATTCATTCGGGTGCGGTCATCGGCGCCGACGGTTTCGGTTTTGTGGAAGCCAACGGCCGCTGGGAAAAATTTCCCCAGGTAGGGCGCGTCGAGATCGGCGACTTCGTCGAGATTGGCGCCAATAGCTGCGTGGACCGGGCCGCGCTGGGCGTGACCTCGATCGGCGAAGGCACCAAGCTGGACAATATGGTGCACGTGGCGCACAATTGCCGCATCGGGCGCCACGTGGTGGTGGCGGCGCAGACCGGGTTTTCGGGCGGGGTGATCGTGGAAGATCACGCCGTGATCGGCGGCCAGGTGGGCATCGGCGACAAGGCGCGCATCGAATCGCACGCCGTGCTGGGCTCCGGCTGCGGCGTGCTGACCTCGAAGATCGTCCGCGGCGGCCAGACCGTCTGGGGAACCCCGGCGCGCCCCCTGCGCGAACACCTGGAGCAACTGGCCAACCTGGCGCGCCTGCCCGACCTGCGCCGGGAGGTGAAAGAGCTACGCAGGAGGATTGCGGGGCTGGAGCGGGAATAGTACAGACCTCCTGTCCCTAGTCTGTCGTCTACCGCTTCCTCCAAACCGTCGTCCCAGGGTGGTAGTTCCGCCAGTCGAACCAATAGTCTTTGAGCATGGGGATGGGTTCCAGGCAAACGCCTTTCGCTTTCCCGGACACCGCGCAGCCCTGGAAGTTCCATCGGCTGCCGGTTGCCGCATCCATCAGCAGCGCGCCGGACTCGCTTGCGGTCATGCGGTAGAAATCGGGCGCGCCATCCACGCCAGGGATTCGGTCGCGGAATGCCCTCACGGATTGATCGTCCGGACCCATTACAAGCAGCACCGGCTCGGCGCCCACGTGGTCCCTGACCAGCTTCTCCTTGACTACCTGGTCATAGAGAAACGCCCGGCTGGCGCCGAAGGCCTGAATTCCCAGCAGCAAATCGCGTGACTTCATGCCCTGCTCCGCGAACTGGATGACGACCGGCGCACGCTTCATGCGAACGTCCCAATCCTTGGCCTCGTATTGGGCGGCGTATTTGGGCACGTCCTTGAGCACGGTGCCTTGAGGCTCTTCCGCTTTCCACGTCGCGAAGGTGAGCTCATCGGAGTGAACCAGCGTGAGTTGCCGGCCCTGGAGCGGGCCGGAGATGGCAAGTCCGCTGATCTGCTGCCAATAGCTCCCTGTCTCCTCGTCGCGCATGAGGAAGTTCTGGTTATTGATGCCGGCCAGATGAAACGTCAGCCGCAGCCCATCCACGGTTCTCGTCCACACCAGACCGGTGTGACAGAGCGTTCAATAGGTCGCGGCGAGCGCCGTCCCTCCGACCACGTCATTGACGACATGGTGATAGCCCATAGTGCGGATCGGGTAGGCACGCGCGCTGCCGCGGACTTTCACCACGATCAGCTTGTCATCCTTGTCGAGCTTTACTTCGGCCGTTGCAGCGAAGGCCGGATGGTCGTCCGGGTGGAACATCAGCTCGTAGACATTCACGCGCGCGAGCGCCGCGAGTACGCACACCAACGCTGCGCCCGCCGCTGCCAGTATGCGCCGCCACATTCGTGCCGGGGCGCGCCAGTATGCCATCGCGGCTCCGGCGGCCACCAGCGCCGAGACCACCGTAAGCACGGGCCGGAAGCGGCAAACCGCCAACGCCAACGCCAGCTCGCGCGCTCCCTGCGCCCGGAACGGCCGGATCACATAGATGGGGTACACAACGCAGACCAGGGAAACAGCCAGACAGGCGAGAACTACGAGAATCCATCGAATGCGGCCGGAAAGTTTCATCCTGAAAGTCCCCTCATCATGCTGTCGAACCTCGAAAAGACTAAAACCAAACTAACCGAACCAGGCGCCGGCGCACAATAATCGAAAACTACTAGCAGGTACAGGTGGGACAGACCATCGCCTTTCGTGGTCTGTCACTCTTCCCGAGTCACTTCTCCCGGTGACAACCGCTTGCCTTACGCTCTTCCGTCGGTAGCCTGGCCGTTGGCGCCGGATACTTCTTTCAGCACGTCTTCCACGACTTCGGGCTTGCGGTCGGAGTGCAACTCGTCGCTCATGCGGCGCAGCGCCACGCCGATGATATCGCGATGGTGCAGCTTCGAGCCGGGGCCCATGCCGCTCAGCTCCAGCCAGAGGCGATGGGCCAGGTCGACGTCTTCGGGCCAGAGACGCGGCGGGTGCGGGCCGAGGTTGAAAAACACCACGTCTTTCTGATTTTCCAGCACGATTTCGAGGGAAATGGAAGGGCGCGGCTCGGGCAACTGTTCCCAGTATCGTCCCACCTGCGCGCCCTGTTCGGATGGGGTGAGCTTGGGCGACAGGCCCATGACGATTCGCGAGGATTGCAGGCGGGCGGCGGTGCGGACCACGGCTTCGTAAGGGTCCGAGCCCGGCACCACCATCAGCTCCACGTGCTTGCCGGCTTTTTCCGCCAGGGTTACCACGCGGGTGAAGACGTTGGTTTCGTCGTCGGAGAAAATCTGGTCGGCGTCGAGAGGGTGCTCGCCGCTGGCGGCCTGCGTGACCCGTCGCACGCTGAGCACTACGATGTCCTGCTTGCGCGTGTCGGTCTTGGCCAGGATGCGGGAAAGATGCTGCAGGCGGTTGGGATTGCGCACCGCCACCACCACGTTGCCGGTACGGACGCCGGTGGTGCCGGCGCTCAGCTCGTCCTTGGTGTCGAGGCGGAATTTTTCCAGCTCCGCCGGGTGGGCGGCTTTGCGCTTGCGGTTGGCGATGTCGGAGAGCTCGAAGACGATGAAGAAGGCGATGGTGAAGCTGACGCCGGAGATGGTGGCCACCTCTTTGGTCAGAACGTTGATGATGGCCAGGGCGAACAGAACGAGCGTGATGAGCAGCAAGCCCACCGGGAGTTCGGTGTTGCCGACGTGGAAATTCAGCGGCACTTTCCATTCGCGCGCGCCGGGCTGTTTGTAGCGCAGCACCAGCACCGAGAGCGCCTTCATGGCGAAGCTCCACACCACCCCGAAGGCGTAGGCTTCGCCCAGCATATTCACGTCGCCACGGCTGATCACGATGGTCACCAATTGCAGGATGACGATGGTGTTGATGATGCGCGAAGTGGTCCCGTAGCGGGTATGGGGATGGCGAAACCAGTCGGGCAGCACGCCGTCCTCGGCGACGCGGTTGAGCACGCCGTTGGAGCCGATGATGGCCGTGTTGACCGCGCCGGACAGAATCAACATGCCCACCAGCACCACGAATCCGTGAAAGAGCATACGCGCCGGCAAGGGGCCGACCAGGAACATGGACAGGCCGCCGATCAGGTTATCCAGGAACTGCTGGCGCTGGGCATCGGGAATGATCATCACCGCGAAGAACGAAACCAGCGAGGTGAACAGCATGCTGTAGATGAAAATCACGAAGCCGGCGCGCTCCAGGTTCTTGAGCTTGGGAAAGGCGATTTCGCGATTCACCTGGGCCAGGCTCTCCTCGCCGCTCATGGCCAGCAGCGAATGGCCCAGGCCGACCAGGATGGCGATAAATGTGATCTTGGGCGCAACCGTCCCTTTGAGCCACCCCAGCGCGTCCGGCGAGAAATGCAGATTGCTCATGATGGGGAGCGGGACGGGTTGGTAGCCGCGAGTGAAGATGGTTACCAGGCACCAGGCGATGAGGATCACCACCATCACCGTGGTGATCTGCATGATGCGGAGGGCCTTTTCGCTCGATTCGTGAATGCCGATGATGTTCTTGCGCCAGAAATAAATCGTGACCGCGGCGGCAAAAACAGCGGCGAAATGCGGCGGATGGAAGTGCAGGCTCGGGATATGCAGGTAGTCGGCGGTTTCGTTGATCAGAACGCCCAGGTAGAGGCCCGCGCTGACGGCGCTGATGGGGCCGGTCAATACGTAATCGAACATCAGCGCCGAGACCGAAAACTTGGCCAGCGTGCCGCCCATGGCCTCGTGCACCACCTTGTACACGCCCCCGCGCACGAACATCGAACAGCTTTCGATGTAGATGGCGCGCACGGCGTAGGAGAACAGCATGATGCCCAGGATGAACCAGGGCGCGGACTTGCCGATCGCCTGCTCCGCGATGCCGCCCACGTAGTAGGCCGACGAGGCCAGGTCGCTGAGCACGATGGCGGCGGCGCGCCAGAACGAGATGAACGACAGCATGACGGTGGTGGCTACAACCACCTTCACAGTCCCATGCCGTTGCTCGGGACTCACGAAACGTTTTCTCCGTTTTGGGGCGAAAGAGCCATAGAATCAGGGTTCCAACGATGTGTTCAGCGGTGAGATTAGCTTTCACATCTTAGCATGTGTGGCACGCTACTATCAGGAGTGTGGAGCGGGAGCGGCCAATCGTGGAGACGGGCGACCTGGCGCGAACCGTCGCCTCTCGGTTGCGCGCGGCGGGGCACAAGGCCTACCTGGTGGGCGGCTCGGTGCGCGACCTGCTGCTGGGTGTTGCGCCCAAGGATTTCGACATTTCCACCGACGCACGCCCCGAGCGCCTGCTGAGCCTGTTCCCCGGTTCCGGCACCGTCGGCGCGCACTTCGGGGTGGTGCTGGTGCGGGAGGGCGCCATCCAGGTGGAAGTGGCGACCTTTCGCAGCGACCGCGAGTATGCCGATGGCCGGCGCCCCACCTCGGTCGATTTCGAAACCGATCCGCGCGCCGATGTGTTGCGGCGCGATTTCACCGTCAATGGCCTCATGATGGACCCCGAAACCGGCGAAGTGCTGGATTTCGTGGGAGGGCGCCGCGACCTGGGAGAGCGTATGGTGCGCGCCATCGGCGACCCGGAGGCGCGTTTTGCGGAAGACCATTTGCGCCTGCTGCGCGCGGTGCGTTTCGCGGCCCGGCTGGGTTTCGACATCGAAGCGGAAACCTGGGCGGCGATGGAGCGGCGGCACGCGCTGATTTTGAAAGTGGCGCCGGAGCGCGTTCGGGATGAGCTGGAACGGATTCTGACCCAAGGCGGAGCGCGCCGCGGTTTCGAGCTGCTGGACGCCAGCGGCTTGCTGGCCATTCTGCTGCCGGAAGTGGCCGCCATGAAAGGCGTGGCTCAGCCGCCCGAGTTCCATCCCGAAGGCGATGTGTGGACGCACACTCTGCTCCTGCTCGAAAACCTGAGAGACGCCAGCCCCGCCCTGGCCTGGGGTGCGCTGCTCCACGACGTCGGCAAGCCGCCCGCCTTTCGCCTGGCCGACCGCATTCGCTTCGATGGCCATGCGGAGGAAGGCGTGCGGCTGGCGCGCGGGATCCTGGGCCGCCTGCGCGCCTCGCGCGAGGAAACCGAACAGGTGGAGGCGCTGGTGGCCAATCACATGCGCTTCCTCGATGTCGGGCGGATGAAGGAGAGCACGCTGAAGCGCTTCCTGCGCCAGCCGAATTTCGACCGGCACCTGGAACTGCATCGCCTGGATTGTGTGGGCAGCAACGGCCGCCTGGAGGGATGGGAATTCTGCCGCCGGCGCCTGGCCGAACTGGGCGAGGAACAGTTGAAACCGAAGCGCCTCCTCACTGGCGCCGACCTGATCGCCGCCGGGTACACTCCGGGACCGAGATTCGCGGAAATGCTGGATGCGGTGGAAGATGCCCAACTGGACGGTCGCGTCGCGTCCCCGGTGGAAGCCATGGCGTGGGTGCGCCAACGGTATCCGCTCGCGAGCTGAAAAATCTGGCCGCCTCTCCCCGCGGGTAACATTCAGAGAGTTTCGCGATCTCGCGGGCACTATTCCTCAGAATGCCGGGAGATGCGTGCCGCGTAGTTCCGGAATCGGCCTTTGACGTCGCCCAGCGCGGGGCCGAGGTGCCGCTCGCCGATTCGCGGAGGTCCCCGTGCTAAGGGCCCGCTCCAATCTTTTAGACCTCCACCCGAACATGCTCAGCCGTGGCGGCCCGGCGCGGGTGCTCCGAGCACGGCCGGCGGCACAGGGGGTAGACTTGACGCGCCTGCTACTGGTCGGAGCGGCGGCTCCCATCTTCGTGGTTGTCTCGGTTGTTCTCATGGTTTGGCTTGGGCTTTCGGCCATTCGCTGGCTCGGAGCTGGCGGTTAGCGGCGATTCCCCTACCCGTCAATGGCCCCGCCAGGGCCAATCGCCCGGCGCGCGACGGCTGACAGCCCGCGTTGCCGCTCCCGGCGCCGCGCGCGAAGCCTCTTCCCTGCCGGGAACGAGTGGCCGGGCCTACCCCCCAATCGAGTACATTGGCCGCGGGGGAGCCACAAACCGGGCGCTGTTGATTTCATGCCCGGCCCACTTACCGGCGATGTTACGGCGGATGGCGGCGGCGATTTCGGCATCGGGGGCACCCGAACGGAGCAACCCCTTCACATCGTCTTCTTCCAGGGCGAACAGGCAGTAGCGCAGTTTGCCGTCGGAAGTGAGGCGGATGCGGTTGCAGTTGCCGCAGAAGGGGCGGCTCACCGAGGCGATGACGCCGACGCGGCCGATGCCGTCGGCAAAAGCGTATTCCGAAGCGGGGGCGCGCGGGTCTGGATCGGGCACCGGATGGAGCGGGGCGATTTCGCGCGCGAGCATGGCCAGGATGTCGTCGGCCAACAGCACCTTGCCGCGGTCCCAGAGGTTTTGCGCATCGAGCGGCATGAACTCGATGTAGCGGACCTCGAATCCGTGGCGGCGGGCGAATAGCGCTAGCGGCACGATATCCGGCTCGACCAGGTTCTTGACGGCCACGGCGTTGAGCTTGATATTGACGAAGCCGGCTTGTTTGGCGGCCTCAAGGCCCGCCAGCACGCGCTCCAGATCGTCGCGCCGCGCGATCTCGATAAAGCGTTGGCGGTCGAGCGTATCCAGATGAACGTTGAGGCGGCGCAGGCCGGCGGCATAGAGCGGCCCGGCGAACCGGTCGAGCAGGACGCCGTTGGTGGTGAGCGCCAGGTCGCGGACGCCGGGGATGCCCGCCAGGCGGCCGATGAGTTCGGGAAGGTCGCGCCGCACCAGCGGTTCGCCGCCGGTGACGCGGAGTTTGTTGACGCCCAACCCTACGGCGACGCGCGCGAAGCGCTCGATCTCCTCGTAAGTCAGGATCTCGCCGTGCGGCATGAAGGGGGCGCCCGTTTCCGGCATGCAATAGGTGCAGCGGATGTTGCAGCGGTCGGTCACGCTGATGCGAAGGCTATCGTGAAGCCGCCCGAAGGAATCGACCAGCGGCGGCTGGTGAGTGGCGGTCACCGCAGCGCCAGCATGCGCTCTAGCGGCACCAGCGCCCGCGCCATGATCTCCGGCGACAACTCCACGCGGGGCGTGAGATCGCGCAGGGCGTTACGCAGCTTTTCGAGCGTGTTCAGCTTCATGTACGGGCACTCGCTGCAATTGCACTGCTCGTTGGCCACGAAATAGAACCGCTTGGCGGGCGATTGCCGTTCCAGCGAAAATCGCACGCCGCTTTCCGTCATGACGATGAATTCCCGTGCGTCGCTGGACGAACAGTATTCGATGATGGCCGAGGTGGAACCCACGAAATCGGCCATGGCCAGAACCGCTTCCGTGCATTCCGGATGGGCCACCACTTCGGCCCGCGGGTGGTCCAGCCGCGCTTCCGCCAGCCGCCGCGCGGGAAACGTGTCATGCACGAAACAGGCGCCCTCCCATACTTCCAGATTCCGCCGGCCGGTCTGGCGCTTCACAAAAGCGCCCAGATTTCGGTCGGGAAGGAACATCACCGGCGTTTCGCGGGGAATGGAGTTCACCACTTTTACCGCATTGCGCGAGGTGCACAGAATGTTGCTCTCGGCTTTCACTTCCACCGAGGTGTTGATGTAGCTGACGATGGCATGATTGGGGTGCGATTGGCGGAAGGCGCGCACGGCTTCCACCGGGCAGCTCTCCACCAGGCTGCAACTGGCGTCGCGGTCGGGCACCACGACAATCCGGCCGGGGTTGATCACCTTGGCGGTCTCCGCCATGAACCAGACGCCGCAAAAGGCGATGACCTCGCCCGAAAAATCGCGCGCCCTGCGCGCCAATTCCAGGCTGTCGCCGATGACGTCGGCCAGCTCCTGAATTTCGGGTTCCTGGTAATGATGCGCCAGCAAGGTAGCCTGGCGCTGTTTCTTGAGATCCAGGATCTCATCGACGATGGTTGTCGCGGCAATCATGGCTGAGTGCTACTCCGATTTTAGCAGTCCGGTCATAATGGGAAGGTGCGGGTGCTGCTGATCTCGACCTACGAGCTGGGCCGTCAGCCGTTCGGGCTGGCTTCTCCGGCGGCGTGGTTGCGTGAAGAAGGGCACAATGTGGTGTGCGCCGACGTTTCGCGCGCGCCGCTGGCGGCCGCGGCGCTGGCCGAGGCGGAGCTGATTGCCTTCTTCCTTCCGATGCACACTGCCACGCGGCTGGCGCTGCGTTTGGTCGAGCGGATCCGCGCCTCGAGTCCCCGCGCCGTGCTATGCGCCTACGGGCTTTACGCGCCGCTGAGCGAAGCGATCTTGCGCCAGGCGGGCGTCGCCCACATCTTTGGAGGCGAATTCGAGCAGCCGCTGGTGGAGCTGTGCCGGACGCTGGAGGCCACCGGTAGGGCCGAGCCATCCAGGTTGGTCGTGCTCGATCGCCAGCAGTTTCGCGTGCCCGACCGGGCCGGGCTTCCGCCGCTGGCGTCCTATGCCCGCCTGGCCGTGGGCGGCGCGACTAAGACTGTGGGCTACGCCGAAGCCACCCGCGGCTGCAAACACTTGTGCCGGCATTGCCCGGTGGTTCCGGTGTACCAGGGCACGTTTCGCGTGGTGCAGGCGGAAGTGGTGCTGGAGGATATTCGCCGGCAGATCGCCGCCGGCGCCCAGCACATCACCTTCGGCGATCCGGATTTTTTCAACGCTCCCGGCCACGCGGTTCGGCTGGCGGAAGCCTTGCACCGCGAGTGGCCGGAGCTGACCTACGACGCGACCATCAAGATCGAGCACCTGCTGGCGCATCGCGATCTTGTGCCGGTGCTCGGCGCCACCGGGTGCCTGTTCGTTACCAGCGCGGTGGAATCGCTGGACGATGCGGTGCTGGCCAGGCTGGCCAAGGGCCACACCCGTGCCGGTTTCCTGGAAGCCCTGGCGCTCACCCGTGCCGCCGGGCTTCCCCTGGCCCCGACGTTCATTCCTTTCCACCCCTGGACAACGCTGGCCGGCTACCACGCCTTTCTCAAAGAGATCGCCGAGCTCGACCTGATCGATTCCGTCGCCCCCATCCAACTCGCCATCCGCCTGCTGATTCCGGAAGGCTCGCTGCTGCTGGAGTTGCCGGAAATCCGGCAGAGGGTTAGCGTTTTCGACAGGCGGTCGTTAGTTTACCGATGGCAAAGCGACGACCCCGCGCTGGATAGCCTGCAATCGGCGATTCAAACTTCGATTCAAGCCGAAGAACGCCGCCACGCCCGCCGAATTGACATTTTTCGCCAAATCTGGAGCGCCGCGCAGACCAGCGAGTTTCCCGACATCCCGCTCGCCGCCCGCGCCACGATTCCCTACCTCACCGAGCCCTGGTACTGTTGAGCGGAACCCTCCGAAGAGCAGTTAGCTCTTGTATAAGACTACGATTGGCGGCGCGGCGCTTTGTGCATTTTTGTGCACGGGGTGAAGCTTGCCCGCGGGGAGGGCTGGGGCGAAAGCAGGTTCGTTGCGAAGAACGTAAGTAATTGAAATTGCTTTGGTTCGTCGTGGAGATGGCTTCGTTCGGTAACTCTCAGCCGAGCGAAGCCAATGGCTGTGGCGGCTGCCGTTTGTGCATTTTTGTGCATGGGGTGCACTTCGCGGCTCTGAAACAAATCGTCCCGGAGGTTCTGCTCGACTACGACGATGGTGTCCCTACTTCTCTTCCCGGATTTGCTGACTCAGGTAGCGCTCGTAGCCGATCTCGCCAATTTGATGGAGCTGCGCTTCCAGCCAATCGACGTGACCCTCTTCGGCCTTCAAAAGACGCTCGAACAACTCCCTTGAGGCATTGTCGCCTTCGTCACGAGCGATCCGGATTGCCCGGTTGTACAGCGCCGCGGCTTCCATTTCCAGCTTGAGATCGCTCTCGATCTGTTCCTTGACGTTCTGCCCCACGGTGAGTTTCACCAACTCGGTGAGGTTGGGCGTGCCGTCGAGAAACAGGATGCGTTCGATGAGCGCTTCGGCATGCGTCATTTCGACAATGGACAGCTTTTTGATGTAGCCGCCGAATTTGTCATAGCGCCAGTTCTCGGACATTTCGGAATGGAGGAAGTATTGGTTGATGGCCGTCAACTCCTCCTTCAGGGCTTCATTCAACGCAGCAATGACTTTGGGGTTGCCTCGCATAACCGGAGTTTCGGATAACGCCACCCGAAAGTCAAGCTCTTCGGAGCGGCCATTGGCCGATGATTCGGTCCCCTGCGGCCCGAAGAGCCGTTCCGCCGGGGATCTTCCCGGACGCGGCTTCTCAACCCACCGGTCAACAGGCGGCGTGGCGCAGACGGTCGAGCACGCCCGCCCATGGAGCGGTTTCCGGCGGTTGCTCGACGGCGATCCAATCGAGTCGTTCCCGGTCCAAACGATACAGGGTGGCGTAGAGCGCGGCGGCATAGGCGAGCGGGTCGCGCGGCATTTCGACTCCCAGGCGCAGCCATCGGCCGCGGCCTGGCGGGGTGGGGGCGCCGGGCGGCAACAGATGGAGCGGCGTGGAAGGCCGATAGTGGCGAGCGTGCATGCCGGGAGAAGGGTGTGCGCCTTCGGCCGGCACGGCGAGAGTTTCGACCGGGCCAATCAGGGCTTCGATTTCCGGCAGCGGAATCACACCCGGCCGCAGCAGGGTGGGCGGACCGGCGAGGGAAAGCACGGTGGATTCGATGCCCACGCGCGCCGGTCCGCCATCGAGCACATAATCGGCAAGCGCTTCCGGCACATGGCCGGCTGAGGTAGGAGAAAGCTCGGTGAATCGGTTGGCGCTGGGTGCGGCGATGGGAACGCCGGCTTGGCGAATCAGCGAGAGGGCCAGGGGATGCGCCGGGATGCGGATTCCCACCGTGCCCAGACCGGCCGTGACCACGTCGGGAATCTCCGGTTGCTTGGGCAGCACCAGGGTCAGCGGGCCGGGCCAATAATGCCGCGCCAGAGTCTCCGCCGCGGCGGGCCAGGCCGCCACGTAGCGCCTCGCCATTTCGATGGAATCCACGTGCACGATCATCGGGCTCGAGCGCGGGCGCCCTTTGGCGGCGAAGATCCGTTCCACGGCGGCGGCATCGAGAGCGTTGGCGCCCAGGCCATAGACGGTTTCGGTGGGAAACGCCACCAGGCGGCCGCCGCGGATGAAGCGGGCGGCTTCGGCGACGCTCACCGGGGATTCTCCGGGCCTGACGAGTGCAGCCCCTGGAAGTTCTGAAGAAATAGAGCCACAGATGAACACAGATACACACAGATGACCGAATTACAGTACCTATCCGTGTTCATCTGTGTTTATCTGTGGCTCTAATCATTCTGGGACTTCGTCCTTGTCGTCGCCGGCGATTTTGCCGGTCTTGCGCCACACCAGGAAGGCGTGGATTAACGGGTCGAGGCCGCCTTCCAAAACGCGGTCCACGTCGCCCAGGGCAAGCTTGCTGCGCAGGTCTTTTACCAGGCGGTAGGGAGCCAGCACGTAGTTGCGGATCTGGCTGCCGAAATTAATTTCGAGCTTGGAATCCTCGGTCTTGCGCGTCTCGACGCGCTTTTTTTCCAGTTCGAACTCGTAGAGCCGCGCGCGCAGTTGCTTCATCGCCGAGTCGCGGTTCTTGTGCTGCGAGCGCTCGTTCTGGCACTGCACCACGATGCCGGTGGGGAAGTGGGTCATGCGGACCGCCGAATCGGTCATATTGACGTGCTGGCCGCCGGCGCCGGAAGAGCGAAAGGTATCGATGCGCAGATCGTCCAGGTCGATTTCGATCTTGATTTCGTCGTCCACCTGCGGATAGACGAAGACGGAAGCGAAGGAAGTATGGCGGCGCGCGTTGGCGTCGAACGGCGAGATGCGCACCAGGCGGTGCACGCCGATCTCCGACTGCAGCAAGCCGTAGGCGTTGGGCCCGTTGACTTCGAAGGTGACGGATTTGATGCCCGCGCCCTCACCCTCCAGGCGGTCCGTGATCACGATCTGGAAGCCTTCCCGCTCCGCCCAGCGCAGGTACATGCGCAGCAGCATTTCGGCCCAATCCTGGCTTTCGGTGCCGCCCGCGCCGGGATGGATGGTGACGATGGCGTTGAGCGCGTCGTTCTCGCCGGAGAGCAGCATGGCGGTTTCGAGGCGCTCCAGCAGCTCGCCGTAGGGTTTGACTGCCTGCTCGATGTCGCCGGAGACGTTTTCGCCTTCGCGCGCCAGCTCGAACAGCGTGTCCATCTCCTCGGTGAGCGAGCGGATGCGGCCGTCGTTGGCGATGGATTCCTCCAGCCGCTTGCGGTGCTGCATCACCTTCTGGCTCTTTTCCGGTTGCGACCAGAAGTCCGGTTGCCCGATCTGCTCTTCCAGTGTGGTTAGTTTGCGCTGAAGACCGGGAGCGTCAAAGATACCTCCGCAAGGCTAAAGCCTGTTCGCGGAGGGGCTGATATTCACGTTCCAATTCTTCAGTTGTCATGGGGATCACTCTAATTCTAGCAGATACCCGGTCTTGCCCACATTTCTGGCGATGGTGCTGCCCATGCGGATTTCGACGCCCTCGGCTTCATGGATGTGGCCGCAGAAGAAGTACTCCGGCTGGACGGTTTCGATGAATTCGGCAATGGCGCGGGAACCGGCGTGCAAGCCGGGGCGCACCCGGTCGAGCGCGGTACCGTAGGGCGGCGCGTGGCAGATCAGCACCAGCGGGGAA
Source organism: Bryobacteraceae bacterium (assembly GCA_052148435.1). Lineage (GTDB taxonomy): Bacteria > Acidobacteriota > Terriglobia > Bryobacterales > Bryobacteraceae > JBEKYD01. Next base: position 165,695 of record JBKQIF010000031.1, read on the forward strand.
AACTCGCGAAAGCGCTCCAGCCGGGCAGCCATCTGCGGCTCGCTGTATTCGCCGGGCGTGTTGAATGGCGTGGGGCTGGAATAGCCCAGGCCGGCCACGTGCCAGCGGCCGAGCTGCAGATGGCGCTGGTGAAAATCGTGCAATCCGTAGCGGGCGCACATGGCCGCCACCTGTTCGGCCGATTCGTGGTTGCCCGGCAGCACATAGACCTTGTCGCCGCGGCCGCTGAGGACTTCGCCGGCGCGCTCCAGTCCTTTGGCCCAGGTGCCCTGATCGCCGGCCGAAACGTAGAGGTCGGCTTCGACAGCCAGCAACCGTTCCAGGGTCTTCCAATCGTTGTGAATGTCGGAGAAAATCAGCAGCTTCAATTTCTAAGTACCCGATTTCGGAAATACGGCCACGTATTAAGAAAACCGCTCCCTGGCGGTCGCGGCTCGGTTTGGCTTGTTTCC
>JBKQIF010000032.1:0-39641 GCA_052148435.1 Bryobacteraceae bacterium
AATGTTCGATGCAGCGACTGCGCGGCCTGCGCGGTTCATTGCCCGAACGGAGTGCATGTAGCGGCGCGGCTGAGCCGGGCCCAGGAGCTGTTTGCAAGCTGAAGCTCTTGGTGGGGCCGGGGCTGCCATCCTATCCTTAGTGATCGTGGCGTGGCCCTATAAAGGGAGTGGTTATTTCCCCACTCCCTAAAGGGCCTTCTTGACCAGGGCGGTGAGCGGCGTGTTGCGCGAAGACCCGCCCACGAAAAACTTGTAATCTCCGGGCAACAACTCCCAGGCGTCCGTCTGATCATTGAAAATGGACAGGAACTTCGGGTCCAGGGTCAAGGAAACGGTTTTCTGTTCTCCGGGAGCCAGACGAACCTTTTCCCATGCCACCAGGCGTTTGGGCGGCTCATTGGCGGCGGGCGGCAATCCCACGTATACCTGGACGATCTCGGCGCCCTCCCGCTTGCCGGTGTTGCGAACGGTGACGGAGACGCCGTGCATGGTGGCCGCCAGACCGGAGTACACGAAAGTGGTGTAAGAGAGTCCATAGCCGAACGGGAACAAGGGTTCCTTGCCTTCGGCGTCGAACCATTTGTAGCCGACCTTCAGGCCTTCGGTGTAGTCGATGTCGAAATCCGGCATTCGGCCGCGGCCGGCGCCGGGCGGAGGGAGCAGATCCATGCCGGGGACGGCCGGGTGCGGCAGATCCGCGTCGGTCCTGGCGAAGGTAACGGGCAGCTTGCCGCAGGGATTGACATCGCCAAACAAGATGTTGGCCAAGGATTCGGCGCCGCGTATGCCCGGATACCAGATTTCGATCGCCGCGCCGACCTGCCCGATCCACGGCATGGCGGCTGGCCCGCCGGTTTCGAGCACCACGATGGTATGCGGGTTGGCCGCGGCCACGGCGCTCACCAGCCGGTCCTGGTTGCCCGGCAGGGTCAGGCTGGCCAAATCGCGGCCTTCGCTGGTGGGTTGGTTGACGAATACGATGGCGACATCGGCGGCTTTGGCCGCGGCGGCCGCGGCAGCCGGATCCGAGCCCTGGTCGAAGACAACCCTGGCTTTGGGAGCCTTGGCGCGAATCGCCTTGAGCGGGGAAGAGGGAAACCAGACATCCGGCCCTCCGAAGCGGCTGGGACCTCCGCCGGGCGGATCCACTTGCGCCGAACCGCCTCCGGAGAGGACGCTGGTATCCGCATGCGACCCGATGAGCGCCACGGACTTGAGCGCCGCGGCATTCAACGGCAACTGGCCTCCCGAATTCTTCAGCAGGACCGACGCCTGTTCGGCGATCCGCTGGGCGGTGTCGGCTCCCGCGAAGGGATCGACCACGCGGCCAAGCGGGGGATTGTCCACCACACCCAGGGCGAACTCAGTCCGCACGATGCGGTGCACCATATCGTCGAGGCGGGCCATGGGAACCGCGCCCGTTTCCACCTTTTTCTTCAAGGCGTCACCCAGATAGCGGCTACCGGGTTCTTCGTTATCGAGCCCCGCCAAAACGGCTTTGGCGGTGGAATGTGTCCCACCCCAATCGGACATCACAAAGCCCTGAAATCCCCAGGCTTTCTTAAGCACATCGGTCAACAGGTAGCTGTTCTCGCAGGCCCAATCGCCGTTCACTTTGTTGTAGGAGCACATCACCATTGCCGGCTGCCCTTCGGTCACGGCAATCTCAAACGCCAGCAGGTCGGTTTCCCGCATGGCGCGTTTGTCGAGTCTCACGTTTCCGATGTTGCGGCCGGTTTCCTGATCGTTGAAGGCGTAATGTTTCACGTCGCCGATGACCTGGTTGCTCTGCAGCCCGCGGACGAACTGAGCGGCCATTTTTCCGGCGAGAATGGGATCTTCGCCCAGGTACTCGAAATTGCGTCCGTTGCGCGGCTCGCGCATGATGTCCAGGCCGCCGCCGAGGGAGACGTTGTACTGCTGGTCGCGCAATTCGCGGCCGATCAGGGCGCCGTACCGATTGGCCAGCTCGAGGTCCCAGGTGGCGGCCTCGCCAATGGTGGAGGGCAGGAGGGTGGCATAGCGGCCGCGCTCGGCAGCCGCCCTCACCCCCACGGCGGAATCGGCCAACTGGAGATCGGGAAGGCCCAGCCGCGGAATGCCCGCGACCACGCCGGCGCCTCCATTCGACCGCACTCCCGAAAGCTCGAAACCGCCCGTGCCATGGACCAAGGCGAGCTTTTCATCGAGGGTCATCCGCTGCACCAGCAGGTCGGCTCTCCGGTCGGGCGACAGGGTCTTGTCACTCCACGGGCCTTTGAGAACTTCAGGCTGTGGCGGCGTTTGCGCCGGAACCGGAGCGGCATCCAGCCCCAGCAGGATTGCGGCGGCCGCGAAGGCCAAGGACACACCCGCGCGACGCAGAGGTAAGTTGTGATCCATGCTCGTAACCTTCCATTATGACGAAAGCAAATGGCCTCCGCCGTCCCACCCGGCCGAGGGAGGCAATTTGCATGCCCGTGGGAAAAAACCGAGCGTACCGTATTGCGAAATGTCCATCAAAGAAGGGCCGACCGGGGGGTCGGCCGCGGACCAGGGGGTCCGCCCCAGCACCCGGCTATTTCGGGTTGTTCTTGCGGATCTCTTCCAGGCGTTTGGCGAGATAGTCCTGGTACTCCTTGATCAATGCCGGGTCGTGCGGACTGCCGTAGATATCGGTGGATTTGTACTTGCCTTCATCGAACTTCTTTTTGGTCCACTCATCGTGAACGTGAATGGTGTCGGCCCGGTCCACGATTCCCTCGATCAACTGCGGCGGAACGAAGGTGACGCCCTCGGGGTCGCCGATGGCCACGTCGCCAGGCATGACAGTGACGTCGCCGATGCGAACCGGAACGTTCACCGCGGCGACGGTGGCGCCGCCAATGGCGCTCGGATGCACGCTGCGGAAGTAAGCCGGCATCTCGATTTCGCGGATGCCTTCCAGGTCGCGTACGGCGCCATCCACCACCAGGCCACCGCCCTTGGTGGCCTTCATGATGTAGTAGAAGAGATTGTCGCCGACGATGGTGCCGCCTTCTTTCTTCCCGTATAGGTCTACGACCAGGACGTCGCCGGGCTGCAACATGTCGATCACGGTCTGGTTCCCGAGCCGGTCGATGCCTTTTGCCTTAGCCTTGGCATTCGTCACCGCGTCCAGGTCGGGGCGCGCCGGCAGGAAAGCCATGGTGACGACGCGGCCCACCATCTTCTTATCGGGATGCGGAACCATCCAGTCGCCAGCGTATTGGCTGTAAGGATTGCCGCGGCCACCCATGCCAGGGATGCCGCCACCGCCGCCGCCTCTTCCTGCCGGCGCGGCGCCGGGGGGCGCCCAATTGATCATGATCTCTTCACTGGAAAGGCTGCGCGCCCGTTCCAGCAGGCCGTCGGAAACCTTGGGCCGTCCGTCGGCGAAGCGTTCGCCGGCCCAGGTTGGCGTGTATTCGATCATCTGCTCGCGGGTCCAGGTCCACAACTGCGCGTGGGCGGGCGCGGGCATGAGGACGGGCAGAGCCCAGGCGCCCAGAGCGAGCGCCATGCAGGCGAAATCTTGGATGCGAATCATGGTGAGTATTATTCTCCTTCCGGGTCAACCGCGGCGGCTGGCTTCTTCCGCCTTGATCATGCTCCAGAGCCAGTCGCCGGAGCGCTCGTGGTCCCATTGCGTGGTGGGCTCGAAATAGGTGGTGCCGGGCGCCAGATGCTGCTTGACCACCTCGTCGTTCAAAGTGATGCCGAGGCCGGGCTTGTCCGGAACCTTGATAAAGCCCTTGTTGATGATGGGCTTCTCGATGCCTTCCACCAGGTCCTGCCAAAAGGGCACGTCCAAAGAGTGGTTTTCGCAGGCCAGGAAATTCTCCGTGGCGGCGGCGCAGTGAACGCTCGCCATGGCGCCGATGGGAGTGCCGGCATAGTGCATGGCCATGGGCACGCCCAACTCCATAGCGGCATCGCCGATCTTGTGCGTCTCGAGGATTCCGCCGGAAGTGGAAATGTCCGGATGGATCTTGCTGATGGCGTGCTTTTCACACAAGTTGATGAAGCCTTCCTTGAGGTAAATGTCCTCGCCGGTGTTGATCGGCGTAGGGCTTTCGGCGGTGATGTGCGCCAACATCTCGGTGTACTGCCAGGGGATCACATCCTCCATCCAGGCGAGGTTGAACTTCTCGTAGGCCTTGCCCAGCCGGATGATGGAGTTCACGCCCAGGTGGCCGAGGTGGTCCATGGAAAGGGGAATCTCCATGCCAACGGCCTCGCGCGCCGCCTGGACATATTCGGAGAGCTTCTCGATACCCTTTTCGGTCACCTCGTTGGCGATGAAGGGATGCGGCAGCGCTCTTCGCTCCCAGGTGGTCTGCTCGGAGGGTGCGGTCAGCGTGCCGGGAATCTTTTGCACCAGGTCGATGCCTACGTCCATCTTCAGCCAGGTGAGGCCCATCTCTTCCTTGCGGGCCTTCAGGCGTTGGGCGAAGACTTTCGGATCCGGCGATTCGTCGGTATCGGCGTAAATTCTGACGCGGTCGCGGAACTTGCCGCCCAACATCTGGTAGATGGGCACGTTGTACACTTTGCCGGCGATGTCCCAAAGGGCCTCTTCGACCGCAACCACGCCACCGGCCTGCCGGCCATGGAAGCCGAACTGTTTGATCTTCTGCCAGAGATAAGTGATGTTGAGCGGGTTCTCATTCAACAAACGGCTCTTCAGAAATAGCGCATAAGTGGCGCTGGCACCGTCGCGGACTTCTCCCAATCCATAGACGCCCTGGTTGGTGTCGAGGCGGATGATGGGGCAAGGGCTGGGCCCGGGTTTCGCCACGACGGCCACGCGAAGGTCGGTGATCTTGAGGGCGGAGGGGCTCGAGTTGGTGTTGACATTGCGTTGAGCCGCCTGTTCGGCCGCGGCTTCGCGCGACAAGAGCGCGCCGCCCACGATCCCGGCCGAGGCTTTGAACAGATCCCGCCGTCCCATCTTTTCATTGCGTTTAAACATTATCGTCGTTCCTTATGTCTCTGCCGAGTCGACCCGGCTGCCTTTCGGGTTGCTCACTTCTCCCTTTGGGGCTTCCTGGTCACAAAACTAATTTCACATGCCGCCGCCGTGATCTCCAGTGGGCCGGCCATGGCCGGCCCACTGGAAGAATCAATTACCAGTAAAACTTCAACGCGAACTGCATGCGGCGCGGCGAGTTCGCCTGCGTGGCAAAATTGCCGAAGTTGGCATTTTGCAGCGTGGTGGCGCCGCTCAAGGGGCCAAACTGGGTCCGGTTCAGGATGTTGTACGACTCCCATCGAAACTCAATGCGCTTCGCCTCCTTGATGGTGAAGCTCCTGGTGAGCGACAGGTTCTCATTGTAGTTGGGGAAGTAGCGGCAATCGGAATTGTACCGCGTCGCGTCGCCCAGCGAGGTAGTGGGTTGCGTGCCAAACCACGAGGCCGGCTGGAAAAAGCTGTCCTTCGCGGGATCGAATTTTCCCGAGTAAGTGCCGCGCCAGCCCTGGTAAGTGGTTATCGTGGGCCGGTTTCCTCCGTTGAAAATGGGGAAGCTGACGGTGGTTCCCAGAGCGATGGGCGTGTTGCTGGAGTAGCCATCCACTCCGGCGAAGCGCCAGCCGCCAAAAACGGCGGAAGCCGCGCTCTTGCTGCTCAGATACCTCCGGCCCTTCCCGAAGGGCAGTGCGTACACATAGTTCAGCTTCACCACGTGCGTCTGATCGTAGGATGCAATCGACTTTTCCAGCGCGCGGTCATATTGGTTCTCCGGCTCGCTGCCGCCGCTGTCCGAGTCGGTCAACAGCTTGGAAAACACGTAGGAGGCCTGTATGGTCAGGCCCGAGGAATACCGCTTGGTGAACTTCAACTGCATGGCGTTATAGGTGGAGTGGCCGATGCGGTCGCCCTGGCCATCGATGGTATCGACGGTCGAATACTGCGGGTAAGGACGCAGCGATTGACCCACGGTCGCCCCGGTGCCCCAGAGCTGGTTGAAGGTTTGCGTGCCCCCCGACCAGGGCGGGACAATTCCCGCGGCATTAGCGGCTGCGCCACCCACCAGTGAGTTCAATAAGGTGCGTCCCGACGACGTGAACGGGTTGAGGTCCGCCGGCAGATTGTTGAAGTCGATCTGGTTATACGCCAGGATATTGGACCCGATGCGGGCCGCGAACGTACTCACGTAGCCGAGCTCCACCACCGTGTTTGCGGTCAGGAGGCGCTCGACGTTGAAGGAGTAATTGAGTTCATCGGATGGCGTGCTCGCCGCCTTCCCGTTGTAATAGGGGACGTTGGCGCCGTTGCCAACCGAGGGATTGATATCGGGCACCTGGGCCCATGCCGGCGCGCCATTTTGCAATACCCAAAGCGGGCTCAGACCCTGGCTTTGGTCGTTAACGGTGAGCCGCTGAATAATTCCGAGGTTGTGGGATGAGCTGCCTTCGTAAGTGATGGGCCCGAAACTGCGGCTGGCGGCGGCCCGTATGGTGGTCTTGTCATTCACGGAGTAAGCTAAACCGAGCCGCGGTCCCCAGCCGTTGTGCCAGCCGGCGACCAGCGTGGGCTGGCCTGTCCTCCCCGGACCGGTGCCAGCGAAAATCAGCGCGCCCGGAATCCCGCCCGCGGCGGGGTTGGGCAAGCTCGGGTCCAAATCGCTCGCATCGCCGTTCGCCACCAGCGGCGGCCGGTTCATTTCATAGCGCAGCCCGAGATTCAGGGTAAGTTTCTGCGATACACGCCAGTCGTCCTGAAAATACCCCTGGTTGGTACGGAACTGGGTGGCCAGGAATCGTGGCGTGTCGAGCGAATAGCCGGAGACCTGTCCCAGCAGGAAGGACGCAAACGCGCTCCCGCCGGCGGCGGTCTGGTTGGTGTTCAGCGGGATGCCAGTATTCAGGTCCTGGAAGGTCACGTTCCCCGCGATATTCTGCTCTCCGAAACCGTCGTAGTGGGTGGTGTTGTAGAAGTAGCCCCACTTCAGGGTGTGCTTACCGAAGCTCTTGGTCATATCGTCATGGAACTCCACGACGATGTTATCGGAGCCGTTGGGAGCGGCCACGCCCCAAGCGGTGAACTCGCTGTTGGTGAAGGTCACTTGCGGGAAGTCGTCGCCGCAGGCGGGATAATTCGGTATGCAGATCCCCTTGCTCTGCCAGCTCGTCGGTTGGGTGTTGGTAAGTCCGCCGGTTTGGCCGGCCCCGCTCCAGGTGGCGTACGAGCCGTGGTTCTGCGACCAGTTATTGCCGCCCGCGTAAAAGCGGTTCAGCAAAGTCGGCGTGATGGTGTAGTCGTAACTGATGCGATAAACGTCGGACCCGTTATAGCCGGGGTTGCCGCCCAGAGGTATGGGCAGTGCGCTTGGAGCGCCGTTGGGGCCGTACAGGTCATGCTCCAGGGTGTGCTCGAAAAGGAACGAGATCCTCTGTTTGGAGGTGATGATCTGGTCGCCCTTGACGCTTAACTTGTTGTTCGGCGATATGGAATTGCCGTCCGAAAGATAGTTGTTGCGAACATAGCCCGAGGTGCCGGGCGTCCCCGCCACGTTGGGCACCAGCAACGGCTTTGCGTAGTTGAGGATCGACTGCGTGATCGGGTCGATCCGGCCTTGCGGAATCTGGTTATTGGGAAAAGGGGTTCTGACGTACGAGCCATTCACCAGCGTGGTGGTAGACGGGTCGTAGATCGTGTACAGTTGCCCGCTGCCATTCACAAAGTTCTGAAAGTTGCCGCTGTACATTTCCGGCGACGGAACGCTAAGGGGACTTGGGGTGGAGCCAGTGCGGTTGCGAAAACCCTCGTAGGAGAAGAACCAGAAAGTCTTGTTCTTGCCGTTGTAAATCTTGGGAATAAATACCGGTCCGCCTGCCGTGCCTCCGAAGTCGTTCTGCTTGTAGACCGCCTTGGTGGCGCCGTAGTAGCCCTTGGCGTCGGTATCCTGGTTGCGCAGGAACTCATATAAGTCGCCATGAAACTCGTTGGTCCCGGACTTGGAAACGAAACTCATGGAACCGCCGGATGCATGGCCGATGTCGGCCTTGAAGCCGCCGGAGGTCACGCTGAATTCCGTGAGCGCGTCCACCGAGGGGGTGTTGTACGCTGTCCAAGTGACCCCGTTGGAGTCCAACTGGCCGGCAGTAGTAATGGTAGAGCCGTCGAGCGTCATGCCATAGGCTCCTCCCTTTCCGCCGCCCACCCGGTATTGCCCCGTGCTGCTCACCTCCGCCGTGGTGGAGGACAGATCGAAGGGGCTGCGCACGGCTGCGTTCACCAGGGTTGGCAGGTCGTCCACCAGTTGGTTCGATACCTCGGTGGCCACGCGGGCCGATTCGGACTGCAACAACTGTGCGTTGGCCGTAACCTCGACGGTCTGCTGCGCGGTGCCTACCTCCAGCGTCGCGTCCACCAGCAAGGTCGAGCCGGGTTGAACCTCAATGCCGTCTGCAACATAAGCCTTGAATCCGGTGCTCTCGACCCGGATCTGGTAGGTGCCCACCGGCAGCGACGGCACGGTGTAATCTCCCGCCGCGGTGGTGGTCGTCTTGAAGTTGGTGTTGGTGCTGATTTGCACCGCGCTGACGCGCGCGCCGGGCACAACCGCCCCGCTGGCGTCTTTGACGGTGCCGGTAATGACACCACGATCGGTCTGCGCCAGAAGGACGGCGACGGCCGAGAGGAATAAAACACAAAGCCGGACTCTGCTGAACATGGATCAACTCCTCATAAATAGCGATACAAAACCCCGAATATCGTTAAAGCGAGATACGTGGTCAAAATTACCTCAACGCAAAAGCCGTGTCAAGGGGGTTCGGTGGGCCGAACCTGCACAATCGGGGCGTTACCCGCACGCGGCCGCCGCATGGGGCTCTTTCGTGCTTTGATCGGCGGACCGGCTGGGCACATCTTTTTTGATAAGAGCTATACTGGCGCGTTAAGTGGGAAAGATGGGCAAGCGGCGGAGGCCGCGCGAAGCGTCACAGCCAGCCGCCGCCGAAGGCCACATGGCTGGGGCAACGGGCCGGACTTGGCGGCGGCAGGGGTTTCGGCTGCTGGCGATTTGGGGCCTGGTTTTGGTTGCCTATTCCAACTCCTTCCAGGCGGCCCTGGTGTTCGACAATGCCTCGGTGATTGGGGCGGATCCTCGTATCCGGGCGGCAACGCCCGAAAATGTCGAGTTCATTCTGACCGGAAGGTATTGGTACGTCAACACCAGCGCGGGGCTGTATCGGCCGTTCACGACCTTCTCTTACCTGCTGAATTACGCAGTCCTCGGCAACGGCCCGCGTCCGGCGGGCTACCACATCGTTAATTTCGTGCTGCACGAGGTCAACGTGGCGCTGGTGTATGCGCTGGGCGTACTGGTTTTTGGAGAAACCGCGCCGGCTTTGGCGCTGGCCGCGATTTGGGGATTGCATCCGCTGCTCACCGAATCGGTGACCAATATTGTGGGGCGCGCGGACCTGCTGGCGGCCTTAGGCGTACTGGCGGGATTGTTGTGCCACGTGAAAGGCGCCTCCGCCGCGGGGCGGCGCAGGGTGGCGTGGCTGGGAGGGCTGGCCGCCGCCCAGGCGGTGGGGCTTTTTTCGAAGGAAAGCGCCGCCGTCTTGCCGGGCCTCATGCTGCTATACGACCTGACGTGGCGCGAGCGCGCGGCGTGGCGCCGGCGGGCGCCCGCCTATGCCGCCGTGGCGCTGCCGTTTGCCGCCTTTTTCTGCCTGCGCAGCGGTTTCGGAACGCACATGCTGATCGACTTTAGCGAGAACCCCCTGGTCAGCGCCGGATTCTGGACAGCGCGGCTCACGGCCGTCAAAGTGATTGGCAAGTATCTATGCCTGTTTCTCTGGCCAGCCCGCTTGTCGGCGGACTATTCCTACAATGCGGTACCGTTATTCGGCTGGCGGGTGTCGAGCTGGGAGGACGCCAAGGCGCTCATCGCGCTAGCGGTCTGCCTGGGCGCCGCGCTTCTCGCCATCCTGCTGGCCGTCCGCCGGCGCCGCACGGGGAAGCCGCTACTCTTCTTCCTGGTTTTCTTTTTCGTCGCGCTATTGCCCGCTTCGAACCTGATCGTCCTCATTGGGAGCATCATGGCCGAGCGGTTTCTCTATCTGCCATCGGTGGGCTTGGCCGGTTCGGTGGTCGCGGCCGTCTACGCGCTTGGCCAGCGGCGCTCGCCGCAGCGGCCCGCGGCTGCGCAAATTGCCTGGGCCGCGCTGGGACTGTTGTGCCTGGCGTTCACCGCGCGAACTTACGCCCGCAACTTCGACTGGCAGGACGACCTCAGTCTCTGGACCAGTGCCGTGGACGTCTGTCCGGGAAGCGCCAGGCCACACTACAATCTGGCCCGTGAATTAGAGCGCGTACCCGGCCGGCTGCCGGAGGCGATTGCCGAATACCAGGCAGCGTTGCGGATTGAACCGGGTCATGCGGATGCGCACAACAACCTGGGAAACGCACTCTCCGGCATACCTGGCCGGCTGCCGGAGGCGATTGCCGAATACCAGGCGGCACTGCGGATTGAACCGGGTCGCGCGGAGGCGCACAACAACCTGGCGAACGCGCTGGCGCGCATACCCGGCCGGCTGCCGGAGGCGATTGCCGAATACCAGGCGGCGCTGCGGATTCGACCCGATAACGCGGAGGGGCACTACAACCTGGCGAACGCCTTGCTGCGCATGCCCGAACGGCTGCCGGAAGCGATTGCCGAATACCGGGCGGCGCTGCGGATTGAGCCGGGTCATGCGGATGCGCACAACAATCTGGGAAACGCACTATCGGGCATACCCGGCCGGTTGCCGGAGGCGATTGCCGAATACCGGGCGGCGCTGCGGATTCAACCGGGTCATGCGGCTGCGCACAACAACCTGGGAAACGCGCTATCCGGCATGCCCGGCCGGCTGCCGGAGGCGATTGGCGAATACCAGGCGGCCTTGCGGATTCGGCCCGATGATGCGGATGCGCACAACAACCTGGGGAACGCGCTGGAGCGCATACCCGGCCGGCTGCCGGAGGCGATTGCCGAGTTTGAAGCGGCCTTGCGGAGCGAGCCCGATTTCGCGGAAGCGCACGTCAACCTGGGGAAGGCGTTGGCGCAGACGCCCGGCCGGCTGCCGGAGGCGATTGCCGAGTATGAAGCGGCCCTGCGGATCAGGCCCGACCCCCAGGTGAGGCAAGAGGTGGAACGGTTACGGGCAGGGCTGCAGCCGGCAACGCCCTTCCATTGAACGGGTGGCGGAGAGTAATATGCGTTAGGGCGTCCAAATAAGTGGACCAAAGCAGCAGAGTGGTCATGCAGCCGGCGAACCGATGGTGGCGCCACGGGCTCCTGTAGAAGGCGCACCTACGCCATAGCCCAGTTATCCGGAAAGAAACCGCCCGGCCCGGTGCAGTTGAAAGCATACGAAGTCCTCTGGCTGGAGTAACGGATATGACACACAGAGAACGAGTAGCCGCCGCGCTCGGCCACAAAGAACCGGACCGCTGTCCCATGCAGGCCAGCTTCACGCCGGAGTTTGCCGCGCGCTTGCGGGCCGATCTTCAGATCCAGGGGCGGAAGGTCCACAATCCGCATGGAGGCGGCAACACTTATGAACTGGAACGGGCGGTCGATGAGGACATACTGCTCACTTCCGTAGGCTGGGCCAACTCATACTATCAGGCCGGCGAAACCTATACCGACGAGTGGGGCATCACCTGGAAGCCGTTCCGTTACGATACCCGGTTTGGAGCCGGTCACTACACCGAAATGATCGCCCGGCCTCTCGCCGACAGCGCTCGGTTAAGTACCTACAAGGCGCCCGATCCCGGCCGCCCGGAGCTATATACGGAGGCGGACCGGCTGATTCGGGATTTCAAGGACGAATACTGGATCGTCGGCGTCACCGTCACCACCATCTTCGAGACGGCCTGGGCTCTGCGCGGATACGAGCAATTGATGATGGACTTCGTGCAGGATCCCGCGCTGGCCGACGCCATCCTGGACATTCCTTATCGCTACCACCTGGCGGCCGCCGAGAGGCTGACTAAGATGGGCGTCGACATGATCTGGACCGGCGATGACGTGGGCACGCAGAATGCCATGCTCATTTCGCCCAGACACTGGCGCCGGTACTTGAAGCCGCGAATGGCGAATTTCGTATCCACCTTAAAGACCATTAACCCGCGGCTCAAGATTGCATACCATTCCGATGGCTGTATTTATCCTATTATTCCGGAGCTGATCGAAATCGGCATCGATGTCTTGAACCCGATACAGCCGGCCTCGATGGATCCCGCCAGGGTGAAGCGTGAATACGGCGACCGGCTGTGCTTCTGGGGATCCATGGATGAACAGCACACGTTGCCGTTCGGCAGCCCGGAAGACGTACGCAATGAAGTACTGACCAGGCTCGAAACAACCGGCGCCGGCGGCGGCCTGATTCTGGGGCCCACTCATCACGTGCAATTGGACACTCCCATGGAGAACTTCTGGGCGATGATTCACACGATTACCGAGACACCGTGCGGCAGACCGCGCTAACTGTTCCCACGCGCCGTGTTTCGGTGTTACAGTTGACCAGCATGAGCGAACTCGATAGAAGGGCGTTTCTGGGTTCTACCGTGGGCGTCGCGCTCGCCACCGCTACAAAACCGGCCGGAGCTCAACCGCCGTCGATTCCTATCGTCGACTGCCACATCCATCTGTTCGATCAAACACGGCCGCAAGGCGCTCCCTATTCGGCCGGCCCGGGGAATACGGAACCGGCCTTGCCCGCGCGCTACCGCAAGCTGGCATCTCCGCTGGGAATCGTTGGAGCCATTGAGGTCGAAGCCAGCCCGTGGATCGAAGACAACCTTTGGGTGCTCGAAGTCGAGCAGACCGACCGGATGATGGTCGGCACGATCGGCGATCTTCAGCCCGACAAACCCGAGTTCACCGAATACCTGGACCGTTATCGCAAGAACCGGCTTTTTCTCGGCATCCGGTATGGCAATCTATGGGGCTACAACCTGGTGGAAAAGGTTGCCAGCCCATCCTTCATTGAAGGACTCAAGCTGATCGAGCAGGCCGGTCTGGTTCTGGACACGGCGAACCCCCGGCCCGATCTGATCGAGGCGATTATCCGTGTCAACGATCAAGTGCCGGGTCTCCGGATCGTTGTCGATCACCTGCCCTCCATGATGGCGCGGTTGGATGCCAATGCGCGCCCGGCCGTCGAGCGGAACCTGCACGAATTGGCCAGCCGGGCCCCGGTTTATATCAAGGTTTCCGAACTCATGCGTATCGTGGACGGCAGGCCGTCAACCGACCCGGCTCTCTATAAACCTCTTCTCGATTACCTCTTCGATACATTCGGCGAGGATAAACTGATCTTCGGAAGCGACTGGCCCAACGGACCGGCAGTGGATAATCTGCCGGTCATCGTCCACATCGTCCGGGATTATTTTTATGCCAAGGGTCGGGGGGCAGCCGAAAAATATTTCTGGAGAAACTCGTTGGCGGCATACAAATGGACCCGCCGCGACCCCAGCCAGCCGCAACTCGCCGGCTAGAACGCCTCCTCGGTCACGGTTGACGCAAGAATAACTTCACATCTTCTGATGGGCAAATGTGACCCGCGACTCCTGACCTCGTGGAAATTGGGTTGAGCCAGGTTTGGGCGATCCAGAGGTGGGACATCCTTTTCGTGGTCTGTCAGGCCCTCGCCAAGCCATAACAGCCTGACAGACGACCAAGAACGAATCGTCCCACCTGGTTTCCCGCGCCGTTCCCCATCAGTTGGGTCAGCCAATTTTCCTCGATACCTGGAAAATGCCCGGCGACTTCAGGAGTTCGGAGACGCGACACGGCACGCAGGAGTGCGTGCGCCACGGCGACAGTGAAAATCCGACGGCGGCCGCTCAATTCAGGTTCACGGTCTTGCTTCCTTCGGCTCTCGTCAGGGTCACCACCGTCTCTTTCCCGTTCACCGTGACTTTGTGTTTTCCATAGAACGCGCGCACCTCGGCCCGGCCTTGCCGGTCGGCGGTCCCCGTCCAGCGGGTCCACCATTGGTTGAGAACCAGATCTTCGTAGGCTTTGGCGGCTGCGAGCGGCGTCCAGTCCCGCTTGTACATCGACGATTGCGGGATCCAGTTGGCGCCTTCCCAGAAGCCCCACATCATGATGCCGGTCACGGAGGGGTGCGCGAAGCAGATGGTGAAGAACTGTTTGAGGGCCTCCGCTTTGGCCTGCTCTTCCTCCGGCGGCATCACGGCCCGCCGGTCGCCGGCGTAGTATTTGGAGCGCTGGCCGGGGAAGTTGAACTCGGTGATGCGAATCGGCAGGTTGAACTGCGACAGGACATCGAGCGACTTCTGCAAGGCCGCCGGATCGAACGAGTCGCCATGCAGGTGGCCCTGCACGCCGATGCCGGAAATCGGCACGCCGGCGTCCAGCAGCTTCCGGATGTGCTTCACGTAGTCGTCGAGCCGGTTGCCGGTGGCAACGTCGTAATCGTTGACGAACAACTTCGCGTTCGGATCGCCCTCCTTGACCCACAGCGCCATCTGCCGAATGAAGTCGATCCCGAATCGCTGCTCGTAGTAGTTGGCGTGCATCATTTCGTTGTTGAGGTCGTACTCTGCAAACCGGCCGCGATAGCGGGCGCCGATGGTTCGCCCCCGCGCGGCGACCGTGGCCTTGAAATCGTCGTCGTTCATCTGCTTCAGCCAGGTCTGGACATGGTTCGGCACGCCCCAGAAAATGCAGTGGCCGCGCAGCCCAATGCCCTCCTTATCGGCCCAGGCTAGCATGTTGTCCACGACGGTGAAATTCACCTGGCCCTGCTGCCTTTCCATGACGTCCCACTTGAAGTCGGCTTCCGGGACGCCGGCGTTGAAGTGGCTGGTAAAGATCTCCTTCCATTTAGCGATGTCTTCCGGGGTGTCGCGTCCCGAAAAAACGCCGCCGGGCAGCGTCGCGCCGAACCAGAACTCATGGCGCACCTGGTCCACGGCGATGCTGGCGCCGGGAACGGTCCGGATCACCAACGTTCCCATCCGGTTCTTGGCGATGAATGAGTCCAGGCCGGCGTCCGCCCCGTACATGCCGGCCGCGCCGAGAAGCAGCAGCACGAATACGGATTTTCGGATTCCCATGGCGGTAAATCTAGCACGGTTCGCGGCTTCGCAAGCAGCAGCCGCAGTCGGGCTCATCGTCCGCGCCTTACGATTCGACCTCGATCTCCCAGCCGAATCCGGGCCGCTCGGACGGACGCATGTAGACGCCCTCAGGGCCGCGGGTGACTTGGTTGTCCTCCTCGAAGCGCCGGTAGACCTCCGGCGGGCCACCCGGAGGAGGCATGAACATTTCCGACCAGGGAGCGTTGGGCGTGGCCATGGTGAAGTGCACGCAGTCCTGGACGCCGCCCGCATGCGGGATGACGGGAATGTCATAAGCCGAGGCCAGGGCGGCAATCCGCCGCAGCTCGGTCAGCCCGCCGCACCAGTGGATGTCCGGCTGCCAGATGGCGGCCGCGTTGTGCTCCAGCAAGTGCCGGAACCCGTAGCGGAAATAAACATGCTCACCGGTTGCGATGCGCGTGGATTTGATGGCCTCTCTCAACCGGCCGAAGCCTTCGAAGTCGTGGGGCGGCAGGCATTCCTCCATCCAGTAGACACGGTAGGGCGCCACCATTTCCGCGAATTCGATGGTGTACTGCTCGTTCAAGGCCATCCAGCAGTCGAGCATGATATCGCCATCGGGGCCAAGCATGTCGCGCGTGTGCTTCACCAGATCGGTGTTCTTCCGCATGCCTTCCCGGCCGTCGGCGGGGCCGTACGGCACGGCCAGCTTCAGCCGATGGTAACCGAACTGGATATGCTGCTCAGTGTCGTTTCCCGTGCAGTAGGTGGGAATGCGCGCTTTGGTTTCCCCTCCTAGCAGTTTGTAGACCGGCATACCCAGGGCGTTACCCACCAGGTCCCAGAGCGCCAGGTCCACGCCGCTGATGGCGTTCGGGACTACGCCCGCCTGGCCGTAGTACATGCTGGAGCGAAAAAGGATATCCCAGATGCGCTCGATGTTGAAGGGGTCTTCGCCGATCAGCAGCTTGGTGAAATGCCCCATCACCACCTCGCCGCCGCCGATGCCGCCGGTGCCATAGCCTTTCACGCCCTTGTCGGTTGAGATCTCGACGGTGAACCCCTCCAGCTTTCCGGGGTCCGGCATGAACAGCGAGCGCTCCGCCTTGTACTCCGGGTAGATAGACATGGGGTTAGCCACTTCGACTCCCCCGGTGGACCACGAGCCCGGTGCCGGTTGGTACGAGGGCACCGGACGCTTCGGCCGCGTGCGAACCAGCCGCACGCCGGTGATCTTCAGCTTGCTCTTTTCGTTTTGAAACGGAGGTGGCGCCGCACTTGCGTGGTCCACCAGCCCCAGAGCGGCCATGCCGCCGAGTCCGAGAAAATTCCGCCGCCGCATCATCTATTTAATCCTTCCGAAGGCTTTCCGATTATTTGGCAATCCAGGAAAGTTGTCAACTATAACCCAAGACGCGCAGTTCGCGAAGTTCCGGAGTATGGTGGATAGTCAGGAGGGAAGGATGCAACGCAGGACATTCATTTCTGCGTCCGCGCTAGCCGGACTTTCGCTCGAAAGCGGTCCGGCTGCCCGGGCGGCAAGCGGAGAGATTCCCAAGCGGGTATTCGGCAAGACGGGCGAGAAACTGACGATTATCGGTCAGGCCGGCGGCCGTTTTCCCCTGTGCAGTTTTGAAGACGCCAAAGCGATCACGCTACGCGCGTACGAACTCGGCATCAACTACTTCGACTGCGCGCGCATTTATTGGGATGGCAAGTCGGAAGAGGTTTACGGCGCCGTGTTGCCGCCGTTTCGCAAGCACATTTTCCTTACCACGAAATCGCCCGAGCGCAGCCGAACGGGAGCCGAAGCCGATCTCGAGAAGTCTCTCCGTGCGCTAAAGACCGATTACGTCGATCTCTGGCAGATTCACCAGGTCAGCACCATGGAGGAAGTCCGGCAGATCTTCGCTCCGGGTGGCGCCATCGAAGCCTTCGAGGCTGCGAAGAAGGCGGGAAAATGCCGGTTTATGGGTTTCACTGGGCATCATGACCCGGAAGTCCATCTGGCGATGCTCAAGAATTACGATAAATACGACACCATCCTGATGCCACTGAATCCGGCCGACCCGGCCTACCTAAGCTTCGAGAAAACGGTCCTGCCGGTCGCGGTCGAACGGGGGATAGGGATTCAAGCTATGAAAAGCACGGCCAATTCCGGACTGCTTGCCGACCTTCATCTGAGGGACTGCCTCACCTATGTGCTCAGTTTGCCGGTTCACTGCCTGGCGCTCGGATCGACGACCATCGGCCAGATCGAAGACGATGTACGGATTGCACAGCAGTTCCATCCGATGCCGGAGGCGCAAATGGCGGAAATCCGGAAACGCGCTGCCCGATTGGCAGGGCCACGGCTGGAGAACTGGAAGCGCGACCTGAACGAGAAAGCCTCCGGGCACCGGTACCGGGATGGCGCGCTGGCCTGACCTTAGACCGCTGGCGAGTCAGTTTGCGAGAACCCGCTTTCGGTCGAAGCAAGAAGAGCAGGTGTGTCGGCGCTCACCGGCAACCGCTCCCGTGCGTGCGGCCGGGGCCTGTCGGTAGTCGCCCTAGTCCCTTTCCCGCGCCCTTTTAAGACGCTCGAGCAGGGCCGCGGAGAGGCCGCTTTCGATCTCAGCGGTGATCAGCCCGGCTTCGTCCAGGTCCTTTAAATGCGCTTCGTCCCTGGCGCGGAAACTCGTGAGTTTCATGCGGACCAGGTCCGCCAGCGGTATCAAACGGATTCCGCGGAGACTGACGTACGGCCCGAGATCGGGGACCGCTTCGACGTATTCGCGCCGGACCTTTTCGCCCGCGAAAACCAGGTGAACCGCTCGCCGGGCGGAAGGCTCCGATGCGCTTATAAGCATATCCACGCCGGCCACATGGCGATGCTCCAGCCCGAATGGCTCCGCGGCTTGCGCGATCTTCCGCAGGTCCGCGCGCCGCACCGCGATATCGATGTCTTTGGTCAATCGGCCGGAATCCGGTTCCACCTGCTCGACGTAAAGGTAGGTTGCCAGGCCGCCGGCGACTCGATATTCGAGTCCGGCGGAAGCAAAGATTCTCTCCACCAGTTCCGCCAAATCAAAAAGACGTTTCACGCGTTCCTCGAAAAACGAATTGACGAAAGCAGCCACGGCCAATCGCACCCGATCCCTTATATTAGTACACCGTATTCCGGCGTCAGTTCTTTTGTTTGCGGCCATGCCGCCGGGTTAGAAGCGGCCCCGTGGCCGATCGCAGGCGAAAACGCCTACTCCGCAGTTGGCACGTCCGCGCCTCGCAGACCGTGTGGAGTAGGCCTTTGGCCTGCCACGATTTAGCGAGGCTTGGCAGACGACAAAGAGCGATCATCTGCCCCACTTGTCCGCGTCGGCGCCAGTTGGATCCCTTCGCCCAACGCGGCTTGGCCCGGGATCGTCACCGGCAGGCGCCCGCGCACTGCGATCTCGCCCCACAGCGCCTTCACCGCGGCAACCTCCGACGGCGGCACCGTGCTGAACGTCGCCAGGTACGCATTAACGCTCGGGAAGTTGCGCAGCAGGTAAGGATTCCCCATCGCGATCAGCACTACCGGCCGGCCGGAGCCGGCCAGCGTCTCCATGGCCCGCTCGAGTTCGCCCGCCATCCCCACCGATCCGCGATAGGCGCTGACCGCGGAAAATGCAGCCACGGCGTAGGCCGGGCACGAGCTGAGGCTTTCCATGGCGGCGTCCACATCCGCGCGCGACATGCCGGCATCGAGCGCCGTGACTGGCGCCCGCGGCGAGCGCTTGCGAACCTCCGCGGCGAAAGCCTGCCCCTCCATTCCGTAGCGGCTCTCCGCCATGGTCACAAAGCAGCTCTTGTCGGGATCGGCCAGCGGCACCAGGTTGTCGCGGTTGCGTACCAGGGTGACCGCCCGCTCGGCGATCTGCTGTGCCCGCTCGGCCGATTCGGGCGAATTGATGACGTCGCCCAGCCCTTCCAGGTCCACCAGACGTTTCCGACCGAGCCCCAATTTTTCCTTGGCGGAAAGAATCTTCACCACGCTTTCCCGAATGCGCTGGCGTTTCAGGCGCCCGTCCTCCACCGCCGCCACCACGGCGCGGATGGCCGCCTCCGGATCGGACGGCATTAAGAGCGTATCCGCGCCGGCTTCGAGAGCGCGCACCGCGGCTTCCGCCGAATTGAATCCCTTGGCTATGCCGCCCATTTCGAGGGCGTCGGTAATCACCAGGCCGCGGAACCCGAGCTGATCGCGCAGCAGGCCGGTGAGGATCGCCGGCGAAAGAGTCGCCGGCAGGTCGGGCGGCGCTAGCGCCGGCACCGCGATATGCGCCGTCATCACCGCATCCACGCCGGCATCGATGGCGGCCCGGAACGGCACCAGTTCCACGCTCTCGAGCCGCGCGCGGTCGGCCGCGATAGAGGGTAGATTGAGGTGCGAATCCACCGCCGTATCGCCGTGACCGGGGAAATGCTTGGCCGTTACCAACACGTAATTCCGCCGGTCGGAATGCGCGCCCTCGATGAAGGCGCGTACCTGGGCCGCAACCGCTTTCGGGTCCTCGCCGAACGAGCGGATATTGATGATCGGGTTGTCCGGATTGCTATTGACGTCCGCGACCGGATAGTAGACCCACTCCACGCCCAACGCGCGCGCCTCCCGTGCCGTCACCTCGCCTTCGAACCGCGAAAGCTCCGGATCGCCCGCCGCGCCGAAGGCCATGGCGTGAGGGAACACCGTTACGCCTTCCACCCGCATGGAAGCGCCGCGTTCGAAATCGCCGCCCACCACCAGCGGTATCCTGGCCAGCCGCTGCATGCGGTTCAGGAAAGCGGCCAGTGCATAGGGTTCCGCTTTCTGAATCGTGTGCCCGCTCGAAACGTTGGTTAGGATCAGCCCGCCGACTTTGACGTCACGAATCAGCCGCAGGAATTTGAGGTACTCACGCGATCGCGAGTTGGAGGATTCGCCGTGGAAAGGGATCAGTACTAACTGGGCCACTTCGTCACGCAACGTCATGTTGCGCATCCAGCGGCGAACCTGGCCCGAGGCCTTTACGGACGCCGGCTTTTCCGTCTTCCTGGCCGGACTGTTCAGCGCCCGCCCCGGTACGGCCGCGAGGGCGCACGACACGACCCAGGTCATAACCAGGGCCAGGGGCGGCCAACGCCGCGCGTACGCGTTTCGCATTTTCCCTATACGGACGCGACGCGCTTGTACCGGGTTGGCTTCTGCGAGCGCGCCGGCTTGCGCAGCGGCGTCCGGTTCAGCAAACGCTTAACCCAGCGCACCAGATGCGCCGGCTCGTTGGACGTCTTGGCAATGACAGCGTCAGCCCCGGTGTTCTCTTCCGTCAGACCGAGCGGTTCCACCACTCCCGAGAGCAAAACGATCCGCGCTTGCGGATCACGCTCGCGGATACGGCCGATCAATTCGATCCCGTTTAAGCGGGGCATCCGATAGTCCGTCACCACGACGTCGAACAAGGCGGGCTGGTAAAGTTCGAAAGCCTCCGCGCCATCGGAGGCCGTCACAACGTGGTATCCCTGCTCTTCCAGCAGCAGCTTCCGGACGATCAAACCGTCACGATTGTCGTCGATCAGCAGAATATTCGGACTTTGAGAGGGTGAGGCTTTCATGGGGGGTGACTTGGGGAGCGTAACAGAGGGTTCATCGAGCTGTCAACGATTTTGCATCATGCACATAATCGGGCGGATTCAGTTCTTGACATGCGGCTGCCTCTTGGTCCCTGCTGCCGCCATCGTAGATGGTGTCGCGCTGCTAGGATGTTGGGTGGACCATTCATGAAACTCCGCGATCTTGCCGAACGCCTGGGCTGCCGTTTGGAAGGCGATGCCGCCATCGAAATCACCGGTGTTGCCGGCATGGAGCACGCCGGGCCGGGTGAACTCACCTTTCTGGCGAATCCCAAATACGCGCACAAGGTTAAGCATACCCGGGCCGCGGCCATCCTGGTGTCGGAAGTTTCGACGGGTATGGATATTGCCAGTCTGGTCTCGGACAATCCCTACCTGGATTTTGCGCGCGCTCTTTCATTTTTCTATGCTGCGCCCCGTCCCGCGCCGGGAATTCATCCATTGGCCTATGTGGCGCCGACCGCCGTGCTCGGCGAAGGTTGCTCCATCGGGCCGTTTGCCGTGGTCGGTGAGCTCGTCCGGCTGGGGCGCAATGCCGTACTGCATCCTCACGTGGTGCTCTACGAAGGCGCTCAAATTGGCGACGACTTTCTGGCGCATTCCCATGCCGCCGTTCGGGAATTCTGCCGCATCGGCAATCGCGTCACCTTGCAGAACGGCGTGGTGGTGGGTGGTGATGGATTCGGCTTCGCCAAGCGCGCCGACGGCTCGCATTTCAAAATCGTACAATCGGGAGTCACGGTTGTGGAAGACGACGTCGAGGTGCAGAGCCTGACCTCCGTCGACCGCGCCACCGTGGGAGAAACCCGCATCCGCCGCGGCGCCAAAATCGACAGCCTGGTCCAGATAGGCCACGCCTGTGTCGTGGGAGAAGACAACATCGTCTGCGCTCAAACAGGACTTGCTGGGAGTACCGTACTGGAAAAAAACGTGCTCCTGGCCGGGCAGGTGGGATCGAGCGGCCATCTCACCGTGCACGAAGGCGCGATTGTGTATGCGCAAAGCGGCATTGGCGGCGATGTGGCGCCCGGATGCCGCATTTCCGGGTCGCCCGCCTTCGCCGCCTCCGAGTGGCTGCGCGCCATCACTGCCTTTGCCAAGCTCCCCGATATCCTCAAGAGCTTACGCGATCTCAAGAAGCGGTTGGAACAATTGGAGAAGAAATGAGTGAACTGACGCCGCCGCACGGCGACCGCCGCCCGGTCGCTTATCTGAATGAGAAGTTTCTCAACAGCCCGGATGCGCGGGCGATACGAATCCTCTCCGAGTTTCTCGAGCCGCTGGCTCACTTCCGCCGTGAAAAGGTCCGCGACACCGTGGTGTTCTTCGGCTCCGCCCGCATCCGCGAAACCGGCCCCATGGCCAATTATTACCAGGATGCCCGTGCGCTGGCCCGCCTGCTCACCGAATGGGCGGAACAGTTCACCAATAGCACGCACCGCTTTGTGGTGTGCTCCGGCGGCGGTCCCGGAATCATGGAAGCCGCCAACCGCGGCGCGTCGGAAGCCGGCGGTAAGACGGTGGGGCTCAACATCGGCTTGCCCTTCGAACAATTTCCCAATCCTTTTATTACTCCCGAGCTCAGCTTTGAGTTTCACTACTTCTTCATGCGCAAGTTCTGGTTTGCCTATCTGTCGAAAGCCCTGGTGGTCTTCCCCGGCGGCTTCGGCACGCTGGACGAAATGATGGAGATCCTCACCCTCACGCAGACCCAGAAACTCGCCAAGAAGATCAGCATCGTGCTTTATGGCTCCGCCTATTGGAAGGAGATCGTCAACTTCGATGCGCTCGTGCGCCACGGCATGATTTCCCCCCAGGACCTCGACCTGTTTCAGTACGCCGATACGCCCGAGGCCGCTTTCGGGCTGCTGAAAACCGGCCTCGAAATGTACGCTCACCAACCCGATTCGCCCGAAATGCCCGCGATCGCTCATTCCCGCAATCCGCACAAACCGGGCAACGCGGACTGAGCGGTTTTCTTCCGGAGAAACAGGTGCCCGGCTCCGCTGCGAGGAGACTCGGAACTCCCGATGTCGTGGAATTGAGGTTGAGCCGGGTTCTGTTGCTCCAGAGGCGGGACAGACCATCGGTTTTCGTGGTCTGCCGCCTTCTTCAGGCCACAACCGACTGACAGACGACAAAGAACGATCGTCTGTCACACCTGGTCTCCCGCACCGACTCCGCGTCAGTTGGGCCAGCCAATTTTCCTCGATACCTGGAAGATGCCCGGCGACAGCGGGAGCCTCGGAGACCAGGCTCACCTGACGGTGAGTGTGTAGGGCAGGGCCGCCGCGCCGTCCACCACTACCGCAATCGGCACCGGGGACCCGGCGAAGGATTGATCCAGTACGAACTGAATCTGTCCGGGCGCGACCGATACCATCGGCATGGCAATACCGGAAACGGTTACCTGCACGCGGCTGGTATTGGTCACGACGGTGGGATCGAGACCGGTTACCTGCACCGCCAGAATATCTCCCGGGCCGGGAGTCGAACCGGGGTCGGTCAGATCTACGACGCTTTGAATAGTGGGCGGCAGGTTGGCGATGGCTACGCCGTAACTTACGGTTCCGCTGCCGTTACTCACCGTCAGCGTTGCCGGACCGGTGGGGAAGCCGGCAGGCACCAGAAAGTTGATTTGCCCAGGGCTCGAGTAGAACAGCAGCACCGGCGCCCCGCTCAGCGTCAGTTGCACGCCGTTCGACGCCGATGTCAGGTTGGCGCCGTAAATCGTGCCCACCGTGCCCGGCGTCAGCGTCGTCGTCGAGGCGGTGTTCACCACCGCCCCGATTACGGGCGGCCCCGGGTTCGCCGGCAGTATTTGGAAGCCCCCCGGCAAAGTCATCACCTGGTATCCGGAAACTACGCTGATCTCGGTGGCGCCGATCGCCGCGCCCGCGGCCACCGAAACATTCACCGCCAGTTCCGTGGGGCTCAGCACCCAGACATTGTTCACCGCGATGTCGCTCGATCCGAATCCCACCGTCACTTGTCCGCTCACGAAGTGCGTGGCGACTCCGTTAATGGTCAGCAGCCCCGAGCTGCCCGCGGAAAGTGCGGGGAGCGGGCCCACGAACACGGTCGGCGTACCCGAGGCCGGCAGGCTGTAAGTGGGCCCGCTCCCCACCGAGGCGGCATCGTAGAACGACGAGTTTTGCCCGTCGCTGTTAAACACCGTGACCGTGGCAACCTGCCCGTTGGAGCTTGCCGGTGGGGTTGCCGTGATCGCTCCTGCCGTGTTGTTCAACGTCGATACGGCCGAAAGTCCGTCGAAAAACACCCGGCTGTCGGGACCGAAATTCCCGCCCGTCACGGTTACCGATCCGTCCGCGTTGCCCGTTACCGCATCGATATACGGCGGACCGTTGTTCACCAGCACCACTGCATCCGGCAGCACGAACATGTCGTTGGCGTAGGTGTACACCAGGTGGCGCGGCCCGGTGCCCGGCGATGGGGGAGGAACGAAGTAGCTGAACAAGCCTACCGTGCTGTCGTAGGGGATAAAGCAAGGCGCGATGGAATTGTCGGCCGCGCACGATACGGCCGGACTAAAGCCTCCCAATAGCGTTACCGATTGTGGAACCGCCGTGCTGCCACCCCCCGATGGCGCCCCTTCCGAGTACACCAGCATCTCCGCCTGCGAAACGGTTTCATACGCCGGCGTGACCGAGACATAATTCGCCGGCGGCGAAGAGGTGTAAGTGTGTCCTACCAGGTAGCTCAGGGTAATCAGATCGTATGCCGTCACCGCTGTCCGCGGCTGCACCACGAACGGCACGAAAGCCGTTCCAGCCGCACCCGGCGAGAAGGGCTGCGCGAACTGCGGGCTCAGCAACCCGTTGGGATAAAAGGTGGCAGTGAACGGCGCCGAAGCGCTGAAGGGAACGCCGCTCAAATCCGTCGGCACCAACAGGCCCTCGCTCGACGCCAGTGCGTCCGGCGGCAACGGGTGTACGTACACCTGGTACGTGTTGGGCGGAAGCCCCATGATGGTGAAGCTGCCGTCCGGGTTGGTCAGCGTGCTGACCGCGGGGCCCTCCGCCGGAATCGCCACCACCGAGGCCAAGCTCACCCCCGTGCCATTGGCCAACTGCACGTTCCCGGTGATCGTCGCGTAGTTCTGCTGCCAACCCGTGTTTCCGTACAGCACCAGCAGCGAAGCCATGTCGTCGGCGTCGATCGGCCGCGCCCGGTCCGTGTTCCGAATCACCCCCTGCGACATGGCCGACGCCGTCCAGGTATGCTGCAACCCCAGCGCGTGGCCGATCTCATGCACCGCCGTGGTGAAATACTGCTCGGTCGAGCTCGGTCCCGAGCCCAGGTTGGTATTGTTCGAGAGAATCACCACTCCGCGCTGGATCGCGACGAAGGTCTGCCCGCCGGCCGTAGTCAGCGTCGGCGTGGCGGGAAGATTGGGCGTGCCCAACCCCAGCAGACCTGGCGGCAACTCGCTGAATTCCACTTCGATGCCCGGCGTATTGGCCGCCTGCCCGGCCGTTTCCAAACCTCCGAAAGCCACCCGCAACGCCGAATTCGGCACCGCGTTCCACGCCGCTGCCGCCGATTTCAGTTCCCCCAGCACCGAGCCGAAAGTGTCGTTCGGGTAGAATGTCGAGGGCCCGTTATCGTCGACGAAAATCGACACCGTACTGTAGGGAAGCGCCGCCAGGTTGAACTGCGCCGGAATCGGATTGAAGTTTCCCACCCGGCTGGCGTAATAAATGTAGTGATAATACGCCTGCGCCGGCCCCGCCGCCATCAGCGCCGCCATCGCCCCCGTTACCGCCCAAACCCGTCGCCTCATGGATTCGCTCCGGGCAGAACCGATGCAATCTGGGAGCGCAACTGGGCCAGCGTCATGCTCAGCGCCGGCGATTGCACCGGCCGATGCGTGCGCGCATCCAGCATGGCTTCCTGGCTGGCGCCGCGCGTCAGCACCGGATTCGCCGCCCCCGGCGTTCCCACCGCGAACAAACCCTGCGTCAGGCCGGTCAACTGCGTGCGCCCGCTCGCTCCCGTCCACAGGAAAAACACATATTCATCGCCCGCCTGAAACTGTGGAACTCCGGCGAACCGCTGCACCACCCCGTTAGCCTTGCCGCCCGGCAGCACCACCTCTACCGTGGCCGCGCTGCTGGCCGATAACTTCAGTTGCTCCGATACCCGAATGGTGTAGTGGGTATAGATCACCGCGCCGCTAACGGATACCGAAGAGCCTTGGACCGTGCCCCGCACAATCGCCGTGGATTTGGTGACCAGGTCTGCCAGCGACAACTGCTCGAGCGTGGCCGCCGAAGCCCCCACCACCAGCCATAAGGCCGCCAAACCGCCGCGAATGGAGTGTTTCGCCCGCACGCCGGATCTTTACTATGCATCTGCCCTGCCAAGTAATCCGGTTGATTACAAATGTGTTAGCTCTGCCTTAACTCGCCCCGCTGTATATCCGGGACACGCCCGTTGGGACGCCCTGTCCCACTCCGGCCGATCGAACAGTATTCAGCGCCGGCTGCCCGGGCCCGCCATCACGTCGGGAACTTTGGCGCTTGGGGCGGTCTTGAGCATGGGTTGCTCGGGAGCGGACTTTTGCGGCGGGGTATCGCGTGCCATCAAGCGCTGGCGCATGGCGGCGTAATCGGAGGTGGTGACGACGTATTCTTGGCGCGCCGGCAGAATGGCTTCAATCTCTTTTTCGGTGCGCGCGATGCGGTCGGCGTCCATGGGATGCGTCGAAAACGCGCGGGAGATCGTGCCAGGCGCGCGCCGCTCCAGGGCTTCCATCTTCTCGAAAATGCTGATGGCGCCGGTGGGATCGTAGCCGGCGGCGTACAGGTATTGCACACCCAGGTAGTCGGCTTCGGATTCATCCTTGCGGGCGAAACTCAAAAAGGTCATCGGAATCGCCAGACCGGCGCCTTGCCGCGCGGCGTAACCTGTCCATCCGCCCAGAAAGATGCCGGCCGGGATAGCCGCCATGCTGGCAAGCTGCGTCTTGGTCGCCTGCCTCGTCATGTGGCGGGCGGCCACGTGCGCGATTTCGTGCGCCAACGCGGCGGCCAGTTCATCCTCCTCATCGGCGATCCGGATCAGCCCGCTGTAAACGAACACGTAACCGCCGGGGAGTGCGAAGGCGTTCACCTCGGGCGATTCGATCACTTTGAAGGTAAACGGCCCCTTCGCATCGGAATTCCGCACCAGGCGCTGCCCCAGCCGATTGATGTACTCGGCAATCAGCGGATCGTCGACAATCTTGGCCTGGCGCTCGACTTCCTGCGCGAGTTGCCGTCCGAGCGCCCGCTCCTTTTCGAGGGAGTAGAAGTTGACGCCCTTGGAGACGTCCCGATTGCCGATTTGGCTGGGGTCATCCTTCTTCGAGTCGCCGGCCGAGGCCAGCGCGGCGGCGAGCGTCATGCTCAGACCGGCAGCGAATACGAATTGGCCAAGGCGTCGCATCTTCCCCTCCGGGAGATCCTTTTCGTATTGTAAAGGAAGTGCCTACCGATTCGCAGCTAAGTTTCATCAACGCCGTACCCCTTTGGGTGCGGTACCAGACCAATTTCCCCATCCGGGAAAAGTTAATTTACCTGAATCACGCGGCCGTGGCGCCGTTGGTGCTCCCCGCAGCCAGAGCCATGCAGGAACTGGCCGAGGACGCCCTGATCTATGGCAGCCTCCACTACGACCGCTGGCTCGCCGCCTACGAGGGGCTGCGGGTGGCGGCGGCCCGTCTGATTCATGCCGACCGCTCCGAGATCGCCCTGGTCAAGAACACCTCCGAAGGCATCGCTACCGTCGCCATGGGACTCGACTGGAAACCCGGCGACCGGGTCGTAGCGTTCGTTGAAGAATTCCCAGCTAACTATTACCCATGGAAGCGTTTGGAAAATCGTGGCGTTGAGGTTACCTGGCTCCATGTGGACTCCCCGTTGGAAACCATCGAGCAGGCCGTGCGCGGTGCGCGCCTGCTGGCGATCAGCTTCGTCCAGTTTCTCAGCGGCTATCGGGCGCCGGTTCATGCGATTGGAGAGATTTGCAATCGTAACTCATGCATTTATCTAGTAGATGCGATCCAGGGACTGGGTGCCTTCCCGCTCGATGTCGAGGCCTGCCACATCGATGCGCTGGCTGCCGACGGCCACAAATGGCTACTCGGGCCCGAGGGATGCGGCATTCTCTACCTCCGCCGCGAACTGCAAGACCGCGTCGAGCCGGTGGAATTTGGCTGGACCAACGTAGCCCGCTACGCCGACTACGCCTCCCGCGATATGACCCTCCGCTCGGATGCCGGCCGCTATGAGTGCGGCACGTTAAATACCATTGGATGTTTTGGTTTAAAAGCAGCAATTGAATTTTTACTTGAAGTTGATGTCGAACGCATTGGGCCGGTAGTGCAGGGGCTCGGCGACCGCATTGCCGCAGGCGTCCAGGCAAAAGGCTATCAGGTACTCGGGACGCGCACGCCGGAGACCGGCGCCGGCATCGTCAGCTTTCGCCAACCAGGCGTCGATGCGCGCGAGGTGGTGCGGAAGCTCACCGCCGCCGGAATTTCGGCCGCGCCGAGGGCGGGCTGGGTGCGGACGTCACCGCACTTTTACATACGGCCGGAGGAGATTGACCGGATGGTGGAGGAATTGCCGTAAGGGCGAGGAGCAGCCGGGGCAGACCCCGGGTATCGGCCGGCCGCTACGTTTCAGTTCGTCGCGGACGCGAGTGTACGCTTCGGCAGTTCCCTCGTCTACTGCCAGCACACGGCAGTTGGCGAGCACCTCGGCCAACCATCGCTCATACCGCGCCCGGTGGCGCGACTGCCGAACGCCGTACCGAGCATTTCGATTTTGTCCCGGGAATCAAGCGGGTAGGCTGGTAATAAACGGCAAGGCGCCCCTGAATGCCGCGCCTGACGCATGGCCCGTGCAGGTCAAAGGCCCACTGGCCAGCGGATCACTTTGCGCTGAGCATATTGGCGAACAGCCGCCACGCGCCCGGAACGCCGGCCGGCAACTGGCGAAACCAGGAGTACGCGGTGAAAATGTAGACGCCCTTACCGTAACGGGTCCACAGCTCGCCTCCTTCGAGCGGCGGCTCGTCCGGGTCGTGGCTCGAAAACACGGTCTCGTAGCGCTTGTCCCAGGCGGTTGCAAAATACAGGCCGCGCTCCTGCACCCAGCCCTCGAAGTCTCGCGCTTCGATGTGGTTGGGCGTCCGCAGCAAGGGACTGTCCGGGTGCGGGAAGCTGACCGGCGCATCTTCCACCGTGATCCGGTACGCACTGCCGGGCGGGGTGGTGAACGGGTACGGGCCCACCTGCAGGGTGGCATCGCCGGTATTGTATTGAACAATGTAGGTGCCACCCCGCTTCACGTATTCCATCAGGCGGGCGTGGTTGGCGCGCAGGCCGGCTCGCACGTTGTAGGCTCGCACTCCGGCCACGATGGCTTCAAAACGGCTCAAGTCGCTTTGCGCCAAGTCGCTCGCGGAGAGCAGGGTGACTTCCAACCCCATCTGCCGCAGCGCGTCCGGCATTTCATCGCCCGCGCCCATGATGTATCCGACTTTGCGTACCGAAACCTGGATGTTGGCGCGCATCAGTTTGATATGCGCCGGCGGGAACCAGGTCTCGACCGGGATGTGGGGGTAGGAGATCGCCTCCATGCCGTCGGGAATGTCGCGCCCATTGACGTTCGCCACCGCGCGCAATTCGGCAACGCTCTCGGCCGCCGGCGGGGTAACCTGAAATACCGCTTCGCGCTCTTCTCCGGCATCGTCGAGCTGGATTGGCACGTCCCGCGGCGCGACTTTCCAGCCCGCCGGCGCCACGATGCGGACCGTGGCGGCGGCCTTGGCAATGTTGGCTTCCAGCGCGATGTGTATGGCGCGTGGCGCGGAGTCCGGGAAAACGGCCACGCTTTCGCTCGGATTCACCGCTACCGCCGGCACAATGGCCAGCGGGCGCGTGCGTTCGCCTTCGGAGCGCTCGGCGTAGCGGTAATCGACCGGCCGCACCAGTTCGATGCCGGCCCCCGCCACCTCCAGCCGCCATCGCACGCTGGCCACCGGTGGCGTATCGGCCAGCCCCACCAGCCGCTGCTCCTTTACCTGGTAAACGTCATGCTCCGGAGGCTCCCGCAGCCAGTAGGGCTGGGAGCAGTCCTGCTCCGGTGGCACCGTGCCGCGGAACTCAATCCGAGCCTCCTGGTTGTAACCGAGCGTGGCTGGTTTCAATTCGAGCGCCCGATTCCAGACGCCTTCGATGTTCGCCGACACCACCCGAACCGGTTCCTCGGAGCGGTTGAGCACCGTCGCCGCGAGCGTGAATGGGCCGCCCGGAACCACTTGCGGGCTGCCCGCCTGGGCTTCCAGAAACAGGCCGGCGCATTGGGCGATGGTCTCGTCCAGTTCCTCCAGTTTCCGTTTGGCCAGAGGGTCGGAAAGGGCCGCCACCAGCGGCCGCGCCCTGGCCAGCAGCGGAATTGTCTTAGCCGGGTGCGTCACGTCGAACGCGCGGATGGCTTCCGCCAGAATCTCACCCACACGCCCTCCGCCCGGGATCCGGTTCCAGGAGGTATCGATGCCGTCGAAGAGCTGCCCGGTAACCGGATCGCCCGCCACGAGTTCAAAATCCGTACGCGCCGCGCCGGGCCGCCGCATCGCGCCGGTTCCCTGGCTGTGGTGCATGGAACGGCTGAGCACCGCCAACTCACCATACGAGTAGCCCAGCACCGGGTTGAACTCGCCGGTGTCCACCCAGCCCGCCTTGGGCCCTGCGCCGGGCGGAATTCCGAAAAAGGCTGGAAACTCGGCGAACACGATCCGTTTGGCCTGCCACGGCTGCACCCATTGGAGCTGCTCCGGGAAACGGCGCGGATCGCCCGCGGCCGCGAACGCCTCCTTGCCCAGGATGGCGGACGCCTGGTGATGCCCGTGCCCATCGCGCGGCGTTCCGCTGAAGCCCAGCACGATCACGTCCGGTCGATACCGCCGGATCACCCACACCACGTCGGAGAGGATTCGTTCCCGCCCCCATTTCTCGAACGTCTCCGCGGCCGTTCGCGAAAAACCGAAATCGATGGCGCGGGTGAAGAACTGCTCGGCGCCGTCGATCCGCCGTGCCGCCAGCAGTTCTTGTGTGCGGATCACCCCCAACTGCGCCCCTTGCTCGGGACCGATCAGGTTCTGCCCGCCTTCGCCGCGGGTCAACGAAAGGTATGCCGCGCGCATGTTCCGGCCGCGGGCGAAATACGCCAGCACGTCGGTGCGTTCGTCGTCCGGGTGCGCGCCGATCATGAGCACGCTGCCCAGCTCATTCAGCTTGCGCAGCGAATGTTCCAGGGCGGGGGCGCCGGTGAAAGGCTGCGGCTGCGCCCCCAGCGCAACCGCGAACAATAGGGAAACTGCCAGCCGCATGAGTAGACTATTTTAGCCGTTTCGCGAGGCCCTTTTCCCGCGCGCTCCGTGGTATGCTGGCCTTATCCGGAGGGAATTCATGCGCAACATTGAGATCGCGATTCTGCTGGTGTGTCTGGCCGGTTTTGGCTTAGGCGCGGCGGAAATGCCGCAGGCCGGCCAAGCGGCCCCAACTTTCGCCCTGCCTTCGCAGGACGGAACCTCAATCGATTTACACCAGTTTCACGGCAAGTGGGTGGTGCTGTACTTCTACCCCAAAGATATGACGCAGGGCTGCACCATCGAAGCCCACAACTTCCAGGTGGATTTGCCCAAATTCGATCAGCGAAACGCCGTAGTCCTGGGGGTGAGCGTAGACTCCGCCGAAAGCCATCAAACGTTCTGCACCAAGGAAAGCCTCACCTTCCGCCTGCTGGCCGATACCGATAAGAAAGTTGTGGATGAGTACGGGTCGCTCAACGCCCGCGGTATGGCCTCGCGCAATACTTTTCTGATCGATCCCTCGGGAAAGATCGTCAAAGTCTGGACCGGCGTCAACCCATCGCATCATAGCGAAGAAGTGCTCGCGGCGCTGGACAGTATGAAATAACCCAGCACGTCCGGCTTTCTTGCTTGTCAGCGGACTGCCGGGCTGAGCCCGGCTGGACCGATAAGACAATCGGTCCGCAGGCTCCCAACCTGCCCCACAATCTATTTTGCCGATTTCATCGCCGCGATCCGCAGCTTGACCTGCTCGCGGAGAGCATCCGGTTCGAAATCGGCGTTGCGCCGGAAAATCTCCGGCACCACGTCGTCGTAGGGCTTGGCCGGGGCTTCCACTTCCCGAAAACCCAGGCTGGTAGCCATGCGGCATGCCGCGCGGACCAGGTTCAACGGATCGCGCGGATTTCCGGAAGTCTCCCGGTGATGTTCCAGCATCACCGTCTGCAAGCTCTCGGGGAAGCCCCATTGGGCGGCCACCCGCGCACCCGCCTCGCAGTGCTCGATTCCAAATTCGGCCAGTTCCACCATGCTCGCTTCGTCGTCGCTCGCGAAGGTGTTTGCCATATGCGTCGCATAGCCGGGACCCAGGCTGAGGAACAAAGCCAACCGTCCCAGGTCGTGCGTCAGGCCGGCCGTATACACCGACGGCTGGCGGCAAAGCTTGCCCATGAATTCCGCGATCACGGCGGTAGCCAGGCTGTGCTCCCACACCACGGTCATGTATGGCGTACGCGGCACGTTGCGCACATAAAAGCTGAAAGCAATCGTGCAACCCAGCGACCGCACCCGCTCCAGTCCCAGAAACGTCAGGGCGTGGCGGATGGTTTCAATCCGGGCGCGCAGACCGAACTCTACCGAATTTGCCACCAGCAACAGATCGGCGGTCAAGGCCGGGTCGCTCTTGAAGGCCTCTTCGAAGTCGGCAAACGCCGAGTCGTTTTCCACCGCTATGTTCATGAGTTTGAGTGCGCTGGCGTGGAAAGGCGCCAGGCGCGACAAACTGATGTAAACATCCAGGTGCTTGTCCGGGGAACCGCCGCGATTGGCGCCGGCGGCTGGCACCCCAGAAGCGGCGGATGTTGGAGATTGCGCGGTCATCAGTTTTCTTATCGGCCTGATACCGGCATGATTCTAATTTTTTCCAACTTTCCAAAGGTATTGTTCACGGGTCAATCAAATAGGTGAATACCTGAGAGGTAGCCATCCCCGAATCCAAGATTGTGTAACGCGCTTCGTTCTTTGCCCGCGCGGCGGCGATGGTAGTATCTTGACTGTGGTTGGGCGGGGCGGGTGGAACATGATAAGACTCTCGAAAAGCGGAAGTTGCTGCGTGCTGGCATTCCTGCTGTGGCTTCCGTGGCCGGGCTGTTTGCGCGCACAGCCGAAGGGTTCGCCGTGTACCGAGTGCGCCGCCTGGAACGCGCCGCAGAAGCCGTTTCGTATATACGGAAATACCTATTACGTGGGTCCTCATGGGTTGAGTTCCATTCTGGTAACCTCCGAGGCCGGGCACGTGCTCCTCGATGGCGCGCTGCCGGAGTCGGCGCCCGGAATCGCCGCCAGCATCCGTTCGCTGGGGTTTCGGATGGAGGACGTGAAGCTGATCGTCAACTCGCACGTCCACTTCGACCATGCCGGAGGCATTGCGGCATTGCAGCGTCTGAGCGGCGCAGCGGTGATTGCCAGCCCGTGGAGCGCGGCAGTCATGACCAAGAGCGGCGTGGGGCGCGGAGACCCCCAGTATGGAACCATCCCTCCCATTGCGACGGTGGCGCGCGTCGAAGTGCTGCGCGATGGCCAGACTTTTCGCGTCGGCCAACTGGCGATCACGGCGCACCTGACGCCGGGACATACACCCGGTGGAACAAGCTGGACGTGGAAGTCGTGCGAGGCCGGCCGCTGTCTGGACATCGTTTATGCGGACAGCCTGACGCCCGTTTCGGCCGGCGGGTTCAAGTTCACCGGGAGTCGCGAATATCCCGGAGCGATTCAGGACTTTGAAAAGAGCTTTGCCTTTCTACGCGCGGCGGCTTGCGACATCCTCCTGACCACGCATCCGGATGTCTCCGGATTCTGGAGCCGAGTAGAGGCGCGGCAGCGGGGCGTGTTGCCCGACCCGATGGTCGACCGGGGTGCGTGCAGGCAACTGGCCGGCCGCGCTGAGGAGCAACTTCGGCGGCGAATCGCGGCCGAAACCGGGCGATAGCAGGACAGACGATCGCATTTTGTCGCCTGTCGGCACTTTTGCGAGGCATTGACAGACCACAGAAGGCGATGGTCTCACCTGTCCCACCCCTACCCCAGTGTTTCCAGCGCCTGTTCGAAATCCGCCAGCAGGTCGCGCCAGTCTTCGATACCGGCGGAAATGCGCACCAACCCGTCGGTAACGCCTGAAGCTTCCAGCTCCGCCGCGCTCATGCCCGAATGGGTGGTGGATTTCGGATGGCAGGTGAGCGATTCCACGCCCCCCAGCGACACCGCGCTCCTGGCCAGGCGGAGGTGGCGCAGGAACTCGAACGCGGCCGGCTTGCCGCCGCGGAATTCGATGGAGAAGATGCCGCCCGGAAAGGCGCACTGCTTTTCGAAAATGCGCCGCTGTTCCGCGTCTTCGAACAGGGTGGGGTAAATCACGCGCAGCAAATGTTTGTTGCCGGCCAGCGCTTCCGCCAGTCGCTGCGCGTTCTTGCTCTGGCGGTTCATGCGCAACGACACCGTCGGCAGCCGGCTATCCAGCATCCAGCATTCGTCCGGTTGCAGGATGTTGCCGAACATGCTGCGCCGCGAGCGGATCTTCCGGATCAACTCTTCGCTGGCCGCCAGTGCGACTCCGCCCAACATATCGCTGAAGCCCGCCAGGTACTTGGTGGCGGAATAGAGCGCCAGGTCCGCACCCAGTTCCAGCGGATGCTGAAACGTGGGACCGAGAAACGTGTTGTCGACCATCACCACCGGGTGATTCGGATGGCGCACGGCGGCTATCGCGGCGCGCTCGATATCCGTCATGATGAGCGTGGGATTGGCGGGCGTCTCGATATAGACAATCGAGCAGTCTTCGGCGGCCGCGATGGCGCCATCGATACCGGCCGTGTCGCCCGCCGCTACCGCAATGCCGCGCACGCCGAACGGCTCCAGAAACTGGTGGATCAGCCCCGTCGTGCCGCCGTACAACGGTGTGGTGTAGACAATCGAGGTATGTGGCCGGGCGCAGGCGAAGAAGGCCGTCATGATCGCCGCCATGCCGGAGTTGAACACCGCGGCGTGACGCGCCCCGGCCTCCAGCGGCACCACGTGATCCTCCAGGATTTCGGCGTTGGGATGCGAAAAGCGCGAGTAGATCAGGTCGGCGCGCTCGCCCGCGGCCGGTTCGATCTTGCCGGTGGTGATGGCAAAAGCGTGTTCGGCCGCTTCCGGATTGGCGAATACGTAGGTCGAGCTGCGGAAGACCGCCGGCCGCGCCGAACCGAGAGAAAGACTGGGATCGAATCCGCGCGTCAGCACCGCCGTGCGCGGCCGTACACCGGGATGATGCGGGTCATGTTCGGACATGTATCCTCCCTTCGCCAGTTTAGCTCCGTCGCCAATCGATGGAATTGGGAGTTTTCGAACGTAAGTCCGTCCCGCGGTATAATGGGCTCTCTCCGTTGATGAGAGGGACGTCGAAACCGTATCCACTTGCGGTGATTGCAGGTGTGGTGTTGGTGTCGCTCTTGTGTCTATGGGGCTCGTTCGAGTCCTACGGCTTCGAAGCCGTTTATCAGCGGCAGAATAGCGATCCATACCTGGTCGGGCAGCAGTTTGTCAGGCTCGAAGCCCTGTTATCCGCGGTTCCCGAGCGCGCCGAACTGGGCAACCTGACCGACGCCTCGCCAGGCAGCACCACCGACTCGGCTATGTTCCTCGGCGCGCAGTATGTGCTGGCGCCACGCCTTCTCGAAAAAGGTGCGGCGCATGACTTGGTAATCGGCAATTTTACCCGCCCGGACGACTTCGCCGCCTTAGGGCAAAGGTACGGGTTGCGCCTGCAACGGGACTTCGGCAACGGCGTGGTGCTCTTCGGAAAGGAGTACTGAGCGTGATCGGCCTGTTCTGGGCGCTGGAGCCTGTCTTACTCGGCTGTCTCCTGGTCTGTCGTTTTTCGGATTTGGCGGCGATCCGGCCGGCGTGGGTGCGGCTGTTGTTGATCTTCGGCGCCGGCGCGGCTGGCGGCATTGGCCTGACTTCGTGCCTGTTTTTCATCTTTGGCGTGCTGCTCGGGTCGCTGGTTGCCGCCATGGTGCTTGAACTCGCTCTACTGGCGTGGGTCGCGTTCGGAGTTTACCGCCGCCCGATTCCAGTGTTTCAGTCAGGGGAAGATGCCGGGCGCCCCCTGCTGTTTCCGGTCGCCGCGGGCAGCCTCCTTCTGGCGCTCGCGCTCGCGGCGAGCACGGCGTGGAATGGCTGGGCCGCGAATCCCCACGGCAATTGGGACGCTTGGGCGATCTGGAATCTGCGCGCCAGGTTTCTCGCCGCCCATGCCGGGGTCGCGCAGCGCGCGTGGTCTCCGGTACTCGGTGCTATCACGCATGCGGAATATCCGTTGCTTCTCTCTTCCTTCGTCGGCCGTTGTTGGGCCTTCGGCCATTCCTTTACGACGCTCGTGCCCGCAGTCACAGGCTGGATTTTCTTTCAGGCCCTGATTGCGCTGGCCGCCGGTGGCGTAGCGGTGCTTCGCGGACCGACATTGGGCGTCCTAGTGGCGCTGGTGCTGGCCTCGACCCCGAGCCTTTTGCATGAAGTTCCCTCCCAATACGCGGATGTGCCGCTGGCCTGCTACTTCGCCGGCGCGCTGGTATTGGCGCTGTTGCGCCGCCCCGTCCTGGCCGGCATCTTCGCCGGATTCGCGGCTTGGACCAAGGATGAAGGTCTGCTGTTTCTGGCCGTGTTTCTGGCCGCGACCGCCGTGTTCAGGCGCCGTGACGCTTTGGCGGCGATCGCAGGCGCATTGCCCGCCGCGGCAATCGCGACGTTCTTCAAAGTCGCGCTCTCCAGAGGTAATGGATACCTGCTCTCGATGAGCGTGCCGGGGGCGGCCCACCGCTTCGCGATCATGGGGCGATACGAAACCGTAATCGCCGCTTTCGGCCGTGGATTACTCGACATGGCGCAGGGCTGGTATCACCCCATTTTGTCCCTCATCGTGCTTGCCGCCGCTTTGAGGTTCGCCCGCGAACGCCGGCGCGAAGTGGCTTTTTCGGGCGCCATCGGTGCAACCCTTTTGCTCGGCTATTTTGGAGTATATATCCTCACTCCGCTTGACCTCACGTGGCAGTTGCAGACCTCGCTGGACCGCCTCCTGGTGCAAGTATGGCCTGTGCTGGTTCTGACAGCGTTTATCGGCCTGCGTCCGCCCGAAGCCGCCGTGACAGTAGAGCCTGTGCCCATTCAAAAGGTGAGCAAGAAAGCAGGCAGGAAATCCAGACGGTGAACTGGCTCGACCGCGCCTGCTGTGGGGACTGGGGTTCGGTTTCTTGGAAGTCGTCGCCAACATCCTGACCCACCGGGCAGCCTGCAGCGGAAGCAGGAGCGGGCCGTTATTGATGGTCTAGCGCCCGGGATACCTCTCTGAGACCTCTGCGCGAATACATGCCGCTGTCGCCGTGGTTATGGGCCTGGACCTCGATATTGACCATACTCGTCAGGCCGGCAAGGAAGCGCGCTTGGCCAGGTCTCCCCAGGTGCTCCGCGCCGTACGTGCCATTGACCTGGAGTAGGTAATGGCTCCCTCGCAATTCGAGATTGAATGTTGCGTCGGTATCGACCTGGTCGAACTGGAAGGACCTGAGGACACCAACGGGCGGTTCATTCCCCTTGACGTACAACTGCAAGTGAGGCCCGGTCTGTCTGGCCAACAACTCGCCTGCTGGCAAAGCAATCAGGTCGGTCGTCCAACTCGGAGACCCCGCATCCTTGCCGTACTTCCGCGCGATGAAGGTCGCCCCCTGAACTCTTCCTTTCAGCCCGAAATAACAACCAAGCGTATTAACGACCATTTCGCTCCCCCTCTTCACCACCATCGGCTTGCTCAAGCGGCCCCGCCGCTCGGAACTCAAGCGGGCGTTGGGCTCGGGACATCCA
Source organism: Bryobacteraceae bacterium (assembly GCA_052148435.1). Lineage (GTDB taxonomy): Bacteria > Acidobacteriota > Terriglobia > Bryobacterales > Bryobacteraceae > JBEKYD01. The sequence continues at coordinate 37,697 of JBKQIF010000032.1, forward strand.
CACCCTTAAGGCGACGCCAGCTCACGCAATGGCTCACGCGCGGCTCACAAAAGTGTAATCATACTTAGCCGGAATTTCCATTTTAGATCCCGGATGCCTGTCAGTGTACACCCAGGCGCCATCCTGGGGCGGCTCGGGCGCGGCTCGGGGACAGACGGAGCGTTTCCGTAGGCGAAACCAGGGAAGCTCGCGGGACAAAACGGCTTCGCGGCGCGGCCAACCGGGAAAACGTCTCCGCGGGAGTGCGGAGACGGCAGCCTGAGAGGCTGCGTCACGCTGGTTTCTGGCATAATCGCGGATATTTCTAAACCGCACTTTTGTTGGGCTTTTTGGCCTCCGTTTGGAATAGGTTGGAGGATTTCACCCAAACATTTTGGAACTTCTCTGTAATAAATCATGAAGTGGCATTCTTGCTTTTGGGTGCTTGTGGGAAACCTGTGCACCCTTGTGGAAGGATGGCACTATCTCTTGATAGTTCAAGCACTTCGGCGTCCACAGAAAAATATCGTTCGTCATGTTTTTTGGTTGCGGACCAGAGCCCCCAATGCTAACTATTTGGACATGCACCATTCTAGTGCACTTTCGAGAACCGACAGGAAAGGACTTCAAGCCCTACGGAGGTTACATTGCCGCCCTTAGTGCACGAACTCACGACGCTCGCTTCTCTGGTTGCAGCGGCAATTGGGGCCATCCTTAAAGGCCACGAAGCCTATCAGACGTTTCGACAGAAAAAAAGGCATCCTGAGCGGAGGCAGCGGAAAAAGCCGAAACCATCGGTCGAACCTGCGGACAACTCGACTTGACCGGGTTTGCCATTAGGGGACGAACCAGAGAAGTCATGGCCGATACCGAGTCAATCGTCCGAACCGTTTTTCGGCGCCTGATGGATGAACCAGAGATGCTAAGAACCTTCATTTCAAACCGCCGAAACGAGTTCTTAGAAGACTGGGTGTTCTCTCGTAGCACCGCTCCGCCACTATACCCCAAGCCTTGATTTGGCAACATCCGGCACTCGGAACAGTCAAAGGTCAAAGGGCTTGCACTACCGATTGGAGATGTGCGACATTGCGTTAGTGGGAGCACCCAAGTGAAACTTGCCTCCATTTCTTCGTTGATTCTTTGTTCGTTCTGTCCGGCAACGTCCCAAGATATGCATGGAACCATCGGCATCGTCTACTACACGCCGGACAGGATCGTTGCGGTTGCGGAGAGCCGCCTCACCCCCGGAGGCCCTGTTGGAGTTCCGACCGATGACGGATGCAAAGTCGCCGCATTGGGCGGAAGCATGGTTTTCGTTTCAGGTGGTGTAACGGGGCATCTTCGAGATGCCTTTTTGGACGCCTGGGACAGCAACGGCTTGATGCGTGCGGCTTACTCCAGGGTCAAATCAGGAAATCCTCAGCAACATAGAAGGCTTACTCAGATGGCCAGGGAGTGGAGTAATGCCGTCGCGGACAGACTCAATGCGGATAGTCGATTGCAGCCAGGCCTACTATTGAAATTGAGGGATATGTTGGGCGGTCCTGGAGCATCATTCACTTCCGGCTACCTGGGAGGCCTGGACGACGCTGGCAATCTTACCTTGCTTTTGATGCAGGCAACTCCAAATGCTTTCGCTACACTTGCCGAGGGCCGCGTGGAGCACATGTCTGCCTGCCCATTTCGTGGTTTCTGCGTTCTGGGGAGCGCTCGGGACTTGGAAGTGGTTAGGGAGTTTGCCAGTGCGTCTAGCGAAAGGGCCCGGAGGGAAACGGCGGAATGGAAGCCACCCAAGGGAGCTCAGCCGAAGGATTACGACGCCTTCAAGACGATTAGGATGCTAGTGTAGTGTCCGACAAATAACTGGACAGCCACCTCCCTTCAGGCTTATGCTGGGACATGGCGTTGTCCAGCGGTCTTTCAGTTGCCGAACGGGAGCAGATCCAGCAATGGACGTCGGCCCACG
>JBKQIF010000033.1:0-5135 GCA_052148435.1 Bryobacteraceae bacterium
TGCGCTTCAATTTGGTATGGTTTTTTCATGGCGACTCTCCTTTTCTCGGCAAAAGAAAATTTGCTCTAGCCTATCAAAAGGCTTGAGCGGGGAGTCGCTACTTTCTACGATCTACCGGGCATTCCCCCGACCACTACCGTTCAGGATAAGAGATTCTCCAAGATGGGGCTCTCTGAGGCTTGCCGTGAGATCGTAGGCAACGATTGGATCTTGCCAAGCGAGGTTAGGAACCAAATGCTCCATGGCAGTTTCAAGACGGACGACAGGGCCGGACTGCTGTCCTCCGTTTTTGCGACCCTCAGGCGGCTGGCGACGAAGGACCTCGAAGGGGCAAAGATCGACGGAAAAATGAGGTATCGGAAGCGGCAGTCGACATCGGCCAACACCGAACATGCCGCGTGATCTCTGAAAGAGCGGACGGGAAGCGATCTCTGCTGGTACGGAGACAACCGCTTCCCGTGCGGAAACGAGGAAGGCCCCTGCGCTGGAACGCGGAGTCCTCCGGAAGGGAACGGTAGGGCTCATCGAGCCGCGGTAGACGATTCCGTCCATGTTTTATGGGACAGCGCAGATATCCACCACTGACGCCCTCCGAGGTGATTGCGATCTTGAAGAATCTCGGGTTCTCTAAGGCTCGGGAGTTCGCACGAGCACTATGAACGAGTGGCCTGCCCCCGTTATCCAAGGAGCATCGTCACCGTTGACACGAACTATCGCGAGTTCGATGAGTCCCGCATCAGGACAATGATTAGGCAGTCGAACCGCACACGGGAGCAGTTCTATGGGGCGACGAAGGGGACAGCACGTAAGGCTTCAGTTCAGTTTTTGAAACTCGCAGCCACTACCGATCCGGAGTAGTACCACCGACAGCCACTTGCGCTGGCGCTCTCAAGCATGCTAACAGTGAAGCTGAGGTGTGTGGTGTCCCCTGTTGCCGAGCGCAAAGATTCAAACCTAAGGCGCGGCGCTAAGCAATTGCCACCAAATGGTTTAGTGCTGCGCTGTATAGTTTTCAAGAATAAACAGAACGAATACTCGGCAGAGTGTATCGATCTTGACTTATTGGTTTATGGGAAAACTCTACATGAAGCCCTGCATAGCTTGAGGGATGCGATCATGGGCTATATGGCAGTGGCGCTCAACGGAGATTCGGCCGGTCTCGTGCCACGGCCCGCACCATTTTCCCATCGCGCCCGATACCACTTCTACGCTCTTCGAGCTGCTTTTGGCATTGGCATGGCAGGAGCCAGACGCACTTTCCTCCTTAACGATTGGTCTCCTGGGCCGTCATTCTGCAAAGCACATTAACCCCCCCTTTCCCCGCTCTTGGACCGAACATCCGCCTGTGGCGCCACTGCACACGCGTCAGAGAGCCAGGAACTCCGCCATCGCCTGGGCGATGCGCGGGCTCGCGTGGCCATCGCCGTAAGGATTGTGAATCGCCGCCCTGCGCCGGTATTCGCCGGCTGAGTCCAGCAGCAGCGTGGCTTCTCCCACGATGCGGTCGAAATCCGTGCCCACCAGCTTAACCGTCCCCGCCCGAACCGCCTCGGGGCGCTCGGTCTTCTCCCGCACCACCAGCACCGGTTTGCCCAACGAAGGCGCTTCCTCCTGAATACCGCCCGAATCGGTGACGATCAGGTACGCGCGCCGCATCAGGTCCACGAAGGAAACGTAATCCATGGGCGCCACCAGGCGCACCCGCGGCGAGCCGCCCAGCCACCGCTCCACCGGACCGCGGACGTTCGGGTTGGGATGTACGGGCAGGACAATCCGCACGTCCTCGCGGGATGCCAGCGCCGCCAATGCGCGGCAGAGGCGCTCCAGACCTTCGCCGAAGCTCTCGCGGCGATGCGTCGTCGCCACGATCAGCTTGGCCGCCGGATCGATCGCGGGCAAGCCCTGGCTGGCCAGTATCCCCGTTTCCAGTCCCGCCTTGACGTGCAGCACGGCATCGATCCCGGTATTGCCCGTCACATGAATCGCCGCGGCGTCAACCCCTTCGCGCCGCAAGTTTTGGGCGGCGCCTTCGGTAGGTGCGAAGTGGAGCGCGGCCAGTCGCCCGGTCACCACCCGGTTCATCTCTTCCGGAAAAGGCTGCCGCAGGTCGCCTGTGCGCAGGCCGGCCTCCACGTGGCCAACTGGAATCCGGCGGTAGAACGCCGCCAGCGCGCCGCACAAAGTCGTGGTGGTGTCGCCCTGCACCAGAACCATATCCGGTTGCTCGCGCTCCAAAACCGGATCGAGAGCCGCCAGAATGCGAGAGACCGCTTCCGCCGGCGATTGATCGGATCGCATGATGTCCAGGTCGTGGTCCGGCGCGATACCGAAAACTTCCAGCACCTGATCGAGCATCTGCCGGTGCTGGCCGGTAGCGCACGTGCGCACCTGAAAACCACCGCTTCGGCCAAGCTCCAAGATCACTGGGCTCAGCTTGATGGCCTCCGGCCGGGTTCCCAAAATGACCAGGATCTTCTTCATCAAGGGCTTAGTGGGTCAACTCTCCCACGAATCGCAAGTTTCTCGTGATCTGCCCGCCTTTAGCCTGCGCGTTCCGCGGCTTCGCCCGCGTCGCCATAAACCTCTTCGCGAATGATGCGCTCGGTGGCCTGATTGAGGTATTCATCGAGTGCCGTACGCAGCTCCCGATATTCCGGCCAGAGCGTCTGGTCGACAAACGACCGCGGCACGCGCACCATCACCGTGGTATAGCGTTGCCGCTTGTAGCGGTAAGGTTCCACGCCATAGCGGCGGCACAAAGCCGAAAATAGCCGCCTTTGCCACCGATCCGGCAGCGTGAACTGAAATTCCCGCGGCTCCTCTTGCGGCGTCTTCGAGCCCAGCGCAGCCCGGATCCGTTCCAGCGCCGCCGCCGCTGCGCTGCGCTCGCCCGCCGTAGTCGCGCCCTCGAACAGCGCCGAGATCTTCCGGAGCCTCTCGCGCAGTTGCGCCTCAGTCATCATCGCCCGATTCTACAACAAAAGCAGGTTCGGAACCTCGACCGGCAGAGCGCTTCCCGCACCCACCCGGTTTCCGGATTCGGAACGTTCCTCTTCCTGTGATATAGTCTGTATTGGCACTCCTGTGGGCCTGTGGCGCAGTTGGGAGCGCGCTTCCATGGCATGGAAGAGGTCGTGAGTTCGAATCTCACCAGGTCCACCAAAACGTCTCATACACTTACCGTTTCCCCGCCCGCCAGAACGTAGCTACCGGAGTCCAACTGGAGTCCAAAACCCATTTTGAGCACGGGCAGCCATGGGCATCGTGTGGATTTCGATTCCTGCCCACGATCAAGCCAACCGATTCAAGGCAGTGGCAAGTTTGGGCACCGTGGGCACCGTTTTCCGCGCGTGTTGTCGTCTTCCTGAGACGACAACATTTCGTTTCTATATAAGGACGATGCCCACCGCGCCCAACGTCCGCGACTGCTCTGTGCCCGTCGAACTTTACTGTTGACGACTGAGTTACGCACCTGATATTCAGGAGATGTAAGCTGCGGTCTAGCCCGAGAGACGGGACTCTCCAAAAACTCCTTCCCTTCGCTCCAAACAACCAAAGTGTCTTCAAAGCGCGAACAGATCCCGATCTACGCAGCAGACGGGACCTCGCTGGGCTTCCGCACCATCGAGGCAGCAAAGCGACTCATTGCAAGTGGCTACGTGAAACCAGCCTACGGCCGCAAGGGCCATTTGAAGGCGATCTGGCTACTCCAGGAGGATGGCGGCAACCCCGTTGAGACACAGGCGCGCGGTGGCACTCGGTATAGCTTCCTGGAGAACATCCAAACGGGCCGCTGCTGGAGCCTTCGGCGATTGGATCGGCGCGACGAGGATGGCGTGCCCGTGATCACGCGCGGCGTCTTCCTGCAGGTGGTAGCGGAGTGCCGCGTCGGATGAAAGCCAGACGCCAGGTCGGTGGGCGGTACATCGCTCGTGCTCGCGGGGCGGTTGTTCGGAACCCAAAGCCGCCCGTTAGAGCCATAGGTACTTCCCGGCGCGCGGCGGCGGCGCGTTGAAGAGTAGCGCAACTTCGCTAGCGTCAGGCGCAAAAAGGGGCGGTCAGGTGGTCAGCGGTCAGTGGCGGCCAGGGCGCGTCCGAGGCGGCGGGTGGACCAACCGGCCAACCCCGAGCCAAACGGCGCGACACGGGGCACCGGGGCGCGAAAGGGTGGCCGATTCCGGTGCCAGCCAGGCGAACGTCCAACGTTGGACTTTCTGTAGTTGTTCGTAACCCAATGGCGACACCTCCGGCGACCATAACGCCCGCGATGGCACGGCGTATCGAAATCTGGCCGACCGACCGGCTGGTGCCGTACGCCAGGAACGCGCGCACGCACTCTGCCGAACAGATAGCGCAGATCGCGGCGTCCATCTTGGAGTTTGGCTTCACCAATCCGATCCTGGTTGACTCGATGGACGGAATTATTGCCGGCCACGGTCGTCTCCTGGCTGCCCGCAAGTTTGGCCTCGCGGAGGTGCCGGTGGTGGTGCTCGACCACCTCAGCGAGACGCAGCGGCGGGCGTACATCCTCGCGGACAACAAGCTCGCGATGAATGCCGGATGGGACGAGAAAATGCTCGCCAGCGAACTGCGCGAACTCGAAACGGACGGCGCGGACCTCGCGCTCATTGGGTTCAGCGACGAGGAACTGGAGGCGCTGCTCGAAGACGGCGACGCGCCGTCGGAGGATGTGACCGACGAGGTCCCCGAACCGCCGGCCCAGCCGGTAACCCAGCCCGGCGACGTGTGGTTGATCGGGGCCCACCGCCTGATCTGCGGCGACTGCCGCGAGGGGGATATCGTTCGCGCGCTATTCGCCGGTGCGCTGGCCAATGTGGTCGTGACTTCGCCGCCCTACGCGACGCAGCGCGAGTACGACGCCACCAGCGGCTTCAAGCCGGTTCGTCCGGATGAATACGTCGCGTGGTTCGGCGCGGTCGCGGCTGGAGTCGAATCGATTCTGGCGCCCGATGGCTCCTACTTCCTCAACATCAAAGAGCACGCCGACGACGGGGAACGCGACCTGTACGTGATGGACCTCGTCATCGCGCACCGGCGGCAGTGGGGCTGGCGCTTCGTAGACACGTTCTGCTGGCGCAAGACCGATAACGGCGTGCCGGGCGGCTGGGGAAACC
>JBKQIF010000034.1:0-35290 GCA_052148435.1 Bryobacteraceae bacterium
GCTCGTCACCTGGACTTGCATCGGCTCGGATGTGGAGTCAACCCGCAACTCACAAGTAGCTTGACTACCGGCTGCCATGATTTTCGGAGTGCAGAAGAGGTCCGTCACTACGTTCTGCGACTGAGACGCCGCTATGCCCATGCCTCGGACATCATTGAGATTGCGCTGGCTTTCAGTGCACTGTCCGTTTCGGTCGAAGCTGTGAACATTTGTAGTGGCACACGGCCGACTCGAAATGACGAACGCCGCGCTCCCTGACGTCCCGCCACCGGGCGTCGGATTGGTCACTATCACCTGCCCTGCCCCCGCCGTCGCGATGTCAGCCGCCGTGATGGCCGCCTTCAACTGCGTTGCGCTCACGTAGGTCGTCGTCCGGCTCGATCCGTTCCAGTTCACCACCGACCCGCTGATGAATCCCTTCCCCTTCACGATCAAAGTGAAGGCCGCCGTACCGGCCGTCGCAATCGCCGGCGACAGCGTGCTGATCGCTGGCGCTGCGCCAGTCGCGTTGATCGTAAACGTCCCAGTCACTGTCGTCCCGCCACCGGGCGCCGGATTGGTCACCGTCACCGACGCCGTTCCCGCCGTCGCGATGTCAGCCGCCGTGATCGCCGCCGTCACATGCATCGCGCTCACGTAGGTCGTCGTCCGGCTCGACCCGTTCCATTTCACCACCGAACCGCTGATGAATCCCTTTCCACCCACCGTCAGCGTGAATGCCCCCGTTCCAGCCGTCGCGCTGGTTGGCGACAGCCCGACAAACACTGGGACTGGGTTCGTCCCATTAACGGCAAAAATTGAACTCCCCGACGTCCCACCGCCGGGCGCGGGATCCGTCACTGTTACCTGTCCCGTCCCCGCCGTCGCGATGTCCGCGGCCGTGATCGCCGCCGTCAACTGCGTCGCGCTCACGTAGCTTGTCATCCGGCTCGAGCCGTTCCAGTTCACCACCGAACCGCTGACAAATCCCGTCCCCGTCACCGTCAAAGTGAACCCTGCCGTCCCCACCGTTGCGCTCGCCGGCGACAGCGTGCTGATCGTGGGCACTGGGTTTGCCGCATTGATGGTAAACGCCGCGGTCCCCGACGTCCCGCCGCCGGGCGCCGGATTCGTCACTGTTACCTGTCCCGTCCCCGCCGTCGCGATGTCCGCCGCCGCAATCGCCGCCGTCAACTGCGTCGCGCTCACGTACGTCGTCGTCCGGCTCGACCCGTTCCATTTCGCCACCGAACCGCTGGTGAAACCCGTCCCCGTTATCGTCAACGTGAACGCCGCCGTCCCCGCCGTCGCACTCGCCGGCGACAATGTGCCGATCGTAGGCACCGGGTTCGCCGCGTTGATCGTGAACGCCGCGGTCCCCGACGTCCCTCCACCGGGCGCCGGATTCGTCACTGTTACCTGTCCCGTCCCCGCCGTCGCGATGTCCGCCGCTGTGATCGCCGCCGTCACCTGCATCGCGCTCACGTACGTTGTGGTCCGGTTCGACCCGTTCCATTTCACCACCGAACCGCTGATGAAACCCGTCCCCGTTATCGTCAACGTGAACGCCGCCGTCCCCGCCGTCGCACTCGTCGGCGACAGCGTACTGATCGTAGGCACTGCGTTCGACGCGTTGATCGTGAACGCCGCGGTCCCCGACGTCCCGCCACTGGGCGCGGGATTCGTCACTGTTACCTGCCCGGTCCCCGCCGTCGCGATGTCCGCCGCCGTGATCGCCGCCGTCAACTGCATCGCGCTCACGTACGTTGTCGTCCGGCTCGACCCGTTCCAGTTCACCACCGAACCGCTGATGAATCCCGTCCCAGTCACCGTCAAAGTGAACGCTGCCGCTCCCGCCGTCGCACTCGCCGGCGACAGCGTACTGATCGTAGGCACTGCGTTCGCCGCGTTGATCGTGAATGCCGCGGTCCCCGACGTCCCGCCACCGGGCGCCGGATTGGTCACCGTCACCTGCCCGGTCCCCGCCGCTGCTATGTCCGCCGCCGTGATCGCCGCCGTCACATGCATCGTGCTCACGTACGTCGTCGTCCGGCTCGACCCGTTCCAGTTCACCACCGACCCGCTGATGAATCCCTTTCCACCCACCGTCAGCGTGAACGCCGCCGTCCCCGCCGTCGCGCTCGCCGGCGACAGCCCGATAATCGCTGGGACTGGGTTCGTCCCGTTAACGGTAAAAGTTGTACTCCCCGACGTCCCGCCGCTGGGCGCGGGATTCGTCACCGTCACCTGCCCGGTCCCCGCCGTCGCGATGTCAGCCGCCGTGATTGCCGCCGTCAACTGCGTCGCGCTCACGTACGTCGTCGTCCGGCTCGACCCGTTCCAGTTCACCACCGAACCGCTGATGAACCCAGTCCCTGCCACCGTGAGCGTAAAGGCTGCCGTCCCCGCCGTCGCGCTCGCCGGCGACAGCGTGCTGATCGTAGGCGCCGTATTGGTTAGGCTGATGGTGCCGGCGGTACCCGTCAGGCTGGCGAAGGTTCCGTCGGAATAGACCCCCATGACATTGCTAGTCGCAATTGAATCGGCACTGCTACTGGTGCCCGCGGCGATCGTGGCAGTAACGACAGCGACCTCACCGCTGCTGATGGTGCTGGAGTTCATGCCCGTTGCGAGGCAGTTTACCAATCCGGCACCGGAGACGCAGGTCAGCGTATCGCTCACGGCTGTCAGTGCGGGGCCGGCCACGATATTAAAGGAGGTAATGTCGCTGGACGGATATGCAAGCGTCCACTGCAGGCCGGCTGGCGCGGCGCCAGAAACGCTCAAGGAGAGGTTCAAGGAAATGGATCCCCCCTTAACCGCCGATCCCGAAGCCAGGTTCAGAGATGATACTTGACCATAGGCAGAACCGCCCAAACAGAGCACCGAAAGGAAAACGGCAATTCGGCGCACGGCATTTTTTCGTCGCAAATGTACGTCCGACTATTAGTGTGCCGGTTCTATAGCTAATAGAACAACGCTGCGATTAGTTAGTGCATTTGTTGTAACTTTAGCGATAATATACTTAATTAACCCACCAATCCCACGTACGATTTGGACGTGGACCCGAAAGATCCCACCACTCTCCAAGGGGCGATCCTATGCTTTTTCTAACCCCGAGAAAAACTTAGACTGCCTTATTCGCAAGCAGTGGGTGAAGAAAGAGACGGTGGGCCGGCAAGGCAAGACGGAAGGTCAGCTATCTCATACCAGAGAGGTCAAGTTGGATGCGTTTTCACCCAGACCACCTGGGACAAGGACGGTTACCCCATCCGCGATCCGGATTCCACCACCTACACCGGCGCCATCGAGGCGGTCGAAGAGTTTGGGAAGCGAATTTACGTGGAAGCCTGGAAGCGCGACTGGAGCCACGCGGAAAAGAAGGTTGTCATGGGCGACGGGGCCGAATGGATTTGGAATCTTGCGGAGCAACACTCTCCGCACGCCCGCTAACACCTGTGGAGTTGGCACGCAAACTGCGCCCAAACGACGAAGCGCACCAGAAAGCTTGGATCAAGGTCCACCAGCGGAGACTGCTCGACAAGGGAAAGATCGAAAAGCTCGTGGTTTCGCTTCGCTCCATCGATTCAGCCAATCCCGAGGTGGCCGACAGGATTCGCACCGAGGCAGATTACTTCGGGAACGCGGATCGCATGCGTTATCCAGAGTTCCGCCGATGCTGCCGACTCAACAACCGGTTCGAGGACTACTGGGAGGCGCGCCGCCGGGCCGGTTGATCTCCACTTCTACGTCTCACACCAGTGGGAAATCGTTTTTTGTCGTCTGTCGAGCGTTGCGCCCTGGCAAGGGATGACAGACAAAAAAAGCGATGGTCTGCCCCACCTTTGCCTCCGGCCGAGGGACTGCCCCACAATTTCTACCCAACGAAGAACGGGGCTAAACTAATCGGTGGTGGCGCGCAAAAAGCCATTTACGGTGCTGGCGGGCGAGTATGCCTCGCTGGCTTTCATGCTGCCGGCCGCGACTTGTGTCGGCTGGGTGTTGGGGCATCTGGCGGATAAGGCCCTGGGCACCACCTACCTTTACATACCCGGCCTGGTGCTTGGCACCGTGGCCGGCTTGGTGGAACTGATTCGTACCGTGACGCGGGATACCGGCGATGACGATTCCTGAAGAGGGACTGCTGGCCGGCGCGCGCCTTAACAAGCTAATCTTCGCCGTGGCGGCGGGCGGAACGATTACGGCGGGGTGGTGGCGCGGTTGGCAGGCGGCCGGCGGCTTCGCCCTGGGCGCGGCGGTGTCGTGGGTCAACTACCGCTGGCTGGCGCGCACCGTTCGGCGCCTCGGGGAGAAGCGCTCCAGCGCAGGCATGAGCGTGCTGGCGGGGCTGCGCTACGCCATCCTGGGGCTGGGAGCCTATGTTATATTGAGGTTTTCCCGAATCAGCCTATCCGCTGCGCTGGCTGGTCTTTTCGTGTCCGTCGCGGCCGTTCTGACGGAAACCATCATTCAACTTTGCCATGCACGAAATCTGGATCACTAAGCTGTTCAACGACTACCTGGCGGGAGCGGGCAATGCCGCCCTGGCGCTGGTGGGCCAGCCCGCCCAGGCGCGCCCCTGGGCCAACTTCATCACCATGGAACTGCTGGTGGTGGTCCTGACGATGGCCCTGTTCGCCTTGATTCGCACGCAGTTGTCCGCGGACAAGCCGGGCAAGCTGCAGCACTGCTTCGAGCTGATCTACGAGTTTCTGCGCGGCCAGGCGGAGGACTTCGTCGGCGAGAATGCCGGCCGATACGTGCCATTCTTCGGCACCATTTTCCTTTTCGTGCTGTTTTGCAACCTGATCGGAATCATACCCGGCCTGGAATCTCCCACCATGTTTCCGTACGTCACGGCGGGATGCGCCATGGCTGTTTTTGTGTACTACAACGCCATGGGTGTGAGGGCCCTCGGCGTGGGTTATCTGAAGCATTTCGTGGGACCGTCCTGGGCGCTGGCGATTCTCATGATCCCCATCGAAATCGTCAGCAATCTGGCGCGGCCGCTTTCGCTCACCGTTCGTCTTTACGCCAACATGTTCGCCGGCGAGCAGGTGACGACGGTTTTCCTGGGCCTGACCAAGTTCGTGGTCCCAGTGGCTTTTATGGGGCTGCACGTATTCGTGGCCCTGCTGCAGGCATATATTTTCGCGCTCTTAACCATGGTTTACGTGGGTGGAGCGGTTTCGCACGAGCATTAGTAACGGCTTTATCGAGCCCTTTCAGCGTGAACCCGTGGGCTTCCCAAAGGACCGCGGGGACCACCTCCTGGGGGTAAATTTTAGGAGAGTGAAATGACAAAGAAGTTCTTCCTGCTGCTGGCCCTGCTCTTGATGGCCAGCTCTTTCGCGTCCGCGCAGACTCCGGGAAACAACACTCCCGGCGGCCACTGGGTTCCCATCGCCGCGGGCTTTTCCATGGCCATTGCTTCGGGCCTGTGCGGCCTGGCGCAAGGCAATGCGGTCGGCAAAGCGACCGAAGCCATGGCACGGAATCCAGCCGCGGCGAAGGCCATTCAAGGCGCCTTGCTGTTGGGCCTGGTGCTGATCGAATCGCTGGCGCTCTATACGTTGGTCATCGTATTTGTCAAGGTTGCGTAGTCATAACGCCGCATAGTTGTTTCGAGCGCCGGGAGCTGGCCGCAGGCTACCGGCGCTCACGGTTTCCAGGCACCCGCCGGCACGGGTCAGCAAGCCAAATTATGCCGTCGGCGGATGCGCCTCCACCCCGTACCGTTGAACCCCCTGGACTAGTACGGAGCATTGTCGCGGCGGGCTTGGATCTATTGATTTTGTCCGGAGCAACCCATTAGCATTAATACACTCATGGACCAGCGCAGAACAAGGCGATTCAAACTCCAGCTCCCGTTGGCGATTACGCGCTCCGGTGTTGCCAGAATCACTTTTGCGGGACGCACGAAAGATATCAGTTCCAGCGGTGTGCTGTTCACGACCGACCGGGAGCCCGACGTGGCCGCGCCGATCGAATACGTGATCACGCTGAATCACGACGGAACGCAGCCGGTCAACTTGCGCTGCGTGGGAAAGATCGTGCGGCTCGAGCGCACCGCGCCGGCGGTGGGCGAAAGCCCGCAAGCGTACCAGGTGGCGGCCACTTTGGAGCGCTACGAGTTCATCCGCGAGCAGTGAGCCTTGTCCTAAAGCGAGATCCCGCCGGATCGGAACGGGCGGTTTCGGTTCCTTTACAATCTCAGGCCCGGCTCGTGGGCTACAATCAGTGCAAGCGAAGACAATGAGACTCCTCCATACAGGCGTGTGTCTGGCGGTGTGCGTGGCCGCGGCCATGGCGCAGCCGCACCACTGGTCGCCCGAAGAAGCCAATTCCTGGTACGCCAGGCAGCCTTGGCCCATGGGCGCCAATTTCATACCTTCGGTGGCGGCCAGCCCGATTGAGATGTGGCAGCCCGAGACCTTTAACTCGGGAATGATCGAGCGCGAGCTTGGGATTGCGGAAAGCGTCGGCATGAATTCGGTGCGCGTGTTTCTGAACTATCTGGTTTGGCAGCGGGACCCGGCGGGTCATCAGAAGCGCATGAACGCTTTTCTGCGCATCGCCGACCGCCACCAGATCCGGACCATATTCGTACTGTTCGATTCCTGCTGGGATCCGTTCCCCGAGCTGGGGCCGCAGCGGCCTCCGCTGCCCGGCATCCACAATTCGCGCTGGGGGCAGAGCCCGGGCATGAAGGCGCTCTACGACGACAAACACGTCAACCAGCTGATGGACTACGTGCACGACGTGATTTTTGCCTTCGCCAAGGACAAGCGGGTGCTTGCCTGGGACTTGTGGAACGAGCCGGACAACACCAACCAAGGCAGTTACGGAACCAGCGAGGCGGCGGACAAGGTGCAGCGAGTGACCGCGCTGATGCCGCGCGTGTTTGAATTCGCCCGCGCCTCGATGCCGGACCAGCCGCTGACCTGCGGCCTGTGGCAGGGCGACTGGTCGAGCCCGGACAAGCTCACCCCCATCGAGAAGATCCAGATCGAAAACTCCGACGTGATTTCTTTCCACAACTACGGCAAAGCGGAGGAATTCGAACAGCGGGTCGGCTGGCTCCAGGCATACCACCGCCCCATCCTGCTCACCGAATACATGGCGCGGCCGGTCGGCAGCACCTTGCAGGCCATCCTGCCGCTCGCCAAGAAAGCCAAGGTGGGAGCTTTCAACTGGGGCCTGGTGGCGGGCAAGACGCAAACCTATCTGCCCTGGGATTCCTGGCAACATCCCTACACCGACCGCCAGCCCGACGTCTGGTTCCACGACCTGTTTCGCGGCAACGGCCAACCCTATTCCACCGGCGAGATGGAGTTTCTGAAATCGATCGCGCCGCCGCCGGCGCGGTAGATTCGGGAAGTTGCCGAGCTGCGACCCATCGGGAGATTTTAAGATTCAAATTTGAGTCGCCGACGAACACCGATGAACGCAGATAAACCCTTTGATTTCTTCATCTGTGTTCATCGGCGGCTATGTTTTTGGCAGGTTCTCAGGGAGCGCCGCTTTCCGCACTCTGCCAGGTGGCCGCAGCAGCCTGCGCGGCAGTTTCGAAAGATACGTCAGCCGCTCCACCACGGGTAACAGGCGGCGCACCGTGCGGCCGTGCAGCAGCAGGCTTCCGGCCACCAGCGCGGGGTGCGGAATGGTGGTGCAGCATCGGGAGCAGACGTCGATTTCGCCGGCCCGGCCGGCCGCGTGGAGGCGCCGCATTCGCTCGATCCCGTCCCCGTTCCAGATCCCGATCAGCGAATCCCGCTCCAGATTGCCCAGCGGTGCGCCGTCCAGCATGTAGCTCTGGCAGCACGGATAGACGTCGCCGTTCTGCTTGACGTACATCGGCCCGCGCCACAGGTAGTGGCAAGGGTGTTTCCAAGCTTGGGCGGCGTGGCCCGCATCCGGCCGCATCAGGTTGGTTTCGTCTTCCTTGATGCGCACCTGGTCGACCCCCGCGAGGCCGCTCCAGAAGCGCAGAAACTCATCCACCTCGCCGGCATTGCCCTCCATGCGCACCATCTGCACCACCACCTGCAGTTTGGAGCCCCGCTCGTGCTTCAGCCGCGCGAAGCGCACGAAGTTGTCGCGCACTTTCTCGAATTTGGCGCCCTTGCGGTAGTACTCGAAAGTTTCTTTCCGGGCGCCGTCGAAGCTCAAGGTGATCTGTTCCAGCGGGGAATCGAGCACGCGCGCCGCCAGGCTTTCGTCGAGGAAGGTGCCGTTGGTGGAGAGCAGAGTCGAAATGCTATGGCGATGGCAGAACTCGATGCGCCGGAAGATGGCGGGGTCCATGAACGGCTCGCCCAGGCCGATCAGCATCATGTGTTCGGCCGTATCGCCGGCCTCGCGCACCAGGCGCTCGAAAACGCGGTCGGCCATTTCGGCCTTGGGCTGCTTGTGGGTTTCGCGCGGGCACATGGGACAGTACAGGTTGCACCTGGCGGTGGTCTCGACGACGTATTCCACCGGCAAGGCGTTCAGCCTGGATCGCCGCGCCAGGTAACCCCACAGAAGCTTCGCGCGATTCCATGCCCTCATGCGTGATTCCATTGTAGCTTGGCGACAGCAACGACCGCCGTGGCGCACGCACTCCTGCGTGCCGTGTCGAGACCTTTCCCGACACGTCTTCGCACGGAAAACAGGCGGCGCCAAAAGTGGCGACGCGGCAGGCTCACGAGAAGAGTCTATAGCCGGCCGGGCGGTCCTCGTCCGGAGAGCGGCGCAGTACTTCGAACGTCTCCCGCCGTTCCGCCTCATCCCCTTGCATCCACATCTCAAACAATCTCGCCAACGCAGACGGATCGGGTTTCTGCGGCCGCAGGCGATCCTGTCGCACGGGAACCTGAAGCGGCTGATCGAGTTTGGATGTGTCCGGCATTCTCTCGCTGCCGATTTTGCTCCACAGCCCGCCATCGCGCCAGGAGATTCCCCGCCTCGGCCGGGGAGAACGCCGATACGCTGCACGATCTCGCACGGCAGAGCCGCCGGCGTATGCGCCGGTATTGCGCAAGCTAAAGCATGCGCCACCACGGACCAGCTACCGGCCCAACAGCAAACGATCGGCGAGGACGGGCGGCAGACCCGCTTCCACGATCCTTCGTTGCGCTCCCTCGATGTCGTATTCGGTCCGCTCGTAAGTCAGCAGCTTGCAGGCGGAATCGTAGATGGCGTAGGCCGCGCGCGGGTCGCCGTCCCGCGGCTGGCCTACCGAGCCGGGATTGATCAGGTAGGCGCACTCGGCATCCAGTTCGACCGGCGCCGGACCCTGGGAGGCAATGAAGCTGGGAATGGTTTCCACCCGCGCCCGGTTCCAGACGAATCCGCCCTGCAGGTGCGTGTGGCCGAAAAAAGCCAGGCGACGCTCCAGATACTCGAAAGCATGGCGGGCGTCGGCCGCCGCCGCCAGGTAGTCGTCTTCATCGAGAGGCGAACCGTGCACGATCTCGAAATCTTCGATCATCAACGGACCACGAGGCAGGCCGGCGATGAAAGCGGCGTTTTCAGAGGTCAACGCGGTCCGGGTCCACTCGGCTGCCGCGCGGGCCACCGGGTTGAACCACTCCAGGTCTTCGGTGTCGAGCGAGACCTTGTCGTGGTTGCCGCGCACGGTGTGGGCGCTGTGGGCGCGAACCCAAGCCGTTACCAGGTTGGGGTCGGCGCCGTAGCCAACCAGGTCGCCGCAGCACAGGGCTTGATCCCAGTCGCCCTCGGCGTGGCCGAGAACGGCCCGGAGCGCCTGCCAGTTGGAGTGGATGTCGCTGACGATGAGATAGCGCACGAATCGCGGCGGTTACGCCTTTCTCAAGCGTAGCAGGGAGATCTCAGGAGGTGCGCCGATCCGCGCCGGAACACCGATGGTTCCGATGCCGCGCGTCACGTATTCGGCGGTACGTCCGGCGCGATACAAGCCGTAGACATAAGGCGTGAAAAAGTGGGCCGGGCTGAACGAGCGGTCCAGGATTTCCACCGTCACCTGCCCGCCGTGAGTGTGGCCGGAGAGTACCAGGTCGTAGCCCTGGCGGGCCGCCACCGGCAGCACGTCCGGATTGTGCGAGAGCAACAGGTTGCAGGTCCCGGGCTTGACCAGCGCGCCGGCATTGCGCAGGTAGAGATGTTTCTGGCCCATGCGCTGGTAGTCCACCCCGGCCAGATTGAGAACCGCGCCGCCGAAGCGCAGTTCGCGGGCGCGGTCGCGCAGAAAATCGATTTCCAGGCGCGCCGCCGCGCGGGTAGTATAGTCCTCCACCCCGGCATAACGCTCGTGGTTGCCCAGGCAGCCGAACACGCCGGCGTCGGCTTTCAGGCGCCCCAACTGGCGCAAGCAGGCATCCAGAGGGTCGCCCCTGGCCGAGATCAAATCGCCGGTGACCACGGCCAGGTGCGGCTTCAACTCGATGGACTGGCCAATCACCCTCGCCAGCTCGTCTTCGCGCAGAAAAATGCTGAGGTGAATGTCGCTCAACTGCAGAATCCGCAGTCCGTCCAGATCCGCGGGCAGATCCGCCAGGGGGATATCCACTTCGCGCACCCGGAAATCGGACCGCTCGATAAACGTGCCATAGCCCATGACGGCGAGCGGCGCAGCCATCAGGGCGTTGCCGGCAGTTTGAATCGCCCGCCGCCGGCCCGGATCGGCCGGAGCGTTCCACTTCCGTCCGATTCCACGCGAGATCTCGTAGACTGCCAGCACCCCGGTGGCGGTCATGAGATAGCCCAACGCCAGAGCGCCGGCCAGCGTGGCGTGGGGACCGCTGACTCTCAGAACGGTGGCCATTTCAGGCCAGGTGAGAACATAACCCAAAGCGACGGCCATGCTGAAGGCCGCCACGGCCCAACGCACGGCGCCCAGGCCCGCACCCTGCCAGCGGCGCGCGCCAGCCGCCAGCAATACGCGGCTAACTCGCCACTGAACGAAGGCGAAAACTCCGACAGCCAGGTAATCGAAAGAGAGATGCACGGGCAGTATTCCGGCGAACCTTGTTTCTATTGTAGTAGAACCTGGCCGCGGATTCAGAAGGCCCGGTACCGAAAGCACCGGAGGTATCGGAATGCAACTCGCGGCACAGACAGCCCGAACGACCTGGGCCAGGGCCTTTCCGGACCCGGCTTCCCGGCTCCGTCCCCAAACCGGCTCGTGGAATGCGATACGATGCAATCAACAGCCGTTAATGCCTCCGTTCGGCCGGCGGCCTTTCTTGCCGTGCGGCCGGAAGGTCGAAATTCCAATCATGAAGACCAAAGCCACTACCGCCCTGGAAGTACCCGCCTCCGGCGCCGGCGAGGCGGCGCGGAATCCCGCCCTGCCGCTGAGCACCAATACCCATTTGTTGAATTGGGTTGAGAAAATGGCTCGCCTCACCAAGCCGGCGGCGATTCATTGGGTGGACGGATCGGACGAGGAGTACCGCGCCCTGTGCGGCCGGTTGGTCGCCACCGGCACCTTCCTCCGCCTCAACCAGGATTTGTGGCCCGGCTGCTACTACGCCCGCTCCGACTCGAGCGACGTGGCGCGGGTGGAAGACCGCACGTTCGTCTGCTCGCTTTCGAAAGACAACGCCGGGCCGACCAATAATTGGGAGGACCCGTTCCGTATGCGGCGCCGCCTGAAGGATCTATTCAGCGGCTCCATGCAGGGGCGCACCATGTACGTATTGCCGTTCAGCATGGGTCCGGTCGAATCCCCGTTTTCGCAGATCGGGGTGCAGTTGACCGATTCGCCCTACGTGGTGGTCAACATGCGCATCATGGCCCGCATCGGCAAAAAGGTGTTCGAAGAGATCGACCGCGACCGCAAGCGCATCGTGCCCTGCATGCATTCGGTGGGCATGCCGCTGCCGCCCGGCCAAAAGGACGTCCCCTGGCCCTGCAACCCGGAAAAGTACATCGTCCACTTTCCGGAAACCCGCGAAATCTGGTCGTACGGATCGGGCTACGGCGGCAATGCGCTGCTGGGCAAGAAATGCTTCGCCCTGCGCATCGCCTCCAACATCGCCCGCGACGAGGGCTGGATGGCGGAGCACATGCTGATTCTGGGCGTCGAGGACCCTCGCGGCGAAAAAACGTACATCGCCGCCGCCTTCCCCAGCGCTTGCGGCAAGACCAACCTGGCCATGCTGATTCCGCCGCAGACGTTCCACGGTTGGAAGGTCTGGACGGTAGGGGACGACATCGCCTGGATCCGTCCAGACGAAAACGGCGTGCTGCGCGGCATCAATCCCGAGGCCGGGTTCTTTGGCGTGGCGCCGGGCACCTCCATGCGGACCAATCCCAATGCCATGGCAACCATCTCCCGCAACACCATCTTCACCAACACTGCCCTGACCCTCGAAGGCGGCGTTTGGTGGGAGGGTATGACGGAAACGCCGCCCGCCGAGTGCCTGGATTGGCAGGGCAACGTCTGGACCCCGGAAATCGCCCAACAAACCGGCGCCAAAGCCGCCCATCCCAACGCCCGCTTTACCGCGCCCGCACGCCAGTGCCCCAGCATCGACCCCGACTGGGAGAACCCGCGCGGGGTCCCCATCGACGCCATCGTTTTCGGAGGCCGCAGGGGCGACACCATGCCGCTGGTTTTCCAGTCCTTCAACTGGAGCTCCGGCGTCTACATCGGCGCTACCATGGGCTCGGAAACAACCGCCGCCGCGGCCGGCGCGGTAGGCAAGGTGCGCCGCGACCCGATGGCCATGTTGCCCTTCTGCGGTTACCACATGGGCGATTATTTCCGCCACTGGATCAAGATGCAGCGCTCGCTCTCGGTCACCCCGCGCATCTTTCACGTGAATTGGTTCCGGCGCGGGCCGGACGGCCAGTTCCTCTGGCCCGGCTTCGCCGAGAACATGCGCGTGTTGAAATGGATCGTGGACCGTGCCCATGGCGCCGCGCCGGGCCGCGAAACCCCCATCGGCTGGATGCCCCGCTACGAGGAGCTGGAGTGGAGCGGCCTCGACTTCGGCCAGGAGAACTTCGAGTTCCTGCAGGCATTTCACTGCGCCGAGTGGCGCCAGGAAGTGT
The DNA here is from genome assembly GCA_052148435.1 of Bryobacteraceae bacterium. GTDB lineage: Bacteria > Acidobacteriota > Terriglobia > Bryobacterales > Bryobacteraceae > JBEKYD01. The sequence continues at coordinate 13,006 of JBKQIF010000034.1, forward strand.
TGGGCCACGCCGAGTTTTTCATGGATCTGCAAGATCGCCTGCCGCCCCAGATGATCTACGAGCGCGAACTGCTGATCTGCCGGCTGTAGCGGCCGGCGGCAAGAACCCCCGCTGACGGTCCGCAAGCTAGGCGCCCTTTCCGCCAGGACCGCGCAACCAATTTCCTCGGTTCTGGTGGAAATGTTCGCGCAAGCTGCGGATGCCGGCGCTAGGTAGAATGAGCCAGTTACCGCGGCAGGAGGTCCGCCCCACCAGGCACCGAGTCCGCATCATTTCTACGCCGCGCAACCCGAGCCGAACGGAAACGGCACCCCGATGTCCGAAAAATGGTAAACTCTTGGCGCGGTGTCTGCCGCGCATTTTTCTCGGGGACCCGTGTCATACCGGGTTGTTCGATCCAAGCCCTGATCCACCCTGGAAGGGGGTGTCGTTGTGTTGGACCTCGTCATTGTTCGGGCCATTTTCGTACTCGTTCTAGGTTGCTGCGCCTATGCACTTAATCCCATTCCCGGCCAGCCGTTACTTTCCGTGGCGGGAGGCGTGGTGCTGGCGGCGGCCATCATATTTTTCGAAGTTCGCCTGGAAGGCGTCAGCCTGAAGCGGTTGATTGGCGCCGCCATCGGGTCGGTCCTCGGCATTCTGGGTGCGTTCCTGATGTCACTGGTGGTGGGCCGGGCGCTCCCCGGACAGCCGTTCCTGCCGGTGTGCCTGCTGCTGCTGATGGCGTATATCGGCCTGGTCGTGGGGGCCAAGAAAGGCGAGTTGCTCAATCTTTCCGCGCTGGGCGGCATCTTCGGCGTGGAAAAAACATCCAAGAAGAGCTTCAAGATTCTGGATACCAGCGTGATCATCGACGGCCGCATCGCCGATATCGCCGAAACCGGATTCCTGGATGGCGTGCTGGTGATTCCACAGTTCGTGCTCCGGGAGTTGCAACTGGTGGCCGATTCGGCCGATTCGATGAAACGCAACCGCGGCCGCCGCGGCTTGGACATTCTGCAGCGCATTCAAAAAATGGCGCATTTGACCGTGCAGATCGTGGAAGAGGACTTCCCGCAGGTTCGGGAAGTGGACATGAAACTGATCGAACTGGCCAAGGTCTACGATTGCAAGGTCGTCACCAACGACTTCAATCTCAACAAGGTCGCTCAGTTACACGGCGTGGAAGTGCTGAACATCAACGAATTGGCGAATTCGCTCAAACCCATCGTCCTCCCCGGAGAGACCATGCGGGTCTTCATCCTGAAAGAAGGCAAGGAGTATAACCAGGGCGTCGCCTACCTGGACGACGGCACGATGGTAGTGGTGGATAACGCCAAGAAGTTGATCTCGAAGACCATCGACATCTCCGTCACCAGCGTGTTGCAGACCACCGCCGGCAAAATGATTTTCGGCAAGTACGACGATCGCATCCACGCCGCCGCCTCGAACGAACGGGTCGAGCGCGCGCCCCGCAAGAGCGAGGCGCAGCCGGGTGGCGCCGTCGGCAGCGAGAAAACCACGATAGAATCGTAGAACGCATGAATATCGCTGTGATCGTGCCCGCCGCGGGTCTGGGCACACGCATGGGAAAACCCTCGGCGGAGAAGACCGGCACCAGCCGTAAGCAATTCATGTTGCTGGACGGCGCTCCCATCCTGCTGTACTCCGTACGCAAGTTCGCCTCGCTAGAGCGCGTCGCCGAAATAGTGGTGGCGGTGCGCGCCGAGGATGTGGAATGGGTCGGCGGGCTGCTGGAGCGCGAATTTCCCGCGCGCCCGATCCGCGTGGTGGAAGGCGGCAACAGCCGCCAGCAGTCGGTGGAGAATGCCCTGGCCGTGCTCGGTCCCGAAACCGATCTGGTGGCGGTGCACGACGCGGTTCGGCCGTTCATCGAGGCCGAGACCATTCACCGCGTGCTCGACGAAGCCGCCGAGAGCGGCGCCGCCATCGTGGGCGTGCCCGCGGTCGATACCGTCAAGCAGGTCAGCCGCTCCACCGGCAAGGCGCGGATTCGCGCTACCTTGCTCCGCGAAAAGCTGGTGATGGCGCAAACTCCGCAGGTCTTCCGTTACGATCTGCTGCGGCGTGCCTTCGAATCCGCCCGCCAGGACGGCTTCAGCGGCACCGACGAATCCAGCCTGGTGGAGCGCCTGGACGTGGAAGTGACGGTGGTGATGGGCAACGACCACAACATCAAAATCACCAAGCCCGGCGACATGGAACTAGCCCGCCTGTTTCTGCAGGACGAGCAGGCCAAGGAACCCGCCCGTTGAGCCGCGAGCCGGAAGCGCCGGGCGAGATTCGAACCGGACTGGGCTGGGATGTGCACCGCCTGGCGGCCGGCCGTCCCCTGATTCTGGGCGGGGTCCCGGTGCCAAGCGAGGCCGGTTTGGAGGGTCATTCCGATGCCGATGTGCTGGCTCACGCCATTACCGATGCCATCCTGGGCGCCGCCGCGTTGGGCGATATCGGGATGCATTTTCCCGACACCGATTCGCGTTGGAAGGGCGCCGACAGTCTCGTCTTCCTGCGCCACGCCCGCCATCTTGTGGAGGATCGCGGCTACCGGCTTGTCAATGTGGATTCCACCGTAATTCTGGAACGTCCCAAGCTGAAGGATTTCCGTCAAGCCATCCGCCAGCGATTGGCCGAAACCCTTGGCCTGGAGCTGGACCAAGTGTCGGTCAAGTTCAAAACCGCGGAAAAGGTTGGCCCCGTCGGCGAGGGCCGCTCGGCCGAAGCCCAAGCCATCGTTACCCTGAAATACACGAGTCCGGCTCTCGCTTCCCGGCCCTAAGTCGAGCCGCCCCTTGGCAAACCCGACCGATCGAAGGAAACTAAATACTCCGGGGCCTGGGCGTCAGTTCGCGTTTACCAGGCACATGCGGCGCGCCGCCCGGCGGGCCTTCAACCGCTCATTCGCCTTCTTCTGCTTTTCCGCCGAGACAACCGATTGGCAGGCGTCACAGCGCTTCCGGATTCTGGATCGCGTGATGAACTCCGCTCCGCAACGGCGGCACTGCTTCTTCATGGTCTCCTCAAGCGGGAGAATCCCCGGCTTCTTCGGCAGAAGATGGGAATAATGGAAATCGCAATGATTCATATCCGGACCTCGCTCGTAGTGGGTTGCGACATCGGATTCGGAGTGCGGGACCTGGGATGGGTGTAATGCCCCAGCCGGCAGCGCTCACGTTGAAACAACCCACACCCCCGGATCAAAGAGCCACTCCGGAGGCAGTTAAGATAAATGCCACCAACACCCTGGTTACAAGGAACTTGCCCGACCCGGACGAAGGGTGAGCCTGGCTTCGCTCCGCTCGAATGCTTTGTTCGGCAATCATCCGCATGAAGCTCTAGCACGCCGCGTTCCGAAGCTATGCCAGTGAAGCCGCCGGGCGAAACACTTCCTCCGCACCCAGCAACTCCCAACGCAAGTGATTCATATAGAAGACTAATACGGCCTCCGGATAGAGCGAGCGAAACTTCTCGTATACCCGCTCCTCCCAGCCTTGGGTAAAAAACGGTTTCGGATCCAGGTCTTTCGCGAAGAAGCCATTTTCATGCGGAACGCCCAACAAGTCCAGCACGGCGGCAATCATATCCAGGTGCGAAACCAGAATCGCCTGCGCCAGATCCTTCGCGAAATCGATGTCCCCTTCCACGATGCGCGCCCAAAACCGTGGTGAGGCCTTGCGCAAAGCCTCGGTATTGACCTTGTTCAGGTGTGCCCTGACTTTGAAGCCCTCGTAGATTCGGTAGGTCTTGAGCCTGCCGATGGAGATCCCGCGGATGAGCTGGGGGAAGGCTTCCTGGCCAAGCCCGAGGTAAACATCCGAAATCTGCATAAACTCCCAGCCTATCACGGCCGGCCGCGCGAAAGGATTTCAGATCCAAAAGTGCGCTTCCGCACACCCTCCATCTCTTATGATATCCAATTCCGCATGTTTATTCAGTGCCGGCGGAAACCCGAGGTGGAAAACAGGTCGAACCCTTGGTTTCAGTTTCTCGCAAGGAGATTTCAGCGCCTTGCTAGAATAATGGTTTCGGTCAAATGAAAAACATCATCATCCTGGGATCCCAGTGGGGAGACGAGGGCAAAGGGAAAATTGTGGACCTGTTCTCCGAGCCCTTCGACATTGTGGCGCGATATCAGGGTGGCCACAATGCCGGGCACACGGTATTCATCGGCGAACAGCGGTACGTGCTGAAGTTGATCCCCAGCGGCATCCTGCGCCCGGGAAAGACCGTGGTCATCGGCAACGGGCTCGTCGTCGATCCGGCGGCGCTGTTGAAGGAAATCGATGCGCTCGAGGCCGCCGGTGTCGCCGTCGAAGGGAACCTGTTCATCAGCGACCGCGCCCACGTCCTGTTCCCCGCTCACAGAATGATGGAGCGGCTGTCGGAAGGGAGGGAAGGCAGGATTTCGATCGGCACCACTTCGCGCGGCATCGGCCCCTGCTACGAGGACAAAATCGCGCGGCGCGGCATCCGCATGGCGGACCTGCTGGACCGGGAAGTCTTCCCGGCCCAATACCGCGCGCTGATGGACGAAAAAATCGAAATTGCCCGGACCTTCGGCATTTACGGAGAGCTGGACCTGGCCGGGACATGCGAGGAGTACGAAGTCTTCGCCGGCCGCATCCGGCCCATGGTGTGCGATACGGCGCTGCTTCTCAACCAGGCGATCGCCAATGGGAAGCGGGTGCTATTCGAAGGCGCGCAAGGCACGATGCTCGACATCGACCATGGCACCTACCCGTTTGTGACCTCCTCCAGCGCTTCGGCCGGCGGCGCTTGCACCGGCACCGGAGTGGCCCCTACCCGCATCCAGGGAATCGTCGGCGTTTCCAAAGCCTACATTACCCGCGTCGGCGGCGGACCCTTTCCCACCGAAGCGCTGGATGGGGCGGGCGAAACGATCCGCAATCGCGGCAATGAATTCGGCGCCGTCACGGGACGCCCGCGGCGGTGCGGTTGGTTCGACGTTCCCCTGCTGCGCTATACCGCTGCCATCAATGGATTCGACAGCCTGGTAGTGACCAAGCTCGACGTGCTCGACGACTTTGCGACCATTCCGGTGTGCACCGGCTACCAATCCGCGGGGAAGCCCGTCAATGGCATGCCCGCTCTGGTTTCCGAGATTTCGAGGATTCAGCCGGTATACGAGTGCATGCCGGGATGGGGTTGCAACACCTTCGGTCTCTCGTCTTGGGAGGAACTGCCGGCCCGTGCCAAGGACTACCTGGCCTTTCTGGAAAGCCAAGTCGGCGTCGAGGTGGGGTGCGTGTCGACCGGACCGGAGCGCACCCAGACCATCGTCCGCCGCGGTTCTCGCCTCGAGAACCTTCTGAGCTGAAGGCTAAGCGTTTTCCGGGAATTGGAGCGTTTTTGGAACCCGGCAAGCCCGCTTGAGATTCGTCGCCGATGGCGCAATTATTGCACCGCGATGAAAAGCGTCTGGGTCCCCTTCACGCCACCCAGGCTGAAGGAAATGGGCAAGGCGCCGTTGGCGGCTACATTGGGCACGACCACGTTGAATTGATACAGACCCGTAAACGACGGCCAATCCCGAGAAAGAGGGGATCGCCGCCGTGTTATTAAGAACATCCGGACGGGCGCCGTGGTTATGTTCTGCGCGGTGACGATGGTAACGCCAAGACAGGGTAGCGCGTGTCGTGGATTCGGCCTCGTTTCTGGCAGATGGAGGCATCTTTAGAGACCAAATTCCTTTTGCCTCGTCCGGTTTCATGGGTGAACCCTGCGGAAATAGCACCCGACACATCGGCGCCCGCCCATTGAGCGCTGTCGAGGGTTCTGGTATTCTCTAATAGTTGCAATCATTAAGATCAAGAATCCCGGCCATGGAGGCTGGGCCTACCTTCGAGAGGTAACATGTCAGGCCATTCCAAATGGGCCACCATTAAGCACAAGAAGGCGGCGTTGGACGCCAAGCGCGGGAAGAGCTTCACGCGCATCATCAAGGAAATCATGATCGCCGCGCGCAGTGGCGGCGACCCGGATGGGAACCCGCGGTTGCGTACAGCCATTCTGGCCGCCAAGGCCGTCAGCATGCCCTCCGACAACATCAAGAAGGCGATCATGCGCGGCACCGGTGAGCTGGAAGGCGGGCAGATCGACGAAGTCATGTTCGAAGGCTACGGGCCGGGGGGCGCGGCGGTGCTGGTGAACGTCGCCACCGATAACCGCAATCGCACCGTCAGTGATATCCGCCATGTCTTTTCGAAGAACGGCGGCAACATGGGCGAGCAGGGCAGCGTCGCCTGGATGTTCGAACGCAAGAGCCAGATTTTCGTGCCGGGCGACAAGGCCAGCGAAGATCAGCTCATGAGCGTGGTGCTCGAAGCCGGGGGCGACGATCTGCGCAACCTTGGCGACCAGTGGGAAGTGCTTTCGCCTCCGGAAGCCCACGAAGCCGTGCTGAAAACGCTCGAAACGAACCACATCCCCACCGCGGAATCGAGCATCGCTTTCGTGCCGAAAAACCTGATCAAGCTGGAGGGCAAGAACGCCGCCGGCATGCTGCGGCTCAACGAGGCGCTGGAAGAGCACGACGACGTGCAGAACGTCTACTCCAACTTCGATATCGACGAGAAGGAGCTGGAGGCTCTGTCGTAACGCCGTGCGCGTGCTGGGTATCGATTGCGGGTCGGAGCGAACCGGTTACGGCGTAATCGACAGCGACGGCAGCGCGCACAAGCTGGTGGCCGCAGGGGTTATCCGCACCAGCCCGAAGCGGCCTTTCGAGACGCGCCTGGCCGAGATTTCCAGGGCGCTGCGCGAGCTTCTCGTGCGCTATGCTCCGCAGGCGGCCGCGGTGGAGGAAGTCTTTTATGCGGTCAACGTGAAGACCGCTTTGAAGCTGGCGCACGTGCGCGGCGTGGCGCTGGCAGCGGTGGCGGAGAGCGCGGTGGAGTTCGCCGAGTATTCCCCGCTCACGATCAAGACCAGCGTGGTGGGCTATGGCAGGGCGGAAAAATCGCAGGTGCAAATGATGGTGTGCGGGCTGCTTCAGCTTGAAGAGCCGATCGAATCCGAAGACGCCTCCGATGCCCTGGCGGTAGCCATCTGCCATGCCACCCACGCTTTCACCCGCCGGCGGCTGGCGGGGGCGCTGAAATGAAATCCAGCCATCCCAGGGCGCGTCGCTGGGTGCTGCTGCTCTCCGCCGCGGCATTCCTGGCCGCGGGCCGGATGCCCGCTCAGCAAAGCGCGCCGGCCGCGCCGGCGCGGTTGTTCTATGCGCGCGATTTCAAGGGCAGCGAGCCGCCGTATTTCCAGGTCGCGCTGACCAGGGATGGGAATACCGAATACCGCGAAGCGGTGGACGACGACCTGCCCGTCCGCTTCAAGCTGGACGAAAACGCGATCGACGCGGTTTTCGGCCTGGCGGAGAAGCTCGGGTTTTTCAATCACCCGCTGGACTCGCCGGTCAAGGTGGCCTTCATGGGCGCCAAGACGTTTCGCTACGAAAACGGCGCGCAAAAGGCCGAGGTGAAATTCAACTACTCGCAAGACCCCAACGCGCTGGCTCTCCAGGACTGGTTTGAGCGCATGGGAGAGAGCGCGCGCTACCGCATCGACCTGGAACGAGCCGCCAAGTACGATCACCTGGGAGTGTTCAAAGCCGTCACCGCCCTGGAGGCCGCAATGGAAGGGAACCGCCTGGTGGCGCCGGCGCAATTCCTGCCCATGCTCGATCGCGTGGCCAACAACGAAAGCTATATGCACACGGCGCGCGTGCGGGCGGCCGAACTGGCCGACGCGATCCGCGCCGGCAATAAATGAAGGGCCTGCTTGTCGTTGGCGCGGCGCTTCTTGGAGCGTTGTGCGGAGCGCAGCCGGCACCGCAAGCCGCGGCCGAGCAGCAGGACCTGGCCAACGCGCTTTCCGAGGCCGGCGCCAATCCGCTCGAATATCTGCGCGCGCTCGAAAGGCATCTCGCCAGGTATCCCGATACTCCCCGGCGCGCCGAACTGGAGCGGGCGGCCGCGCGCGCGGCGATCGAAGCCGGCGACGATCCAGCCATCGTTCTCTATGGCGAGCGGGTGCTGGCCCGCCAGCCCGGCGACGTGGAGACGCTGGACCGCGTGGCGCGCGCGCTTTCCCTGTCGGAAGCGAAGGACGCCGCCCCGCGGGCGTTCGAGTACGCGCGGCGTTACGAGGAATTGCTGCGGCAGATGCAGGCCGACCCGGCGCACGGCGGCGTGACGGTTGCCGAGTGGCGAGACCGCACCGACCGCGCCCTGGCTCGCGCGCTCTGCTATGAAGCTCGCGCCGACGCCGCCGGGGGCCGCGCCGCAGAAGCCATGGCGCTGGCGCGGCGATCCTTCGAGACCTACGCCAACGCCGAGTCGGCGCGCGAAGTGGCGCGCTGCTACGAGCGCCTGGGGAAATTCGCCGACGCCGCCCGCGCGCTGGCGGACGCTTTCACGGTGACGGACGCGAGGGATACCGGCGAGGATAAGGCGCGGGATCGCCAACACATGGGTGAGTTGTATCGCCGCGCGACGGGCTCGGAAGCGGGTTTGGGCGACCTGGTGCTCGAAGCTTACGACCGCAACCAGGCCTGGTTGCGCGCGCGCCAGTTGCGGCTCCGCGCCGAAGATCCCAACGCGCAATCGAAGCGCCCGTTGGAGTTCACCCTCAGCCGCCTGGACGGACCCGCCCTGCGCCTGGATTCGCTGAACGGGAAGGTGCTGGTGCTCGATTTCTGGGCCACCTGGTGCGGACCCTGCCGCGAGCAGCATCCGCTCTATGCCGAGGTGGAAAAACGATTCGCCGCGAACGCCAACGTCGCGTTTCTTTCGGTGAATGCCGACGAGGACCGCGCCCTGGCGAAGCCGTTTCTGGCGCAAGAAAAGTGGACCGGCCCGGTGTACTTCGAAGACGGCCTCTCGCACGCCATGGCGGTCCTATCGCTGCCGACGACGCTGATCGTCGGCAAGGACGGTAAGGTATTCAGCCGCATGACAGGCTACGTGGTAGAGACGTTTGCGGACACGTTGACCGAGCGGATCAGGGAAGCGCTGGGCCAATGAGCCGTGGCGCGCGCACTCCTGCGTGCCGCGTCGACTCTCAACTCGACGCTTCTGCCCCCTGGGGGGCGGCGGCCGATGCACCTTGACTCTGTACGGTATAACCGTACATACTGAAGTGGTGAGGGTGAGATGCAGCTGATTCGCTTCCGCCATAAAGGGTTGAGGCAGTTGCATGCGGATGATGACGCCAAAGGCGTGCCGCCGGCAATGGCCGAAATGCTGCGCAAGCTCCTGTTCGCGCTGGAAACTGCCAACGATCTTCATCAGGTGGGCCGATTTCCGGGATGGAAGCTGCATTCGCTCAAGGGCGACTGGATAGGCTTCTGGAGCTTGACCGTCACGGGAAACTGGCGCCTGGTCTTCCGCTACGACGAAGAGGCGAACAGCGCCGGGGACATTGATTTGATCGACTATCACGAGGAGTCCAGAAAATGCCCAGGAAGAACCCGCCCCATCCGGGCGACCTGATCAGGACCGAGATCGTCGAAGCCCTCGGCCTGAGCGTCTCAAAGGCCGCGGAGGTTTTGAAGGTGCGGCGCGCGACGCTCTCCGACCTTCTACACGGCAAGGCTGCGTTGACCCCGGAGATGGCCCTTCGCATCGAAAAAGCGTTCGGTCCGGACATGGACCACCTGCTGCGGATGCAGCTTGCCTACGACGTGGCAAGGACGCGGCGGCAGGCGGGCGACATCGCCATCAAGCGGTATGTTCCGGCCTAGGGATTCGGGCGGGACCTCACCACCTACACCGCCACTCCCGCCCTCCACAGCACATACCCGATGGCTTGTTTGAAGCAGTTCCATGGGTCGCGGAAAGCGGCGCGGGCGGTTTCCTTGCGCGGGGAGCCGTAGACGGCAAGACCGCGGGACTGAAGAATTTTCTTGACGCGGTAGATGTGATAGCCGTCGCTCACCACGATCACGGAGTGCAGGCCCATGCGGCTGAGGATCTCGCCGGAGAGTGCGGTGGAATACATGGTGGAGTCGCCCTGGTTTTCGACAATAATGGACTCGGCCGGCACGCCGTGGCCGATGAGGTAGGAGCGGCCGACGCCGCCTTCCGTATACAAGCGGTCGCCGCCGGCGCCGCCGGTGGTGAGGATGCGGGGAGCCAGCTTCCTGCGGTAGAGATCCAGGGCATGATCGAGGCGGGCCCGCAGCACGGGCGAGGGGCGGCCGTTGTATTCGGCGGCGCCGAGAACCATGATGACGTCCGACGGCCGCGCTTCATCGACCGCCGATTGGCGTTCGATTCTTACGGCGGTAAGCGCGACGTACGCACCCAAGGCGGCCAACCCCGCCACCATCCCCATCCAAACCGCTCGTTTCATCTGCGCTATGCTGTTCGTGCGAACTCCTATTGTAAGATGCCTCGAGCGGAGACGATCACGAGTGCGGCCAACCCCCTGATCAAAGATGTGCGGCGGGCTATCGGGCGAGGCGGCCTCACCAGTGATGGCTGCTGCGTGGCGGAGACCTTCCACCTGCTGGAGGAGGCGCTGCGCAGCAAGTGTGAAGTGAAGGTGGTGCTGGTGGCGGCTTCGGTGGAATCCGCGGCGGAGGCGCACGTGCGCGGGAGGAACGGGGTCAAGATCGCGGTTCTGCCGGACGAATTGTTCGCCACCGTGAGCGGCACCGAGGCGGCGCAGGGCGTGATGGCGCTGGTGAAACCGCCGGAGTGGAACTTGCCGCACCTGTTTCGGGGCTCGCCGCTGGTGGTGGTGCTGGACGGCTTGCAGGACCCCGGCAACGCGGGCGCCATCCTGCGGGCGGCCGAAGCGTTCGGTGCCACGGGAGCGATTTTCGTCAAAGGCACGGTGAGCCCATTCAACCCCAAGACGGTCCGGGCTTCGGCCGGTTCGCTGTTTCGGGTGCCGTTTCTGCACGCCATGGACGCAGCCCTGGCGCGCGCGGCGCTGGAACGGAATGGGGTGAAATCGTTCGCCGCGGTTCCGGCACGGCCGGGTGCGGAGGCGCGCCCGCTGACGGAGGTGGATCTGTCGGGACCGGTGGATTTCATCATCGGCAATGAAGCGCGCGGGGTGGGCGCCGAGCTGCGGTCGGCGGCGCTCGCGATCACCATTCCCACCGTGGCAGTGGAATCGTTGAACGCATCGGTGGCGGCCGGCATTCTGCTGTACGAAGCGCGCCGGCAGCGGGCATTGCGATTATGAGCCTGTTCGATATGGCGCCGCTCGGAGCCGGAAACGTGAAGCGTCCGCTGGCGGAGCGCATGCGGCCGGAACGGCTGGAAGACCTCGTCGGCCAGGAGCAGATTCTGGGGCCGGGAAAGCCGCTGCGCCGCGAGATCGAGCGGGACGAGCTCAGCTCCATCATCTTGTGGGGACCGCCGGGCGTGGGCAAGACCTCGCTGGCGCGCCTGGTTGCGCGGCTGACGCGCTGCGAATTCGTGCCCTTCAGCGCCGTGCTGGCGGGGATCAAGGAAATCAAGGCGGTGATGGCGGATGCGGAGCGGTTCCGCCGCGCCGGACGCCGCACGATCCTGCTAATCGACGAGATTCACCGCTTCAATAAAGCGCAGCAGGATGCGTTTCTGCCCTACGTGGAGCGCGGCGATATCATTCTGATCGGCGCCACCACCGAAAACCCGTCGTTCGAGGTGAATTCGGCTCTGCTCTCGCGGTCGCGCGTCTATCTGCTGCGCGCCCTGACCGTGCCCGAAGTGGTGACGCTGCTGAAACGGGCGCTGCCGGTGCTGAACCTGACCGCGCCGGACGATTTACTGGAACAGATCGCCATCTACGCCAACGGCGACGCGCGCCAGGCCTACAACACGCTGGAAGCCGCGGCGGCGGCATCCGAGGGAGGCGAGATCGCCCCGCAGGCCGTGGAAGACGCCATCGCGCGCAAGGTGTTGCTCTACGACAAGAGCGGCGAAGAACATTTCAACCTGATATCGGCGCTGCACAAATCGGTGCGGTCGAGCGACCCCGATGCGGCGCTCTACTGGCTGGGTCGGATGTTCGAAGGCGGGGAAGACCGGATGTACATCGCGCGCCGGATGGTCCGCATGGCCATCGAGGATATCGGCCTGGCCGACCCGCGCGCCATGGAGCAAGCCATCGCCGCCATGCAGACCGTGCATTTTCTGGGAACGCCCGAAGGCGACCTGGCGCTGGCCCAGTTGGCCATCTACCTTTGTGCCGCGCCCAAATCCGACGCCAGCTACCGCGCTCTGAACGCGGTGGCCGAAGACGTGGCCCAGACCGTAGCCGAGCCGGTTCCCATGAACCTGCGCAACGCGCCCACGCGCCACATGAAAGAGTGGGGCTACGGCCAGGGCTATCAGCACGCGCACCAGTTCGAGGACGCCATCGTGGATATGGATTGCCTGCCGCCATCGCTCAAGGGCCGGCAATATTACTTCCCGACGGACCGCGGCGTGGAGCAGCGCATCGCCGCGCGCCTGGCCGAGATTCGGGCGCGGAGGGAGAAGAAGCAGGCGGGCGGGCCGGCGGATTTGTGACGGCCGGTAGTCGGAACTCCTAATGTCGCCGGGCATCTTCCAGGTATTGAAGAAAATTGAAGCTGCTGATTATGAAGAAACCTCCCTCTAAGCGCCCCACCCCTGAGATGAGAGCGGAGTACGACTTTTCCGCTGGAACTCGGGGCAAGTACGGGGACCGCATCGGTCGCAAGAATCAGAATTGAACCCGGTAAGCCGTGCGTTCGAGCGTTGCGCATCACGGCGTGGGACATTCTTAGATGGCCAGGCGCCGGAACGGCCGCATTCCTTAGCCGGTTCGTGCCGTTGTGCTTGGATCGCGATGCCCTCCGGTAGTACCATGCGTGCATGCTGCCATCGGATCAAGGCATCGGGTGTCTTCATGCGAGCCGAAGTAACTTGGGGGTGCCCGGTGTCTGAGCCCGTACCTGCCGGATCGAAACCTGGTATCGATCGATTGCTCATCGCGTCGGCGCTCGATGCGGACCTGCGCCGGCGGCTGCTCGAATCACCGGACGAGACGTTCCGGGACTTTGACCTTACCGAGGAGGAGAAGGATCTCCTGCGGCGGCCCGACCATCGGCTGCTTCCCTTATTGGGAGCGGCTCTGGCTCACCAGACGGATTCCCGCGCTCCCGAGCCGAAGGCATCCACCGCCGTGCCGCAGCCTCACGCCGTAGTCCGGGCGCGCACACTGCCGGACATTTCGTTGGCGCTGACGCTGGTTCCATGCGCGCAATACGAGAATGGCCGGCTTAACACCATTGCCTACGCAGTGTGGGTGAATCCCTTGCCCCAGGGAGCCGATCCGGCGAGCCTGCCGCCGCCCCAGGGCGCCGTGCTCCCCGGCCAGCCGCTTGCGCCGTTGCACGCGGTGATTCAAGTTTCCGCGGTCCAGACCGAAGACGCCGCCGGCGGCCCGCAAGTCGCCCTGAGCGCCTCCCTTCGACAGTCCGCCAACGTCGCCGCACCACCCCCGCCGGAGGCCGCTGGAAGACCCGGCGCATCGCCCTTTGGAAGCGACCTCGCCTCCGATGCGGCGCGGGCGGCCGTGGCAGCGGTGCGCAGCGCTCCCATCGGCCAGAGATATGGCAGGCTGATCGACCTGATGCACGCACTACGCGGCGGAGAAGTGCGATGACCGACATCTGGATCGCCGGGCTGGGTCTTCAGACGGTCTGTCAGGTGACCCGCGAAGTGGAGGCGGCAATCCGCTCTTCGCGCGAAGTGCTCTACCTGGACACGGGCGTCGCCACTAGGAGTTTCCTCGAAACGCTGTGCCCGCGCGTCGCGCCGCTTTACGAGGAGAGCTACTCCGACCAGAGACCGCGGGTAAACGCCTACGAGCATATAGCCGCCCGCGTCATCGATGCGGCTCTCGATCATCCGCCGGTTACGTTCGCGATCCACGGCCACCCGTTGGTCGCGGCTCATCCCCCGTTCCTGATTCTGGAACTGGCAAATGCGCTGGACATGCGAGTCGCGGTCCTGCCTGGCATCTCGGCGATCGATGCGATTCTGGCCGACTTGCGGCTCGACCCGGTAGTCCACGGGCTGCAGATGTACGAAGCTACCGATCTGCTGTTGCGGCGCCGCCCCCTGCAGCCCGAGGTGCCCGCGTTGATCTGGCAGATCGGCCCGCTCGAAACCTGCCTGCATAGCATGGCCGTGTCGCGGCCGGAGCGGTTCTCCCGGTTGATCGCCCACCTGCGCCAGTATTATCCGCCGCGGCACGAGGTGGTGGCCATCTACTGCTCCCCCCACCCGATTCTGCCGCCCGCCATTTTTAGATTTGCCCTTGAGGACATGGGCGAATATGCGCAGGAGATCCATGCCGGGTTCACTCTGTACGTGCCACCCTCGGCTTCCCGGCCGGTTCAGGACTACGACGTACTCGCGAAGCTATACAGTGCGGACCACTTGCGAAGCATTACTCGTTCCTGAACGGGTGGCTTCGCCAAGACGCCGATGCCCGCCTCCGACACTGTGTCGCAGCCTCCGGCAGGGCTGGCGGAAGGCGCTACGCGCAAACGCTCCCGATCGCGTCGATCTTCGCTTCCGTCAGGTAACCGTAACGGTTAATCCAGACGCGGCGCCGCGATGCCCGGTAGGCGACATCGAGGCGCTGCCGGAAATCTTCGAGCGGGCCGTAACCGTGGGCAAGCGCGTACACTGGAGTCTTCCCGGCGGCCTGCTGCGCCGCCTGAATCCTGCCGCGCTGGGCGGCGCGTCCCGCGCGGTGCGGCGTGTCCGGACCGGGATAGTTGTAGTCGGAAAGGCGCGGCAGGCCGTTGTCGTCCGCAATTCCCAGAATCCGCACCAGCTTGCGGACCAGCAGGGCGTCGGAGATGCCCGGATTCGCTTGTTTCAGTGCGTCTCCGTAGAAGCGCACGATCATGGGCCAGTGCATGGTGTAGAGCTTCACGCTGAATCCATCGCAGTGCGGGGCTGCCAGACGGTAGTCCATTCCGGAAGAGAAGGAAAACGGCGGCGGGAACGCGTTGGGGACCAGTTGCTTCGCGGCGCCGCCGGCGGCTGTCAGCGCTTCACGGAAGCCCTGAAGCAGTTCTTTGACGAGCGTTGCCTTGAAGCGTCCCAGATCGGCCAGTCCCTCGTTCCGGCTCATGAACGGAAGCAACACGAAGCCCGCCGATTCGAGTTCCCTATCCGTCAGCTCCCCGTGCAGATGCTGGTAGAGATCCGCCGCCGCGCGCCGCATTCGCTCGAAGTCCAAGCCCAGGCGTTTGGCCGCGGCCTGCGCGGGTGCGCCGAAATCGAGGAAAGCGTCATCCAGCAGGTATTGCGGATATTCCGGCCAGTCGACGCGGATGCCGTCGATCTCGGGATACTGCTGGCAGAGGTCGGCGATGAGCGCCTGCGTGTACCGGCGGATGTCAAGGGACGCGAGGCTGCCGGTATTGCCCACGCGGCGCTTCGGCACGCTGCCATCGGGGAGTCGAGGCTGGTCCTCTTCGGTGGGACCGCCCGAGGTGACGATGTAATCGGGCGGGATGACGGACTGGATCTGGAAGTAGGTCTTGAGCCCGGCGGCGCGCGCGGCAACGAGGAAGTCGCGCACGATCCGGCCCTGGCGGCGCGTGCGGTCGTCGGGAGCGCTGGGCTGATAGCGCAGCCCATGGTAGAGCTTCAGGTTGGGGACGAAACTCGGCGAGGACGCGGTGTAAAGCTCCCGCCTGCCCCACAAAGGCCGGTCGAGCAGACGCACGCCACCGGCGCCCGCGTCGATGGGCGGTTGGCGCTGCCCGTGCTGCCGGTCCGAAGGCTCCATCACGTAAGGCGAGGTGGCGACGGCGGTGGCGCGGGCCCGCGTTTTCACGTTGCGCAGAACCTGCTCAATCCCCTCCACCTGGTAGTCTTCGGGCATCACGGTAATGCCGACGAAGCGCTGGCGCGTGGCGGCCGGAATCGCCGCCGGTGCGGCCAGTGCCTGCAGCAAGGTTCGGCGGGTCAGCATCTGTGTTCCAGTATAAATGGCTAAGCTGGAAGCGCCTCGCACGATGCACAAAAATGCACAACGCCGCCGGATGGGTTCGTCCCACGGGATTACACTTAAAGCTGGAGGGACGTTGCACTCACACGGCCACAACCATCACGGGACGGGAAGTATTTTGCGGTGGTCGCTGGTGGCCACCGTGGTTTTTGTGGTGGTGGAAATCGTGGCCGGAGTGCGGGCCCACTCCCTGGCGCTCGTTTCCGACGCGGGGCACAACTTCACCGACGCGCTGGCGCTGCTGCTGGCGTGGTTCGGCGTGTACCTGGAATCGAAACCCGCCGACGAGTCGAAGACTTACGGCTACCATCGCGGCGGCGTGCTTTCGGCCTTCGTCAACGCTCTTACCCTGGTGGCGCTCTCCGGCTGGATCCTCTACGAAAGCGTGCTGCGGCTGCGTCACCCCCAGCCGGTTTCCGAAGGCATCATGATGGCCGTGGCGGCGCTGGGGCTGGTATTGAACGGGGGTATCATGTTGGCGCTGCGCGCGGCGCGGCACCACGACGTGAATATCCGCGGCGCGTTCGTGCACATGCTGGGCGATGCGTTGGGGTCGATTGCCATCATTGCCGGCGCCATCGCCATCCGCTACACCGGCTGGCAGCAGTTCGATCCGCTGCTTTCCATGGCCATCGCGCTGCTGATCGTCTGGACGGCGCTCGATATCATCCGCGAAACCCTCAACATCCTGCTCGAAGGGTTGCCGCGCGGCATTCACCTGGCGGAGGTGGCGGATGCCGCGCGCTCGATCGCTGGCGTGCTGAGCGTCCACGATTTGCACATCTGGAGCCTGGGATCGAGCACGCACGCCTTGAGCTGCCACGTGCTGATCGAAGACGTGCCGCCATCGGCCAGCGAAGTCGTTCTGCTGCGGCTGAACGGCATGCTGGCGGAACGGTTCCATATCCACCACACCACCGTGCAGTTCGAGCACGCCGTGTGCCCGATGGCCGACGGCTGCGCGATTCCCTCGGCGCATGAGTCCGGCCAGGCGCATTCACACCCGCGCACGCATTGAACGGCTTAAGGCGGTTGCCGGGAAGCCATTGAAATTTGCAGGTTTTTCACAGGCTAAAGCCTGTGCCACCATCCCCCGAACAGCGCCAGTCCGAGAAGCGTGGCGACTGTTGCCAGGCTGACCGCCAGGGTGGCAAGGCGGTAAGGGCCGGGGTCGAATTCGAGGTCGATGGAGCACTCTCCGGCGCACTGCGGATGGATGACCATAAGCCCGAGCGCGTCGCGGCCGACCGCGAGCGAATGGCCGCCCGAAGTGGCGCGCCAACCGGGATCATAGGTCACCTGCAGGGACAGGACATTGGGCGGGTTGACGCTGGCCGTAATTCGCCCGCGGGTGGGATTGTCCCAAGCCAGACTCGCCGGCGGCAGGGCCGGATCCTCGAGTGCTGTGACATAGCGCCGAATTTCAGCCACGTCCAGGCCATGCACTGGCCGGTCGGCGACCAGTGCCGATGGGGGAACCACGTGCGCCAGGGAGACGGACCGCAAGGGAACCTGGTAAATCGAGTCGCCGGCTTCCTGCCAGACGAGCGGCAGGAGTCCGTCGAATTTTCGGGGATTGCGCACCGGATGGTAGTAATCGCTGCTGCCGGGGCCGGGGACGACGATGGCGCCGCAGCCAAATGCTTTCAGCCAGAGAACCGAAATGGGGCCGTCCCGATCGCCGGCATTCTGGCCCGTGTAGATCGTATAGACGGCCACCTGCTGGACCCAATTGGGCGCGGTGGGCTCGAAGCCGCCGCTCAATTGCGGATTATCGGCGAAGAGATTGAACCACCACTGGCTCTCTCCTGACACCATGATACGCTGGCCGTGGAGGTGGGCGGAGGCGAAGCTCGCCTGGCGAAAGGCGGCGGAGCGGGCGATATCGGCCGGTTGAATCAAGCGCCGGGCGAAGCGGTAGTCCTGCCAGGCGAACCAGCTCATCAACACCAGGCTCAAAGCGGCGGCGTCATGGGCCACCCACGACGGCACCCATCTGCCGAGACGGGCGCCGGCGAAGGCCAGAAGCAGGCAAAGGCCGGCCTCCATTTCGATGTGATAGCGCAAAGCCTGCGGGAGCAGATTCACATCCCGGAGCGAGAACAGAACGATGCCGCCGAAGCAGGCCGAAAACACGGCGGCGAATTGCAGCATGGGGTCGCACCACCGCCGGGCGATGGCCAACAAGCAAGCCAGCAGCGCCAGGAATGCCGCCGCGAGCAATAGAATGCGGAGGGTATAGCGAAAGTCGCCGCCGGATACCTGCGAGCTGGCCACCAGAAGGCGGATCTCCGCGGGCGGCAAAAAGCGGCAGATGGCGAGGTAACCTGCCAGCAGCAATCCGCCGGTGGCTGCGAGTTGCGGCCAGCGGTGGTGAGGCCAGGCCAGGAACAGAATCGCCGCGGAAATGCAGATCGTCAGGATACCAAAGGCATTCGTCAGCATTACCGCGGCCACTGCCAGGCCGGCGGCGCCGAACCGGCGCGGGCTGGGCCGTTTCCAGTAGCGCGCCATCAGCAGGAGGGCTGCCGGGAGCAGGCAGAGAGCCAGGTTGTGCGGGCCCTCGCCCCAGAAAACGATGTTTCGCAGGCGGCGCAACCCCCATGGCGTGCCCAGATCCTGAGCCAGCCGTGGAATCGCCACGCCGGGCGAGGTGAGCGACCAGAGCAGCGCAGCCGCAAAACTGGGCGCCAAGCGGCCCGACACTTCCTTGGCAAACAGGAACAGGAAGACCGGCGCCAGCGAATAGGCCAGCGCCATTACAAAATGATACGCATGGGCCGGCGGCCAGCGGCCGATCCAGGAAACCATGGCCACCAGCGCGCCCGTCAGCGGCAGATAGGTATTTTCGAACGGCATCCCGCCGTCGAACCAGGGAACCCAGCCAACATGCGGCCAGTAATCCCGCAGGAATTTAGCCGTGGCGATGAAGAAGCCTTCGTTGGATTGAAAGTCGTCGAGATATTCAGCCGTGAACAAAGGCCCGCAGACGGCCGCGTTGACGGCCAGCAGCGCGAGACAGGCGAACACGGTTCGTCGGGAGCGCACGTTTCAGTTGCCGAGCAGCTCCAGATAGCGGGCCAGCACTTCCATGCCGCGGTAGAAGTTCGGCAGATGGAATTTCTCGTTGGGCGCGTGCAGGTTGTCGTCGGGCAGGCCGAAACCCATCATCACGCTGGGAATGCCCAGGCATTCGTGGAACACGCCCACGATGGGAATCGAACCGCCGGAGCGAATGTAGACGGTAGGCTTGGCGAAAACTTCCTCCAGTGCCTGTGCGCCGGCGCGGATGAA
This sequence comes from Bryobacteraceae bacterium, assembly GCA_052148435.1. Lineage (GTDB taxonomy): Bacteria > Acidobacteriota > Terriglobia > Bryobacterales > Bryobacteraceae > JBEKYD01. Next base: position 32,317 of record JBKQIF010000034.1, read on the forward strand.
GGGATTGTCGGGATCGGTGAGCGAGGGCTCGCCGGTACTGAGTACCTTCAATTCGGCGGTGACACCGCGCGGGCAGGCGGCGGCAATCGCGGCGCGCAATTGTTCGGCGGCTTCGGCGGTGGTCTGGCCGGCCACCAGGCGGGTGCTGATCTTGGCCACGGCGCGGGCCGGGATCACGGTCTTGGCGCCCTGGCCGGTGAAGCCGCCGCGGATGCCGTGCACTTCGAAGGTTGGCCGCGCCCAGAGACGCTCAAATAGCGGTACGCCCGGCTCGCCTACCAGCGCGGGCGCGCCGATTTCCTTTTCGGCGTACTCTTTTTCATCGAACGGCAGCCGTTCCCAGGCCTCGCGTTCCTTGGCGCTCGGCGGAATCCCGCGGTCGTAGAAGCCGGGGATCTGAATGCGCCCCTGGCGATCTTTGAGGGCGCAAACGATTTCGGCGATGGCCTGCAACGGATTGGGAGCGGCGCCGCCGTACATGCCGGAATGCAGATCGTGGGAGGCGCCCTGGACGGCGAGCTCCGCGTACACCATGCCGCGCAGGCCGACGCAGATGGTGGGCAGATCCGGAGCGAACAGCTCGGTATCGCAGACCACCGCCGCATCCGCCTTCAGACGCGGAGGCCGGGTCTTCACGTAAGCTTCGATGTGTTCTCCGCCGGTCTCTTCTTCGCCTTCCAGCAGAAACTTCACGTTCACCGGCAGGCGGCCGGTGGTCTTCATGAGGCCCTCGACGGCTTTGATCTGCAGGTAGACCTGGCCTTTGTCGTCGGCCGCGCCGCGGGCGAAGATGTCGTTGCCGCGAACTTCGGGCTCGAATGGCGGCGACTTCCACTCGTCGAGAGGATCGGGCGGCTGTACATCGTAGTGCCCGTAGAAGAGAATGGTCGGCTTCCCGGGCGCGCCCAGCCACTCGCCATATACCAATGGATTGCCCTGGCCTTCGATCAGCTCGGCATCGAGGCCGGCTCTTTCGAGTTCGGCGCGGGCGAACTCGGCGGCTCGCAGAATATCCGTCTTGTGCTCGGAAAGCGCGCTAATGCTGGGGATGCGGAGAAAGGCCTTCAGCCCTTCGAGGAACTCGGCTCGATGATCGTGGTAGTAGTTCATGGAGGACCTCCGTAATACGGTAGCAGCATGCGGGCCGTCGGGGCATGGCTCCCGGCCATTTCGAGGGACTTGCAAAAATCTCTGGCGCCACCGCCCCCTGACGGTCGCGGCTCGGTAAGCGCCATCCCTTCGACGTGCGATTCCGAGCCGCGCGCGCAAGCAAGCGGTTTCTTCGAATTTATTATGCCAATTACCCACAGGGTCGTCCGCAACCATCATTAAGATAGTTGGGAAGCTGGTGAGAGTTCGGTGCGTCGTGCTTCTACATGGCTCGATGCGTTCAAGAGCATGCGTTCAAGAGCATTGACAGCAAATTATACAAATGATAGCCTATCCGTGCGAAGCTTTCGTCGTCGTGGCAGTGTGGATCGTCTCCTCTGCACAGCGCCGTTCCCGCCCAACGTCTTGACCCTTAAGTCTCGACTCTCGGAGGTGAACAATGGGGTTTTGGTCACCACAATACTTGGATTCCATCGATCCCGAGAATGAGGAAATCTGGATCGATTCCCCTGCCGAACAGGCGCGGATACAGCGCCCCGGCTCCCTCACAAAAGAAGGCGATGTCGGTGCGCAGCAAATCATGGTGAATGGACGCGAGGTTCCCTTGTCTTGGGTTCCCGATCTCCTCGGCCTTGAGTGGAAGCGTTCCGAGAGCGTCATGATCGTCGGCTCGGCCTACGCGCCATTCATCGGAGGAATTTCGAGGCGGGGTTGTACTCTTCCGTTGGCGGAATACGATCATGCACAGTCGGCGGCGGATTTTCTCGTCGCGTTTTTGAAGTACGTCGTCTTGCCTGATCAAGCGTACTACGCAAAGATTGGTCTTCTTGCGGAGGATCTTGGTGATCAAGGAAGATCGCGCTCTTTGACTTGTGTCGCGCCAGCTATACAGTGCGCGGTGCGCGACGCTCCGGCGAAACGATGGATGAGGCCGCTGAGCACACGTTCAAAGATAGCGTTCCGCCGGAAAGGGACAAAGCCAAAAGGCACAGTCCCGCTCGCGCCGAAGCGTCTCGCCGCCTTTTCACAAGTTATGTAGAAGCACCGAAACAGCGGGCGTGGACACTCGCACGACTCGTTGAATCTGAAGCGCGTCGGATCATCGCTCTTGGATTCCTTGCCGAACATGGACTACTGAGGCTCCTCTGGGACAGCGGTATCCACACTATCTACCAACGCTCCAGGCCCGACGACCCATGGTTCCCTTCCAAAACTCACGGTGACAAATGGGTACTCAACTATGCGCGGGCTAGGCAGACGTTGACGCGTTGGCTCGATGACGCCGATTGGTGGGTCGCTGAAGGCCGACTCGATGGCGTCCCGCGCCGATGGCACGTCCTGCCGGTTCTTCATCCGGCTCGCAATGGTGCCGACAGCGGCTATTTACGTACGCGGAGGTTGCTGAGGGACATGTAAGGCACCCAGCGAAAATGGAGATCAACAAATGAAGCGTGTTAGCCTTGCATCCGCAATGGTAATTGTCATATCTTTTGCCGTTGCTCAAACAGTGCCCCGAGCGCACTTGGCACGGCCTGCTCAGCCAATGACGACAATAGCGCCCTTCAATGCTGAGACAGAGGCCCTCGCACCGCACTTCCCTGGCCATAATGCGCAAGTCATATACGAGTTGATTAAGGCGAAGTTGCCCAATACACACAAAATCCGAGTTCGAGTCCGAGGCCGAGTACCGCGCGAGGATAGAAGGATTGTCGCACCGTACGCTTACCCCAGAGGTAAGGCCTAGCAGCCCGTGGCAGAAGTCAGTCTTTCTCAGATGGCGAGACGACGCGTTACCTGAATTGTGCCGAACGGCACGAGATCGTCGGCGTCGGGTAGTTCACTTTGCAATGCAAAGTGGCCGGGG
>JBKQIF010000035.1:0-83474 GCA_052148435.1 Bryobacteraceae bacterium
CCTCCAGGTCCATTTAGGCTGGCGCAGCGTATTCGTTTCCGTGGGGCTGCTCGGCATCGTTTGGGCCGCGGCCTGGTACATTATCTATCGCGGCCCGCTGAACTATAGAGGCGCCAATCCGGCCGAGGTCGAAATGATCCGCCGCGGAGGCGGCCTCGTGGACCTCAGCGAACAGAACGCGGCCAGTGCCAGCCGGGGGTTCAATGCCGCCGATCTTGGCCAAGTGCTGAGCAAGTCCAAGCTGTGGGGGCTTTACATTGGCCAGTATGCGCTCACCTCGACGCTGTGGTTCTTCCTTACCTGGTTCCCCACTTACCTGGTGCAGTACCGCGGCATGAGTTTCCAGCAGGCCGGCTTCCTCGCATCGTTGCCGTTCCTGGGCGCGTTCTGCGGGGTTATTTGTTCCGGTCTGGTCTCGGATTTTCTGGTGCGGCGCGGCTTTTCGCTGGGCGTCGCGCGCAAGACGCCAATCGTGACGGGACTGCTGCTGTCGACGAGCATCATTGGCGCCAACTACGTTCGGACGCCGAACTTGATCATCGCCTTCATGGCTTTGGCGTTCTTCGGAAACGGGCTGGCATCCATTGCCTGGTCGCTGGTATCCGCGGTTGCGCCGAAGCGTCTGATCGGTCTGACCGGCGGAGTATTCAACTTCATCGGGAACATGTCTTCCATCACCGTGCCGGTCGTCATTGGTTCGCTGGTGCGGGGCGGCGACTTCTCGCTAGCCCTCACCTATATTTCGGGGATGGCTCTGATCGGAGCTCTCTCCTACATCCTGGTGGTTGGCAGAATCGAACGGCTTCCGGAAGGGCCGGCCGGGGCTGTGGGGCCGCGGCAGTGATGCCAGCCACCGCCGCGTCGATGGCGCGCACTTCGCGTCGCTCGAGCTCTTCAAAGGCGCCGCGGCGCGACTGGTGGGCGGCTGCCAAAAGGCGGTGGCGCGGCTGGGGCATGACCCTTGGGTGCCGACTCCAGGACGGAAATGTTATCGCTCCGCAATTCCGGGGTCGCCAAGCGGCAGCAAGGTGACACTTTCTTGTTCGTTAGGATCGGTGCGTGCAATCAGCCCTACGCAGGGTTCGGATTCGCTTGGATTGTAAGGGAGGTGCGGAGTTGGCCGGGCCATCTCCCGCGCCATGGTGAAATCCGCAATATACACTGGGAACGATACCGTTCTCGAAAGGACCTGAAAATGACAAAAGTCGAGTTGTACTCGGTGGTTGTTCCCAACAAGCCGGGCAAGGGGGCACGGCTGCTCACCACCTTCAAAGAGGCCGGCGTAAATTTCGTGGCTATTTGGGGCTACCCGGTTGGCAAGAACAAGTGCACGATCGATCTGGTCGCGGAAGACGCAGCGATCCTCAAGAAGGCCGCAAAGCAACTCAAGATCAAGCTCGGAAAGAAGCAGACGGCATTCCACATCACCGGTGAAAACCACCCGGGTGCAGTCGCTGAAGCTTTGGCGAAACTGGCGGCACGGGAGATCAACGTCTACGCGGTCCAGGCCCTCTGCGCCGGCAACGACCGTTTTGGCGGTCTTATTCAGGTGGACCAGGACGATGTCAAGAAGGCTGCAAAAGCTCTGGCGTAATTGGGGCCTGTGATCGCGCAAGAGGAACCGGACGGTCAGGAAGCGGTGCGGATATCGTGAGGATCTGGTGAGTGGGCGCCGCGGCTCGCTTCGCCCAATGCCGCGCAGCCGCCGCATCAGGCAGGCAACATCCGCGCCCGGCGCCCTTTTGTTCGTGGGAACTTCGTCCATTACGATGGCAGCGCCAGGGAGACAAACGGCTCCCGAGTGAGAAGTCCTTCCCGCTTGACGGCGGCGCGGATGTCCCGCTTCAGCCGCTCTTGGCGCGGAGCGAAGGTAGTGGTCGGAAGTTGCAGGTAATCGGTGCGGAGTTGTTCGGCCAATGCGCAGCGGATTCAATCGATGCCTGCCTCCGTATCGGCATGTAGGGTAAGCAGATGCGATGCGGGAGAAAGCCGCAAGCTTAGACGGATCAGGCTTGCGCGATATCCGTCCGTCTGAAATCCTCGCCGGTGAAAAGCAGCGGCATGCCGGCCACCGATGCGACCGCGTACGACATACGGTCCCCGGAATTCAAAGCGGCGGGATGACGGCCACGTCCGAACCGGATGAACGCGGTTGCGGCCGCGTTCAGGTGGTCCTCGTTGAACGGCACCACCGCGGCTTCCAGGCGGCGCAGAAAAGCGAAGATCATCGGACGGGCATCTTGGCCGAGTCGCGCGGTCAACACCATCGCGGCTTCGAGCAGAGTAGGGACTCCCACGGCCACCACTTCGGCAGCGTCGATTCTATCGATCAGCCATTCGTGGCCGGGCTCCCGCGCCAACTGCTCCACCGCAACCGGTGGATGCGTTGGCTCCCGTCGCATCCGTATCGCCCGCCGCTCTTCCCTCTCTAGGGCCGGGATGGCAGCGGTTGCCGCTCCCGCGCCCACGCCGTAGTCGTGCACCTCACCGCCAGCGAATAGTCCAACTGCAGTTCTGCCACACCATCGGCAAGCGCGACGGGAGGCTACCGGACGCCATCGAACCGCCGCGGAAGAGGCCCGGCGCGCCATCGCTCGCGAACTTTCGCCGCGCCCGGCGCATCGGTTTCGCGCAGGGTTCAAGAATGCGTGCGCAAACCGAACTTCCCGGAGGCGACCGCAGCGGCCTTCCAGCGCCGCCTGTACGGGTTCCACGCGAACAGGCGACCGTGGCCGCGGGCGCTCCCGGCGAGCGTCCTGTGGGCACCGGCGCGGATGGCAGGCCGGGCGGAGCCAACACATGTCCTAATCCGCATTCGTTAAGTCGGCCCCGAAAAGATCACAAGGTACTCGACGATCTGGCTGAGCTTGGGCTCACCGACGCACTCCGCATTACCACGTGCGCCCGCTCTTGATGGCCGTCTTCTTCCCCGTCTCCCGTTCCTCGATGACGATCTTCCCGTTTTCCGTCCCCAGCGCCGCCACGCCCTTGAATCCCAGCGGGATTTCCGCTAGAAAAACAACGTACCTCTGGGTGCGGCGCTCACGCGCTTCAATCCAACTGTACGTCGGAACACCTAACAGTCCTGCACGCTCGACTGCGTTTCGCAGCCCGCTGACCACCGAGTCGCCGATGCAGATCGCACGTGCAATCACCTTGCCGTTCCATGGCTTCTCCGTCACCTGCTGGTTCTCCTGCCAGTCGAACACCCATTGGTTTGGCTTGCTTTCGAAGATGTACCCAATGAGGACGGGATACTCGGCGTGGTACATCGTGACCCAGACTTTGGATTTGGACGCATCCATCAGCCACGTGTTGCTGCGGCCGGAAAACGCACGCAGGTCCGCCGCCCGGCCTTCGGCATCCCTAATCTGCGGCCAGGTATCCTCTGCTTCGTTCTCCCGTCCCCTGCTCACCACCACTTTGGCCACCGAACCATCCGCAAACGTCTTGCCCAGTTCCAGGAACGGCGGCCCGAAGGTAATATGCTGGGTCCACTGCATGGGGCGGTCGTACGGCTCCAGGTTCTCAACCGACTCCTCTACGTATGCCACCGTCTCGTCAGCGGGTAGCGTAATGGAGCGCTCCACACGATAGTTGGTCTTCCTGAGGTCGGCCGCATACCAGAGCGTCACCCCGTCCTTTCGGCTATCGACCTTCTCCAGCTTCCATTCCACCGCGATCGCCTCTCCGTGCTGGCCATAGTCCTGGCGAAACTCCGCCTGGGAACTTGCTGCGAACTGGGGAAAGCACAGGAAATGCCCCATGTAGCCGCTCATCAGCCGCCGCTGTATCCCCGTGCCGTAAAGATCGCCGTGTTTGGCGACATCGTAGGTGAAGGGATCGATGGTCTGGTAGTGTGGCACGCGCATCGGGTTGACGCTTTTCCTCGGGTCATCCGACAGGAAGCGGACCTCCCCAATGAACCCTCCCCCGGGTAGCGTGCTCAGGCGCATGCGACCGTTCTCCAGCACGAACGCCCGCCGGCCGTGCAGCTTGTCTTCGTGAAACGAAGCGGACTGGCCGAAAAGCGCAGCGGCCAGGCCGAGCAACAGGAATGCTCTCACGTTCAGGCCCTCCGTTAGGTTACAGATACCCCGGCATGTCGCGCAACATCTGCTCGCCGGCTTCGTCGATGCCCGCGCCCTGCCACACCTGGCGGCCATCAGCGCCTTAGAGGCCGCAGCCGGGACTGCGCCGCCTCGCTCACCTCCCACCGCCACGCCTAACGCGCCCACACCCACCACGCGCAGGAAATTCCGGCTGCCTGGGTATTCCATTGGTTCCCTCATCCGCGCTCCTAAGTGCGCCTCGCGTCGTCGGTCGAGCGTCACTTCAGCGGTCGATCCTCACAATCATGAGTCCCTGATGAATACGGAAGAACGCCTCGGCTGCCCTGTAGCATTTCGCCGCTTCGATCAGGTCGCCATAGCCTTTATCGATGGTGGTAGACTGACCCAAGCTCTCTTTGCGGTTTGCAAGTTCGTAGCTCATTTGATTTGGGTTCCCGACCACTGACAATTATGCACCCAATCGCCTCCGTTGGAGCCAGAGTTCTCGGTGAGCGTGGCAGACCTGATCATTCGTCGTCAAGCTCCGGCGCAAGCCGCTGAAGGGACCCGTAGCTCGACGACCCTCGCCGCGTCCACCCCGTCGATGGCGCGCCGGCAGGCGCACTTCACGGACGAGGCGCGCCCGAGCGCGCCAGCCTCGGCCTTTCAGCGGCGCCGCACGAGGCCCCGCGGCTGAAGGTGAGCAGGCGGCACGGATGGACGCGGCAGCGCAGGAGTTCGCGGCGAGAGCGGAAGGAGTTGACCGTACGGCATCGAGCCCGCGAACGCGGCCGAAGTTGCCCGGCGCGGTTTCGCCCGCCGCGCCGCCGCACGATGTCGCGCGTTCCGCGAGTGCAGGCAGCACGGACGGATGCGCCTGCACCGCAGTTCTCGGCGGACTCTGGACTGTAGAGGAACGGCTGGTCCTCGGGCTGGTATTCTGAAATCGTTCATGGTATTCGACAACACGAAGCTGCTGTTGCGGTTGTTATGGCAACCGGCGGCGGCGATGAGTGGGATTCTGGATCGTGGCAGCCTCCTTTTCGCAAGCCTCGCCGTGTTGGCGGTAACGCTGCTGTTTCAGCTCACGGTGAGACCGCCCCTTCCGCAGGTGCCGATAACGGTTACACAGCCGGGCCCGGAGCAGGGCGAAGCACCGATACGCATTGTCCATATTCGGCCACAGTGGTCGTTCAGTTTCTATATGCCCCTTCTGGTTCTGGCGGCGATTTACGTTCCAGGAACACTCTTCGTGACCAATTTGATTGGCCGGCTTGGAGGATTGGGAATAGTCTTTCAGCGCGACTACTCGCCGCTCCTCACCTGCACTTCGATGGCATGGGCGGCGGCGCAGATCCCGATGGTGCTGGCGGGCTGGGTGGCACCGTTTCCGTTGCTGGGCGTGGTTGCGGTGCTGTCGTATCTCTACTTTGCGATGCTGATGTTCCTCGTCATCCGAACAGTGTTCGGGGTGGTAACCGGGGTGGCAGCTGGAGCGGTTTGCCTCTCGTGGGTTCCGGTTGCCGCCGCGGTCGTATTTTGGGAACCGCTGCGATTTCTTTTCGGGTGGTTGGCGTCTCCATTCTTTATCTTCTTCGCGTTTTACTACCTGCGCGGCGAGTTTGCGAATGTGGGCGCGGGTCTGCGAAGCCGGCAGAACTTCCGCCGGATGTTGGAAGCGTCGGCGATCAATCCGCACGATGCCGAGGCGCAGTACCAGCTCGGGTTGATCTATCAGCAGCGGCGGTCGACGACCGAGGCGATTCAGCGGTTCAAGAACGCCGTAGCCATTGATCCGGCAGAAACGGACGCTCATTTTCAGTTAGGCCGTATCGCACGCGAGCAGGGCCGGCTCAGGGATGCGCTCTCACACTTTCAGACGGTTGTGGATCAGGATGAAAAGTACAGCCTGAGCGAGATTCTCCGCGAACTGGGCGCAGTCTACCTGGCAAGCCGGCAATACGAGGAGGCGCGCAATGAACTCGCCCTGTACGTGGAGCGGCGGCCTTACGACACTGAGGGTCTGTTCTACTACGGGCAGGCGCTGGAGGGATTGGGAGACAGCAGCGCGGCGCGCGTGATCTATGCACGAGCGATTGAATCCGCCAGAACAGCACCGAGGTATCGGCGGCGCTACATCGCAAAGTGGAGCCGTCTCGCGCAGAAGCAGTTGCGGAAACTCGGGTGGAGCAGGGGCGCGAAGGACTACCGGTAAACGGTACGCTCGGCGTTCTCGCCGCGCCCGCTGCGTCGTTGCCGCGCGCAGTTCAAGGGCGCGCGCCCCGTTCGCGGCACGGGCGGACGCGCCCGCGCCGTGGCTCGACGATCTACGTCGCGTCCGCCGCGTCGATGGAGCGCTGTGATCGCGGCCTGCAGGTGCCTACACGGACGGTTGCGCCCGTGTGCGAACACCTTCAGACCGCACTATGCGGCTGCCTCGGCGCAAGCGTCGCACTTCGTTTTAAGATAATAGAAGATTAATACTCCCTCTTTAGTAACATTTTATAGCTCGGAAGCAGCAATTCAGAAACAGGACAGAATCGTAATGAAATTTATCCACACCAATGTCTTGATGGCGTCTGGCGCGGCACTTATGTTCTGTGGGCTGCTGGCAGCAGCGGGCTCCGTTTTACCGGTTTTTCCGTATGGCGCGGTGTACTTCTGCAAATCCAATCCCCCGGAACAGGATTGGGAGCGTGATCATCGCACTGCCGCCGAAAACGGCATGAACACCTTCCGGCACTGGTTCATCTGGTCCGCGATCGAAACGGAGCCTGGCAAGTACGACTGGCGCGATTACGACCGGATGATGGACCTGGCTGCCAAGAACGGCATCAAGGTTGTGATTGCCGAGATGCTCAATTTCGCCCCCGAGTGGGCGTTCGATAAGTACCCGCACGCGCAATACAAGGGAAGCGACGATTCGGTGGTGTACAGCGGTATTTCCGCGAGCACCGAAACCGGCGGCTATCCCGGGCTGTGTCTTGACAACGATGACGTCAAAGCCCAAGCGGAGAAGTTTCTCGCCGCGATGGTCAACCGCTACCGCGACCACCCCGCGACGCTTGGGTACGACGTCCTGAACGAGGGCTGGTATTTCGGCGGCGATGCGCGCCGGATGTACTGCTACTGCGATGCGACACAGCAGAAATTTCGGGAATGGCTGAAGGTGAGATATCAGACCCTCGACCAGTTGAAGAAGGCCTGGAACCGCTATAGCTATACCGATTGGCAATCGATCCATCCGCCGCGCAATCTGACTGGCTACGCCGAGTCCCTGGACTGGCTAGAATTTCGACTCGACGACCATTTTCGCCTCCTGAAGTGGCGGACCGACCTGATCCGCAGTCTGGACAAAAGGAACCTGGTGGTGGCGCACGGAGTCGGCAAGACGTTCATGGGGCTTCCGGACCACGGCCTGAACGACTGGCGCTTCGCCGCCAACGTGCAGGTGTATGGGTTTACATTCAATGCCGCAGACGACGGCCCGGAGCCATGGAAACACTTCGAGGCGGTGGACATCACCCGCGCCGCAGCGAAGGGGAAGCCGTTCTGGCATGCCGAGGCCCAGGCTGGCCCGGACTGGCTTCACTCGCGAATGATCGATCTCAAGCGGGAGGAGGGAATGATAGCGCAGCCGGAGGATATCCGCCTCTGGAATCTGACTTCGATGGCCGGCGGCGCCACCGGAATCTTCTATCCAAGATGGCGTCCACTGCTGGACGGGCCGCTATTCGGCGCTTACGGCCCCTACGGCATGGACGGCTCCGTGACGCCGCGGTCCCAGATGACTGCCAAGATTGCCCATTGGGCAAATGCGGACCCCAATATCTGGAAAGCGCACCCGGTGAAGGGCGAGATCGGCATTGTGTTCGTGCCCGAATCGGAGATCTTCAACTACATCCAGGAAGGGAAGACCGACTTCTACAGGGAATCGGCGAGGGGAGCTTACCAGGCGTTCTTCGACTCGAATATTCAGGCCGATTTTGTAAGCATCGACGACATTAAGGACTATCCGGTGGTGTATCTTCCATGCCCTTTGATGCTCAAGGGAGAGACCGCCCGCAAGCTGATCGACTATGTGCAAAGCGGGGGCCACCTGATTAGCGAAGGAACGCCGGGGTATTTCGGGGATCACGGGCACGTGGGCACGGTGCAACCGAATCTCGGCTTGGCTGCGCTCTTCGGCGCTACGGAGAGTTATGTGGAGTTCGTTCCGCACGTCCTGGACGATCTGAAGTTGGAGGTGCGTAGCCGCGAGATCGACGGCCGATTTTACGATCAACAGTACGCTCCTACGGAGGGCACGGCGGTCGGACGGTACCAGAGCGGCGCCGTCGCGGCCGTGGAGAACCATTACGGCAACGGCAAAACGCTGTTGATCGGTACTTTCCCGGGCGCAGGATATTACCTGCACCATTCTCCGGAAACCCGAGTCTTCTTCGAGGAGTTACTCACATGGGCCGGCCAGGAGCGCTGGCTTCGCTGCGACCAGCCGCAACTCAAGGCGCGGCTGCATATGGGAGCCGGCGGAACGTACCTTTGGCTAGTCAACCCCACCAGAGCGCCGCTTTCCGCTCGGCTGTCGCTGGCCGCTCGGGTTGGACACTTCCGGGAAGGGCACGACCTGTGGCAGAACCAACCGGTGAAGGTCAACGACTCGCTCGTCGAAGTAACCGTGGGAGAAAGGAATGCGGTAGTAATCCGGCTGCAATGATTGTACGCCAAGCGTTTACCAGCCCCAGGGGCGCTTGCGATGCGCTCCAGGCAGCCAGAACGACCACGGCTGGACCAGCCCCGCCAGGGTTCCCGAGGCGCCGGGAGTAGATCGTTCACCATCGAGTACCGGCGGACGCGGCTGACGTAGACCGGCGCGGCGTCGCTCGACGGCCTTCGCCGCGCCCGCCGCGTCGACTGTCCCGCACGGTTCGAGGATGCCGCCGCGCGCATTTCGCGGACGCGGCGCCCGCGCGACCGCACCGGCCTTCGAGCGGCGCCGCACGATGCCGCACGGGTTTCACACGAGCAGGCGGCGCAGATGGGTGAGCCGCGCCGGAGTTGGCGGCGAGGCTGGCGGCAGTTGACCGTGCGCCGTCGAGTCCCGGCGGAGGCGCCCCGGCGCGGCGGAAAGGCATGTCATCGCTGCGTCCGCCGCGGCGATCCAGGACGCCTAGCGTTAACAGCGGCGCTGCGAAGCTCAGGTGATCGCCACAGGTACCGGGCACGTTGCGGACGACGTCGCGCAGTTCAGCGGCGACGCGTGAGGCGACGATGTGACAGTAGTGGCACTCCACTGCATTTAATGAAAACGGCAATTCCGTAATATACTGACGGAGAAATCGGAGGAGACCACCATGTCGCACGGAAGCTGCGGAAAGTGGCTGACTGGTTTGGCATTTCTGGCGTTCGTCGCTTCGCCGGAACTTGTTGCGCAGTATGCCAAAGTGCCGGACGCCTATTCGGTGACCGAAGTCAATAACATGTTCGTGGAAGGGATGACCATGGAGATTACCCGTGACGGAACACGGGCGGTGGTCGACCAGAGCTATCCGCCGCGAGAGAGCAGGCCCAACGGTTATCACACGCGCACATTCTACGATATTCAGGCCGGGAAGAGTTACACCCAGGATCTATTGCAGTTTGGGGGCCCGTGCACCGGAGCCAATTTTTCCGGAGACTGGGGCGACCCGTTTGCCATGACGGCGGAAATCAACGCCGATGCGGCAAAAAGGCCGCTGAAGGATCTGGGTCCGGGCACGGTCAACGGAATGGCGGCCAAGGTGCTGGAAGTGCCCGTGGAGGGCATGCCGACCCCGGCTAAGGCGTGGCTGGAAGGCAAGTACGGGCTGGTCCTGAAACTGGAGATGGCCATGCCAGGCAAGCCGCAGGCTACGTTCTTCGAGGTCAAGAAAGTGAGCTTTGCCAAGCCGCCCGCCGGCGCGCTGGCCCAGCCCGCTTCCTGCGTGGCGGCTGGTCCGCCTCCACCCACCGAAGCGGAGAAGATCGCCGCCGCCACCGGCGGCAATGCGGCGGATTTCGCCCTTGCCCCGATCGCGCCGCCCACGCCCTCGCGGAGCTCCTGTACGGTGCTGCTCCGGACGGTGCGCGCCGGTTCCATGGAGCCGATCACCGCCGGTTTCCAGGTGGCCGTGGATCTGACTGTGGATCTGGACCATCCGGCCAGTTACAAGATGGGCGCAGGGACGGGAGGTAAGGCGACTTTTGCCGGCGGCGGGCTGAAGGAACTTACCAGTCAACTGCAGAATGGCGTATTGCGTATCGATGCCGCGCCGGAGAAGTTCGACGTGGAGACGGCATATAGCACCGGAGAGTTCAATGGGGTCCTCATCTATCGCCAGTGCTTCGGGCCTCAAACGGTGCTGCTGCACGTAGTGAATAATCCGGCCAGGTTTTCCGATGGCGGTTACTGGCTGTGGGTCAAGTCTGGCAAATACGCCAAGCTGCCGAATTAGTTTCTCACTGGGTATCCACACACTCCCTGGGCGGCGCGATCCTTTACGTTGACCGCCGCGCCGCCGGACGGGCGCATCGCACGGTCGGCAACTCGCGGCGCGCGCTATTCGCGACCTGGCGGCGTCGTGCGGGCGTGCGGCCGCCGCGGTCCACTTTATGGGCCGCCCCGGGAGCGGCGCCGCGAATCGCACCTGGCGCGCGCGCCCCGCCCAAGAGGCGCGGGCACGCCGCGTCGAGGGCATGCGGCCGCGCGCCCCTTCGCAAACCGGTGCCCGCGCGGCGCCCGCGCCGGCCTTCCGCAGCGCCGTGCGATGTCGCAGCACGTTCCAGGCGAGCAGGCGGCACGGATGGGCGCGCCTGTGCCGGAGTTCGCGGCGAGCGTTGGCGGGAGTTGACCGTTCGCCGTCGAGCCGCGGCGGAGGCGGCTGCAGGAGCCGGTGCGCCGGAAACTTCTCGGGGGAGCCAGGAGGCTTTCCAGCGGCGCCACGGTATGCCGCATTCCACGAGAGCACGCGTCACGCATGGACGCGCTGGCGGAGGTGTTCTCGGCGAGCGTGGAGGGAGTCGGCCATTCGCCGTCAAGCCGCCGAAGGAGCCCGGCGCAGTAGCTCTGTTTGCCGCACCGGCCGATGGAGTCGATCGTTGCTTGTTGCCGGCAGTGGAAGCTGGAATGCCTGACGGCGGCAACCCTCGATTCGCCCACTCAGGTCAGCACCCATCCGCTCCTTCCGGCAGGCGGTGCTTCTGGACCTTGCCCATAGCATTGCGGGGGAGGTGGTCCAGTGCGAGGAACGCGCGGGGCACTTTAAAGCTCGCCAACTTCTCGCGGCAGCGGCGCGTTAGCGTCCCGGCATCTATCGGCGCGCACAGCACGATATACGCGACCGGCACCTCTCCCCGAAGTCGATCGCTTCGTCCCACCACCGCGGCTTCGGCGATCTCCGGCTGCTCCTGCAGAAATTCCTCGATTTCCCGCGGATAAATGTTGAACCCACCCGAGATGATCAGGTCACTCTTGCGACCACAGATTGTGTAGTAGCCGTCCGGCGAGCGTTTGGCCAGATCACCGGTGCGAAAATAGCCGTCCACAAAGGCGGCGCGGGTTGCCTCTTCGCGCCGCCAGTAACCCGCGAAGACGTTCGGCCCCTTCAAATGCAGTTCGCCGATCCCGTCCTCGGCGACCAGCTCCAGAGCGTCGTTGAGTAGCCGCACCGAAACGGCTGGCAGCGGCAGGCCCACGCTCCCTGCCCGGCGCTCTCCGATATATGGGTTGCTGGTATTCATGAACGTCTCGCTCATACCGTATCGTTCCAGGATGGTATGGCCGAAACGCTCGCGGAACTCCACAAACACCGGCGGCGGCAGCGGCGCCGAACCGCAGACAAAAAGGCGCATGAATCCGCCGATTTCACGCGCATCCGCTTTCGGAATGTCGAGGAGCCTGACATAGATTGTTGGAACGCCGAAAAACAGTGTGGGGCGGAAATCCAGAAACGTTGCGGAGGCGGTCTGATGCTCGAAGCGTTCTAACAACCGCATGCGACACCCGCTCATCAGCCAGCAATGAAGTCCGTTGCCCAACCCGTGGATATGGAACAACGGCAGCGCCAGCAGGAACCGGTCGGAAGCGGTAATTTGCCAGCAGGTGAGAAGGTTCAAGGCGTTGGCGGCGAAATTGTTATGCGTAAGAACGGCGCCCTTCGAAACCCCAGTGGTGCCGGAGGTGTAGATGATTCCGGCCGGCGTGTCGCCGTCCAGCGCCGCGCGCGGGCGCTGGCAGGGCATTGCCGCGGCCTCGGCGGTCAGTGCAGCGGGGCGCCAGATCTCGACCGGCGAGTCGAACGTTGCGTCTGAGATCACCGCCGCCGGATCGGCATCATTCAAAATGTGGCCGATCTCGCGTCCGCGGTACAGGATGTTGATCGGGACGAACATTACCCCGAGCTTGATGCACGCGAGATAGAGATCGATCATTTCAACGCAGTTGGCAAGATACACGCAGAGCCGGTCGCCGGTTCGCAAGCCGCGCCGCGACAGAACCGTGGCCAGCCGGTTGCTGCGGTCGTCGAGTTCGCCAAACGTGTAGACGTGGTCGCGAAACTCTAGCGCCGCCGATCCGCGGCGTCCGATCAGGGAAGAATCGAAAAGGTCCGTGAGCGTCAAGCTGGCAACTCCTTGCCTTTAGTCTCTTCCGACCAGGGTAACAGTGCGAGGCGCGCCAGGAATGCCACCGGCGTGCCAATCGCATGCGTGCGCGAAACCTCAGTGCCTGCGAGGAACGTGGTACCCGCCGGCAGGAATGTTCCCGACGGATGTCGCGAACGTGAAGGCGCTGTGGCGGCCGTCTGCCGCCGATACGCGCCAGCGCCGGAGTTCTCGGCGAACGTGGCGGCAGTTGACCGTTCGCCGTCGGGATCCTCGACGCGTCCGCGTCGATGGCGCGCTCTGTTTAAGGCCGCGCGCTCCCGTAGGTGCACTTCACGTTTACGCGCCCACAAGAACTGAGTCGTAAATCATGCGCAGGTCCGGCTCCAAGGTTCGGCCGGCCTGGACCAGTTCCTTTGTTCTGGACAAAGTTCCGCTCCTGGCTGGGCGTCTTGCCCGCGTCACTTGCCAACGGCTGGGGCACGTTCAGGATCGAAGCAACAGGCGCCGGCAGGACAACTGTGGTCGCACTCGTTGAAATCTGGGCATTATGGGGCTGGCTCCAGTTTGAGGCCAGTTCTCCGACGAACCAACCCGGAGCGGTCCATGTCTGATAAGATTCTGGAAACGGCGAACTCTGTCGATGACAGGCTGCGGGCCGCAGTGCTGCTTCGCCCGGAGAGGGATTAACGATGAGGCATCCAACTGGCAGACACTTTCTTCAAATACCCGGTCCGACCAACGTTCCGGACCGGGTTCTGCGCGCTATGGACAACCCGACGATTGACCATCGCGGCGCGCATTTCGCGGAACTGGCCAAGTCTTGCCTGGAGGGCATGAAGGCCGTCTTCCAGACTCGGAATTCCGTGATCGTCTTCCCGTCGTCCGGGACGGGCGCGTGGGAAGCCGCCCTGGTCAACACTCTGAGTCCCGGCGACCGGGTGCTTGCGTTCGAAACCGGGCATTTCGCCACGCTTTGGTCGAAGATGGCGGCAGACCTCGGCCTGCGGGTGGACTTTGTGCCGGGCGACTGGAGGCACGGCGTGGACCCAGCGGCGGCCGCGGCGAAATTGAGTGACGACCGAAACCACGAGATCAAGGCGGTTATGGTGGTCCACAACGAGACTTCGACGGGCGTCAGGAGCAACGTCGCCGCCGTACGCCGTGCGATGGACGACGCGAAACACCCCGGCTTGCTTCTGGTGGACACTATTTCTTCCTTGGCGGCGATCGACTACCGGCACGATGAGTGGGGCGTGGATGTCGCGGTGGGCGGCTCTCAAAAGGGTCTGATGCTCCCACCCGGGCTCTCCTTCAATGCGGTCAGTTCGAAAGCCATTGAGGCCAATAAGCGTTCCAAACTGCCCAAGAGCTACTGGCGATGGGAGGAAATGTTGGCGAGCAACGCCAGAGGATTCTTCCCTTACACGCCCGCGACGAACCTGCTTTACGGCCTGCGGGAAGCGCTGAAAATGCTCCAGGAGGAAGGGTTGGCGAACGTCTTTCGCAGGCACGACCATCTGGCGGAGGCCACCCGCCGCGCGGTACGCGCCTGGGGCCTGGAGATCTGGGCCGCGAATCCCGCCGAATACAGCAGTTCGAGCACGGCTGTTCTGCTGCCGGACGGCTTCAGCGAATCCGCTTTCCGGGCAATCGTACTGGACCGGTTCAATATGTCGCTCGGGGCGGGGCTGGGAAAGACCGCGGGCAAAGTCTTTCGCATTGGTCACCTGGGCGATTTCAACGATCTCATGCTGGCAGGTACGCTGGCCGGCGTCGAGATGGGGCTTGAGCTCGCGGGTATTCCCCATCGGAAGGGCGGAATCAATGCCGCTCTCGCTTACCTGACCGGGCAGGTAAGCGCCGCGGCGCAGACGGGCTGAAACATGATGATGGCGGAACATGCCGGAACAGGCTATTTGCAAAATCGGTGGGTGCAACTCGCCTTCATGGTGTTGTCGACGGTCACCCTGTCCAACATGCAATACGGCTGGACGCTGTTCGTCAACCCCATGCACAATGAGACCCACTGGGCGACGGCAGGAATCCAGCTTGCTTTCAGCATCCTGATATTCCTGAATACGTGGCTGGCTCCGCTGGAGGGTTGGGTGGCAGACCGTTACGGCCCACGGTTTGTGGTGATGCTGGGCGGTCTGGCGGCCGGGACTTCGTGGGTCATGAATTCGCGCGCGCATTCGCTCCTTACGCTCTACGTGGCCGCGGCGATCGGGGGGCTGGGCATCGGTTGCGTATTCGCCACGTCGATGGGCACGGCGCTCAAGTGGTTCCCCGAAAGACGCGGATTCGCATCCGGGATGATCGCGGCCGGCTATGGGCTGGGCGCGGCGATCACCGTGATTCCCACCTCCCGGATGATCCTCGCGAGCGGCTACCGCCACGCGTTCTTCTTTTTTGGGCTGCTCCAGGGAGTGTCGATTTTCTGCTTGGGAGCGTTTCTGATCAAGCCGAGAGTGCCGGCGTATCGGCCCTCGCCAGCGGGAAAGATACGCCAAGGGCGGGAATTTACTCCGTCTCAGACGGTGCGAACGAAAGTATTCTGGCTCATTTACCTGGTTTATCTGATGATCGCCTCCGGGGGCATGATCGTGACTGCGCAGCTTGGACCCATCGCGCGCGACTACGGGGTGGAAAAACAGATGATTACGCTGTTTGGCCTCTCCATGCCGCTGCTGGCCCTGGCCGTTTCGATCGATAACCTGGCGAACGGGCTCACCAGGCCCTTTTCCGGCCTCCTGTCAGACAAGATTGGGCGCGAAAACACCATGCTGCTGATGTTCTCGGCGGAAGGGATCGCCTTCCTGGGCATGGCCGCCTTGGGGCGGCAGCCGCTGGCTTTTCTGGTGTTCGCGGCTTTGATCTTCCTGTTTTGGGGTGAGATCTTCTCCCTTTTCCCGGCTATTTGCGGAGACACTTTCGGCATCAACGATGCGACCGCCAACAACGGGCTCCTGTATACCGCGAAGGGCACCTCGGCCCTTTTGGTTCCCCTGGCGAATCTCCTGGTAGCGGCAACCGGGACCTGGACCGCGGTATTGCTGGTAATGGCGGTTTCGAGCATAGGAGCGGCGGCTCTGGCAAAGCTCGTGGTCGATCCGATGCGGCGCGGGATGCTTACTCCGGAAGCTCTTGCCGGTGAAGAGAAGCGGGTGCAATTACAGCCGAAGTGATTTAGCGTGATAACGATGGAGAAAACGTCATCGAATATGCCGGCGCTCAACGGAATTCCGGTTCAGATCCAGGCCCCAACGGCGGCGCCAGTCGTGGATGCCAACGCGCTCCGCCCGGAACTGGAGAGCAGAATTGAAGGCGAAGTCCGCTTCGATCCGGTTTCTCGCGCGCTCTATTCTACCGATGCCAGCGTCTATGAGATCACCCCGGCAGGCGTTGTTATTCCCAGGAATCGCGAAGACATTCTGCGCAGCCTGGAGATTTGCCGGCGTCACCGCTGTCCGATCACGATGCGCGGAGGCGGCACATCCCAGTGCGGCCAGTCGATCGGGACCGGCTTGCAGATCGACATTTCGAAATACTACAACCGCGTGCTGGAGGTGAATGCCCAGGAGCGGTGGGTCCGGGTGGAACCGGGCATCGTGCTGGATGAACTGAACGCGCAACTGGCGCCGTTAGGCCTGCGTTTTGCGCCCGACATTTCCACGGCGAGCCGCGCCACGATAGGTGGCATGATGGCGAACAACGCCGCCGGCGCGCGCAGCGTGTGGTGGGGCAGGACGATCGACCACGTTCAGGAAATGGTGGTCGCTCTGTCCGATTCGAGCGTGGTTCACTTTCGCGAAATTCCGCGTACTGAAGTGCCCGCCGGAGACACGCTTGAGGCCACCTGTTATCGCACCGTGCTCGGGCTGGCAAGCGAGCACGCCGCCGAGATCGACCGCCGCTACCCGAAGATCCTGCGTCACGTGGGCGGCTACAACCTGGACGAGTTTACCGATCCGGCGAAGCCGGTCAATCTCACCCGAATCATGGTCGGCTCCGAGGGGACCTTGGGCATCATCCTGGAAGCCAAGCTACGGTTGGTACCGCTGCCGAATGCGAAAGCCGTGATGGTGGTCGTGTTCCATGACCTGCTCGAATCGCTGGCCGCCACGCCCGTGATCCTGGAGCATAAACCATCGGCCGTCGAGGTGATGGATAAGTCGATTCTGGATTATACCCGCCAGAATGCCACCCTCGACCGCATTCGCACCACGTATATCGAAGGCGATCCGGCTTCCACTTTATGCGTGGAGCTCTACGCGGACCGGAAAGAGGACCTGCTGCCGCGGCTCCAGGCGCTCGAAGACGATCTGCGGCGGCGGAAGCTCGGTTACGCGTACCGGTCCGAAACCGACCCGGCATCGCAGGCGAAAATCTGGAGCCTGCGGGAGAACTCGCTGGGCCTCTCGATGGCCATGAAAGGCGACGCCAAATCGATCTCCTTCGTGGAGGACACCGCGGTTGCACCGGAAAAGCTGCGCGACTATATCGACCGCTTCCTGGGAATTATCCACCGCCACGGAACCACGGCCGGAATCTACGCGCATGCTTCGGTCGGGTGCCTGCATGTGAGGCCGGTGATCAATCTCAAGACCGACGAAGGGATTCGGAAGTTCGAGACCATGGCCCAGGAGGTAGCGGATCTGGTGCTGGAATTCGGCGGCTCGCTTTCCTCCGAACACGGCGATGGCCTCACGCGCAGCCCGTTCAACCGGCAGATGTTCGGGCCGGTGCTTTATGAGGCGTTTCGGCAGGTCAAACGCACCTTCGATCCCGGCGGAATTTTGAATCCCGGCAAAATTGTGGACGCGCCGCCGATCGCATCGAATCTGCGTTTCGGGAGGGATTATCAAACGCCGAACCCGCCCACCTGGTTCGACTACTCGGAATTCGGCGGCATGGGCGCCGCGGTGGAAATGTGTAGCGGCATCGGCGCCTGCCGGAAGAAACTCTCGGGTACGATGTGCCCTTCCTACATGGCCACGCGCGACGAGGCGCACGCCACGCGGGGCCGCGCCAACGTGTTGCGGCTGGCGATGACGGGGAGTCTCGGGGAGGCGGGACTCGGCGATCAGGGCGTATACGACGTGCTCGATCTGTGCCTGCAGTGCCGGGCTTGCAAGGCGGAATGCCCGATCGGCGTAGACATGGCGCGGTTCAAGAGCGAGTTCTTGGCGGACTACTGGAAACGTCACGGGACGCCGCTGCGGGCGCTGGCGCTGGGTAATATCCACCGGCTGTCGGTTTGGGGCAGCCGGTTTGCTCCCCTGTCGAACTGGATTGCGGCCGCGCGGCCCATGCGCTGGGCGATGGAAAAGCTGCTGGGTATCGACCGCAGGCGCATCCTGCCGGCCTGGAAGCGGCAGACTTTCGAGCGGTGGCTTGCCGGCAATCCTCCGCGGAGTACCATGGCGGGCGCTCGGGTAACGTTGTTCAACGATACGTTCCTGAATCATTACGATCCCGAGATTGGCATCGCGGCGCTGGCAGTTCTGGAGAAGGGCGGCTGCCAGGTCGGCGTGGTCCGGCCCGGCTGCTGCGGACGCCCTCTGATTTCGCAGGGGCTGCTAGCCGAAGCTCGGGCGCAGGCCGGTCAAGTGGTGGAAGCTCTGTTCCCGATCGCGGAGCGCGGTGAGAAGATCCTGTTCTGCGAGCCCAGTTGTCTGTCCGTCTTCAAAGACGACGCAGCGTCCCTTCTGCGGGGCGAGCAGCGGAATCGGGCTCAGACCGTAGCGAATGCCTGCATGCTGTTCGATGAATTCGCCGCGAAGCTGGACCTGCCGCTCGGACCCGGACCCAGCCGGATTTTGGTGCATGGCCACTGCCACCAGAAGTCGCTGGGGCTGTTGCCGGCCACCATGTCGCTGCTCAACCGCATTCCCTCGGCCAAGGTGATCGATCTCGATGCCGGCTGTTGCGGCATGGCAGGATCGTTCGGCTATTACAAGGAGCATTACGAGATTTCCGAAGTCATCGCCAATCGGCGCTTGCTGGCGGAGGTGCGGAAGATGGAGCCGGGTGACGTGCTGGTGGCGCCCGGAACCTCGTGCCGCCATCAAGTGACGGAACTAAACGGTGGCAAGGCGCAACATCCCGCCGTGCTGATCCGCGATCTCTTGAAGTGACGGCTCGGAGAAGGACCATCGGGTCCCGCGAGCCCAAAGCACATCCAGCCAGCCTCGCCGGTAGCCTACGGCATTCGCTTCGGACCCCGTGGCGACTGAGTGCCCGCGTCGCCCTTCCAGCGAGCCCCGCGCTGTAGCGGTCACGAGAACAGGCGCCAGGGATGGATGGCCGGCAACGCAGTTCTCGGCGCGCGCGCGTTGGTTGACCATTCGCCGTCGAGCCCCAGCGAAGGCAGCCTCCAGCGCTGCGGCTCTTCGGCCTTCGCGGATTCCACCGGACTTCCGATGTTCCCCGATAACGACCCCAACGCAAATCCGCGCGGCTTGGCGATCCGCTTCCACCTAGCCGATTGCGTCCACACCGATATCATTGCCCAGTCGACGGACGGCTTGCCCATCCGAACCGGCCAGGAGTTCCTCGAATTTCTGCGTGCCGCCGCAGCAAGCGACCCGTCCAGTCCTTCGCCATCGCCGATCGAGATTTCCTTGGTACACATCCGGCCTCCCTCGCATTCGTGCAGACGCCCAAGCCCAGTCCTGCCAGCTTCGCCAAGGAGACATATTTCGGCATTACAGCGCTACGTTTCATCAATCACGCTGGGGTCGCCCGATACGGCCGCCACCGCATTTCGCCGGAATCGGGCGTCGAACATCCAAGTGAGGCGGCGGCCCAAGGCAAGGACGCCAACTACCTGTTCGAGGAGCTTACACATCGCTTGGCAACCGGGCTTATCCGATTTCAAATCGCTGTCCAGATCGCCAACGAGCGCGACATCGTGGATGACGCCACGGTCCACTGGCCTGAAGAACGGCCCTTGATCCCCCTTGGCACCGTCGCTCTGAACGCGCGGGCCGCAGATAACGAACTGCAGCAGAGGCACATCATCTTCGACTCAAGCGCGCGCCGGCACCCGGACTTCACCGACACGACACTCCCGCGTCGGCCTTCGATCTGCGCCACGCGGTGCCGCGCGTTCCACGAGAACACGCGGCGTGGAAGGACAAGAGCGGTGTGCTAGGCTGGTCTACCGACATGGACCGCATTAACGTGGCGATCGATTCGCACCTACACCGGCGAACCTATGTCGCGAGAGGTGAACGAAAACATCACCGACTGCGGACGTCCCGCAGCCACGACGATAAGAATCCAACCTTGGGAATTTGTGGCGGTCGCAGAGAGGGAGATGCTTCGGGCGATCGCCAGGTATCCCAAGAGGACGCATGAAGAAACTGATCAACGATCCGCAGAATGTGCCGCGGGAGTTCCTGGCGGGGCTGGCTCTGGCGCATGCGGATATCCTGAGAGTTTGCCTGGAGCCGGTTTACGTGATCCGGGCTGACGCGCCCGTTCCAGGCAAGACCGGCATTGTGTCGGGTGGCGGCAGCGGCCACGAACCTTTGCATGTCGGGTTCGTGGGCAAAGGCATGCTCGACGCCGCTTGTCCCGGCCAGGTGTTCACTTCTCCGACGCCGGATCAAATCGAAGCCGCCGCGCGCGCCGTCAACGGCGGAGCGGGTGTTCTCCATATCGTCAAGAACTACACTGGCGATATCATGAACTTCGAAATGGCCGCTGAACTCTGCCAGGCCGCGGGCATGGAAGTGCGGGCGGTGGTCATCAACGACGATGTTGCCGTGGAAGACAGCCTGTATACGGCGGGCCGCCGTGGCGTTGGGACAACCGTCCTTGCGGAAAAGCTCTGCGGAGCGGCGGCCGAGCGCGGCTACGACCTCGCGCGCCTGGAAACGCTCTGCCGCAAGGTCAATGGGAACGGGCGTTCCGTGGGGATGGCCCTGACTTCCTGCACCGTCCCGGCGGCCGGCAAACCCACTTTCGAGTTGGGCGAAGACGAGATGGAGATGGGTATCGGCATCCATGGGGAGCCTGGGCGCGAGCGAATGCCCCTGCTACCCGCCGGGGAACTGACCGCGCGCATGGCGGGGACGGTCCTGGCGGACCTGCGGTTCCGCGGAGGCGACGAAGTTATTGCCATGGTCAACGGCATGGGGGGCACCCCTTTGATGGAACTCTATCTCGTCTATGGGGAGTTGGAACGGGCTTTGCGAGGGCAGGGCATCCACGTCGCGCGCCGCCTGGTAGGTAATTACATCACCAGCCTCGAAATGGCCGGCTGCTCGATCACGCTGCTCAAAGCCGATGACGAACTGCTATCGCTATGGGACGATCCCGTGCTCACTCCGGGGCTGCGCTGGGGGATGTGAGCGAATGGCCGTGGGCAAGCTAGAAGTGCTGAGATGGCTGGAAGTCCTGCAACAGGTCTACGCCGAGAATCGACAATGGCTCACGGAATTGGACTCGGCTATCGGCGATGCAGACCACGGGATTAATTTGGACCGTGGCTTCACCGCGGTGAAGGCGGAGTTGGCGGCGCATGTTCCGACCGATATCCGTTCTGTCTTCCAGATTGTGTCTACCGCCCTCATCCGCCATGTGGGCGGCGCGGCCGGGCCGCTGTACGGCACTTTCTTTCTTCGGGCCGCCGCGGCCTGCGCCGGGAAGACCGAGTTGGAGGCGGCCGATGTGGTGGCACTGTTCCAGGCGGGCATCGAGGGTGTCCAGCAGCGCGGTAAAGCAGCCGCGGGCGATAAGACCATGATGGACGCCCTGCTTCCGGCTTTGGACGCGATGCGTAAGGCGAGCGAGGAAGGAGGCGGCATGGCGGCAATCCTCGACGGGGGCGCGGCGGCGGCCCAAGCGGGGATGCTGGGGACGATTCCGATCGAGGCGCGCAAGGGCCGGGCCAGCTATCTGGGCGCGCGGAGCATCGGTCACCAGGATCCGGGCGCGACCTCTTCCTACCTGCTGCTCCAGGCGGCCGCGGACACCTGGCGCTCATGATCGGCCTCGTCATTGTCTCCCACAGCGCCAAGCTGGCTGAGGGTGTGTGCGATTTGGCGCGGCAGGTGGCGCAAGGAAAAGTGCGGATAGCGGCCGCTGGGGGCGCCGCCGATCCCGAAAACCCCATCGGTACCGATGCATTCCAAGTGCTCCAGGCCATTGACTCGGTCTACAGCGAGGAAGGAGTGCTGGTGCTTATGGATCTCGGGAGCGCCGTGCTAAGCGCCGAAACCGCGCTGGAACTCTTGGGCGAGGCGAGACAATCGCACGTCCAATTATGCGCTGCTCCGCTGGTGGAAGGAGCCGTGGCGGCAGCCAGCCTCGCCTCCGCCGGCGCAAGTCTCGCGGAAATCGCCACCGAAGCGCGTAACGCGCTGGCCGGCAAAGTGGCGCAATTGGGCACAAGTGGCGCGACGCCGCAGGCCGGCGCCGCCGCTGAAGACACCGGGCCTTTGGAAGAGCTGCTGGTCAAGCTGCCCAATCGTCTCGGACTGCACGCACGACCGGCGGCGCAGTTGGTGCGCCTGACGCGGCGTTATCGAGCGCGGGTGACGGTGGCGAACGCGACTCAGCGGACTGGTCCGGCCGCAGGCGACAGCATCAACGGCGTCCTGAGCCTGGGGGCGAGACGAGGCCACGAGTTGCGGGTCTGCGCACGAGGACCCGAAGCGCACGATGCGCTCACCGCGCTGGCGGATTTCATCGAATCCGGCTGTGGCGAAAAGGAGAAACCCGGCAAAGACATTCAGGACCGGCTGCCGCCGCCGTTGGCTTCGCCGTCTCAACACCTGCTCAGCGGCATCCCGGCGTCCGCTGGCATCGCCATCGGGCCGCTGGTCAAGCTCCGTCCCGCCGCCGTGGAACTGACCCCTCGGGCCATCGGGAGTCCCGAGGCTGAGCGGCAACGCCTGATGGCCGCCATCGGCGGCGCGCAAGAAGAGACCAGGGCGCTATACGAATGGTCCAATGCTCACCTTGGCGCGGATGAGGCGGGCATTTTCGATGCGCAGTCTCTCTTCCTAGAGGACCCGGAACTGATTGGCGGAGTGACGCGCATGCTGGTGGAAGACGGGGTTGGCGCGGAGTCCGCCTGGGAGGCGGAGACCTCCAAGCTCTCAGACCGTCTTAAGGCCCTCGATGACCCCTATCTTCCGGCCCGGGCGGCCGACGTGACGGATGTGGCGGCACGGGTTTTGCGAAGGCTGACCGGTCAAGTGAGCGGCCTGAGGATTTTGTGGGAGCCGTCGATTCTCGCGGCGCGTGATCTGACGCCTTCCGAAGTCAGGGACTTCGATCCCGCGATGGCCCTGGGCTTGTGCCTGGAGACGGGCAGCGCCAGCGCACACAGCGTGATCCTGGCCCGGGCCAGGGGGATTCCGGTGGTCGCCGGATTGGGTCCTGGAATCTCCGCACTGGCCGAGGGAACGATTGTGGCTGTGGACGGAGAGCAGGGGACGGTTTGGATTTCACCGGATGCCGGTCGGGTACAGGCGTTGGAAGGCTGCCGCCAAGCTTGGCTGGCCGCTCGCGGCGCGGCGGAGATGGAGCGGTTGAGACCTGCTGCGACACGCGACGGGCGCCGGATCCGAGTGCTCGCCAATATCAGCGGCGTTGCCGAAGCAGCGGAAGCCTTGGCCTGTGGAGCCGAGGGTGTGGGTGTACTGCGGACGGAGTTTCTGTTCCTCGGCCGCACGGCCGCACCCGGCGAAGAGGAACAGGTCGCCGCCTATCGCGCGATCGCCGAGTCCCTGGGGGAGCGTCAACTCAGCGTCCGCACGCTCGACATCGGTGGCGACAAGAGTCTGCCTTACGTGGAGATCGGCGAGGAAGCCAACCCATTCCTCGGCTGGCGAGGTATCCGCGTGATGTTGGGCCGGCGCGACCTGTTTCGAACGCAACTCCGTGCCATCCTTCGCGCGGGCGCGGCACAGGCAGTCGAGTTGCTGTTGCCGATGATCGCCGCGGTGGACGAGTTGCGCGAGACCAAAGCCATGGTTGGCGAAGCGGAGGCTGAACTGGAACGGGAAGGGTTACCTTTCCGGAAGAACATCAGGATAGGCATCATGATCGAAGTGCCTGCGGCAGTGGCCGTCGCCGATCAGTTGGCGCAAGAAGCAAGCTTCTTCAGCATCGGCAGTAACGATCTGATCCAGTACGTCATGGCTGCCGATCGGACGAACTCCCGCGTGGCGCCGATCGCGGATCCCTTTCAGCCCGCGGTATTGCGAATGATCCGCCAAACTATCGAGGCTGGCCGCGCCGCAGGAATCGGCGTGGCCCTGTGTGGCGAACTGGCTGCCGATCCTCTGGCGACACCGCTTCTGCTTGGCCTGGGACTGGAAGAATTCAGCGTCAGTGCGCCGTTGATCCCCGAACTCAAACGAGCCATCTCGTGTTGGAGCGTGCCGGAAGCAGAAAGCGTGGCGCATGAGGCGCTCGCCATGGACTCGAGCCAGGCTGTGAAGCGGCTTCTTCTCGGGGCTGTTGGCGCTCGCCTCAGAGGTCCGAGCCCTGAACCTTGAGACGGTCTTGATGTAGTTCTTGTGGCTGGCCGGTTCGGTGAACACGTCAGTGCCTCCGCTAGCATCGGGCGGCAGGCAACCTACGGGTCCAGGTTGCTTTCGCCGCGCCCGTATCGGAGTACTCGGCAACCGTGGAGGGCGTTGATCATTCGCCGTCGAACCCCGGCGCAGTGACTTGAAGGAGCGCGCGCCGTAGCTCTTTGATCTTCGCCGCATGCGCTGCGCCGATGGCGCGCAGGGTTCAAGCGCGCGCCGGCACGCGAATTTCGCAGGCGGGCGAACCGCTCGCCCGCGCCAACCTTCAGGCCGCGCCACGCAATGCCGCGCACTCCGCGAGAGGAGGCGGCGCGGGCGGACGCTCGGCGCCGGAGTGCATGGCGAAAGTGACGGGAGTCGATCGTTCGTTCGCCGTCGAACGACGGCGCAAGCCGCCGAAGAGCCTCGCGCGATGGCGCGCAGGGTGCACGAGCGCGCGCACTTCGCGGAAGCGGCACCCGAGCGCGAACGCGCCGGCCTTCCGCGGCGTTATTGGACGCCTCGCGGAGCGGGAAGGGGTATGGTGAAAGCATGCCTGCTCCGCGGGATGATGAGGACGTGGAACCGCCCGAGGACGCCTCTGCTTCACGGGCTCGCCAATGGTGCCGGGCCGCGCTGGCGCTGGGGTTTCTCTTCGCGAGCTTGCCACTGACGGGCAAGCTGTTTCTGGGCAGTTGGAGGTTCGACGGCGCGGCGGCCATAGCGTGCCTGTGCCTGGTTGCGGCGGCGTATCTCTATTTTGTCGGACGAAAGCGCCGTCCCCCGATCCCGGATTCCGCCGCGATTCTCGGCGAGGCCATCCGGCTGGCTGCGTCGGGGGAGACCGGACGTGGGCTTGCACTACTGGATGAAGCGCTTCGACTGAGCCCCGGCCTCTGGCAGGCGCGGGAGTACCGCGGCCACATGCGTCTTGGAGAACCGGACGCCGTCGAGTCCGCGCTCCAGGACTTCACGGAGGCGATTCGGCTGGCACCCGACGAACCGCACCTCTATATCCTCCGCAGCCACGTCTTCACTCTACTCGGGCGTGATGCGGCCGCGCGCACTGATCTTGAGGCCGCCGCCCGACTGGGCGGAGACACAGGGGAACCGGCTGGACCGTAGCTGAAATCACTGTGCCGGTTGTCGCTGCCTAAACGAGCGGATGGTCAAAGCCGGGCTCACCTTGGCGGGGCATAGCTTGCCGCTCCTCGCCGCGCGCGTTCCACGAGCGCAGGCGGCGCGGATGGACGCGCCGGCGCCGGAGTTCTCGTCGAGCCGCTGTCGAACCGCGGCGCAAGCCGATGCACGAGCCGGCACGTCGTAGCTTGACGATTTCTTGAGGCCTCCGCTTGCGACCCGCAGGGCAACGGCAGACTTGACGATCACTACGCCCCTGCTGCCATAACTTACGACATACCAAAGCCTTATGGGTTTCACGACAGAAACTAGTGAGCCGAGCTTTAGCTACTCCAGCATGACCGGTGAGTACGTTGGCGGCGCCGTGCTGCTGGCTGCCGAGGCGGAGCGGATCGGTTGTTTCTCGGGGGCGTGCGGCATACAATCGAATCGGACTATTCTGGCAGCAAGGACGGGAATGAGAAACATGAATCGCAGGCGATGGATGATGCTTTCCGGGGCCGCAATGGCGCGCGGGGGCGCCGCTCAGACCCCGCAGGCGGAGCAGCCCAGCCCCCCTGACGAAGCGCAGGATACCCCGGACAAGTTCCTGCTAAAAGATTACCGCCCGGAGTCTATCTACCGGGTCCCGAAAACCGAGGCCAAAAAAGCCAAATATCCGGTCATCGATGTGCATTGCCACGGCGCCCGTCCCCCGCAACAGGTTGACGACATGGTTAAGCTAATGGACGCCACTGGCGTGGAAAAGACCGTGATCTTCACCGGTGCGGCGACGCCGGAAAGGTTCACCGAGGTGCGGCAGGCGTACATCAAATATCCCGGCCGTTTTGATTTGTGGTGTAGCTTCGATCTCGCGGGTGTCAACCAGCCGGGATTTGGGCCTAATGCTGTCAAAGCGCTCGAAGAGTGCCATCGTCTCGGCGCCGTGGGGGTGGGAGAGCTCAGCGACAAGGGCAGGGGCTTCGCGTCCTTCGGCAGGGCCGGACGGGCCGACTCATCGAACCCGCCGGGGCGCGGTTTCCAGGGAAGAGGAAGCGGCTTCTCTCCACCGAGCACCGCCCCTGCCGGTCCCCATCCGGATCATTTGCGCATGGACTCTCTGTGGGACAAATGCGCGCTGTTGGGCATGCCCGTCAATATCCACGTTTCCGACCCCATCTGGTCCTACCAGCCGATGGACCGGAAGAATGACGGTCTCATGAACGGCTACACCTGGATGATCAAAGTGACGCCCGGCATGCTGGGGCACAACGAGCTGATCGAGAGCCTGGAGGGTGCGGTGAAGAAGCATCCCAAGACGATCTTCATCGCCTGCCACCTCATGAATCTGGACTGGGATCTGGCGCGGCTGGGCCAGATCTTCGACCGTAATCCGAATCTCTATGGCGACATCTCGGCCCGCTTTGGAGAGCTTGCTCCCATCCCGCGATTCGTGTCGCAGTTCATTCAGAAACACCAGGACCGGGTGCTCTACGGGACGGACCTGGGTTACAACCAGCCCATGTTCAGCACAACCTTCCGGATCCTGGAAACCCACGACGAGCACTTTTACGTACATGAGCTCTTCAACTACCACTGGCCACTCCATGGCTTCGGTTTGCCTGACGGCGTGTTGAAGAAGGTGTACGCGGATAACGCCCGCAATGTCTTCCAGCGGGCGCGAAGCAACGCGGCCTGAGCCTCCGCGGCGGGGCCACTCTTGGCGCGCTCGAATTGGAGTCGCCGCCGCGTCTTCTGGCCAGCGCCGTTTGTGTGTCGCAGTTTCTGCCGGGCGGAAACGGAGCGTGCCCGGTTCCACTGAACTGAACCAATCGCCCTGGCGGGCGCCCGGCGAACGCCGGCGGAGGCGGCGGACGGGAATCCCCTCGCCACGTATCGCGATGATCGTAGCCGCCTCCGCTGCGTCGATGGCACTGTTCGGCCTGGCGATCGGAGCGAGCCTTGGCCTGGAAGGCGGCGGCGCCGTTCTCGAGAAACTCCTTTTGCCAACGACAGATCGCCGTGGGCTGCAACCCAAACTCATTACGGAACTTGGAAACCGGCTCCTGTTCCAGCAAATGCCGCCTCAAAATGGCGACCTTCTCTTCTCCCGTGTCAGTTGGCTCGATAACGCCTGATGCTTCCTTGCCCGGTCTACGCCGTATCGAGGATCCGATCGACGGCCGCCACGAGCTTGCGCCACGCTGTGGTTTCGGTTTCGAGGCGGGCGCGGCCGGTGCGGGTGAGTTGGTAGTATTTGGCGCGGCGATTGTTTTCCGATGCGCTCCAGCGCGCATTGATCCAGCCGCGCCGTTCCAGCCGATGCAGCGCCGGATAGAGCGACCCCTGCTGGACCTGAACGGCGTCGCTCGAGATCTGCTGGATGCGCTCGGAAATCCCCCAGCCGTGCTGCGGCCCGAGAGCTAGCGTCCTCAAGATAAGCAGATCCAAGGTTCCCTGCGGCAGGCCGATTCGCTCTTCGCCCATCTCTCCCCTATATGTTCTACAGGGACATGCTACACGGTTTCTTGTCGAAGCGCAAAGGGGGAACGAGCCTGCCCCGGCTAAGGCAACCATTAGGTAAGGTCTTCAGGGAGCGGCGCCAGCATGAGAGGGAGAGTCCGCTTCACGATGGCTGTTCCTCGGTGAGTTGGTGGCTATCCGTCGCTGTCAGAGTGAGCCCGTAAATTTCGCGGAGGCGGACGATCTGGGCTAGGGTTTCTTCGGTGAAGGCGCCCTTCCCTTCAAAAGCATGCAACACGATGCCCTCCAGGAGATCGCCGAGCGACATGTCCTTGAGTTCCGCAATTGCCTTGAGAACCTTCAAGATCCGTTTTTCCATCCGAACGCCGGTCTGTACTCGTTCTACGATCATGGTACTAATGTATCACAGTAGTATTTTATTTTAATAGTTTTCAAAAACAATCCCCGCCAGCCCCATATTCTGGAGGGATGACTGTCGCGGAAATCGATACCCCGGCGCTGATCGTGGACCTGGATGTAATGGAGCGCAATCTGGCGCGAGTGGCTCGGTACGCAGCCGAGCATGCCCTGCGCCTGCGTCCTCACACCAAGACCCACAAATCGGTGCTGATCGGCAAGCGCCAACTGGCCGGCGGCGCGGCGGGCCTCACGGTGGCCAAAGTCTCCGAAGCGGAGGTCATGGTGGACGCGGGTCCCGAGGATTTGCTGGTGGCATATCCGGTGATCGGCCACTCCAAGCTGGAACGGCTGATGCGGATTGCCGGCAAAACCAACGTGACGGTGGCGCTGGACAGCGTTTTCGCGGCGCGCCAGCTTTCCGACGCCGCCCGCGCCGCGCGGCTCGAAGTGGGCGCGCTGGCGGAAGTCGACGTCGGCCTGGGCCGCGTGGGTGTGGCGCCGGGCGAGGAATTGCTCCACCTGGCCGAGAGCCTGGAAAAACTGCCACACCTCAAACTTCGGGGCATTGCCTTTTATCCCGGCCACATCAAAGTACTGAGCGAGAGCGGCCTGCGCGCGCTCGATCGACTGCGCGCGCTGCTGGCGTCGATTCTGGCCGATTTCCGCCGCGCGGGAATCGAAACGCCGATCGTCAGCGGCGGATCCACGCCCACCCTGTTTCATTCCCACGAAATCGAAGGTCTGACGGAAATCCGCCCCGGCACTTACGTGTTCAACGACATGAATACGGTCGCGTGCGGCGCCTGCCAGTTGGAGGATTGCGCCGCCGCGGTTCTCGCCACGGTGGTTTCCACGGCTCACGCTGGGCAGATGATCATCGACGGTGGATCTAAGACGTTCTCCTCGGACCGGCTGTCGGCTTCGTCCGAACTCACTTTCGGCCGTGTCATTGAGGCGCCCGGCGCGCGCTTCCACAAGATGAACGAGGAGCATGGCTTCATCGACCTCGCATGCGCCGAGCGCACGTTCGACATAGGCGAGCGCGTCCGCGTCATCCCCAATCACATTTGCGTGGCCGTGAATCTCCACGAGCGCGTCTACGGAGTGCGCGGCGAAACCGTGGAAACAATTTGGACAGTGGACGCGCGGGGGAAACTGCAATGAATCGAACTACAACTCATGAAGGACAGCGAATCGTGTCATTTTCCAACGTGTACGACGATACCGAGAGAGCGAAGGCGTACGCGACCCTGGAGTTCCCCGGCACTTACTATCTGGCATACCGCGATTTGCCCGCGATCGTCGGCGCGCACGCCGCCGGACGCGAAGCTCTCGATTTCGGCTGCGGCGCCGGCCGGTCCACGAGGTTCCTGAAGAAGCTCGGTTTCAATGCAATCGGCGTCGACATATCGGGCAGCATGATCGAGCTGGCTCGAAACGCCGACCCGAACGGAACCTATCGATTAATCGGCGATGGCGACTTCAGCGCCTTCGAGCCTGCCCGCTTCGACCTGGTTCTGTCCGCATTCGCCTTTGACAACATTCCCGATGTCGCGCAGCGGCGCGAGCTACTGCGCGGTTTGCGGCGCTTGCTGAACGATGAAGGACGGATCGTCCTGCTCGGCTCCACGCCTGAAATCTACACGCATGAGTGGGCGTCGTTCACTACCAGGGATTTTCCGGAAAACCGCCGTGCGAAAAGCGGAGACACGGTGCGGATCGCGATGAAGGACGTCGCCGACGCGCGCCCGGTGGTAGACCTTGTGTGGTTTCACGAAGACTACCTGAATCTGTTTGCCGCATCCGGGCTCGACCTTGTCGCTCATTTCCAACCGTTGGGACGCGAAGAGGAGCCCTACGCGTGGCTGACTGAAACCTCCATCGCACCCTGGGTCATCTACGTCCTGGGCAACAAAGACTAGGGCGCGCGGCCGCAAGCATGCCAACGGCTACGCGGTCCGGATGGACATGTGCAGCACATGTTTGTATGCTTAGGACATGTCGAAGATGATCCAGGTGAGGGACGTCCCGGAACACGTGCATGGCACTCTGAAGTCACGGGCGGCTCGCGAAGGCATGAGCCTTTCCGATTTCCTCAAGAGAGAATTGGCGCGCGCGGCGGAGCGGCCCACCATGCAGGAGTGGTTGGAGCGCACACAACAGGCGAAGCCCGTCCGGGCCAAAAAGAGCCCTGCGCAAGTAATACGCGAACTGCGAGACTCGCGATGATCGTTCTGGACGCCTCCGTGGTGGTCGAACTCCTCACCAACGGCGCCCTGGCCGATTCCATTAGACGCCGCCTTTCCGGACGCGACGAGTCTTTCCTTGTTCCGCATTTGATCGATGTCGAAGTCGTGAGTGCGGTTCGAAGGCTGGTGGCTGGCCGGCCAATCGGGGCGGATCGCAGCGAGCAATTTCTCACTGGACTCGCGGCGCTGCCGGCGGAGCGTTATTCGCACACGCCATTGATAGGCCGTATTTGGGAACTACGGCACGACTTCACCGCCTATGATGCCACCTACATCGCCTTGGCTGAAGCAACCAACGCCGTCCTCTACACCAGCGACGAGAAATTATGTAAAGGCCACCGGGCCCGGGTCGTGCTGTTCCGCTGACGGCAGGCCGGCATCTCGCGGCCTGGCCCCGGCCGCCGGATTTCCCTTGGCGGATATAATTCCCCGCACCATCGCTTCCGCCACCTGATATCGTATGATCCAGCGAGGCTGTATCCATGAAGATACGTCCCGAAGACGCATTGGAATATCACGCGTCGGCGCCTGCCGGCAAGATTGCGGTCACGCCGACCAAGCCGTGCCGCACGCAAATCGATCTCAGCCTGGCTTACACGCCGGGCGTGGCCGTGCCGTGTCTCGAAATCGAGCGGGACCCGTCACTGGCCTATCGCTACACCGCCAAGGGCAACCTGGTGGCCGTGGTCACCAACGGGACGGCCGTGCTGGGGCTGGGCAATATCGGCCCGCTGGCCGGCAAACCGGTGATGGAAGGCAAAGCGGTGCTGTTCAAACGCTTCGCCGATATCGACGTGTTCGATATCGAACTCGCCACCACCGACCCGGCCGAGGTCATCCGCGCCTGCCAGTTGCTCGAGCCCACCTTTGGCGGCATTAACCTCGAAGACATCAAGGCCCCCGAATGTTTTGCCATCGAGGAAGAGCTGCATCGCACCATGAAGATCCCGGTGTTCCACGACGATCAGCACGGGACGGCGATCATCTCCGGCGCCGGCCTGCTGAACGCGCTCGAAATCGCGGGCAAGAAAATCGAAGAGGTGAAGGTGGTTTTCAACGGCGCGGGGGCGAGCGCGCTGGCCTGCGCCATGCATTACGTCAACCTGGGCGTGCGCCGCGAGAACATCCTGATGTGCGACACCAAGGGCGTGATCTACGAAGGGCGCACCGAAGGCATGAACCCCTACAAGGCCCGCTTTGCGGCGCATACCAACCGCCGCACGCTGACCGAGGCCCTGGAAGGCGCCGACGTGTTCTTCGGCCTCTCCACCGGCGGCGCCGTCAGCCCCGAGATGGTGAAAAGCATGGCGCCCGATCCGCTGATCTTCGCCCTGGCCAACCCCGACCCCGAGATCGCCTACGACGTGGCATTGGCCGCGCGGCCCGATGCCATTGTGGCCACCGGACGCTCGGATTATCCCAACCAGGTGAACAACGTGCTGGGTTTCCCGTTCATTTTCCGCGGGGCGCTGGACGTGCGCGCCACCAGCATCAACGACGAGATGAAGCTGGCGGCCACGCGCGCCCTGGCCGCGCTGGCCAAGGAAGACGTGCCCGATTCGGTGTTGCAGGCCTATGGCGTGGAGCGGCTCTCGTTCGGCCGCGAATACATCATCCCCAAGCCCTTCGATCCTCGCGTGCTGATCCGGGAAGCCTCGGCGGTGGCGCAGGCGGCCATGGAAACCGGCGTGGCGCAGCAACCGGTCGACCTGGCCCAGTATCGCGAAGAGCTGGAGCGCCGTCTGGGCCGCGCCAACGAAGTGATGCGCGGCATCATCCACAAAGCCCAGCGCGACCCCAAACGGGTGGTTTTTCCGGAGGGCGAACAGCCCAAGATCCTGCGCGCCTGCCAGATTCTGCTGGATCAGAAAATCGCCGCGCCGGTGCTGCTGGGCAACGCCGAGACGATTCGCGCGCGGGCGGCGGAGATGCGCCTCCATCTGAGCGGAGTGGAAGTCGTGGACCCGGAGTCTTTTCTCCGCATCGGCGAATATACCGAGGAGCTCTACCGCCTCCGCCAGCGCAAGGGCGTAACCCCCACCGAAGCGGCGAAAATGGCGCGCGCCCCGGTGACCTTCGCCAGCCTGATGGTGCACATGGGCGACGCCGATGCGCTGGTGGGCGGGTTGACCACCCACTATCCCGACACCATCCGGCCGGCCCTGCAGGTGATCGCGGTACGGCCGGAGCTGCGCAAAGTGGCGGGCGTTTACGTGCTGATC
The DNA here is from genome assembly GCA_052148435.1 of Bryobacteraceae bacterium. GTDB lineage: Bacteria > Acidobacteriota > Terriglobia > Bryobacterales > Bryobacteraceae > JBEKYD01. The sequence continues at coordinate 32,682 of JBKQIF010000035.1, forward strand.
GCGCCCAAGGGCGGCCTGTATTTTCTGGCCGACACTACGGTCAATATCGAACCCGACGTCGAGGAGCTGGCGGAGATCGCCATCATGACCGCCGAAAAAGCCCGCCGATTCGGACAGACGCCGCGCGTGGCCGTGCTCTCGTTCTCGAATTTCGGCAGCACCAACCACCGCTTGTCCGCCAAAGCCCGCGCGGTGGTGGACCTGGTGCGCAAGCGCGCGCCCGGCCTGACGATCGACGGCGAGATGCAGGCCGATACGGCGGTGCTGCCGAAAATCATCGAAGAAACCTACCCCTTCAGCCGTTTAAAAGGCGGCGCCAACGTGCTCGTATTTCCCAACCTGGAATCGGCCAATATCGCCTACAAGCTGCTGCAGACCTTGGGCGGCGGCGAGATGATCGGCCCGCTGCTCGCAGGCCTTACCAAGCCCGTCCACGTGCTGCAGCGCGGATCGTCGGTGAACGATATCGTCAACGTGGCCGCAATCGCGGTGATGGATGCCCAGGAAACCGGGAAACCGTACCAGACCTTGATGGCCGAAGCCTGAGAAGCCGGCGGCAAGCTTTCAGCAATCAGCCGCTTGGATGTGGCTGACCGCTGAAAGCTGATGGCTGACAGCTTCGACCTCGATACGCTACCGTATTCGCGAGTGCGAGTTAGTAGGTGCCGCCGGAAGAGACTGTGACCTTGGCGGCGATGCCGAACTCGCGTTGCCGGGCCCGGCTTTCCTGGCGGGACTGGCGGTCCCAATCGCGAAGCCTGACAAATGCGATGCGGGCTGCGTCGGCGCTTCTCCAGTACCAGTTGTCGCGCAGAAAGTGATTGCGCGCGGTGAGCGTGACGCGGCGCACGAACTTGACCAGAGTACGCGGACCGGCCGGCTCCGGGCCGCCGACCAGATCGAGGCGCGGCTGCTCGCAGGCATTGAGCGAAACCACCGCTACGCGGGAATCGCTCGATACGCCTCGGCGGTAAACAAAGCCGGATTGGCGCAACGACTCCGGCCGCTGCACGTAGGTCACCGAGTCCACGCACCCGGTATAGACCAGATCGCTGACCACTTTGTCGCGCTCGCGGTCCACTTCCACCTGGATTTGATGGGTGAAACCGAAAGGATGGAACGAAAAGGTAGTGCCGATGTCCTGGGTAGCAGCCGAAGCCCAGAGCTGGCGGCCGCGCCATTCGTCGTCGCGCGCCCAGATCCGCATATGATGGCGCATTTCGAAAGTATTGAGGCTCTTTTGCAGGCGGAGGGCGGGTTCATGGCCGTCCAGCATCAGGGTACGCATGGGCGCGTCGCTGAACTCGTGGCTTTCCACGATAGCGCGAATTGCCCCCATGCCGTTGCGCATGGAATTGGGGCGGGAGCCGGTCCAGCCGGCGCCGTTGAAGGCGCGCTCGAGCGATTCCTGGGAGCCGACGAACATCAGGTTCACCAGATCGATGGGTTGGCGCTGGCGCTTGGAATAGCTCCAATAGGGAAGCTCGTCGACAATCCGGTCGAGCTCCAGTCGATCGTCCAGGCTCAGATCCATCGGCGCGGCTTCACAGGCCGAAACCTCTCCCATGCCCTCGGGAAACCGCACATCCAGGTTGAACTCCGTGCCGCGGCGGTAGTGGATCTCCGGATCCGGAAACCGAAAGAAGCCGGATTCGATGGCGAATAAGGGAATCATGGCCATGGGATGGCCCATGGCAAGGAATGCCAGCCTTTCGGAAAAGCGATTGGAGAGCGTCGAGGTGGCGCGTTCGCCATGGATCGTGCCATGGGAATCGACCCGTTCGCGAGCGTTATCGATGGACGCCAAGTGAGCCTCCACCGGGTAGTCGCTGCCATCGGCGAGGTGGACGGTGGAGAATTCCAGCCGCAGGGAAGCGGTTTCATGGAGGAAACCCAGGCCGACACGATGAAGGTGGGATACCGAACCGCGAATCACGGTACCTTCCGGAAGCTCGCCCTCCAGTCCGCAGAGCGGAGTGGTGACGGCCGCCTCGAAAGTGGAGCCGGTACGCGTGCTGTAAGTGGTAATCGGGGTGAGGAGGCGAGCTTCGACCCTTACAGGGGCGGATTCGGCGGCCCTCAGCGGCCATGCCGCCACCAGACCGGCGAGCAGCAGACAAAAACCTATACAGAGCGTCATAAATAATCGCGCATGCTGAGGAAGCAAAGCCTCATAAACGCTGGGTACTGGCGACATTCATCCGCGTTCATTCGTGGCGTCATGTAGCAAAACAGTTTCGATCTCATCGGCGAAGTCGACTTAGCGCCGATTCTGTCGCATTGATTCATCGCGCCTGTTTCGCCGATGCACGGTTGGCACCATCTTCGGCCGCCTGGCCAGCGGCGGCACGGCAACTATGCGTGCAAAGGGCGTTGTGAGGAGACTTCGGCAGCGCGACCCGTCCGCCGTGGCGGGTAGGACTTCGATTCGGCCGCGGCAAATGCAGATTCTGCAAGGGAAGTGCAGGTATTGCCTACGCGGCATGGTTAATTTCACCTTGCTTATTGGATTTCGTCTTTCTTCCGGCCCAAGAGTTTTCGTTGCATGGCCGGCAAGAGACGCTGAATATCCGGCCAAAATTCCGACATCAGGTTTCCCGTAACCCCGCCCGTCATGCTTGTCCCGATGCGACCCAACATCACGTTCCCGCTTCGGCTGGCCGCCGGGTAGTACGCATTCGACGCAGCGATTCCCATTAGCATACCAAATATATTGGATGCATTGAAGGCGAATTTGCCAGAATCCTGGCGGCAAACCAGCAGGCGGGAGATCGAATAGCCGACCCGGGAGGCAATGCGATGCCCGGGGCCGTAGCGGAAGTAGCGCGGGTCCTGGTGGAGCGCCCATGCCACCAGCCCGGCGCTGAAAACGCTCTGGGTAGCGTTGTCGCCAATGGCAGCCCCGACCCGCATGCCATACGCCGGCCAGCCTTCGCCATACTTGGGGGTTTGGTTGCCGGCCTGGGAAAACGCGGCCGTCATGAAGGTAGTGGCGATGTTAAACGGATCCACGGTTTCGCGCCAACCCAGTTCCCATTTCTGCGCGGCGGTAAGGGGGAGCACGTTGGGGAGCGATTCGCGCACGGTCTGATAATCGGGAATCACGCCGGCGATGCGCTGTTGATAGTTGAGAGGCACGGCGACTGGGGCAGGCTCGACGCTCGGCGCGGAGATGACCGGTTCGTTGTCGGCTTCCAGATCGGGCGCCGGAATTTGCGCCATCGCGCCCGTAAGCGCGAAACCGGTCACCACGAACGTGGCCCAGACACACCGCACGTTGGAGTTTGGACGCGCCCCGAGGCGGGATTGGTTACGAGCTCCATACCAGGTATATCCGGTTTACTCTAAAGGGCTATCGAGGCAGAAGAGTCGGCGTGTGTTTACGCACCGATCACCTCCGCAACGGTGGTTTCCTGCACGCTAACGCCCCGGTTTTCGAGTGCCTTTAGCAACGGCGCTTCCAGGGCTTCGGCATCTACAGAGACTGCGCAGGCCGCCACGGTTTCCGGCGCCGCGCCGTTAAAGCACAGCTCGCAGACCGCAAATCCACCCTCCGGCATGCGTAGGGGCGGGCCAAAGGTGCGGCAGACTAGGGGCCGGAAGGCATAGAGATCGCAGCCGCCGGAGGCCGGGTCGAGCGCCGGGCAAGGGTCGTTTTCGGTAGCCTCTTCCGCAAGCGTGCGCAGACGCTCGGCCGCCGCCTGGGCCCGCGCGGTAATTTGGCGGGCACGGGCCGGATCGATGGCAGCCAACTGGGCCAGGCCGTTTTGTAGCCGTTGCGAGTCCAGAAGACTGATGGGAAACGGTCCCATACAGCAATCGGTGCAACCCAGGCGGCAGAGCAGCCAGGAACCGGCGCGCCGGGCCGCGTCGGCAACCGCCGTGTCCACGATCTCGACCAGGTTGGAATCGGCTGTCATCGAGCCGCCCTGGCTCATACCCACCAGGGGGCAGCGGGGGGCTGGCGTACGATCAGGCCGTTCAGGAACGCGGCCGCCTTGGTCAGCCCTTCTTCGGGCGACATCAGGCTGTCTTCGTGTTCGATCGAAAGCACGTAGTCGTAGCCGAACATGCGCAAAGTGGATACGAATTCGCGCCACCACTCTTCGCCGTGGCCATAGCCGCAAGTGCGGAAGATCCAGGCGCGGTTGCGCTCGTCGGTGTAGGGCTTGGTGTCGAGCACACCGGTGAGCGGCAGGTTGCGCTGGTAGATTTGCGTGTCCTTGGCATGCACGTGGAAGATGGCGTCGCCCAACAGGCGAATGGCGGCAATGGGATCGATGCCCTGCCAGAACATGTGGCTGGGATCGTAGTTGCAGCCGATGGAGGCGCCGGCGACGGCGCGCAGCTTGAGCATGGTTTCCGGGCTGTAGGCGACAAAGCCGGGATGCATTTCGATGGCGATGCGAACGCCGTGATCGGAGGCGAATTTGGCGCGCTCGATCCAATAGGGCGCGACCACCTCCTCCCACTGCCACTTCAGGATTTCGAGAAAATCGGGCGGCCATGGGCAGGTGACCCAATTGGGCTGTTTGGCGGTGGCGGAATCGCCGGGGCAGCCGCTGAAATCCACCACCACCGGGACGCCAAGCTTTTCCGCCAGCAGGATGGTCTTGCGGCTCACTTCGCGGTCGTGCGCGGCGCGCCCAGGGTCCGGGTGCAGCGGATTGCCATGGGAGCTCAACGCGCTGATGGAGAAGCCTTCGCCATCCAGCGTCCTTTGGAATTCGGCCAGTTCGGCCGGGTGTTCCAGCATGGTGAGCTTGCAATGCGGATCGCCGGGGTAGTTTCCGGTGCCGAGCTCGACGGTATCGATGTTCAGGGACTTGAGCTTCTTGAGAACATCCGGCAACGGCAACTGGGACAACAGGGGAGTGAAGCAGCCGACTCTCACGTGGGTCTCCTTTGCGAAGAAACAGAATATCACGACGTTCGTTGTGGGGCAGGTGGTTTGGTGGGTCGGACCCCCTGGTCCGCGGCCGACCCCCGGTCGGCCTTTCTTTCGATGAGAACTCCGCAGTGCCTGGGGAACTACCCTGGCATGGCCCTCTACTGGCGGCGACTCCCGCACGACTTATGAAACCGAACGTTCCGTTTTCCTCACCTGGCGTCTCCACGACAGTCTGCCATCCCACCGGGCCTTTCCCCGCGGCACTCTCAGCTCCGGAGAGGCGTTTGCCGCCATGGATCGATTGCTGGACGAAGCCCGCGATGGTGCATTCTACCTTCGCCAACCGGCCATCGCGGACATTGTCGTAGAAGCCCTTCAGTACAACGCCAGCGTCCTCGGTCATTTTGCCTTGCATGCGCTCGTGGCCATGCCAAACCACGTTCACCTGCTGGCTACCCCGGCCGTGGCATTGCCCAAACTGACGAAATCGTTGAAAGGCATCACAGCCAAGCGGGCCAACGCGATGTTGGCGTTGACGGGAAGCCCCTTTTGGCAGGAAGAGAGCTATGACCACGCGGTGCGGTATATAAGGGAATTCGAGAAGATCAGCAGCTACATTGAGGGGAATCTTGTGCGAGCGGGGCTGGTGAGGGAAGCCAGCGAATATCGATGGTCGAGCGCGGGATGCCCGGCCGGGGGGTCGGCGGCACCAACGGCGGCCAGCCGCGCGCGGTAAGTACGGGCTGGCGTTCGCCCTGGCAGTTCCACCGCCGCGACGTCGCGCACCGGGTCCACGGCTAAGAAGCAATGCGGGTTCGGGTGCTAGGTGGGGCGGACAGCAATCAGGACCCGTTCAACTTCCCCATCAAGCTCAATAACAAAATCGCCGCGCTGGCTTCCACCGTGCAGGACGGCGACGGCGAGCCCACCGAATCTTCTTACGAAGTCTTCAAGCTGCTCGCCGAAAAACTGGCCGTCCAGCAAAACCTCCTGGACAAGGAGTTGAAGACCGGCCTTCCCGCGGTGAACAAGCCGCTCTACGAAAAAGGCTTGAAAGAGCTGTCGCCAGCCAAGGAAGAGACCAAGTAAGCCTGTGGGCTGGTAGCGCCTCTTCTAACTCAGAACGCGCGGGTGGGGCGGTAGCCGGGGCGGCACTGAACCCGGTACTTCTTGCCGGGGTCGCTGACGACCTCCACGCTGATCTTGCGAAACCCTTCATTCGGGTTCGGCGCCGGGTAGTAAGTCACCGTGTAGGAGTTGCTCATGTCTTCGCGGATGCTTTCGAAGGCTTCCACCTGTTTCTGCCAGGTGCGCGCCCAGTAAGCCTTGCCGCCGGTGCGTTGGGCAATGCGGCGGAAGACGCCGCTCGAGATCGGGTCTTTATTCACTTCGTTGGTGGAGATGACATAGATCGGGATGCCTTCGTCTTCGGCCACCGCGCGGACATCGTCGGGCGCCACCATGCTGGCATTGTCCGGCCCGTTGGAAAACACGATCACCACCTTGCGGCCCGGGACTTTGGCTGCGTCGCGCAAAGTCAGCAACAAGGTGTTATAGAGCGCCGTATCGTCGCCGGCCACGGCGCTGCGCAGGCCGGTAATGGCGTCGGCGCGATCGTGCGTCAAAGTCGAAGCCCGCGACAGGTTGCGGCTGAAGGTGTAAATGGCTACCGAATCGGCGCGGTCCAGCCCGCGCACGAAATCGGCGATGGCGTCTTCGGCGTACACGAACCCGCGATACATGAAGTTGCTGGTATCGAAGAGCACGAACACGTTGGTGCCCACGAACGCGTCCGGGCGCTCCATGCCGGGCAGCGCGTCTTTGTTGCCGTCCAGAATGGGCTTGGTCGTTCCGTCCACGGCAATGGCCAGCGGCGCGTTGGCGCCCTCCGCAAAGGTGGAAAGCTTCTGCGCGATACCGTCTTCGTAGATGTGGAAATCGCTCGGCTTCAGTCCGTTGATGTAGTGGTTCTTGCTGTCGGTGACCTGAAAGCTCAGCACCACCATGTCCACTTTCACCCGAAACAGAGGCCGCTGCGCATCTTGCGCGCGTGCCAGCGCCCCCGCCCCCGCTACTGCCATGAATCCCCGTCGCGAAATAGTCATAGAGTCTTCCCGTTTGGCGAAATCTCTTTCTTACAAAGCCGCTTTCTGATCCCCCGCCCGGGCGTGGGCGCGCACATCGTCGCCCACCAATCGCAACGATTTCAGCAGGGCGGGCCAATCCTCCAGGTGGGAGGCGAAAATATGCTCCACCAGCTTGCCGGTCCATTCGGGGATGCGCACATTGAGCTGGGCCGGATCGAGGCTCAACTCGTCGGCCAGCGCCGCCCAGTACAGGGTGTTCGATTCCCAGCTCTCGGCCATGATGCGGCTGGAGTAGCCCATCAGAGTGGGAAACGTGCGGAGATTGAGCAGCTCCGGCCGATAAGAATTGGAAAGGGTCGGTTTGGGCGAGCCGAACGCGCGCGAGATGGCGGCGTAGTTGGCTTCCTTGGGATTGTCCCGCTCCAGGCGGCGCAATTCGTCGCCCAAGGGCGATCCATCGCCGCCGCGGCGCGGGGCCAGCACGCGGGCGATCAAAAAGAGTTCGGCTGGCGTGGTTTGCTCGGCCGCTTCCTGAACCTCTCCCTCCGCCAGCAGCCGCGACAGCTTGGCCGTGCGCGCGGGCGAGGCCAGCCGGCTCAGTTCGCCCGTCACCTCTGCGCGAAGCTTCTCGTCCACCGCCGCGCCCGCCATCAACTCCCGGCCGTAACGCAGATGCAACCCCACCCAGTGCACCTCGACCGGAGTCACGCTCCACCAGGTCGGAATCTTGGCGCTGAGAATCATCTGCGGCACCAGGTCGCCCCAGATCAGGGCTTGCGTCTTGGCGGGCACCAGGAAGTTCTGCTCCGCTTCCGCCAGCGCGTACGGAAGCACGGCAAGCGAGCCCACCAGCCGTCCGCCGCCGTTCGAGGGCCAACCCGAGCCGTAGGGTTCGGTCGGCTTCCACATGCGGCTCTGGCCTTCGCTGCCGATGAAATCGTGGCTGCGCACGAACACCGGATTGGTATAGAGAACCTGCGCCCCCGGCGGCGCATAATGCGCATACACGAAGCCCAGCAGGGTATCGCGCATCGACGGAGCCAGCAGCCCTGAAAGCTCCCTCAGGCGAGCGGGGTCGCCGCCGGCTTTCTCGACCGCCAGACGGAAGTTCAATCGCCGCTCGCCGTCCAGGTGCCTTTCGCTCCAATAGCCGAAGCCCATGGCGTTGCGCTCGCTGGCGGTGAGCGGGGCGCGCGGCGGCGGCGCTTCGGTCACGCGGGCGGCCAGCTTGGCGATCTCGGCGAGAACGGCTTTGTCCTTCGATCCGCTATTCAGCAGATCGGCCAGCCGGAGGAGGGTGTCGAGCGAGGACAGGTGCTGGGCCTCGAGAATTCGCGCCACCTCCTGCTCCACCTCCTCGCGCACTTCCACGTTGCCCGATTGCGTGGCGCCGGCCAGCAGATCGAGCATTCGTTGCTGCGCGCCCGCGCCCTCCGTGGCGCCGCCGGCGGAGGCCAGCAGCGCCTTCACCCCGTTGCGCGAGGCGTCGAACAGTTCCCGGTTGCCGCGCACCTGGACGAACGGCGCCGAAATCGCCAGGAAAGCTTCGTCGGCGCGGTCTTCCGCGATGGCGCCATCGCGCACCAGGATCTGCCATAGCGCCAGCAACGCCTGGAAAGAACCCGCCGCATCGGCGCGCTCGAGCGTGTCGCGCTGTTTGTTGATCGCCTCCACGGTTTCAAAAAACTGGGCGATGGATTTGTCGCTGAGCCGCCGCGATTCGCTGAACACGGTGTACTGGCTGCCGTAGTTGTGGTAGCTGCGCGCCAGCTTGTCGACCGTGGCCGGCGAGAGCGGCGCCGGCCGGTTGCGGTCGATATCGGAGATCGCCATGAATATCTTGAGCGGCTCGTTTTCCACGCTCTTCCGGCAGAGCGCAAACAGCGCCTCCACCAGATCGTCGGGCTCCTTCCAGGAAGCCGCCAATCGCGTCAGCTTACCATCGTACTTGCCCTGCGGGCTGTCCGTGAACAGCCTTTTCCACACCTCCAGGCTGCCGGGAATGCGCGGCCTGCCGGCGCCGTCCAGTTCTAGCTGCGTGGTCAACAGCATCATGTCGGTGTTGGAGCGGAACACCGGCCGGGCCGGTCCCGGACTGGTAATCCGCCCCCGTATGGCGCTGTAGAAGCGCTTCATCCGCGCCGGCTCCAGCAGATAATCCCGCAGCGGCGTATCGATGCGTGCCAGCGCGTCGTACAGACTCGCCAACCAGCCGTCGTCCTTCGCCACCAGCCGGTCGAAGAATGCCGCGCCTTTTTCCGGCGACACGCCCACCATTTCCTGCCACGCCGTTTCCGCCCGCGCCCCGCCCGGAATCACCGCCTTGCCGTTGCGGATCTGGAACATTCCGCCGAAGAAATCGAGAACGTGCGAGTACGCTTTCCAGTGGCTGTAGCTGCCGCCCTTGCGGAGCGCCTCGGCGGTCTCGTAGTCCAGCTTGGAGAACCCCAGATACAACCGGCATACCGCCGGATCGCCGAGCAGCGCTTCCAGGAAATCCTGCGTTTCCTTGTTCCCGCTCGTCCAGTATTCGGGGCCGAACAGCACCGGCGCGATGGTGGGATGAAAGTCGTAGCTGAATGGCCGGTTGGTGCGCAGCGCGTCTTCCAGCTTGTTCACCGGAAAACCGGAATCGGCGGTGATGAAAGCGCGCGCCGCGTTTACGGTTTCCAGCACCAGCTCCGAGCCGCAGCCTCCACGCATCCGAAAACCCAGGATGCGCAGCAAATCGCCCACGTTGGCCGCGTCGCAGGCCGGCACGCTCACCACCTTCGCCTCGCCGGCCATCTTCTCCAGTTCCCGCGCCTGCGAGAGGTAACGGTGCACCAGCTTCAGATACTCGGTTTGTTCCAGGCCTTCGTTGGAGTGGGAAGCTTCATAGCCGTTGGTCACCACGTTGCGGGCCAGCGCCGGAAAAATGTCCTCGGGCGCGGCATCGCCCGAAATCGCGGTCATGCGCGCAAACGAGCGCAGCGGACCGGGAATAACGGCCATGGCGGCTGCCGCGGGTGCGGACGTCTGGCCCGGTAGCGCCAGCGTCTCGCCGGTCGCCGCGCGGTAGGCTTGGGCGTGCGTGGCGGCGGCGCCGCGGTCGCCGGCCAACAGGTCGTACCCTACTAGGCGTTTCGCTAGCGCTGCCGCGCGCGCCGAGTCGCCCGCACGCACCAGCGCCGCCAGCAGCTTCTCGTAGGCCTCCCGGGCGCCCGGATCCCCATACCTATCCAGGAATTCGGCGTACTCGCCCAGCGCGGCCGCGTCTTGCGGACGGTTGCGCGCGGCTTCGGCCAGCGCCGCCCGCGTCCCTGCCGCGTCCCCGCCGGATTCGAGCTTGCGGCCCCGTTCCTCGTCCTGCGCCCGCACCCACGGCGCAATCCATACCGTCAGGATCGCCAACCACACCCAAGTCTTCATGCGGCCCTCCCGCTTATGGAGTCTCACTCTACCTAAACCAAAGACCCGATGCAACCGGGGTGGAATCCGGAAGAGAACAATTTAGTACCAAAGTGTTTCCCGGCCTGTGGCGTATAGTCCCGAACGCCTCGCCCGGCGCTGGCGAACAGACCATCTTGATGCTGGATACCCATCTTCGCGAACCCGCCGGTCCAAGCTGAGAGGTGGGCGCCTACAGCCGATAGCAGGGCAGATCCGTCGCGGCGAAATCGCTGCCGGTCGCAAGCACTGGCTCGCCGCGGGATTGTGCCAGCGCGTAGACGGCACAATCGCCCAAGTTGAGCTGGGCTCGATGCCCCATTCCTTTTCCGAAGCGCCCAAACGCCGCGATGGCCAGTCTCGCCTGCATTTCATCGAATGGGGCCACTTCGCTTACCAGTTCGTCCACGAGTTGGTACAACAAGCCGGCTGCGTTCTCTCCCAGTCGCGCTCGAAGCACCATCCCGGCTTCCAGCAGCGACATCGACGACAGCACTCGATCCGCCGCCGTTTCCAACGCCTCCAGCACCCGTTCACGGATTGGCTCCCCGAGGGCAACCGCAATCAGCGCCGATGTGTCGACGATCACCGGTCTGGAATCCCGAAAGCGTCGTATCCCAGAATTTCTTCCGGGGTGCGGCCGTCGACCACCGGAAGCGTGCCGATCCTGGCGCAGAGCGCATCCACTTTTTTGCGATCGATGGGCCGCCCCGTCTTCCGGAGCTTTTCTTCCAGGGCGGCAATTACAGCATCGCTGAGACCTACGCCCATACGCTTGCCGACTTGCTCAGCCAAACGATGAGCCGCCGGATTCTTGATATACAGCGTGCGCCGCTTCTCCGCCGCCGCCCTTCGGATCGCCATGGCTTCATTGTAAGGCAATCCCAAGGGATATACCAGCCTCACGGCCGGGTGGCCCGCTGCCGTGAACTGCGGACCCAGAGCGGCACGAGTTCCACCAGGCCGGCATCGCCAGTTGCGTCCGGATCGGGAGTCGGCAAGGGCCTGCCCTCCTCCAGCAGACACCGAACCAAGTCCTCCATGGCGCTGGCAATAATTAGGCGGGCGTCGGCTAAATCGAAACCCTGCGTGACGGCTCCGGGAAAATCGAGGGCCTCCGCAACCACCATCTCGCCGGCCGCGCGTGGAAGGTGAAAGGCCACATGGTGGCAGAGCATACGCCCATCATAACTGCATCGTCCCGCTAACCCCGGCCCGTCAGCTTGGCGCCGAGCGCCCCGCCGGCCATCGATAGGCAGGTAATCATCAGAAACAGGCCGGCCAGGGTGAACACCAGGAAGAAAGCCACGCCGGAGCCGCTGGCCAGCAGTTCATTGAGCTGGCTGATAACGGCGGGATCCTGGTGCATGGGCAGATTGTGCAACTGCTGGCGAATGGTGTCGGCCAATTGACCGTTGAGGGCGGCGGGAATTTTCTCCAGAGCGAATACGACGGCGGCCAGACTGAAGGTCAGAATGCCGGTGATCCACCCCAGGCGGACACCTGCGCCGACGTTGATCCGCGCCCCTGTCTTGCGGCGATAGAACCACACCGCGAAAAACCCGGCAGCCAGCCAGTTGAGAAAGGGCAGAAATCCGGTGAGCACGGTTGCGCTCACCGCCAGCAGCAGGGCAATGCGCACAGCCACGGGATTGCGGAAATCCACGCGCGGCGGATCGGTGGTCTGAAGCACCGGCGGGGGAACATGGATCTCGATGCGATCCCGCACCTCCTCGACGGGAGCAACGCCGGGAATCTCGCGCTGCGGTTTGCCGCACTTATGGCAAAACAGGGCGTCCGGTGGCAGTTGTGCGCCGCAGGTGCAGAACTCTGGCATTCGAAGTGAAACCTCTACCAGTTTAGCTCCGGCAGGCTGTCGGTGATCGGACGCTCCGGGGTGGCTGGCAGCTTCGACCCAGGCACATCACCGGATTTGTGAACGAATTCCGGCGAAAAATCAACATGTGGTAGGTTTCTCTTCATGGACAATATCGCGTTACTGGTGCTGTCTGATCCCACCGACAGGCAGTTAGGCATGCTGGAACAACTGCCCGAGGGAACCAGCCTGGCGGTGGGGACGGCGCCGGAAGCTTTCGAGCGGCTCGCGGCGGACGCGGCCGCGATCCTGAACTGGTCGGGCCCGAGCGGCTGTCTGAAGGAAGTGCTGCCCCTGTGCCCGCGGGTGCGCTGGGTCCACACCCGCTCGGCCGGGCTGGACGACGTGCTGTTTCCGGAGTTAGTGGAAAGGCCGCTGGTGCTCACCAATGGAAACGGCGTCTTCAGCGACTCTCTGGGAGAATTCGCGCTGGGGGCCATTCTGTTCTTCGCCAAGGGCTTTCGCCGCCTGGTGCGCAGCCAGGAGGCCGGCCGGTGGGACTCGCTCGAAGTGCGCGACATTGCCGGGCAAACGGCCGGTATCGTGGGCTACGGAAGTATCGGGCGGGCCGTGGCGGCGCGCTTGCGGGCGCTGGGCATGAAGGTGCTGGCGTTGCGCCGGGGCGGCGGACCCGAGGCACAGCCGGACGAGTGGGTCCAGCGGGTGTACGGGCCCCGGGAGCGCCTCGAGATGATCGCGCAATGCGACTACATCGTCGTGAGCGCGCCCTTGACCGCCGCTACGCGGGGCATGATCGGGGAGGCCGAGTTCGCCGCCATGAAGCCCGAGGCGGTGGTGATCAACATTGGGCGCGGGCCGGTAATCGACGAGCCGGCCATGCTGCGGGCGCTCGGCGCGGGGCGGATTCAGGGGGCCGCGCTGGATGTCTTCGACACCGAGCCGTTGCCGCCGGGCCACGCCCTTTACGGCCTCGGCAACGTATTGCTGTCGCCGCACACGGCCGATCACACGCGCGACTGGCTGGATCGCGCCATGCAGTTGTTCCTGGATAATTTCGAGCGGTTCCGAAAGGACGAGCCGCTACGCAACGTGGTGGACAAACGGCGAGGTTATTGAACGGGAACCCGGTCCCGCGCCCGCCACCCCGGCCGGCAACGGCGTCATCGCGCTACTTCTCGGTTTGCCATTCGCGCCAGTTCCAGCCGGTAAAGGGGATTGCGGGGATACTCGCGGGCCAGCCCCTCCAGCAGGTTGCGCGCGCGGCCCGCGTCGTGATCGCGCAGCGCCGCCACGGCCAGCAGCAGGCGGGCGAAGGGCGCCAGGAAGTGCCCTTTCTCGGCGGTGAGCTTCAGCCGCGCAATACCGGTGGCGCGGTCCGTTTCTCCGCCCGCCAGGCGGCAGAGCCAGCGCACGAACGCCGGCCTTACGCTGAGCATGTAATTCTCCACGCCCACCGCCACCCAGGCGTCGCTGTATTGCGGATCGGCGGCCAGCAGCTTTTCAGCCAGTTCGCGGCCGGCCTTCATCTCCACAAAAGACGCGGCATAGCGTTTTTCGATCAGGGCCTGATAATCGGAGCGGAGGCCGTGCGCCAGAACCGCGGCAAACATGGCCTCGCGATCGGCCGGCGCGCGGTTGGTCAACCGTTCGGTCGCGGCCAGCGCGGCATCGAGGCGCTTCTTCAGCAGCGGGTCGGGGCTTAATCTGTGGTCGGTGATGAAATGTTGATCGTGGATGAAAAATTCCGATTGGAGAATGTGAAGGCGGTCGAACTCGGCGAACAGATACACGGCGGCGTCCGATACCGGGGCCAAAGGATCGTTCGGATGTTCCCGGCTCCAACCCTCGAAATCGGCATGCGCGCCGTCGAAATCCAGGTTGTAGAGCGCGGCATAGCCGGCTTCGAGCGGAGTTTGCGCCCCAAGCCGGAAGGCCCCGGCCAGAACCAGCAGCAGGTAGAGCGAATTTCGCATACCGTCAGATAGTGCCCTTCGCGGATCGGGCAGCGGGTAAGCGCTCCCACTGCGGTTTCACGCGCGCTGCGTACAGGACGTCGTATGACGGCTCGCTCACCGAAACAGGCATCTCTCTCCGGGTTCCATAATTCTCCTTGTTGAACTTGTGACGACATGGCAAGCCGGCTGGTTTCACGCGCATTTGAGGGGTCCGCCGCTCGACTCTCTTATCACCAGCGTGGGCTCGATCAGGATGGCCGCACCGGGCCGCCGCCGCTTGGACGTGATGGCTTTGGCCAGAATCCCCGCCGCTTGTTCGCCGATTCCCGTGCTGCGCTGGTCCACCGTGGAAAGCGGCACGCGCAGCAGATCGGAGTAATGCACGTTGCCCGCGCCGATCACTTTGATCTGTTCGGGAATGCGGTAGCCGGCTTCGAGGATTGCCTTCATGGCGCCTGCCGCGGCCGGATCGTTGTACCCGAAAATCGCGTCGGGGATGGGATCGAGCAGGAGCAGTCGCCGCGCCGCCTCGTAGCCGGTGGCGTCGTCGGCGGCCCGCTCCACATATTTTTCGACGGCATTCAAGCCGGCGGCAGCGAGTGCTTCCCGATACCCTTTGAGCCGGCCCACGCCGGCGGCGTGCCGCGGTCCGGCGATGTGCGCGATGCGGCGGCAGCCGCGTTCGATCAGGTGCTGGGTCGCCAGCCGGCCAATCGCTTCATCGTCGGCCCCCACGTAGGGCGCGTTCACGCGCGAGATTCTGCGGTCCACCAACACATACGGCACGCCGCGCGCTTCGATCCTCGCGAATACGTCTTCCGCATCCGGCGGCTGGGCCGACGCCAGAATGAGCCCATCCACCTGACGCGCCAACAGGCGGTCGATTTCGCTGGCCTCCAGGCTCGCATCTTCTTCGGAATTGCAGATCACCACGTCGTAACCCAGCGGCCGCATGGCGCTGGCTACACCTTTGGCGATCTCGGCAAAGAACGAATGCATCAGGTCCGGCACCACCAGGCCTACCATGAATGTGCGCCGCGCCGCCAGGCTGCGCGCCACCCAGTTGGGTTGGTAGTTGAGTTCCTTGACACGGGCGAGCACCCGGCTACGGGTTTCGGGACCGACATCGGCGCAGCCCCGGACAACTTTCGATACGGTCATAACCGAGACGTTCAGGTCCCGGGCTATGTCCTTCAAACGCACTGGCGCACTTGGCGGATTCGGCATAAACGCACTGGAGGCCCTATGGGAATAACCCGAAAGCCTGACTTAATGATGCCTCATTTCCGACCGGCGCTGAAAGCCCTTCGCAATTCCCGCCGGGTGCTAAGGGTACTGCGTCGTGGCGTGGCCCCCTGACCTGCAGCGTCGGCTTTCGAGCCGACGTTTTGCGCCGGGACTACTCGTTCCCCCGTGACATATCAAGGGCGCGGGGCCGTTTCCAACTAGCGCCGGCGATCTTGTCGCCGGTGTCTTTTGGTTCGGTGGTGATAAGTTGGTTGAGTCCCTATGAAAATTGCCGTCGCCCAAACCGGCTCTGTCCTGTTCGACACCCAGGCCACCCTTCTCCGCGTCGAGCGCTGGTGTCGCGCAGCGTGTTCGGACGGCGCCCGCCTGGTCGTTTTTCCTGAGGCTCTCCTCGGGGGCTATCCCAAATCGCTTACCTTTGGGGCTACCGTGGGCAATCGGACGCCGGAGGGACGCGAACTCTTTTTGCGCTATGGGAAGGCTTCCATCGTCTGTCCCGGCATCGAGACCGAGTTGCTGGCAGGTTGGGCCGCCGAGCTCAAACTGCACATTGTCATCGGAGTGGTGGAGCGGTCCGGTGACACTCTCTATTGTTCCAGCCTGCTTTTCTCCCCGGATGGCGGGCTCGTCTCCAAACATCGAAAGTTGATGCCGACGGGTAGCGAGCGTCTCCTTTGGGGGTTGGGAGATGGCTCGACCATGCAGGTTTCCCAAACCGGGATCGGCCGCATCGGCGTGGCTATCTGCTGGGAAAACTATATGCCGCTTTACCGCCAGCATCTTTACCAGCAGGGCGTACAACTCTGGTGCGCGCCTACCGTGGACGCCCGCGACATCTGGCAGGCCACCATGCGGCACATTGCCTATGAAGGCCGCTGCTTTGTCCTGAGCGCCTGCCAATATCTGACGAAACAGGATTGGCCGGACGATCTGCGGGAGGCCGGCGGGACAATTGACGGACGCAGCCTGGTGGTCTCTCCCATGGGAGAAATCTTGGCCGGCCCTCTTTCCGGCGAAGGCCTGATTCTTGCCGATATCGACCTCGACGACATCCCGCGGGGAAAGTTCGATCTGGATGTAGCCGGCCACTATAACCGGCCGGACGTCTTTTCCTTTCAGGCTCGCCAAAAACCGTAAACGCCGCCCCGGACCATATAAACCGCCGGCTCGCCGGACGTGGCGCAGCCTTACCGTTTGTCGCGGGCGGTGATCAGCTCTTCGATGTTCACCAGTTCGGTCGGGTAATCGCCGGTGTAACAGGCATAGCAATACTCGTGGCGGTCGTCGGCTACGGCTTGGCGCAGGGAAGCGATGGAGAGATACCCCAGACTGTCGGCTTCCACGAAACGGCGGATTTCCCCGATGTTGTGGTTGGAGGCGATCAATTCGCCGCGGTTGGGCGTATCCACGCCATAGAAGCAGGGCGAAATGGTGGGTGGGCAGGAGATGCGCAAATGCACTTCGCGGGCGCCGGCCTGGCGCACCATGCGCACGATCTTACGGCTGGTGGTGCCGCGCACGATGGAATCGTCCACCAGCACCACGCGCTTGCCCTGGAGGAGATGGCGGACGGGATTGAGCTTGAGCTTGACTCCGAAATCGCGGATGGCCTGGGAAGGCTCGATGAAGGTGCGCCCGATGTAGTGGTTGCGGATGAGCGCCTGGCGATAGGGCAAACCGCTTTCGGAGGCGTAGCCGATGGCCGCCGCCACGCCGGAATCGGGCACCGGCACCACCAGGTCGGCATCGGCGGGCCATTCGCGCGCCAGCAGGCGGCCGAGTTTCTCGCGCGATTCGGCCACGGCGCGGCCGAACACGATCGAATCCGGGCGGGCGAAATATACGTGTTCGAAGACGCACTGGGCGCGCGGCTGCTCCGGCGCCCAACGTTCGCGGGTCAAGCCTTCCGGACCGACGCTCACCATTTCGCCGGGTTCGACGTCGTGCAGATAGACCGCGCCGATCAGGTCGAAGGCGCACGTCTCGGAGGCAAAGACGTAGCAACTGCGGCGTCCGGAAACTTCCATTTCGCCCACGGCGAGGGGCCGGAAGCCATGCGGGTCGCGAGCCACAATCACCCGGTTCTCGGCCAGAAATACCAGCGAAAACGCCCCCTCCAGTTGCAGCAGCGCATCCCGCAGCGCGCCGGTCATGGTGCGCTCGGAGGAGTGCGCCATGAGGTGCAGAATCACTTCGGTATCGCTGGTCGCCTGGAAAATGGACCCGCGCCGCCCTAGCTCGGTGCGCAGCTCGCCCGCGTTGGTAATGTTGCCGTTGTGGGCCACCGCGATGCGGCCCTTGTTGCATACCACCGAAAACGGCTGGGCGTTCAGCAGCACCGTATCGCCGGCAGTGGAGTAGCGCGTGTGGCCGATGGCCGCTTCGCCCGGCAGCGATTTCAGCACCGGGCTGGTGAAGATGTCGGCCACGTGCCCCATCGACTTGTGGGTAAAGATCTGCCCGTTGTGGGCGGTGCAGATGCCGGCGCTTTCCTGGCCGCGGTGCTGCAGCGCGTATAGCCCCAGATAGGCCATCTTGGAAGCTTCCGGATGGCCGTAGATCGCCACTACGCCGCATTCGTCGTGAAACTTATCCGACATCCCGATCCCCCCGCCGCTTCAAATTAGAGCCACCGATGAACACCGACGGTGCAGATAGATCCTTCATCGGTGGCCATATTTCTCCATGCCAGCCCTTAGTCCACATATTTGGTGAGTCCGCCGGTGTGCGCCGCCTGAAGTTCGGCCAGGTCCCAGCAGCCCAGGGTAACGCCGCGCTGCCGGATTTCCAGCTCCGATTCGGCGGTAACACCCACCACCGGAGCGGCCACTCCGTGAGCCGCGGCAATAGCCGCCACTGCCGCCGGTTGCGCCGTGGAGAGCAGAATCCGCGAAGGGGCTTCGTGAAACGCCAGGATCTCCGGGCGCAGGTCGGAATCGAGATCCACCTGCGCGCCGACGCCCGCGGGCCCGAGACAGCATTCCGCCAGCGCCACCGCCAGGCCGCCGTCGCTTATGTCGTGCGCCGATTCAGCCAGCCCCGCCGCCGCGATTTCCCGCATGGCCGCCTGCACCCGCCTCTCGAACTCCATGTCGAGGGATGGCGGCAGGCCCCACAAATCGCGCGCGATTTCCTTAACGTATTGCGAGCTGCCGAAGCGCACTTCGTCGCACGCGCCCGGCCCACCCAGCAGCACCAGGCTGCGGCCGGGGTTGCGGAAGGCGATCCCCAGCGGCGCCGCTGTCGGCAGCAGGCCCACCATGCCCAGCACCGGGGTGGGGTAAATGCCCTCGCCCAGAGTTTCGTTATACAGGCTGACGTTGCCGCCGGTAATGGGCGTATCGAAGAACTGGCAGGCTTCGGCGATTCCTTCGATCGCCTCCACAAGCTGCGCCATGATTTCGGGCCGCTCCGGATTGCCGAAATTCAGGCAATTGGTGGCGGCCACCGGCAGCGCGCCCACGGTGGACAGATTGCGGCAGCTCTCGGCCACTGCCAGACGGGCGCCTTCGCGCGGGGAAAGATAGGTGTAACGCCCATTGCCGTCGAGCGAAATCGCCACCGAACGGCCGGTCTCTTTGATGCGCACGATGGCAGCATCGGCGCGTTCCGGGCCGGCAATGGTATTGGTACGCACCTGGTAGTCGTACTGCTGCCAGATCCAAAGCTTCGAGCACAGGTCGGGCGCGGCCAGCAGTGCGGGCAGGGATTTCTGCACGCTGGGCTCGGCGGGCAGCTCCGGCCGCCGCGCGACCTCGGGAGGAGCCGTGTGGGGGCGGTCGTAGAGCGGCGCTTCGTCGGCCAGCTCGCGGTTGGGAATCTCGGCCACGGTGGCTCCGTGCTCGGTCACGCGCAGCTTGCCGTCGCCAGTGACAGTTCCGATCTGCACCGCCTCCAGGCCCCATTTGCGAAATACCCGGTAGACTTCGTCCTCGCGCCCGCGGTCGGCCACCAGCAGCATCCGCTCCTGGCTTTCCGAAAGCATGATTTCGTACGGCGTCATGCCGGTTTCCCGCTGCGGCACGCGGTCCAGTTCGATCTCGATACCCACCTCGCCGCGGCTGCCCATCTCGCACGTCGAGCAGGTCAAACCCGCCGCGCCCATGTCCTGAATGCCCACGATGGCGCCGGTCCGCATGGCTTCGAGACAGGCCTCCAACAGCAGCTTTTCGAGAAATGGATCGCCCACCTGCACGTTGGGGCGTTTCTGTTTCGACTCTTCGGTGAATTCGGCGCTGGCCATCGAGGCGCCGTGGATGCCGTCGCGGCCGGTGCGGGCGCCCACATAAATCACCGGATTGCCCACCCCCGCCGCCTTGGCGTAAAACACGTCTTCCTTTCGGCACACGCCCAGGGCAAACACGTTCACCAGCGGATTGCCTTCGTAGCAGGGCTCGAAAATGCACTCGCCGCCCACGGTGGGGACGCCAAAACAATTCCCGTAGTGGGCGATGCCGGCCACCACCCCGCCCAGGATTCTGCGGTTGCGGGCGCCGGTCGACGGCGAATCGAGCCGCCCGAAACGCAATGAATCCAGCACGGCGATGGGCCGGGCGCCCATGGTGAAGATGTCGCGCAGAATGCCGCCGACGCCGGTGGCCGCGCCCTGAAACGGTTCGATGAAGCTGGGGTGATTGTGCGATTCGATCTTGAAGGCGATCACGTAGCCCGAGCCGATATCGATAATGCCCGCGTTCTCGCCGGGCCCCTGCACCACCAGTTTGCCGCGCGTCGGCAGTTTCTTCAGGTGCAGGCGCGAACTCTTGTAGGAGCAGTGCTCGCTCCACATCACGCTGAAGATGCCAAGCTCGGTGTAGCTCGGCTCGCGCCCCAGAATCGCCGCGATTTTTTCGTACTCGGAGGCTGTGAGCTGGTGCTGGGCGATCAGATCCGCGGTGATCATCAAGCCGCCACCGCCCGTCCCGCGCGCAGCATGGATTGAAATACCTCCAGCCCGTCCGATGACCCCATCAGCGGCTCGGTGGCGCGCTCCGGGTGCGGCATCATCCCCATCACGTTGCGCTCCCGGTTCAGCACGCCGGCGATATCGCGCAGCGAGCCGTTGGGGTTGTCCAGGTAGCGGAAGGCGATGCGGTCCTCGGCTTCCAGTTCGTCCAGGGTTCGCTCGTCGGCGTAGTAGCGGCCTTCCCCGTGGGCGATCGGCAGGCGCAGGCGCCGGCCGCGCTCGGCCGCGCAGGTGAAAGGCGAATCTGCCGTCTCCACGCGCAGGGTCACTTCGCGGCAGATGAACTTCAAGCCGCCATTGCGGATCAGCGCGCCCGGCAGAAGTCCGGCTTCCACCAGGATCTGGAAGCCGTTGCAGACGCCCAGCACCAGGCCGCCCTCGGCCGCGAACTTCTTCACCGCGTTCATGACCGGCGAAAACTTGGCGATGGCGCCGCAGCGCAGATAATCGCCGTAAGCAAAACCGCCCGGCAGAATGACTGCGTCCAGATTGCCGAGCGACGACTCATCGTGCCAGATATATTGAACCGGCTGGCCAAGGTTTTGACCCACGGCGTAAAACGCGTCGTGGTCGCAGTTGCTGCCGGGAAAGACAATGACGCCGAATCTCATGATGGCTAACGGGGGGAAGGCTCTTTCAGTGTAGCAGAGGCGGGTGGGGCGACACGTGGCGGGCCGAGAGGCAAGACATAAAAGTGGAATGGCTGGCGTGAGGTGGGGCAGGCTGGCAGCCTGATGCACTCGCCTGGCGGGAAGACCCGCCACGCCTCGAAAAGGCTGCCTTAAAGGCGGCCGCTGGTTTCGAGTCGTGGGAGGCTGCTCTATCATTTGGCTCGTTCTGAACGGTCAGCGTGGCCGCTGCCGGGCGGCCATCGCCCGTTTTCAGGAACCGGCGTTTGGCGGGTTGCTGTCACCGTGTTGCTTAGGAGTTCAAGCGATGGCTATTGCCGACGATACCCTGGCTGGGCGTAGTACCCGGACCGCGTGCGCGCCGCTAATCCGGGCTTGTCGATCTTAATCTCGAGCGCATGGTACTCGTTTGGACCATCTCCTGCGGGGCTGCCAAAAGAGAGGACGTAAAAAGCATTCGCGTCCGCAACACACGTTGCGATCTCGGCCGCCACATCGTTGGATGAATTGAGAACCCGGCCTCCACTTTGATACGCCAGAACCTGCAATGCCAGGTCGCCAAACTGAGCTTGTCCTGCTGTCTTCACTCCTTTTAGAAACTCCTTATATTCGAAGGTTCGGAATCCCGCCGCGTCCGCCACTCCCAACGGATCCACAGCGTAAAGAGTAATGCGGGCCCCGCGCAGCCCGTCCGAAATGCCAACGATGGAGTGGAAAATCTGCTGTTGCTGCTTTGAAGTCAGGTCCAGGCGTGGGCCGTTAAGAAGCGTCCATCCCGGACTAACCCACACCACCAGTTTTCGCCCGGGCCTCGGCGCTTCATAGTTCACCAGATCCTCGATTGCCCGGAGCGACAACTGTAACCGGTCTTCGGCGCCGTAAATTCCTTGTGACCTGCCAATTGTGCGCAGACCCGACAATCTCTGGTTCAAGCCTGTAATTAAAGCGTTTCCATCCTGGGAAGACGTGTTTCCAATGGTTGTTCCTGAATCGGAAAGGAAGATCATCGATACTGGGTGGGAAAGGACCCCGCCGTCTCGCCGTAGAAATCTCTCAACTTGATCCCGCTCGGTGGCTAGCCTTGTGAAATCGATGTTGACTTCATCGATGAGCAGAATGACTTCCACGGGCGGATCAGCCGCCGCGGTCCTACCCGCTACGGCTCGAAAGGAAAGGATCTTCTGCGGCTGTTTGTTGTCCAAAACTGTGAAGTCCTGCTGTTGCAGGCCGGGAATGGCCCTTCCGGATTTATCTGTCACGACCACATCGAGCGCAACGTCGTGATCCGCACTGTCGGGAAGGACAGATGCCGGAGATTCGGGCCGACCCGCCGGTCCATTCTGCTGAGCAAATCCGGAAACAAGCGAAAAGCAGAAGATATAGATCCAACCGCCGCACAGAGTACTCATGTAAGTCGCCTCACTTCGCATAATATATTAACCTAAGCACCCCCCAAACCCTATAGCTCTCAAGAGCACCCTTTCCCTTTCCAGCGGATAGGCTTCGACAAAGCGGCGCGGCGCGGAGCCATCCGACGGGCACGGACAATCCGCGTTGTTGCAAGTGGCCCGAAAGTGGGCTTGCAGGAAACTGGCCCCGAACGGCGTTCTGGGGAGAAACCGGGGGACGGACGGAGAAACCGGCGGACGGACGGCGGAGGGGTTCACTCCATCAGGCTGTCCCTCTGTGCCCGGCGAAAGTAGCCAACCTGTCGGAGCGCTCCGTCCCTCTTCCGCATTCTACGCCAACAGAGCGAGTTTCGGTCGTCGCCATTTCCAAGGGAGCTCGGGGACGGAACGTTCGCCCGGGCCAGGGCGATTCTCTTTGGTGGCTCAGGAACGACTGCCGTCGATAACAGCGTTCTCACCGGCGATCCGGCACGCGGCGCTGAAAGGGCGGTTCGGGGTGTCCATGCTCGATTAGGGATGCGCTCCATCGGGTGAGATCGGCCTGATTTTGCCGCCGGGACGGGAGTTGACGCCCGCCCTGCCGAGGGAAGACAGACCACAAAAGGCGATGGTCTGCCCCACCAACGCCGCGCCACCGGCTTTCCGGAACGCTGCCTCGGGATTACGATAGAAGGGTGCGAAACGCCATCTATCCCCTGGTTGCAGCCGCGGCCCTGGCAGTGCCGGCGGCGGTGGCCCAGGTCAAAATCACGGCGGCGGCCGAAACCATCGCCATCGCCATCGGCGGCAAGCCGTTCACTACCTTTTATATGGCGGGTAAGGATGTGACCAAACCATACCTGCATCCGTTGCGCGCGGCCACCGGCACTTACGTCACGCGCATGTGGCCCATGGAAAAGGTGGCCGAGGAGGCTTCCATTGCGAAGCCCGATCATCAGCACCAGCGCGGCCTGTGGTTCGCCCACGACAGCGTCAACGGGCTGGACTTCTGGAACAACGAAGCCTCCTACACCACGCCCAACCGCGGCAAGATCGTGCTGGCGAAAGTAGATGGGGTGAAGAGCGGCAACAAGAGCGGATCCATCGCGGCGACCTTCGACTGGACCAGCCTGGAGGGCCACAAGCTGCTCACCGAATCGCGGGTGATGACTTTCTACGCCGGGGATAAAGTGCGGGTCATCGACTTCGACATCACCCTGACGCCGGTGGAAAAGGTGGTTTTCGGCGACACCAAGGACGGCACTTTCGGCATCCGCATGCGCCCGGCGCTGCAGGAAGACAAGGGCACCGGCCACATCGGCAACGCCGACGGGCTGACCAGCGAAAAGGAAGTGTGGGGCAAGCCCAGCAACTGGTGCGACTACTGGGGCACGATCGAGGGCGAGAAAGCCGGCATCGCCATCCTGGATCACCCCGATAACCCGCACCACCCGGTGCGGTGGCATGTGCGCGCCTACGGCCTGTTCGCCGCCAACCCGTTCGGCGTTTCGGTGTTCGATCCATCGCTACCGAAGAGCCCCACCACGGTGCAAGCCGGCGAGAAACTGCGCTACCGCTATCGGGTGATCGTCCATCCCGGCGACACCGCGAGCGCGGATATCGCTTCACGCTGGAAGCTGTACATCGCGGGAAAGTAGGGCGCGAGCGGGCAATTCTCCCGCCTGGGGCACTGCCCGTCATTCCCCCAGCTTGGGGAAGAAGACCGGGTCGAGGATGCGCCGCGTGAGATCTTCCATATTGAGGTACTGATCGCCATCGCGATAGGAGGGTTTGCCGCCGGAGAAAATGTCGACCCGGATTTCGAGCGAGTCGGAGCCGTGGCGGACCGTGAAGCCGGGCACCTTGACGTCGATGACGACTTCCACCTGGAGTGCGGGTGTGGCGCCGGCCTTGTTGGGCTTGCCTTCCGCGACCGTGACGCGGATTCTGGACGCGAGGAACGAGATCTCGGCGGCGTCCCTGCCGAAGGCGTCCCGATAGGTGTCCACGCAGCGGGAAAGAACCTCGTGGAGCTCGTGGAGCGCCTCGGGCAATCGGTCTTGAATTTCCGTCTCGCGGCGGCGGCGTTCACGCTCCTCGCCAATCCGTGACGTCAGCCATTGGAAAGCCGCTGGAGGGCCGGCGGCCGCGGGCGGATCGGGCGGCGGCTCGGGGATGTTGGTTTTTTTTCGGGTGTGTTCCAGCATGGGCTTCTCTTGCCTGTATCATCGTGGCAGGTTTATCGCGCCAGCGCCACGGCCAGCAGCAACGCGCGCTGGGTGCCGCGCCAGGAGTCACGGGTATCGAAGGTTTCGTTGAGCGAGTGGGCGCCGCTGCCGGCGCCGCCGCCGCTGATGGTGATGGCGGGTATGCCGAGATTCATGGGCACGTTGGCATCGGTCGAGCCCTCATGCAGGGTTTCGGCGATATCGAGGGCCCGCGAGACGGCCAGCGCGGTCTGGACGATGGGACTATCCTTGGGCGTCTGGCCGGCGGGGCGAAGACCTACCAGCTCGGCTGAAACCGAGACCGGCCCGCGATTGTGCCAGCGCTGGTTTTCTTCCTCCACGGCCGCGTGAAGAGCCGCTTGAAACTTATCGTCGAGCGCCTTGAGCGCCGCCGGATCGGCCGAACGCATGTCCACCTCCATCCAGGCTTCAAACGGGATGGCATTGACCGAGGTGCCGCCGCCCACGCGGCCCACGTTGAAGGTGGTCTTGGGCTGGGTGGGTACTTCGAAGGCATCGATCCTGGCGATGGCCCGGCCCATGGCTTGAATCGGATTGGCCATACCGAAAGCGCCGTAGCTGTGGCCGCCCGGCCCTTTGAACGTGACCCGGTAACGGTTGCTGCCCACGCCGATGTGGGTGAGCCCCAGACCGATGCCGTCGATGGAAACGAACTTATCGATCCGGCCTTTCAGGGTGACGCCGAACAACTCTTTCATGCCGCGCAAATCGCCCAGACCTTCTTCACCGACATCGGCCACGAAGGTGATGGTGCCGGGCGTCTCGACGTGGGCATCGTCGAGCGCGGCGATCATACCGAGCAGCACGGCCAGGCCGCGGCAATCGTCGCCGATACCGGGCCCCTTGAGCACGGCGCCGTCGCGCGTCACCTTGACGTCGGTGCCATCCGGAAAGACCGTGTCGAGATGGGCGGCAAACACCAGGTTGGGGCGCGCGGAGCGGCCGGGGCGAATGCCGATGACGTTGCCGGCATGGTCGATGCGGACGTCCTTCAAGCCGGCGCGCTGGAAGAGGCGTTCGAACTCGCGGCCGCGGACCTCTTCGTGGAACGGCGGGGCGGGAATCTGGCACACCCTTATCTGTTCCTCGAGCATGCGCGGCTCGTTGCGCTCGATGGCGGCAAAGGCCGCGCGGATGGACGGGTCGTTTACCAGGCCGGCGGGATTCTGAGCCCACGCGGCGGCGGCGCAAGCCGAAGAAAGGAGCAAGGTTCGGAAGCGGTTCATAAGCGGTTTATCGGGTGAGGCGGTAAATCAGCAGCGCGGTGCGCTTCATCTGGGTGGGCTGGCGGCGCAGGTCGATGGTTTCGCCCGGCACGTGCGCGCCGGAGCCCACCGCGCCCAAGCCGGAAAGCGCGTCCAGAAACGGCGCCGCAAAAGACAAATCGCCGGCGCCACGCAGGGCCGGCGGCAGGGCTTCCATGGTTTCGAAATTCAGCTCGCGGTTGACTGTATTCAGCAAATCGAGCAGGCGCTGGTTGCCGGCCGTGGCGGGCATGGAAGGATAGCCGTCTTCGAAACGGATCTGGGCGCCGGCGCCGGGAAGATGCTCGGCGACAAGCTGCCGCATTTTTTCGCGCGTGCGCTGGAGCTGCTCGTCGGTGACGCTGCGAATGTCGCCGGAGGCCACCGCCGTACCGGGAATGATATTGGTCTTGCCGGAAGCGGTACCGGTGTTTTCCCTGGGGTTGTAGTCCACCGTAGCGCCGCCGAGCACGACGCTGACATTATAAGTAAGATCGGGCTCGCGCAGCCGCTCGTGAAAAGCGGTCAGGATGCGGGCCAGCTCATAAATCGCGCCGCTGCCGACGCCGGGGTTGAAAATGCCGGCGGAGTGGCCGGTCTTGCCGGTAGCGGTGAGATGCCAGGTGGAAGAGCTGCGGCGGGCGATGCTGGCATATTCGCGGCCGGCCGAAACCGTGCCGGCTTCGAATTCGAGAGCGACGTCGCTATTGTTAGCGGCATTCACCAGATCGCGGCGCGCGATGGAAAGCGGCTCGCCCGGCTTTTCTTCATCGCCGGTGAGAAACACCGTGATGGAAGCGCCATCGAGAGCGCCAGCGGCATGAAGCGCCATCAGCGAATACAAGATGACCATCAGGCCGCCCTTCATGTCGCTGGAGCCGGGACCCACCGCCTTGTCGCCCTGCCGCTCGAACTTCTGGAACGGGCTGGAGGGCTCGAACACGGTATCCATATGGCCGATCAGCAGCACGCGCTTGCCGCGATCTCCCTTGCGTTGGGCCACCAGGTGGCCGGCGCGATGGACCTCGTCCATGGGGATCCAGCGGACGGTGAAGCCGAGCGCCGCGAAGCGCGGCGAGAGCTCGTCGGCCACGCGCCGCACGCCGGCCGGATTCAGCGTGCCGCTATTGATGTCGACCAGTTTTTCGAGCAACGCACTCGATTCCGCGAGGTTGGAATCGATGGCTGCGGTAACACGGCTTTCGACGTCGGAGAGCGTGGCAGCGGACAAGGCCAGCGCCCCAGCCGCCGCAAGAACCAGTCCTGCAGAGAACCTCATGGATATCGGTTGGGCCGATGATAGCACGTCCGGGAAAGATATTGGGCTTGACCCCGACCCAAGCTCCCCTTATAATCGAGGGGCTTTTCTCACTGGGTGATCGCCGACATATTCGTACGCTATTAAGGGGGGCGAGACGAAGTCGGTTAGTCTGTACATTTCTATACCGTCGCGCGCGGCAGTCGCTGTAACTGACAAGTCATGGGCGCGGCTTTCTTGGTCGAAGCTTTGCCCCGCGGTGGGCAAGTACGGCTCTGTCCATTTTCGCCGCTGCCTCGGTGTATTTCTGACTAACATCGCCTGAGGTTCGCGATGGACTACCTCGGGGGAAATAAGGGGGGAATAAATGCGAATCAGCGTCTTTCTTTGCTTGCTGTGGGCTGTAAGTACCGCTACGGCACAGCCACAAATCAAATGCAGCACATCGGGTAGCATCACCAATTGCCGCATTGACCAGCCAACCGTGACGCAGCCGAAAACCGAATATCGGACAATCGCGTTTCGGCCGGGGGACAACGTCCAGGTACAGGCCGGAGGATGCGTACAGACGGGCGGAAGCGGGAAGACGTGGAAACTCTACGTCGATCCGCAAGGGCCTAATTCGGACCGCCTGTATCATGGGCTGATCCTGCTGCCGGGAATTACGGGAGGGAGCTTGGTGCGGATCCAGGGAGTGGTGGGAAAATCGCAGCAGGTTCCCGCGAATATCGACCCATCGACAGCGTTCCTGGTGTTGGGGTATGAAGACGATAATTACGGCGACAACGGCTACGGAGGCCACGACGACGGCACGGGGGACCAGTGCAAGAATGTCGGTGCGGCCTGGGTCACGGTGCGGATCGATCATGGCGGGGGTACAGTCACAACGGCGGCGGCGCCATTCGACCTGGTGTGGCAGGCGGTCGATGCGAACGATATGCCGCTGAACCCACGCTGGGGCGGGGAGACGGGCAAAGGCGTACACCCGGATCCGAGAATCGTCTGTGCGGGCTTTCCTTATCTGGATCCCTCCGACTCGAGCAAAGGAGTGGGCCTGGGATCACCGCCGTGCACGACGCAGAGTCCGAGCGTGAATCCGCCGGACGGGTTCAATGCGATTTTGTGCCGGGATAAAGCGCAGTCAGGGCACCTGGACGGACACCTGAACTGGCTCGCAGCGACGTACGCGGGCACCCTCACATGGATGGACCATAAGGACTGGACGCAGGGGGACGACGACGACTACAACTTCTCCCTCACTCCGGACAGCCAGACGGGGCTTACCGCGGTGAGTACGGCGGGTAACCCGGCGGGAACCATCGGCCTGGAGTTCGATTCGGACGAGACCGTGGATAACATCGATCGCGGGTGGTGGGACCAGTTTCACAAGGCGGTGGACGCCAATGGTGGAAACCCGGGCGGTGCGCCGGGCGGGATGGTCGACAATCAC
Organism: Bryobacteraceae bacterium; assembly: GCA_052148435.1. Lineage (GTDB taxonomy): Bacteria > Acidobacteriota > Terriglobia > Bryobacterales > Bryobacteraceae > JBEKYD01. The sequence goes on from JBKQIF010000035.1 coordinate 61,313, forward strand.
CGGGCGATCGTGATCGGACTGATGGGTCTGGATTCAGAGCACGGCGGCTACAGCGAACTGCATCCGGTGTATGGGATGGCGATTCTGCTCAGCGACAGCCCGGCCGAGAGCACATGGGCACTACTGGCGCGCAACTGGGGCGACGAGGGGTTCTGCTCGCAGGACGGCATGAGCCTGCCCACTACCACGCTGAGCTTCTTCCTGCCGAAGGCGGGCGCGACCAATGTAAATGCCGACACCAGCGAGCTTTACGCCAACAACAACAATGGCGTGGCGGTGACGGCGCAGCCAGGAGGGGCGCTGGTGACATTCGATCTCGGACCCTCGGAAACGGGTACGCTGGCGCACGGACAGATCCATTTGTCGTGGACGGTGCCGGCGGGCAGGGGCCCGGCTACGAATGCGGTCCTGACAGAGCGGGCAAGGACGCCGGCAGCGGCCACGATCGAGCGAGAAACCGACGGTCCTGAAGAAGCGGTGCGGTCGCTCGTGACAGGACTCCCGGCTGCCAAGCAGACGCAGGTTCTGTCCCAGCTCAAGAAGACTCAGGAGGTGATGAACAGCCAGGCGGTGAAGCGCGTGGCGTCCGTTGCGGTGACGCGGATGGCGAAACCGCCGGTGCCGCGAAGGGTAGCGGATCCTCGAAAGACGGCGTTGGACCGGCAGCGCGCGCAGGCACTTTGCCAGGCGTATAACGGGCAGGTTCCGGGCGTGCCGGCAGCGGTCTGCGCAGCCAATCGCTAGCGGTACCTGCGGCTGGACCCCCAACGGACTGCGAATCCCGGCGGGAGCCAGCGTTGTCATCCCACGGAGCGTTTGGCCAAAGGTCTCTACCCCCGCGCCAGGGCGTGCACTACTTCCAGCGCTTTGTCCACTTCGGCGGGGCTGTTGAAGATGTGGGTCGAGTGGCGCACGCCGGGGCCACTCGAGCGGGGGCGGAGGCGGGCCCGGTTCCACATTTCATCCTGGAGTTGGTCGCCGGTGACGCCATCGACGGCGTAGACGGTGATGCCTGCGCACATGGCGTTGTCTTCGGGCGAGTAAATTTTCACCTTCGTCATTTCGCGCAGTCCGGCGCGCAAGCGGTCGCCCAGGTACTTGACGCGGGCCAGCACGCGCTCGTGGCCGAGCTCTAGATGAAAGTCGACGGCGGCTTCCGCGCCCACCAGCAGGGACAGGCTGCCGGTGCCGCGCTGCGAGAGGCGATAGCCGTCGTCGCCGTGGTTGTCCCAATTGGAGCTGGGAAGAGTGGTCCAAACCGCGGGCGCCTTGTCCTGACGCAGGAACAGGAAGCCGTTGCCGGCCGGCGCCAGAATCCACTTGTGCAGACAGCCGACGTAGGCGTCGCAGCCGATGTCCTTCACGTCCACCGGGATGTGGCCGAATGCCTGGGCGCCGTCGATGACGGTGAAAATGCCGCGGGAGCGCGCTTCGGCACAGATCTCTTTGACCGGCACGATGGCGCCCGAGCCGGTAATGACGTGGGAAAGAAACAGCACGCGGGTTCGGGGAGTGAAGGCGGCGATGACCAGCGAGACCAGTTCGCCGGGGGTATGTGCGGGCTTGGGCAGCTTGACGCGGGTGACGGCGCCGCCGTGGCGCTTGGCCGCGGTGAGCCAGGGCCCTTCGCCGCCGGGGTGTTCCTGGTCGCTCATGACGATTTCGGCTCTCTTTTCGAGCTCGATGCCGTCGGCCACGTAACTGTTCGAGCAGGTGACATTTTCGGTGAGCGCGACTTCCTTTTCGCCGGCGTTCAGCAAGCCGGCCAGTTTGCCGCGCAGGGAAGCGGGATCGCCGTAGCCCGCGATCCAGTTGTCGCCGCGATAATCCCAATCGGCGATGTCCACGGCCATTTTGCGGAGATGGTCCACGGTTTTTTCAAACACCACGCGCGGCGTGGCGCCGATGGTGCCGTTGTTGAAGAAGACCTTGTCGCGGGCCAGCATGAACTGGCCGCGCACTTTGTCCCAGTAGGCGGCGTCGTCCGGAGCGGGCAGCGGGCGGGCGAGGGCCGCGCCCCGAAACCAGGATGCGGCCAGAGCGGAAGCGGAGATGGATTCCAGGAATTTGCGGCGATGCGTCATAGAGGCAAGTATAGACCTGCCGGCTCGACGGGCGGCCGGGGCGATCCGACTGGGGCAAACGACGTTACAATCGAAAAAAATGCGTCGAGCCCTATTGGTTTTGCTTTTTACCGCGCCTGTTTGGGCGCAAACGCCGATTCGCCTGCGCGTGGACGCCACCGACGCGCCGCGGCGCGTGTTTCACGTCGAGCTTCACTTGCCGGTCGACGGCGGGCCGACCACCCTGCTCTACCCGCAGTGGATTCCGGGCGACCACGCGCCGGATGGGCCGGTGGTTCAGCTCGCCGGCCTGACCATCCAGGCGGAGGGCCACAGCGTACCTTGGCGGCGCGATTCCGTCGACATGTACGCCTTCCACGTGGAAGCGCCGCGGGGCGCGGGCGAACTGGATATTACGTTCGATTTTCTGGCGCCGCCGGAGGGCCAGCTCTCGTCGGGCAGCTCCACCACCACGGAGCTGGCGGTGCTGAACTGGAATCAGTTCGTTCTCTATCCCCAAGGCGCCGACGCGGATCGTCTTCCCTACCAGGCGACGCTGCGGCTGCCGGAAGGCTGGAAATTCGGCACGGCCCTGCCGGTGCGCCGCCAGAACGGCGGCGAAATTGAATTCGAGACCGTGCCGCTCACCACGTTGATCGATTCGCCGCTTTCCGCCGGATTGTATTACCGCACCATCGAGCTGGGGAACGCGGGCGGGGCACCGCACTTCCTGCACCTGGTGGGCGACAGCGAAAAAGCCATCGATATGGGCAACGACCAGATCGCGCACTACCGCGCCCTGACGGTGGAAGCCAACGCGCTGTTCGGCGCGCACCACTACCGCTCCTATCATTTCCTTTACAGCCTGAGCGACCACGTGGCTCATTTCGGCCTGGAGCACCACGAATCGAGCGACGACCGGGTGGGCGAGCGGACTGTGACCGACGAAGGGCAACGGGTGGTGGACGCGTCGCTGCTGCCGCACGAATTCGTGCATTCCTGGAACGGCAAATACCGCCGGCCGGCGGGATTGACCAGCGGCGGTCGCGATGGCGGCTACGATACTCCCATGAAGGGCGACCTGCTGTGGGTCTACGAAGGGCTGACCGAATATCTCGGCGCCATTCTGACGCCGCGCGCGGGCTTGCAGAAGGCGGACGAATATCGCGAGGCTCTGGCGATTACGGCCGCAACGCTCGACTCCGAGTCGGGCCGCAAGTGGCGTCCTTTGGAAGATACGGCCATCGCCGCTCAGCTTTATTATTTTTCGAACGACGACTATATCGATTACCGCCGCGGGGTGGACTATTATCCCGAGGGCGAAATGCTGTGGCTCGACGTGGACGCCCGCATCCGCGCGTTGACGGGCGGCAAGAAATCGCTCGACGATTTTTGCCGCGCCTTCCATGGCGCTCCCTCCACGCCGCCCGCGATGAAGACCTACGACTTCGACGACATTGTGGCCGGGCTCAACGGCGTGGCGCCTTTCGACTGGGCCGCGTTTCTGAATCAGCGCCTCAAATCCGTCGCGGCGGCGACGCCGGTGGAGGCAGTCGCATCGGCCGGCTGGAAGCTGGTGTACGACGACGTGCGCTCGGACTTTTTGAGGTCGATGGAAGACGCCTCCAAGCAGTCGGACTTCACTTTTTCGCTAGGCTTTAGAGTTCGCGACGACGACAGCAGCGTGATCGACGTGGTCTTCGGCGGCGCGGTGCAACAGGCCGGCATTATTCCCGGGGTGAAGCTGATTGCCGTGAATAACCGCCAGTATTCCTCCGGCGTGCTGCGGGACGCGCTGAAGCGTGCGGCCCATGGAGGGCCGGCGATCGAGCTGCTTGTCAAGAACGGAGAATACTACCAAACTCATCGCGTCGATTACCACGGCGGCGAGCGCTACCCTCACTTAGTGCGCGACGAGAGTAAGCCGGATCTACTGGCGGCGATTATCGCGCCGCTGGTGAAGCAGTAAGTGGCTTTTCGTGGCGCGCGCACTCTTGCGTGCCGCGTCGGCAGGTGTAGCTCCGTGGAAGGGCCCTCTCGAGATCGAGGTCAAGACCCTTGAACGGAGATTCGGCAAACAACTGCGCCAGGCTCTTTCTGCCGGGGGGCCTCTGGCGCTTGGGCCGCGCAGTCTGGTCCTGCGGCGAGTGCGTGAGCGGAAGATGGACAGCATCTTCAAGCAGACTGGCAGCATGCACCTCCACCGCGCGACCGTAGGCGGCGGCCTGGCGCGCAGCGGCCTGAACCTCGGGTGTGATGTCAACGGTTATTATCAAGGGCGCCCTTCCAACTCCTAAGGCACCGCCGTCCCCGCTTCGAATCAAGCAGATAGCCGAGACTCGTCGCGGTTTCCTGCATCCCCAACACCCGTTAGCGCGCACCGCCCACTCAGCGCTGAAACACCACAAACCGCCCGATCATGGTGCTCCTGGGAAAGCCCTGGTATAAGCTCAGGCGTTTGGCGTCACCGGCGCAGTCCAGGCAAACCACGGCGCAGGGAACGTCCGGTACCGGAGGCGCGTATCGGCGGGTGAGGTTGGACACGCCGGTGTGGAGGAAACGCACTGCGGGGTTGCGCTCGCGTAACAGGGCCTGCAGCGGATACTCGAGGGTGAGGTTCGAGATGTCGATGCCCACCACCCCGCAGCGGGAGCGATCGAGAAGCGAGACCGCGCCGAAGAACGACGGCGCGTTGTTCCAGGAACCCATATCGGCGAAGTACTCCTGGTCGCGATTGGCGTGGAGGACGCTCGCAGGGCCGCTCCACGGGCGCACCCAGTTTTCGAACAGCGCCGGCCGCGCGTTGTTGAGCAGAAACAGCGCCAGAAGGATCGACACCGGCGCCCGCCAGCGCCCGAATGCCGCACCCATCAGCGGCGCCGAGGCCACCAGCAACGGCAAGAACAGGCGCGCCAGAAAGGGTTGCCACTTCAAATACTCGCAGAAGGCGAGGAATCCGAATGCCAGCGCCGCGGTGTACCAAAGCCACGCCGCATTGCGCCTCCGAATGGCGGCCAGCACGGCCACTGCGAGCAGCAGCAATTGCCAGCGGTTGGGCGCGTTGGCTTCATGATTGGCATTGAGCGGCGGAGCGAATTCGGCCCATGGCCAGGTGGTGGCGGGATCGTTCCAATCGATGTGCAGCTTTTTGTGCACTGCGACGACGAAGCCGTAGACGCCCTGATTCCAGCGTTGACTGCGCGCGCCGAGCTGCTCGGAGAGATTACGCAGGGCGCCGGAGACCAGCGGTTTCCAACCCAGCTTATCGTTGCGCCAGCGGAAAGCGCCGTCGCCATAGGCGGAATCGAACCCCAGCGGCCAGCCGCTCAAGCGGTAGTTGCGCACGAAGAGCGGGGCGTCGATCGAGAGGGCGCAGGCCAGGGCGATGGCGGGGCAAACCAGCACGTGGGGCGGACGCCAGTCCCGCATGTTGCGCCACACCCGCGGCATGGCGCGCGCACCGGCCCGCGCGCCCGCCCACCATGCCACGGCTACCAGGGCGGGCGTAAACAGGTAGGCCGTGGCCTTGGTATCGAGCGCCAGCCCTATGGCGCAGCCGAGGCAGACGGCGTCCCATTTCCAGCGCGCGGCGCCGGTGCGGCTGGCGAAATAAATCGCCGCCACCAGCCATAGGGCGCAAACCAGATCGTTCTTGGCGCCCGAAGAAGCCAGGATGCCCGCCGGGAGGGTGGCCGAAACCAGCGCCGCCAGCGCCTGGCCGCGGCCGCCGGCGCCCAGCTCGCGGGCCACCAGCGAGACGCCCGCTATCGCGCCCAACGATGCGGACCATTGCACCAGGTTGACGAACCAATCGCCGCCGGCCAGCAAATACGCGTGCAGCATCAGGTACTCGGCCATGGGCTGCAGCATGATCTGGTTCAGGAAGGGGGTGGGAAAAAAGCCTACGCTGGATTGTTCCGCCCAATAGACCACGCGCGGTAAGTGGTAGGCCATGGCGTCGGTGCTGTTGGGCGGGCTGAGCAGCGCCACGAGGCCGGTGAATACGGCCACGGTGACGCATCCGGCCAGGCATACGATTACGACCGGGTCCGGTTTCAGGCGGGGGAGGGTGACGGGGCGGCGGCGCAGGAAGGCGGCAATCGTGACCAGCGCCCACGCCGCGGCCAGGGACAGGCGCGTGACCGCGCCGGCTAGGCTCAGCAGCTCCACCATGGCCCAGGCCGCCGCGCCGAACATCACCGCCGCGCGCAGAAAACGGTCCCGCCAACCTTCGCTTTCCACCGCCAGAAACAAGGCGGCAAACGCCAGCGGCAGGAGCAGGATCAAGACCATGGAGCGCCAATTTTAGCAACCGGTCGGGGAAGGGCGTAGTCTGGACGTCCGCAGCAGTGTTCGAGGGCCGGTCTTCGGTTCGTTCCGGGTTCACTTGGGTTCGGTTTATTTTGCGGTTCTTTTGTTTTCAATGACTTGTTGGGTTCGTTTGGCGGAGATGCGGGCGCGACACAGGGTCGGCGATCGCCAGGCGCGTTAAAAGCGAAGCCGGCATTCGGCGGACCAAGAATGCGTTGCGGCGACATCGGAATCCCGCCACCAGGATAGAACAGAGGGTTCAGGGGGATATCGTAAGTGGCTTGCTTTCAGCAAAAAAAGGCTGTGAACGAAAAAAGTCCGATCAGTTTGATGGGACTTCATCGATCGGCCTTTCGCCGGATCTATCGCTGGAAGCCAATGGAAGCATCCCGCCCCCAAGCTGCCCCAAGAATCTGGCGCAGGGGCTACTGTCCCTGGTTTTGTCCTCCCGGGAATGCATGGGTGCCGTGAGTGATGGCTGCGCCCGCCCGAAGCGCTGCAGCGATTGTCACCACTTCGGCGATCTCAGGATCGGTTGCGCCGGCCTGCCGCGCTTTGCCTGAGTGGACCTCGATGCAGTAGGGGCATTGCGTTGTGAACGCGACGGCGAGCGCCATCAGTTCTTTGTACTTGACAGGGATCGCTCCGTCGGCCATGGCGGCTTTGTCAAAGGCCCAGAAAGCTCGCATCGCGGCCGTAGCGTTCGCATCCAGAATCTTGAGTTTTTTCAGGTTACTCATGCTGTACAAGGCGGACCTCCTATTTTTCGAGAAGAACCATCATTGTACCCGACGATGGAGCGCCTACTCCCTAAAGCGCTCGGCCACCCGACGGCTCCGGCCCGTTTTCGTGCTAAATTGCACCATAGCGACGCCGACTGAGCGGCGGGCGGAATCTTCCTTGAAGCGATTTCCTTTTCTGGATTGGATGCGGGGCGTGGCCGTGATCGTCATGATCGAGTGCCATACCTTCAATTCCCTAACCCGTTTGGGCCTGCGGGACGGCGGCCCGTACGTTCTGTCGCAGTTCGTGGGCGGCATGGCGGCCCCGCTGTTCTTATTCATGGCGGGCATGACCAGCGCCTTCCAGATGGACGGGCTGGATCGGCGCGAAGCGAACCCGTTGCGGCGCTGGCGGCTGGCGCTCCACCGCGCCGGTTACATTCTGGCCATCGCCTTTGCCTTCCGCATCACCAATTGGCTGGGGAGCTTTCCCGGAGGCAATTGGCACGAGATCTTCAAGGTTGACATTCTGAATTGCATGGGCGTGGCCATGGCATTCTTCGCGGCCGTGGCCGGGGTGGAACGGGCCAACCGGGCACGCGTGGCCGCCATGGGCGCGATGGCGATTGCGCTGGTTTCGCCCGTTCTGGCTAACCTCAACTGGGATGGTGCGCCGGTCCTGCTGCGCGAATACATGGTGCCCATACCCGGGCGCGGGCATTTTCCGTTCTTCCCGTGCGCGGCGTACCTGGGTTTCGGGCTGGCGGCGGGAGCGGTGGTGAAACAGACCGCCGAACAGCGAATGGAGCGGCTCATGCAATGGTCGGTACTGGCCGGCTTCGGCCTGGTGTTTGGCGGACAGTATTTTGCCAACCTGCCGTATTCGATCTACGCAAAGTCCAGTTTCTGGTCCGATAGCCCGGCCCTGGTCCTGATTCGCCTCGGGATGACGCTGGTGCTGATGCCGGCATCCTACTTATGGACCGAGTACTGGACGCGCGCCGGCTGGAGCTGGGTGGTCGCGTTGGGCAGGAATTCGCTGATGGTTTATTGGGTGCATGTGGTGCTGGTCTACGGTGCGCTGGCTAAACCGTTCAAGCGGACCATGAACATTCCGGAAGCTACGCTGGCTACCTCGGCGGTGATGGCGCTGATGGTGGCGCTCTCGGTGGCATGGCTCCAGTGGAAGAGCCGCCGGGGCGCTGTCCAACCTGCCGACGCGATTCCGCCGGCGCCGGCAAGCGCGGCCGCGGCCCTGCCGGAATCGGGATAGCCTGGTCTCAAGCCCAGAATTTGAGGTACGGTTTCTCTTCGGCCAGGCGCAGCAGGTAGAGCCCCAGCTCGCGGGCATGGTAGTCGCCCCACATCGAGGATTCGCCCGGGCCGCCGTCCCAGCCGTTGGGGCGGTGATAGACCGAGTGCAGAATCAGGCCCTGGTGCGACGGGCTCGCGCTCAGGTAGGGGTCGTCGAATAAGGCCGAGCAGACGGTCAACCCGGCGTCGGTATAACGCGAAAGGCCCAGGTACCGGCCCAGCCGCAACAACCCCTGCGCGGCGATGGCGGCGGCGGAGCTATCCGCCGGTTCGTGCGGGTTGAAAGGGTCGGCCGGGCGCGCGCGCCAGTCGCCGAGTTCGACCAGGCCGGGCGCGCCGGTGTCCCAGTAGGGAATGCCGTCGGCGGCGGTGTTGTCGATGTAGAAATCGCAGGTGGCGCGGGCGGCCTTCTCCATCATCTCCACGAATTCGGCGGGAGCGCCGTCGAGGATCGAGAAGAATTCGAGCTGCTCGGCGAAACCGCACATGGCCCAGGCCAGGCCACGCGTCCAGGTGGTAAAGGGCGAGTAGCCTTGCTGCGAATTGGGGCAGCGAAAACTGCCGTCGTTGGGATTGAAGATGGCCTCGTGGGCTACGCGGCCCCGCACGTCGTAGACGTCGCGCCCTTCGCCGTAGAAGACCGAGTAGCGGGCGGTCGAGCGGGCGTGGTCCATCAGGCGGTCGAGCAGGGAAATCCGGCGGTCGTTTTCGCCCATCAGGGCGTGGCCCAGCCGGTGGGCCACCGCCAGAATGCGCAGCGAGCGGATGGTATCGACAAACAGCGAATGCGGCCCGTTGAAAGAGTAGATATAGCCGCCGCCATCGGCCGTCGGGGACCAGCGCGCGGCCTGTATGGCACCCGAGATCTTGAGCGCCAGCTCGTAAAACCGCCGTTCCCACGGATTGTCTTCAATCCGCCCTTCCGCCATCAGCCGCAGCAGGTTGCCGTAGGTGCTGAGATTGTTGAAGCCGTGATCGTGGACGCCGGTGTGCGATACGTGCGGCGCCATGTACAAGACCGTGCGCGCCCGGCCGGCCTCCAGGAATGCGCGCTCGCCGGTGGCGTCGAACTGCAGAATCGGCGCGCCGAACTGGAACCCCTGCGTCCATTCGGTCCAGCCGCGGCTCGAGTAGCGGCCTTCGACGGTGCAGACCGGCGATCCCTGTTCGGGCGTCCAGGTTTGGTCGAGCGAATGAATTTTGGCGGCCGAGAGTTCGAACAGGCGATGGAGTTTGCCGTGCAGCGCGGCGGGCGTCAGATCGGTCGAGATACGCATGGGGAAAGGTCATTCTAACGCCGTGGCCGCACGAGGTCGGGAGGCGGGATGTTCCTGGAGAGGACGGGCCTCCCGGAGCGCCGGCGCGCGAGGTTTGCGGCATTGTGGCCGATAAGCTACAATGGACTCGAATGCCGGCAGACGAGTACTTGCTACGGCACTACGAGGCGGCCAATGGAAAACGTCCATTTGCGGAGTGGCTGTGGTTGTTGTCGGATCGAAACCCCGACGCCGCGGCGCGAGTGCAGACGCGCCTGGACCGGCTGCGCTTGGGCAATTTTGGAGATGCTCGATCCCTGGGAAAGGGACTATCCGAACTGCGCATCGATATCGGTCCAGGGTACCGGGTTTGCGGTGGGGACAAAAGCACCCAACGAAGGGACATTCGCCGCGCCAGAGAATACTTCACGGATTACCGGAGGAGGCCAGATGCCTAGAAGTGCACTATACGACGATCTTCTGAAGGACATGCTAAAGGACGAGGCGCGGGCGCTCGCTTATCTGAACGCGGCGCTTGACGAGCAGGACCCGAGAATCTTTTTGATCGCGCTGCGCAACGTCACACTGGCGCAGGGAGGGATCGCTACGGTTGCCGCGCGCTCCGGCTTGAATCGCGAGAGCCTGTATCGGGCACTCTCCGAGAAGGGCAACCCGAGTGTCCAAACCCTGGCTGCGGTTCTGGAGGCGCTCGGAGCCCGATTGGGCGTGGCAGGAATAAAGCGGTCCGCCGCGCACGTTCCGCTTTGCTCGTTCACGGCGATGAGCAGCGTTCGGCCGGTTTTCTCCTGGCCAAACATGCCGGCAGTATCCGCTCTACAACTGATGGCGGCTTGATGGTATGGATTTCACGATTGCATTGACAAAACGGGAGATAGAGCGCGCCGCAGCCCTGCAAGCGAAGGCGCAATTGCAGGATATTTCGCTTTACAGGTCGGAAGCCGAGGGCGCAGGCCCGCCGGTCGGAGCTGTCGAACCAGTCCGACTTGACGCGGAGGTCGAGTCTGAAGTGGAGGGCAGTGGCTCAACCGGGGTGGATTTCGCAGTCACGCTTCGGGTGCGCTGCGATGGAGCGTTGACGTTCCACATCAACGCGACCTTTCTAGCACGCTACCGATTCGCAGATCAGGCGAAGCCCCCAGCCGAAGCCGAAGTCGAGGCCTTCCGGAAAGGCCATGCGGTTCTGGCGGTTTGGCCCTATCTTCGGGAATTTGTGCAAACCATAACCGCACGGATGGGCTTCCCCACCGAGCCCTTGCCGCTGCTACGCCTGGTATTGTCCGACGCGGGTAAACGCAGCAAGAAAGGAGCCCGAGCGGCCCGAGGATGACGATATGCCTCGCAGCTACTTTCCCACCATGCCCAGCACCGCGTTGATCATCACCGCGCCCATGCCTACGGGAATCGCGATTTTCCAGCCGATGTTCATGAGCTGGTCATAGCGGAAGCGGGGGAAAGTGCCGCGAAACCAGACGAGCACGTAGATGATCGCCGAGACCTTCAACAGGAACCAGAACAGGCCGGCGAAAAGATGGTTGACTACAGGCACGGCCAGCAGCGCGCCGGTCAGGATCAGGCCGAGGGCCACCACCACCAGCACCACTTTCTGGCTGGTGTCTCTCAGGCGCTTGACCAACGTGAGGCACGCCAGTCCGGAGCCGGCGAAAAAAACCAGCGGGAAAACGAAGTTGAGCGGTACATCGAGCCAGGCCACGCTTGGGAATGGGCGCAGCCAGCCGCCCCAAAACAGGGTTACGGCCACCGAGCAAACGACTAACATGTTGCAGTACTCGGCCAGAAAATAGAGCGCCCAGCGAAAGCCGCTGTATTCGGTATGGAATCCGGCCACCAGCTCCGATTCCGCCTCCGGCAGATCGAAAGGCGCGCGATTAGTCTCCGCCGTGGCGGCGATCAGGTACACCGCAAAGGGCACGATCATGAAACCGTAATTGGCGAACACGCCCCACACGCCGTGCGCGAGCTGCGCCTTCACGATGCCCTGCATGCTCAAGGTGCCGGAAACCATGACGGCCGAAAGCAGGGCGAAGGCCAGCGCCACTTCGTAACTGACCAACTGCGCCGCGCTGCGCAGCGCGCCCAGCAGCGAGTAGTGGCTGTTGGACGCCCATCCGCCCAGAATGATGCCGAGAATACCCACCGAAGACGTGGCCGAGATCACCAGCAGGCCGACGTTGACGTCCGCAATGTACAGCTTGCTCGTGAAGGGCAGGACCGCAAAGCCGGTCAGAGCGGTCAAAGTGGAAATCACGGGAGCGAACCAGAACAGGGCGCGGTCCGCATCCGTGGGGATGATGTCTTCCTTGATGAAAAGCTTGAGCGCGTCGGCAAGAGGCTGCAGCAGGCCGTGCGGCCCGACCCGCATGGGGCCGAGGCGCACCTGAAAATCGGCGAGCACCTTACGCTCCACCAGGGTGAGGTAGCCGGCGACCAGCGGAACCATGCCAATGATCACCACCGTCAGCACCAGCGGGATGAAGAGCGGATTGTTCAAAATGGCTTCCATAGTTTTACCGGAGCATCTTCATCGCATCAGGGTCCCCTGCGCGAACCGCAGAAACGGCTCGGGATAAATGCCGATTCCCAGGGTCAGCGCGCCGGCCACGGCCACCGCCAGGCGCACGCCGGCGGAGGTGGCCAGGGGCGCTTTCTGTTCCTCATCGCGCATGAACATGCTGCGCACGATCTTGAAGTAGTAATAAATGGCCACGGCCGCGTAGAGTACGCCGATCACCGCCAGCCCGTAATGGCCGGTCTCGATCAGCGCCAGGAAGATATAATACTTGCCCAGGAAACCGGCGGTGGGCGGGATGCCGGCCAGCGAGAGCAGAAACACCAGCATCAGCACGGCATAGCCGGGGCTCTTGTGCATCAGTCCGGCGAAATCGTCCAGGTCTTCGCCGATAATATTCTGCCGGCGCAGCGCAATCACCACGATGAACGCGCCCAGGTTCATGAAGGTATAGACCAGAATATAGACCAGGATGCCCTTGATGCCGGTATCGTTGCCGGCTACCAGGCCGAGCAGCATATAACCGGCGTGGGAGATGGAACTGTAGGCCAGCAGGCGCTTGACGTTGGTCTGGTTGATGGCGGCCAGGTTTCCCAGCGTCAGCGTCGCCACGGCTACCACGGCGAGCAGCGGTTCCCAGGCTTCGCGCGCGCTCACCAGCGGGCCCAGGAAAATGCGCAGCAGAAACGCGATGGACGCGGCTGTCGAGGCCACCGAAAGATAGGCCGTCACGGTGGTGGGCGCGCCCTCGTAAGCGTCCGGCGCCCACATGTGGAAGGGCACGGCGGAAATTTTGAACAGCAGGCCGACCGAGGTGGTCACCAGGGCCAGGATTACCACCGGGTCCCAGGGCGAGCGCTCGCCGATGGCGGCGGCGATATCGGCCAGCTTGGTCGAGCCGGCGATGCCGTAGAGCACGGAGAAGCCGTACGCCAGAAAGCCGGTGGAAAAGGCGCCCAGCAGCAGATACTTGATGGCGGCCTCGTTGGATCGCTGCTCGGTGCGCAGAAAACCCACCATGATGTAGAAGCTCAGGGCCATCAGCTCCAGGCCGATGAACAACGTGATCAGGTCCGTGCCGGCGGCCAGAAAGTACATGCCGCACTGGGCGAACAGAATCAGGCTGTAGTATTCGCCGTGGTGCTCGCCGGCGATTTCCAGGTATTGATAAGAGACCACGGCGACGATCAGCGCGGCGACGAGGAAAATCCAGTTGAAGAAGATGCTGAAGTGGTTCACCAGGATGGCGCCGTGAAAACCGTCCAGGGCGGAGCCGGGCCCGCCGGCGGCAAGGTACAAATGCTGCCGGAGCAGCCCGATGCCGGCGCCGATTTCGCCCATCACCACGAACAGCAGCAGCCAGCGGCGCTGCCGCGCGCCGCCGAAGAAGACGGCGTCGAAGGCGTCGAACAGCAGAATGGAGCAGCCGAACAACGCCAGCATGATGGCCGGGAGGATGGCGAAATGATCGGTCGCGGTGTAGAAGGCGTTCATCGGGCACCTCCCGTGGTGCTTGCATGGCCAGGTGGGACAGACGATCGCAGTTTGTCGTCTGTCACGCTGCCCGGTGGTGAAAGACTGACAGACGACAGAAAACGATCGTCTGTCCCACCGCGCGCCACGGCAGGTTCAAAATACCCCGGCTTGACCCGTTCCACGATTTCCGCCACCGGCTGCCGCAGCACATCGAAATAAGGCTTCGGATAGACGCCGATCCAGACGGCCCAGACGATCAGCGGGGCAAATACCGCGCATTCCCGAAAGTTCAGGTCGGGCAAGCGCAGGTTCTTCGGGTTCGTCACCTGGCCCAGCATGGTGCGTTGGTAAAGCCAGAGCAGGTAGGCCGCGCCCAGAATGACTCCGGTCACGGCGAAGACCGCCCAAATACGGTTGGCCTCAAACGCGCCCTGGAGAATCGTAAACTCGCCCACAAATCCATTGAGCAGCGGCAAACCGGCGGAACTCAGCATGGCGAAGGCGAAAATCTTGGCGAAGCGCGGCATCACGTGCGCCAGGCCGCCGTACTCGGCGATTTCGCGGGTGTGCCGGCGCTCGTAAATCACGCCGATCACGAGGAAGAGCATGCCGGTGGAAATGCCATGGTTGATCTGCTGCAGCACGCTGCCGGCGATGCCGTTGGGGTTCAGCGAGAAAATTCCCAAGGTGCAGAAGCCCAGGTGGCTGACCGAGGAATACGCCACCAGCTTTTTCCAATCCTGCTGCATCAGGCTGACCAGCGCGCCGTACACGATGCCGACGATGGAAAGAGCGGCCAGCACCCGCACGATAGTCTGGTCCACCGAAGCCTGCGGCAGCAGCGGCAGGGAAAAACGCAGAAACCCGTAGGTGCCCATCTTCAACAGCACCGCCGCCAGAATCACCGAGCCGGCCGTGGGCGCTTCCACGTGCGCATCCGGCAGCCAGGTATGGAAGGGGAACATGGGCACTTTGATGGCGAACCCCAGGAAGAACGCCCAGAACACCCATTGCTGCACCCCCAGCGGAAACTGCAGCTTCATGAGCTCGGAGATTTCGAAAGTGTAAAAGCCGAACTGCGAATAGTGCTGGAAGTAGAGGGTCAGGATGCCCAGCAGCATCAGCACCGAGCCGGCCAGCGTATACAGGAAGAACTTGATGGCGGCGTAGAGTTTTCTGGGACCGCCCCAGACGCCGATGATGAAGTACATCGGCACCAGCACCAACTCCCAGAAAACGTAAAACAGGAAGAAATCGAGCGAAACGAATACGCCGATCATGCCCGTCTGCAACAGCAGGAACATGGCGTAGTATTCTTTTAGCCGGTCGTTCACGGCCGACCAGGAACAGAGCGTGGCCACAAAGCCCATCAGGGTAGTGAGCATTACCAGCAGCAGGCTGATGCCGTCGATGCCGACCAGGTAATGCGCGCCCAGCGTTGGAATCCAATCGGCGCGCTCGACGAACTGAAAGCCCGGGGCGCCCACATGAAACTTCCACACCAGGGGCAAGGAAACGCCGAAACCCGCCAGGCTCGCGATGTTCGCCCACACGCGAATCAGCGACTTACTCTTAGCCGGCAGAAAGAGTAATACGAGCAGCCCCGCCAGGGGAGTCGCTAATACGATGGTCAGTAAGTGCTGGTCCATATTCTTATCGGACTACGTAGTAACCCAGGAAGGCCAACACTCCCGCCACCACGAACAGGGCATACGCCTGCACCCTGCCGGTCTCGATCATGGTTGCGGGATAGGAAAGCATTCTTACGAAGAAACCGGTGAAGCGCACCGCGCCATCCACAATCCAACGGTCCCACCACATGGAGAGGAGCGCCAGGAATCGCGTCAGCCAGCCGGCGCCGTTCACTCCGCCGTCCACGACCTCGCGGTCGAAGGCGCCCATCGCCCGGCCGCCACCTTTGCACATGCCGTCGACGAACAGAAAATCGTAAATCTCGTCCACGTACCACTTGTTGTAGAGAACCTTGTACAAACCGCGGAAGCGCTCGTAAATGCGCTCGGGAATCGACGGGCGCTTGGTATAGAAGAGGTAGGCCAGCGCGATTCCAGCCGCCGCAACGGCGACGGAGAGCAACATGAGAGACCATTCCGTGGCCGCAGTGTTGCCCGCCTCGCCTGTTTCAGCCAACTCGAATACCGGATCGAGCCAACGGGGGAAGGCGCGGAATCCGTCGCCGAAAACCATCCATAGCTTGGGCGTGCCGAGCCATCCCACCAGCACGCTGCCGGCAGCCAGGACGGCCAGCGGCAGGGTCATGGTCCAGGGCGATTCGTGGATGTGCCTGGCGGTTTCCGGCTCCGCGTGCGACTTACCGTAGAAGGTCATGTTCATCAGCCGCCACATATAAAACGCGGTCAGTGCGGCGGTAGCCAGGCCTATTACGTAGAGCGCGGCCGAGCCCTTGGGGGAGCGGAAAGCCTGCCACAGAATCTCGTCCTTGGAAAAGAACCCGGCCAGACCGGGGATGCCGGCGATGGCCACCGAGCCCACCCACATGGTCCAGTAAGTGACCGGTATCTTATCTTTGAGACCGCCCATGCGCCGCATATCCTGCTCGCCGCTCATGGCGTGAATCACCGAGCCGGAGCCAAGGAAGAGCAGGGCTTTGAAGAATGCGTGAGTGAATAGGTGAAACACCGCGACCCAGTAAGCGCCGACCCCGAGCGCCAGAAACATGTAGCCGAGCTGGCTGACGGTCGAGTAGGCCAGCACGCGCTTGATATCGTTCTGCACCAGCGCGATGGAGGCCGCCAGAATCGCGGTGAGCGCGCCTATTACCGCGACGATCATCGAAGTATGCGGCGTCAGCTCGTACAAAGCCGAGGAGCGGGCGATCATATAGACACCGGCCGTGACCATGGTGGCCGCGTGGATCAGCGCCGAAACCGGGGTGGGACCCTCCATGGCATCCGGCAGCCAGATATACAGGGGGATCTGCGCCGATTTGCCGGTGGCGCCGAAAAACATGGCCAGCGCCATCACGCTGAGCACGCCGAAGCCGGCGGTTTCCGCGATGAAATGCCCGCCGCGCAGCAGCGCGTTCACTTCGGTGAAACGGACCGTGCCCAGCACCGACAGCATCAGCAGCATGCCCAGAATGAAACCGGCATCGCCTACGCGGTTGACCACGAACGCCTTCTTGCCCGCATCCGCGGCCGATTTCTTGTGAAAGTAGAAACCGATCAGCAGGTAGCTGCACAACCCCACGCCTTCCCAGCCCACGAACAGCAGCGTGTAGTTATTAGCCAGCACCAGCATCAACATGAAAAAAACGAACAGATTCAGATACCCGAAAAAGCGGTAATAGCCGTTGTCGTGGGCCATGTAGCCGATCGAGTACACGTGGATCAGGAAACCGACGCCGGTGACCACCAGAATCATGACGCTGCTCAGGGGATCGAGCAGGAAGCCCCAATCCACGTGAAAGACAGCCAGGTGGCCGTTGGCCATGTGGAAGGGCAGGCCGGGGATCCAGGTAAACTGGATGACTTCGTACACCTTGTGCGGCAAGCTCGAAAGCTGCCACACCGCGGCGGCCGAGAGCAGGAACGACAGCAGCACCGTGCCGGGACAAATCAGGCTCACCAGGAACTTCAGCGGCGAAGGGGCGTGATGGCCGTGGCCGGCGTGAGCCTGGTGCGCGGGTTCCATGCCCGGCCCGACGCCGGGGGCCACCGCGACTTGGGAAACCGGTTGGGGATCGAGCAGCCTGCCTAGCAGCAGCATCAGCACCGCGCCACCCAGCGGGACGAGCGGGATCAGCCAGATCTGGTCGAGAAAGTTCAACGTTTCACCACTTCAACAAATCGATTTCGTCGGCCTGCACCGTTTCCCGGTTGCGGAACAGCGCGATCAGGATGCCCAGCGCCACCGCCGCCTCCGCCACCGCGTCGGTAATCACGAAGATGGCGAACACCTGCCCCCTGACCTGGTGCAGAGCGTGGGAGAAGGCGATCAGATTGATGTTGACGGCGTTCAAAATCAACTCGATCGACATCAGAATGATCACGATGTTGCGGCGCGTGAGCACGCCCACGGTTCCAATCAGCAGCAGCGCCGCGCTCAGAACCAGGTAGTGGATAGTGGATACGGGTTGCACCTTCAGATCCTTTTCTTGGCCATGATGACCGATCCGATCACGGCTACCAGCAGCAGCAGCGAGGCAATCTCAAACGGCAGCAGATACTCGGAAAAAAGCGAATCGGCGATCTGTTCGGTATTGCCCAGCGCGGCGGCCGCTGGAATGGCGCTCTCGGCGATATGAAAAGCGCTCTTGCCGCGCCACAGGAAGTAGCCGATCTCGGCCGCCACCGCCGCTACCGCAGCCACCGCCACCAGCCATTGCCGGTTGAACTGCCGCTGGTGCGCCGCCTGGTCCAGGTTCACCAGCATGATGACAAACAGGAACAGCACCATGATGCCGCCCACATAAAGCACGATCTGGACCGCGAACAGAAATTCCGCCTGCTGCAGCAGATATAGGCCCGCCACGCCCAGCAGCGACACGATCAGCGCAATCGCGCAATGCACGGCGTTGCGCAGGGTGATGGTCAGCAACCCGCCGCCCAGCACCAGCAGCGCGAAAGCGTAAAACAGAGCGCTATCGATCATGATCGGTAGGCCTTGGGCGCGGGCCCTTGCTCCAGCATCTCCCGGTCCCAGATCTGTCCGTCCCGGTTGTAGCTGGCCATCTCGAAATCCTGTGTCAGCTCCAGGGCGTCCACCGGGCAGGCGTCCTCGCACAGGCCGCAAAACATGCATCGCGAGGTGTCGTAAGTAAACGTAGTCAGGTCCTTGCGTTTGGTCTGCTCATTGCGCACCCAGCCCACCACGATGAGATTCTCCGGGCAGGCCACGGCGCAAAGGTTGCACGAGATACACAGAGTCTCGTCGTTGTCGGGATTGTTATTCAGGCGCGGGGCGCCGCGGTAGCGCTCGGCCACCTTGGGCCGCTCCGCCGGATACTGTTCGGTGTAAATGTATTTAGGATTCTGGTTGCGGAAAGTGACCCACAATCCCTGGAAAAGGTCGGCCAGGAAAATCTTCCTGAGTAAGTTGGCCATAAGCTGCTACCGATCCACCTCGCCCAGCACGATATCCAGCGTGCCGATGATGGCCACTACATCGGCTACCAGCCCGCCCGCCACCATGCGGTCGAGAGCCTGCAGATTCACGAACGACGGAGGCCGCACCCGCACCCGGTAGGGCTGCGTGGTGCCGTCGCTCACCACGTAATATCCCAATTCGCCCTTGGGCGCTTCGATGGAAACGTAGACTTCGCCCACTGGCGGCTTGATGACTTTGGGCACCTTGGCCATGATGGGACCGGGGGCCAGTTTCTCCACCGCCTGGCGCATGATGCGCACCGCTTGCCGCATTTCCTCCATGCGCACGATATACCGGTCGTAGGTATCGCCATTTTCGCGCGTGGGGATTTCGAATTCGTATTGCTCGTAGCCGGAATAAGGTTGCGCCTTGCGCAAGTCCCATTTCACCCCGGCGGCGCGCAGCACCGGACCGGTCACGCCGTACTCTTTGCACTCGTCGGCGTTGAGCACGCCCACGCGCTGCAGGCGTCCCGCCCAGATGCGGTTGTTGGTGAGCAACTCTTCGTACTCGTCCACCTTGGGCAGGAACATGTCGCAAAATGCCAGCACTTCCCGCTCAAAACCGTCGTAGGTCTCGTAGAGCAGACCGCCGATGCGGAAGGCGTGGGTGGTGAGCCGGGCGCCGCAATAGTTTTCGAATATTTTGAGGGCCTCTTCCCGCTCGCGAAAGCAGTAGAAGACCGGGGTGATGGCGCCAATATCGAGGGCATGCGTTCCCAGCCACACCAGGTGGCTCGCAATGCGGTTCAGCTCGGTGAGGATCACGCGCACCGCTTGGGCCCGGGCCGGCGCCTCCACGTTGAGCAGCTTTTCGATGGCCAGGCAGTAACCCAGCCCGTTCGAGACCGCGGCCACGTAATCCATGCGGTCCACGTACGGATTGAACTGGGCGTAGGTGCGGTTTTCCGCGATTTTCTCCACCCCGCGGTGCAGATATCCGATGACGCAATCCGTGCCGAGCACCTTCTCGCCGTCGAGCTTGAGGATGACCCGCAGCACGCCATGCGTGGAGGGGTGCTGTGGCCCCATGTTGAGGACCAGTTCGGTGGAGTCTAGGAAGGTGGAGTCCGCCATGCTCGGTTCCTTGTCGGTTTACTGTCCGCTTTCGATCCCCAGGTTCTCCTGGACCCAACGCTCGTCCTGCTGCAGGATGGAGTACTCCTTGCGCAGCGGGAACCCTTGCCAATCCTCGGGCAACAGGATACGGCGTAAATCGGGGTGGCCGGCGAATTCGATGCCGAACATGTCGTAGACTTCGCGCTCCAGCCAGTTGGCGGTGCGATGCACGCTCACGGCGCTGGCCGGACGGTACCCGTCGGCAATCGAGGTCTTCACCCGCACCCGCCGATTGTGCGAAAAGCTATATAAGATGTATACCAGCTCGAAGCGTTCCGGCTTCTTCGGCCAATCCACCGCCGTAATATCCACCAGATAGTCGAAATCGCCTTCCAGTTTCAGATATTCGAGAACAGGGGTCACCGCATCCGGTTTCGCCACCAGAAAATCCTGCCCGAGATAAGAGGAGGTTTCGCCGATCTGCTCCCCAAACCTGTCCCGCAAATCGCGAACCAGATCGCTATCCCAGGGGATGGCAGCCATGGTGGCGGGCGGCTTGGGCGGCGCTGCAGCCGCGGCCGGCTTAGGAGGGGCCGGTTTGCTGGCGCCGGCGGCTGCTCCGGCCTTCGGATTCGCGCCCCCTGCCCCTGGTGGAGCAGGGGAAGGCGAGCCTGCAGGCTTCTGCTCGTCAGCCATTTGCTCTCCTGTAGAAAGTTACGTGTATCACCTGACTGCACGGGGTGTCAAATAGCGCCACACCGTGCGCTTTTGCGCGGAGGCGTTTTTTCCCGGTGGCGCTGTTCTCATACCGTTCAACCCCGGCTAGCGTCCTCTCGCTTCCAGCGGCTCCGCAATTCGCTCAGAATATGCTGTAATGAGAAATTTCCGATGAGATCTCGTGCCCAACGTTTGCGCCGCCTGTGGAAGCGCGTTTATCGCCGCGCACGCGAGCTACGGATGATCGCGAGCGGGTTGATCTCTCGGGACCACCCGATTCTGGCGCACGTAATCCCCATGCGCCGCTGCAATTTGTCCTGTACTTATTGCAACGAGTATGACGATCATTCCAAGCCGGTCGCGCTGGACGTGATGCGCCGGCGTCTGGACCATCTCGCCGGTCTCGGTACCAACATCGTCACCATCAGCGGCGGCGAACCGCTGCTGCATCCGGAGTTGGACGATATCATTGCCCATGTCCGCCGCCGCGGCATGATCGCCGGGCTGATCACCAACGGGTATCTGCTCACCGCCGACCGCATTCAGCGGCTCAACCGCGCCGGCCTGGAGCACCTGCAGATTTCGATCGACAACGTGATGCCCGACGAGGTTTCGAAGAAGAGCCTCAAGGTGCTCGACAGGAAACTGCAACTGCTGGCCGCGCACGCCGAATTCCACGTCAACATCAACTCGGTGGTGGGCGGCGGCATCCACAATCCGCACGACGCGCTGGTGGTGGGTAAACGCGCGCTGGAATTGGGCTTCACCTCAACTGTCGGCATCATCCACGATGGCGGCGGCCAATTGCAGCCGCTGGCCGACGCGGACCGCGAAGTGTATACGGCCATGCGCTCGATGGAGAAGGCCAGCTACGCCCAGATCAACGGATTCCAGGACAACATCGCCCACGGCAAAGAGAACGATTGGCGCTGCCGCTCCGGGGCGCGCTACCTCTATATATGCGAAGACGGCCTGGTGCACTATTGTTCGCAGCAGCGCGGCTATCCCGCTAAGCCCCTGGCCGAGTACACCGTAGAGGACGTCCGCCGCGAGTACCGTACCGTCAAGGCCTGCGCCCCCCGCTGTACGGTCGCCTGCGTGCACCAAATCTCGTATATCGACGGCTGGCGCGGCAAGCAGGACCTGCAACCGACAAGCGCCGCCGATCCACAAGCGCAGGGGCTGGTGCAGTTGAGGTAGGACAGGGAGTGGAGTAAGTTCCGCGGCCACGGGGCATACGGGTTCACCACCTGACCACGCGGCCCCGCTTCTCCGCCGCACGGTATAATCGCAATCGGAATGGATGTTTTCGACGAGTTGGTTCGCCTCCGGGCGCTCGGTCAAAAGTGCGCTCTAGCTACCATCGTCGAAGTGCGCGGCTCTATTCCCAGCTACGAAAGCGCCAAACTGCTGGTGCGCGAAGATGGCTCCATGCTCGGCACCATCGGCGGCGGCTGCGTGGAGGCCGAAGTCTGGAACGTGGCTCGTGAGGTCATGCAGAATGAGCGGCCCCGCCACATGAATTTCAGCCTGGGACAGGACGCCGCCTACGACAACGGCCTGATCTGCG
>JBKQIF010000036.1:0-19138 GCA_052148435.1 Bryobacteraceae bacterium
TGACTCTTGGCCATCGTGCGGCAACTCCAATGCGTCATGCCTTCGGGCTTGGTCTGCAGGGTTGCATCCACAATGGCAGCGATCTTGTCCGTGTCGTAGTTAGGTTTGCGTCCGCGCCCCGGGGCAATCTCCCATATTCCGTCCAAGCGCTGTTCGAAGAAGCGTTGGCGCCACAGGATGACGGTCTTGCGGTTGACGGACAACTGCCGAGCGATGGCTACGTCGGACTGCCCGTCCGCAGTGGCCAGCACGATTCGGCAGCGCAGGGCGACTTGTTGAGGGGTGCCGTGGGCCGACGTCCATTGCTGGATCTGCTCCCGTTCGGCAACTGAAAGACCGCTGGACAACGCCATGTCCCAGCATAAGTCTGAAGGGAGGTGGCTGTCCAGTTATTTGTCGGACACTACACTAGCGGGTCAATTTGCCCGTGCGGCAGTTGCCCGCCTGGCTGGCGATTAAGCGAAAGTGGGGCCCTTCTAACCCCTCCGGTATTATTGTGGGCTCGATTGCTTTTGCGGCAGCCATCTGCTCAGAGCCTCGTGCAGTTCGTCCACTTTCACGGGCTTCGTAATATAGCCGTTCATCCCCGCTTCCTCGCACCTTTCGCGAGTGCCCGCCATGGCGTCGGCCGTGATCGCAATCACGGCAACCTGCGGCGTCCCGCCTTCGCGGCTCCGGATTTGACGGGTGGCTTCGTAACCATCCATCTCGGGCATCTGGCAATCCATGAGGACCAGACCGTAAGGCGCCAATGCGAACATCTCAACCGCCTCCAGCCCGTTGGCGGCTACGTCGGTTTGCAGGCCGAGGCGTTCCAACAGCCGGCAGAGGACCTTCTGATTGACGGGATTGTCTTCCACAACCAGAATCCGGCTGTTACATGCGGCGAACTTCCCGGCGACTGCGGGTTTCGAATGTCTCGAATCCGCCGCCTTCGATCTGGGCCCGTGGTTAGCGGAAAACTCCCCTCCTTGTCGCTTGGCCCAGGCACTTGTCAGGGCATGGAGCAGTTGCGACTGGCGTACCGGTTTGCCGAGACATACCTCGATGACGCCACTCTGTTTCTGGGCGATCTCCTGGCATTGCCCGATCGAGCTCAACATAATAATCGAACCGCCACCGAACGCCGGATCGGCGTGAATCGCCCGCGCGATTCGAATCCCGTCGCCTTCGCATACCGGACAATCGATAAGGACGAACCGATAGGGATCGCCAGCCGCCTGCGCCGCCCGCATCGATTGCAGCGCCGGCTCATTGGCGGCAAAGCTCTCGTTGCGCATTCCCCAACCGCTAATCCGTTCTTCGAGCACACGGCGGTTGACTTCGTTGTCGCTCAGAACCAAGGCCCGCAGGCCGCCGATTTCAGCTGCTGAAGCCGGAGCGGCATGTGGCTGCACATCGAGCCGCAGAGGCAGTTCGAACCAGAAAACCGACCCTTCACCCAGACGGCTCTCGACTCCAATGGACCCGCCCATGAGGTTCACCAGCTCTTTGCAGATGGCCAGGCCCAGCCCCGTGCCGCCATATCTTCGCGTATTCGATCCGTCGACTTGGCTGAACTTTTCAAAAAGCAATCCGATCTTCTCCTGGGGAATCCCCACACCTGTGTCCCGCACCGAGATTCGCGCCTGGAGGCTTCCGCTATCCTCGCCCGTCGAAGCCACTGAAATCAGGACGTGGCCTCTCGACGTGAACTTGATTGCATTGCCGACAAGATTGGTGAGCACCTGCCGAATGTGCGCGGCGTCTCCGATAAGTCTTCGCGGCGCCTGGGCGGGATACGCCAGGAGGAGGTCGATCTCCTTATCGCCGGCTTTGGACGCCAGCAGATCGTTAACCTCTTCGATGACCTCGCAAAGGTCGAATGGATACGCTTCGATGTTGACCTTGCCGGCCTCGATCTTGGAATAATCCAGTATTTCGTTGATGATGCCGAGCAGGTTTTCACCCGACAGGCGAACCGTCTCGGCAAATTCCCGTTGCGGAGGTGTGAGCTCGGTGTCGAGCAATAAGCCGGTCATGCCAATCACGCCGTTCATCGGGGTGCGAATCTCGTGGCTCATATTCGCCAGAAACTCTCCCTTCGCGCGGTTCGCCTGCTCAGTTCGCTCCATGGCTTCGGTCAAATCCCTCGTCCGTTCCGCCACGGCCGCTTCGAGCGCCGCTCGAACCCTGCGTTGGCGAATCTCCCGCTGCCGCCACCACCGCCGTAAGAGCTCGGCCAGCGCAAGGCACTCACCCACCTCGCACTGCCATGTACGGAACCAGGGCGGAAGAATTCGAAACTGCAGGACCGCGGAGTGAGTCCATACTCCCGGCTCGGCTTCGCCCTGTACTTCGAAGCGATGGGACCCTGCCGGAAGTTCGGCGAAGCGGACCTCGCGTGTTTGTGTTTCGATCCACGGGCTCGGGCCGGTTCCGATTCGATAGCGGAAGTTTACCGCCCGCCTCCGGTAAGACAGCATGGTGAAACGAAGCGCCAGAGAATGGGTCGAGGAATCGAATTCGGTGCTCTGGACCGGCAGATCGTTACGAAGCACGGAGGTGATCAGCGTTTCCGGCAGCACGGTTTTCGGCAGCGCCGCCGGGGAAAACCGGGCCAGGCCGGCGCTGGTTCCCACCCAGAAGGTACCGTCGGCCTCGGGGAGATACGCGTGCGCGTTGCAGTCGTTCCAGACTAAACCGTCGGAGGTGTCGTATCGTATCCACCGATCGCCCTCTAGCACGGCGACGCCGCTGTCGGTACCGATCCAGTGCCGGCCGCGGGCGTCGAAGAACTGGAAGTAGACGACGTTGCTGGGGAGTCCGTCGTCGATTGTCAAATGCCGCAATCGCACATTTCCGCGGTTTAGTTCGATCCGTGTGATCCCCACCGACGAGAAGTAGGCGATCCACAGCGCCCCATCCGGGCCGACTGCCACGGACTGGACCGAATTGTCCTTGAGCCCGTCGGCTACGGTAAGCAAACGGCGCACCGCTCCCTGCTGAATGTAGAGCCCCTTATTGCAGGCTACGAACAGGTCTTGACCGATGGATCTGACCTCGGAGACGTCCGCGCCGGCGATCGGTAGGGGCACCAGATCGAGGCGCTTTGCGCCCGGTACCAGCCGCATGACGCCCTGCGGCGTGGCGACCCAAATCGTGCCGGTTCCGTCGCGGTCGATCCCGTTGATCGAGAATCCCGCGACAGGCCGGGAGGGAGGGTAAACGAACCGCTGGCCGGTCCGGGGATAATATCGCACCAACCCGTTTGCCCCGGTCTGGAAGGTTCCCACCCAGAGCGAACCGTCGGCCTCCGCGGCCAGTCCATAGACGGATAACTCACCGGCGGCGTCCGATGGCCGAAACCGCCAGCGGCCGCCATTTTGGAAGCCCCGGAATAAGCCGCGGCTGGTGCCGATCCACAGCTCGCCCGCGGCGTCGCGCGCGATGCGCCATACCGATGGGTTGGCAAGTCCCTCTTCCTCGGCGAAGCTTCGCCATTGGTCGCGTCCGAGCCAGCGTGCCACGCCGTGGCCACTGTAACCAATCCAAAGCGAACCTTCGCGGTCCTCAACCGCGGTGAGCGCTTCCGCGCGCCGCAAACCACTCTCCGCACCGTAATTTCGGCAATCGCCGCCGTCGCAAATCGTCAACCCGGCGTTGTGCGGTATTAGAACCTGCCCCAGACGGTTGGTTACCAGCGGCGACCCGCGGGTGGACTCCAACTTACGGAGACTTGGCACCTCATGAAAAAGCGACCCTCGGGAATCGCGCACCAGCACTTTTTCGGCGGAGCGAATCCATAGGCGCCCTGCGGTATCCTCTACGATACTTTGCCAAGGGCCGTCCGTCACGCCGCGGTCGCCGGCCCATTCCTGTTCACCGTCCCGTTTGAGCGAGCACAGCACCAGCCCGCAACTGAACCAAACCGTTCGATCGGACGCGACAAACACGCTATAGGACGGCTTGGGCGAAACCAGACGCGGTTTCCCGCCGCCATCGAGGGGCATCGAGCGAAGCCCCGATAGCGAAGCTACATATAGGTTTGTGGCATCGCCACCGATCGCCTGGCCACTTGGCAGTTCGACGCTCTCAAACCCAGGGACCGCCACGAAGCCATCTCCGTTCCACCGGAACAGGCCGGCGCTCGATCCGGTCCAGAGCCTGCCGTCGGCTGAGCTATAGATGGAGTTGCTGTTAGCCTTCTTCGCGGCGGAGTCCGCACCGAAAGGCCGAAAGCGGTCTCCATCGTAACGAAAAAGGCCTCCCTCTGTGCTCGCCCAAAGAAAACCTTGCCGATCCTGGTGCAAAGCCAGGATGGTGGGATTAGTCAACCCTTGGTCGGTTCCATACATCTGGAATGACCAATGTTGTGCCTCTCCTGGAAAGGGCCACAGCAGCCACGACAGGCTGGCGAGCCACGTGATCCGGGTTGACAAACACATCAATTATGCTCATCGGCCAAAACTACCCGCGGTTCTAGATATAAGGTACGAACACCTGGCTTCTGAGGGCCGGAGAGCCTGCCAGGCCCCGCCCCCGCAATTTGATTTTTCAAAACTCGGAATCGCTCGCCTGGCAGCCCACCACAGCCGCCTCGCCGAAGCCAAAAAGCAGTCCCTCGCGGACCCAAAGCAGCTCCGGAAGGCGGCCTGAGGCTCGGACTTCCCGATTTCGCCGGGTGACTCCGCCTCTTTGACAGAGTCCTTAAAACACCCTATTGCCTATCTAAATACTCCACATTTTACCGAGGGCGTTTCGGTGGATGGCTGTCAAGAGCAAGGGTGCAAAATGGTTGGCCATTGGCGATTAAATCCAAGTTGTTAAAGGCTTTACTAGATTTGTAAAGAGGCTGTTGTTTGCGCGGTCAGTTGCTTCTGCGGTATTCTCGATCTAGTATTAGGTGTATGGGTTTCGAGATTCTGAAAGCAAGAAAGGCAGTCGGATGAGATTCGCAGACAATTCGCTCAGCATCGGAAGAACGCCGCTTGTGAAACTGAATCGCCTGGTCGGCCACAGCCGCGCCACGGTCTGGGCGAAGATCGAGGGCCGCAATCCGGCATATTCGGTGAAGTGCCGGATCGGAACGTCCATGGTGGATGATGCGGAGCGACGTGGTGTCCTCACCGCCGGGAAGGAACTGATCGAGCCCACCAGCGGTAATACCGGCATCGCGCTGGCATTTGTGGCGGCCGCCCGCGGCTACGCCCTCACCCTGACCATGCCGGAGACCATGTCGCTGGAGCGCCGCAAGGTTCTCGCCGCCTTTGGCGCCAAACTGGTTCTCACCGAAGGCAGCCTGGGGATGAAAGGCGCCATCGCCAAGGCCGAGGAGATTCACGCGTCCGATCCCTCCCATTACGTTTTGCTGCAGCAGTTCAAGAATCCGGCGAATCCCCAGATCCACCGCCTGACAACCGGTCCCGAGATCTGGGACGACACCGAAGGTGGCGTGGACGTTTTGGTTTCCGGTATTGGAACCGGAGGCACGATTACCGGCGTGTCACGCTACATCAAGCTGGATCGCGCCAAGCCGATTCTTTCCGTCGGAATCGAACCCGCCGCCAGCCCGGTCATCACGCAGACTCTTGCCGGGCAGCCTCTGAAACCCGGGCCGCACAAAATCCAGGGCATCGGCGCCGGAATTATTCCCGAGACGCTGGACCTCTCCATCGTGGACCGGGTGGAGACAATCTCGAACGAGGAAGCCATCGAGACGGCGCGGCGCCTGGCGCGCGAGGAAGGCATCCTTTCGGGCATTTCGAGTGGCGCGGCCGCGGCGGTTGCCGTCAGGCTTGCGGCACTGAGCGAATTCGAGGGCAAGACGATCGTCACCGTGCTGCCGGACTCCGGCGAACGGTATCTAAGTTCCGTACTCTTCGAAGGAATCGTCTAGCGCCAGCCAAGGGCGGCGGCCTGAGACTTGGCGGCCATTCCCGCAGGTGGTTCGGGAATCGGGTAGAATGAAATTTCGGTGAGGTGCGAGAGTGGTTGAATCGGGCGGTCTCGAAAACCGTTGAACCTTTGCGGGTTCCGTGGGTTCGAATCCCACCCTCACCGCCATAACAAAATTAGCAACCTACGGCGAATTCCGAAATTTGGCGGGCGCTGGGCGTTATGATTCCTCCCTTCCAAACCTATCGCCGGCACCCCCTGGCGGAAATAGCGCTCAGATTTTTTGGCCGGTCGGCCCGGGGCCGAAGTCGCAGAACGCGTCCTTCACGCTCAGGCCGGCCACCTCGATCCGCGTCAGGTCGGTGGTCCCTACGCCCACGGCCTCGCACAGCTTGAGCGTGTTGTCGCCGCGCAGGAACGGCTTTGTGCCGCGGTCCGCGCGCGGATCGTACCCCATCACCGCCATGCACACGGCGTCCACGCACACTGGATTCTTCCCCGCCAGCATCACTCCCGGCTTGATGATCTGCACGCCCGGGTTCCACGCGCCCTCGCCGCCGCGGATGGATTCCACGCCGTCCACGATGGCCAAGTCTATGGGACGAGCGCGCACCAGGTCCGACACGATGCGCGGGATGCGGTAACCCGGGTCGCGCGGCGAATCGGGGTGCAACTCCTGCGCCACTCCGGCCGCCGGTTTCCGCGCCCCGTTGTGGCATACCGGGCCACGCTCCTGCCGCGGATCCTCGTTGCCGTCCGTCCCGCAGTCGCCGCCGTAGAGCGAGCACGGCGTGATGCCGAAGTTGTTCTTCAGCGCCATCGTCACGCCTCCCAGCCAGTGGTTCTTCAGCTTGGACATGGAGACGTACACGTCGCAGTCCGCGAAACTGTGGTTGAGGTCGTACGACAGGTACATGTAGGGGTCCGAGGGCACCTTCATGCGCGCGTACTGCTTCGCCTGTCCCATGTTCTGACCGTTCTCCCATTCCACCTTGCAGCCGACGTTGTTGATGGCGTCGATGTCGAGCTGGTAGCGCGCCCACAGCGCCATATCCTGCCCCGCGGGGAAGAACGTCTCGATGATCCGGATGCGCCGCGCCCCGGCGCGCGCGATCAGTTGCGCCGTGGCGAGCACGGTGTTCGGCTCCGAGCGGTA
Organism: Bryobacteraceae bacterium; assembly: GCA_052148435.1. Lineage (GTDB taxonomy): Bacteria > Acidobacteriota > Terriglobia > Bryobacterales > Bryobacteraceae > JBEKYD01. Next base: position 7,034 of record JBKQIF010000036.1, read on the forward strand.
CGGCAGGGCCGGGTCGATGGGGAAGCGCTGCGGCTGGCCCGTGAGGTTGAGCTTGATGGCCACCGTTTTGTTCTTCACCAGCGACCCTATGCCGCCGATCCGGTCGAACATGCTGCGCAGCGATTGCTCGACGGGCGCGCGCTCGTAGGAGCGGCAGCGCGCGATCGCTACCGCCGCGGCGGGCGCCTCCTTGGCTTTGGCGGCTCCGCCCAGAGCCAGGCTACCCAGGGTCGCGCCGCCCGCGGCCAGCAGCCCGCGGCGGGAAAGTTGACGGTTTTCCATTTCCACCTCCATTAAACTAAAATCAGCCCGTTGCCGGCTGATTTCCCTCGGTACTATATTACGCGAGCGCGGGTGCCTGGTGGGGCGGACCTATGGTCTGCGGCCGGCCCCCTGGTCGGCCTTTCTTCGATTCCGTGCCAGTGGCGCTGGTGATAACCGGTCCGGCCGATCATTTCGTCTGGCCCAGGGTCTCTACGAGGCGCCGGCGGGTGCTCTGGAGCTGCTCGACGCCCAGGGCTAAGAGTCGCTCCAGGAGAGCGCAGCCAAAATAGGGATTGTTGCGGCAGGCTTCGCGCAGTTGCGACACTTCGAAGGCCATGGCCGAAACCGGTTCCAGGGCGCGCGCCTGGAGCTGGCGCTTACTGTTGAGCACGGCTGGCCAGCCGAGTTCCTGGTTGGGATATAGGGTTTCGAGGCGAAATGTGCTGCCGGCGTGGTGCGCTTCGAGCACCACGCGGCCGGAGAGAATCACATAAAAGAGGTGGGACTCGTCTTCTTCGTGAAAGATGATCTCGTCCTTTTCGAATTGGACCTGCGTGCCCAGCGCCATCAGTTTTTCCATGTGCCTGGGCTGGAATTCCTCGAAGAAGGGGCACTGGCGCATGGCCGTTAAGGTATCGGTCATCATGAGGGAATTACCTCCATTTGTCTGAAAAAACGGCATCCGTGTCGCCTAATCCGACACAAACAGATATTAGGCTCCGGCTAACGAAATAGTCAATACCCTGCGTCTTTTATTGCGGACTTTAATATTCTATAATCTGCTTGGGCCGGTTCCGGCAAAGGAGGCCCCCTTGAAGATTCTCAAGCTGCCCAAGGGCAAGCTCGATCTCTTCGCATCGGTCGTCCAGCAGTTCGGCGAGTTGCACGCGCCGGTAGAGCAGGACGGTAAGTACGTCTTCAAACGACTCATGCGATGGCCGGACGCGCGGTTGGAATACGACCGCACCATCCTGCCTCCCAAGAAATACTTTCTCCCTCCTCGCGAAACTCTCTTTCGATACCGGCCGGGAGAGGGGTTCGTCCCATCCACCGACGGGCTGGATCAGCGCATCATCCTGTTCGGCGTACACGCGTGCGATGTGTACGCGATCAACATTCTGGACCGGGTATTCCTGGAGAAGTACAAGGACCCGTATTACCAGGCGCGGCGGAGAAACATCGCCATCATCGGCATCGACTGCACGCCGGACAAGCAGTGTTTCTGCCGGTCGATGCGGGCGGATTTCGTGGACCACGGATTCGATCTGTTCTTCTACGACACCGGGGACTACTACCAGGCTTTGGTGGGCACCGCCCTGGGAGACGACATGGTGCTGGCCACGGGCAACCTGTTCGAGCCGGTGGGCGCGGCCGATATCGACGCCTATAAGGAACGTTCGTGGAATAAGCGCCGGGCGTTCCATCTCGACGTGGAGATTCGCGATCTGTCCGAGATTTTCGAAATGGAGTACGAGAGCGAGATCTGGGACCAGTTGGGGCGGAAATGTCTCTCGTGCGGCAGTTGCAGCACGGTGTGCCCGACGTGCTACTGCTACGACGTGAACGACGACGTGGAACTGGGGTCGCGGGCGGGCAAGCGGACGCGCTCGTGGGATTCGTGCTTGTATTTCAGCCACGCGCTGGTGGCCAGCGGAGAGAACTTCCGCCGCGCGCGGGCCAGCCGTATCAAGTTCCGGTTCTATCACAAGCAACGGGGCTTCGTGGCGGAGTACGGGCGGCCGAGTTGCGTGGGCTGCGGCCGGTGCGTGAGCGCGTGCCCGGTGAATATCGACGTCGTCGAGGTGATCGACCGCCTGAGGAGGGTGGAAGATGTTGGTAGCCGATGAAGTTGCGACGTATCATCCGGTGCTGACCGAAAATCCCTACCAGCCGCACATGGCGCGGATCGTGCGTATTTACAAGATGGTGGAAAACAACTACCTGTTCACCCTGCGATTTCTGGAGGACCACCTGGCGCACACGTTCCGCCACCAGCCGGGGCAATTCATCATGCTGAGCGTGCCGGGGGCGGGAGAGATGCCGATCTCGATTTCGTCGTCGCCCTCGCGGCCGGAGGTGCTGGAGTTGTGCGTGCGGCGCGTGGGGCGCGTAACCGACGCGCTCTACCGGCTGAAGACCAACGACGTGGTGGGCGTGCGCGGGCCGTATGGCAACGGGTATCCGATGCAGGAGATCATGGCTAACGATGTGCTGCTGGCAGCCGGAGGCTTGGGCATGGCGCCTTTGCGGTCGCTGCTGTGGTACGCCCTGGACCACCGCGACAAATTCAGTAACATCACCTTGATGTACGGCGCCAAGCGGCCGGAAGACATGCTCTTCCGTGAAGAGTTGGTGGCGCTGGTGGACCGCACCGACATCAACTGCCTGCTGACCGTGGACGCGGACCCCTCGGGGGTCTGGAAGAGCCACGTCGGGCTGTTGCCGGCGCTGTTCGACTACGCCAAGATCGATCCGGCCCGAACCTATGCCGCGGTCTGCGGGCCGCCAGTGGTGTACAAATTCATTCTCCAGCGCCTGCTGGATCTGGGATTCCCCAAGAACCGGATTCTGATGTCGCTGGAGCGCCGCATGAAATGCGGGGTGGGCAAGTGCGGCCACTGCAGCATCGGCTATAAGTACACGTGCATGCACGGGCCGATTTTCACCTACTGGGACGCCATCAACCTGCCGGAGATGATCTGATGAGCAAACCAAAAGTGGGCATATTCGGTTTGACCGGCTGCGCGGGAGACCAGCTCGCCATCCTCAACTGCGAGGACCGGCTATTGGACCTGGTGGCCCTCATCGACATATGCGATTTCAGCATGGCCTCATCGCATCCGCAGCGGGATTGCGCCCTGGACATCGCCATGGTGGAAGGCGCCGTGCTGACCATGCGCGACGCCCGGCAACTGCGGGCCATCCGCCAACGTTCGGCCACGCTGGTGGCGCTGGGGACGTGCGCGGTGTGGGGCGGCGTGGCGGCCATGGACCGCGGCCTGGACCGCGCCAAGCTCTTGGAGGAAGTGTACGGGGAGCGGGGCAAGGAATACGATTCGTGCGCGGCGCAGGCCTTGCACGAAATCGTGAAGGTGGATCACAACATCACCGGCTGCCCGATCGAAAAAGAACACTTTCTTTCGGCGGTGGCGGCGCTGCTGAACGGCGATCCACCGCTTTACCCGGAATATCCGGTGTGCACCGAGTGCCGGATGCGCGAGAACAACTGCCTGCTGATCGAGCGCGGAGAGGTCTGCTGCGGCCCCATCACGGCGGCGGGTTGCGACGCGCGCTGTCCCCAACTGCGCATCCCGTGCGTGGGATGCCGGGGGCCGGTGACGGACGCCAACACGGCGTCGGCGCTGGCCATGTTCGAAGAGAAGGGGTTCGACCGGCAGCGGATTGCGGCGCGGCTGAGGACGTTCGCGCCGGTAGGAGTGGGGCCATGAGCACAATCGTCATCGAACACCTGGCGCGGGTGGAGGGCCACGGCGGCATCACCGTGGAACTGGAAGGCGACACGGTCGCCAATGTGCGCTTCGACGTCTTCGAAGGCGCGCGCCTGCTGGAGCCGCTGGTGCGGGGCAAGCGGTACGACGAGGTGGCGCCGATTCTTTCGCGCATCTGCTCGATCTGCTCGGTGGCGCATTCGTTGACTTCGCTGAAGGCCACCGAGAACGCATTTGGCATTCGCGTGAGCCCGCAGACGGAGCTGTTGCGCGAGCTGATGTTCCGCGGGGAAAGCATCGAGAGCCACGCGCTGCATCTGTTCCTGCTGGCGCTGCCGGACTACCTGAACTATCCGAGCGCGATTGCGCTGGCGGCCGACAAGCCGGCGCCGGTGCTGCTGGGGCTGCGGCTGAAGAAGCTGGGCAACCGGATCCAGGAGACCATCGGCGGGCGGGCCATCCATCCGGTAAACGCGGTAGTGGGCGGGTTCGGCAAAGCGCCACCGGTGGAGGAACTGATCGAGCTGCGCAGCAGTTTGATGCAGGCGGTGGCGGATGGCGACTCGGTGATCGACCTGATCGCGTCGCTGCCGGCCACCGATTTCTGCCACTCGGATACGCTCTACGCGGCGCTGCGCTCGCCCAACCTGGACACCTACTATACGGGCGACGAAGTGATGGTGGTGTCCAACGGGAACCGGGCCATCGTGAACGCGGCGGATTATCGCTCCCTGACCGGCGAAAAGGCCGTGCCGCATTCCACCGCCAAGCACAGCACCTTCCGCGGCAGCCCATTCATGGTGGGCTCGCTGGCGAGGCTGACGGTGAACCCGCGGCGTCTGATGGGAAAACTGGCGGTGGCCATGAAGCGGCTGAAGCTGCAGTTGCCCGCCGACAACCCCATGGACAACAACAAGGCCCAGGCGCTGGAGCTGATCAACGATGTGGAGCGGGCGCTGGAAATTATCGGGCAGTTGTTGCGCGACGGCATCAAGGACGAACGGGCCATTCCGGTGCAGCCGCGGGCCGGAACCGGAGCGGCCATCACCGAAGCGCCGCGCGGTCTGCTGATCCACAGCTACACCTACGACGACGAAGGGCGGGTGACGGCGGCGGATGTGGTTACGCCCACGGCGCTGAACGCCGCCTCGATCGAGCTGCACTTCCGGCGCGCCGTGGAACAGTGCGCCGACCGCGACGAGGCGGTGATCGCCAGGCGTCTGCAAATGATCGCCCGTGCCTACGACCCCTGCATTTCCTGCGCCGTGCACCTGGTACGGATGCGATGAAGCCGCTGCTGGTCCTCGGGCTGGGCAATTCCTTGATGGGCGACGATGCGGCGGGCGTCGCGGTGACGGAAATGCTGGCGGGAGATTCCACCGTAACCGATCGCGCGGAAATATGGACGGCGGGAGCGGACGTGCTGCGCTCGATGGACCGGATCGGCGGGCGGGAGCGCGTGATTCTGGTGGACGCCGTGGAATGCGGGGAAGAGCCGGGGCTGGTTTCGGTGGTGGACGAGCCGCGGTTCGACGAGAATCGGGCGCACGCGCATTGGCTTTCGGCGGCGCAGGCCGTGGAACTGATGCGCCGGACGATGCCGGGTCTGCGCCGTACGAAATTCACCTGGGTGCTGGTGCACGTAGCATCGGTAAAGGCGCATGAGGGCTTGTCGGCGGATGTGGCGGCGGCGGTTCCGGTGGCGGCGGCGGTGGTGAAAGGGTTGCTGTGGGGTGCTTGCCTGGTGGAAAGGTCTGCGTCCTCGCGGTTTCGTAGAATGGAGTAGACGGCAGACCGCTATGCGCCTTTTCGAACGGTTGGGCCGGCGAAAACACGGGGACCTTGGGGTGCAGTCCAGCGATAGGGCTTGGCGCATGGAACGCCGCGCACGCTTAGGCTGCCTGCTTTCCATCCTGACGGCACTGCCGCTTCGGGCTGACATGCTCCTCTCCCACGGCCCGAAGAATAACGCCGTGCTCACCGGCCTCATCCTCGCCCTGGCGGTGATAGTCGGCGGCATCTGGTGGGTTCGCCGGCGCCGGAAACGCCCTTGAGTCTTTGGCTGCAACTGCCTATCGGCTACCTGCTCACAGTCATGGTGGAGGTGCCCGTCCTTCTATTTGCGCTCTCCCCGGCACACCCGCGTGGGCGTAAATGGTTCGCCGGATTGTGGCTGAACGGGTGTTCCTATCCCATCGTCCTGCTGGTGCTTCCGGCCTGGGCAGGCGCCTGGTATCTGCCGGTAGCCGAGACGTTTGCGCCGTTGTTTGAGTGCCTGCTGTTCGCCGCGCTGTTCCCCGAAGGCCGCAACCGCCGCGACATGGCGGCTATCGTCGCAGCCAATGCCGCATCCTTCGCCTGGGGCGAGTTGCTATTCGGCGCCCTGCGGCTTGGGGCGGTGAGATAGGCGAGCCAGCCGCAATCCGAAGTAGAGCGCCAACACGCATGCCAGCCCTGCCGCCACCATCGGCTCGCGCATGCCGGCGAGCGGCCTTGCCTGGGTGAACCCGGGCAAAGCTCCCACCAGCAAGGCCATGCCCGTCAACCCAAAGGCGAAGGCAGGCTCTCGCGGAAGCGACTCCGAAACCGCCACCAGCGCCACTGGCATGGTCGTGGCCACCAGAAACATTGCCACGATCTTCTCCGCGTGCGAGGCGGTGCCGAACATCAGCAACGGTATCGACATCAGGAGGGCGCAGACCGCGGTCCGCATCCAGCCGAACCGATCCGCTAACACCCCTCCAAATCCCTTGCCCAAAGCCACGGCCAGAACCAGCAGCGAGGCCAGGCCCCGCGACGACGTCCAGGGGAAGCTTAGCGCCAGGCCAAGCAGCGACCGCATCGCGATCGAGGACAACAGCAAGAGCAGAATCAACCCTCCACGCCCCAAAGGCCGCTCCGGCCTGTAGCGAGGCTGGAGTATCGGCGTCGCGTGCGCCAACAGTAATACGGAGAACGCGCCCAGCAACAGCGCGCCCGTCCAGGGTGCGAAGAATCCGCCCTCACCGAGCCACGTCCCCAGGAACAGTCCGACGGCTCCCGGCGCCACGAATATGCCCGCGGGGGTGGCGAATCCGGGCTTCAACCGAATCCCGACGCTTCCGCCTCCGATGTGGAACAACGCGTTGCCCACGCCCGCCACGCATACGGCGGGGAGCGGGAGGGCGCCCGCAACCAACATCGCCGCCGCGGTCAGCGCGCATCCAGCCACTGCCGCCTGCCGGTAGTATTGCCGGCTGTCTACGGCGACCGCCAGGAGCGGCTGCAGACCGAACGCGAGGAGGTTGTATGCCGCAACCAGCGCGGCGAAGGTGCCCGCGTCGCAACCGTGCGATGCGAACAAGCCGAACAGGAGTGCGGCGCACACCGCATCCACGGCGGCGTGGGCACTGCCGTAAAGAACCAGAGTCGTAGCACCCTATTATCCTCGCCTTTCCGGCCGGAGTCACCCTGCAGGCTGAACCCGGATCGCGGGGGCAGGCGCCACCATCGACCAGCCCGGCCCGGTTATGACACCTGCCAGTAGACTACGTAACGTTTGTCGAAGATACTGTTCAACGGCGCCAGGACAATTTCCTTAGGTTGGCCGGTAATGCGGAACGTCAAAGGCCGATCGCCCGGCCGTACCCAGGAAGCGGTATCGCCCTTAGGCCGCAGGACAGGGACGTCCAGCGGCGGCGGGGAGGGCGCGCTGGGGCCCTCCAGCAAGTGTTCATTCAAGCCTTCCGCGCCGAAATCGCCGGCCAGCACCAGAGGGCCGTATAGGAACGCCTGGGTATGTGGATCGTCGGGAGTAGCTTCCGCGGTTAGCGGCATGGGCATTTCCATTTCCACCCGGTCGCCGGTCTTCCAGGTGCGCGTCAGGGTGAGATAGCTTCCCGGCGACGCCGCGGCTTCGAGCGTCTTTCCGTTGATTTTGACGGCCGGCGTCGAGAGCAGCCACGCCGGGATTCGCAGGCGCAGCGCCAGTGGCGTGGGGCGCTCCGCCGTCACCACCAGCGCCGTGCCGGCCTGCTCCGGGAACCTGGTATCCTGCCTGAGCCGGAAACCTCTCTCCGCCCAGTTCACTTCCGAAGGAATAAAGAGGTTGACGTAAATGCCCTCCTGGTCACGCCAGTAAATGCTGTCGTTCAACTTAGCGTACTCTTCCACGCCCGTACCGGTGCAGCACCAGAACGACTGATCCTCGGTGTTGAAGGTCTTGTAGGCGCCCGGCACGAGCGAGAGGTAATACTGAGTGTGGCCGGTCTGGGGATGGATGGTCCCGATACGCATGTTGAGGAGAGACCGCTCGTAATAATCGAAGTAGCGCGGGTCGGCGGTCCAGCTATATAGCTTGCGCGTAAGCTTGAGCATGTTATAAGAGCAGCAGCACTCCTCGGTAGCCGAACCGCGAGTGTTGTTCAGTTCCCAGGCGATGCGGCGCGGTTCCGCATTCCAGCTTTCGTCGTTACTGGTGCCGGTGGTGACGTACGAACGCGCGCTGGCGACTTCGTACCAGAAGTAATCCGCCACGTCGTGAAAGCGTATGTCGCCGGAGATCTCGTAGCGCCTGGCCGCGGCGATTACTTGCGGCACGTGGGTATTCACGTGCAAGCCGCGGAGCTCATCGCGGCGCAACCCCAGCGGATTGACGAAGCGCTTCTTGGTAAAGCGGTCGCCGGCTTTGGCCCACTGGTCGTTTCGAGCGATCGCGGACAAATTGTATAGCGATTCCGCCATGGCGCCGAACTCGACGTCGAGAATCTGCTGCATGTGCTCTTCGGTCTTGGAGGCGCTCCACTTATCGGCCCAGTCGGCCATGCCTTGCGCCACTTCGAGCGCCTGCCGGTTGCCGGCGAGCTGGTACATGTCGATCATGCCGGCCATGATCTTGTGGATGGTATAGAAGGGCGCCCATGGGAGGCTGGGGGCGTTGGGATCGCGCGGAGCCGAGGGATCGGAAGGCTGGCCCGACAGTCTGTCGAGCCGGTCGAATAACTCGGTGGGGAACGCGCTCAGATAGCCGCCGCCCAGTTTTTGCTGCGCCTTGGCCATTTCGGCGACCATGTAGTCGGCCTTGGTCTTAGCTTCCCGGTCGCCGGCAGATGCGAACAGCTGGGCGCTGGCGGAAAGGAAATGGCCGGTGAAATGGCCGCGCAACTCGGTGCCGTGCTTGCCATCGGCGGGCGATTCCCAGCCACCCAGCGGTTCGGCGCCGCCCACCGAAAGGCCGGCGTTCCGGCGGAAATTGTAGAGCAGACGATCCGCCGCAAGGCGGCTCATATAGCCGCGATTCCAGTCGGCGGCGTCTTTATAGATGCCGCCGGTGACGCGCACCTGAGTCATGGGGAACGGCTCTGCCTTCAGCACCACGGGCGTTCCCGAAAACTCAATGGGACCGTCGAAGGGCGCCACTTCGGGCCGCGGACCGCGGCGCCCCTGCGGTTCGGGCGCCGCGGCAGGGGACGCCGGCGTGGGTTGCCGCTGGGCCGCCAGCAAGGGAGCGGCCGCGGCCGCACCGGTCAACGCGGTCGCGAAGCTGCGCCGCGTCACCGGCAAAATGGGATACTGGTTGCTCGTCATTACTGCTAGTCTACCCGCCCATCGGAACGCGATGTTGGGGCGGATTTCGATTCGCTTCGGGTCGGGGTGGTTGGCGAGCATGGTTGGATTTGCGGAAGCCCGAACCGGATTGCTACACTAAAGCTTCAATTTGGCCAGGTAGCTCAGCTGGTAGAGCGCAGCCCTGAAAAGGCTGGCGTCGGCGGTTCGATTCCGTCCCTGGCCACCACCGGCATTACGTCTTCTCCAGCCAGTAGGTCTAGGCCGCCCGAAACCTCGTAAATCGGGCCGGTCGGCGTCTGTTTTGGTTTTAGGACAAGCTGCCCGATGTGGCGCGCGAAGGCGGCCTTTGATCTGCCCGCGTCTTCGTGCAACAAACCCTGTAGGTTGATTAAGTTGCGAGAAACAAAATCCCGGATTTCTCCCGCTGTGGTTGTGATGTCCATGGGTGTGCACGCGTCCATATGGCGGTCCAATTCTGCAATCTTGGCTTCCACGTCGCCCAGCTTGGAGAGCAGGGCTGGAGAGTGACCGGCATCGGCAATCGCGTCAGTGAGGCGTTGGGCCTTGGTCTGAAGTTGCGGCGTTCCCGGCGTACTTCCTCTAACCCGGTCGTCTGCCGCTGGATCTCCGCTAGGCGCTTCTGCAATTCCTCCTGAAAGCGGGCCAGCATGTACTCGATCATTTCCGGATTGGCCAGGCGCTGTTCCAGGGCTGCCAAGAGCTGCTGCTCCTCCAGCCGGTCCTGCCGAATGTTGACCGCGTTGTCGCAAACGCCACGGTACCGGTGGCTAGGACAACCGTACTTCACATAGCCGCGCTTGCCGCGGCCGCTGATGATGACCAGCCTGGATTTGCACTCACCGCATACGAGCAGCCCGCTGAATAGATACGACCGGCTCGCCGCAGTCCGGTTCATGCCGCCCAGGCGCGCTGCACCCAAATTCGCGTTTATGTGCTGGATCCGCGCCTGTACAGCATCCCAGAGTTCTTCAGGCACAATGCGCAACTTTGGGACGGCCACCCGCTCCCATTCTTCTCTCGGGCGGGCTTTGCTTGTTTTGCGCCCGGTTTCAGGATTGCGAACTTTAACTGTTCGATTCCAAACCCGTACCCCCTGGTATAACTCATTCCGCAGCATCTCCCGAATCGATGAAGGGCACCACGCCTGTAATGCTCTGGTTCGAGGAGGCTGTGGTGACGGGACCCCTTCCGCGTTCAGAGTCTTGCTGATAAGCGCGAGCCCCAGGCCACCGGCGTACATTCCGAACACCCGGCGGACAACCCTCCGCCTGCTCGGAGTTAATCTCTTGCTCCACCCCATCGACGGCGGGTCGCCCGTACTTACCGGGCCGGTTGGGGTTCAGGATTGGGACGTTGGTGTATCCATACAACTTGCCTCCTGGGTTTAACCCCTTGAGAACACGCCCCTCCTGGCCGCGGTGGACCTTGTCCGCCAAGCCGACCAGGAGTTGCTCATCAAACATGCCGTTGATCGTGACCAACTGGCGGGCGCTCTTGTCCAAAGTGTCGATACCTTGACTAACAAAACTCACGCCAACGCCGTGGAACTTCAACGTTGCGACCATTGTCAGCGCCTCGGCCACGTTGCGCGTCAGACGTGAGGTGTCGTCTACCAAGATGCGATCGAACGGCCTCGGACGTCGCTTGGCATCTACAATCAGGGATTCCAGGGCCAACCTGCCGGCGAGGGCGGCACCGGATATTTCTTGGTCCCTCCGGACGAATGTATCCAAAACGGTCCACCCCCTCGGTTCGGCGAAACCGCGGCACTTTCGTATCTGGTCTTCAACGGACGATTCACGTTGGAGGTCGGAAGAGTATCGGGCATAAATGGCGCATCTCATAATTGGCCCCCATTATGGTCGCGTCTGGCGGGACACGCAAGTTCATTCTGTACCGCAAAAACTCTTCGACCAATGACGGCGCGATCCAATCGTCGACAAGACCCAGGACTGCCTGCTGAGGAAATACTGCTCCGGCCACTTCGAGCTTGGGCTCCGGGCGCAGTCTTGGGCTCTGTTTCTGCCTTGCCTCCGAATTGGTCCGCCTTGCCGGCACGGCTGGCCTACAGCGCCGCCCCGGCGCTAAGAGCCTCCCAGGAGGTAGCCTGATTGGACCTGGTCGGCCAACCCAGCGATATGGCCACTTCGTCAGCTTTTCTCTTGGCGTAAGTGAGTTCGTTCAACGCCGTCGCAATTCGCGCGGCTTCTGCCGGTGCCATGGAAATGGTCCCGCGTTCGATACCACTGAGACGACTGCGTCCAAGGCCCGCTTTGAGGCAGAGGACGGCTCCGGGAATTCTCGCTGACACGCGTTTGATTCGAAGCTCCGATCCCTTCATTTGCATCGTCACCTCCCAAACAAACTTTCTTCATCCGCCTGAAACTAATGGTGAAAATTCGGCCGCGAGAGTATTTTTCGGGCACCGGAAAACTTGCAATCGCCTGAAAAATCAGAGGCTTAAACTTTTTGTTGAATTTAATGAAGTAGCGCCGAAAATTCGGCGAAGAGTGTACGACGGGGTGTTTTTCAGACTTGAGAATTCAGCCAGCCAACGATCAAGCTTACGTATCGAAGCCCGGGGATCGCGTGATTTTGAAGCGGCTTTTATATCCAGTTCCTTCCAGGAAAGGAAGCGGATTTCCAGCCAATTCGAAATGCCTCGCAAGACGATCGCGGAGTTCTTGGGCGCGTTTCTGTGAGGTGGACCCCATCGTTTGGACAAAATTTTGCCTGTCCTTAGATGGTGAAGCGGGCTAACCAAGAGGCGGCCCGAAGGCCGCCATCCATTCCGGGCTTGAATCGGCGCTCGGGTCGCATCCCT
>JBKQIF010000037.1:0-19386 GCA_052148435.1 Bryobacteraceae bacterium
CGGCCTGCGAGACCGGCGTCGGCGAGGCGATGAGCAGCGAAGGCGTCTATGGCCTGAGGCGCGCCTTCTTCCTGGCCGGCGCGGAAACCCTGGTGATGAGCCTGTGGCCGGTTAGCGACCGGGCCACCCGTGAAATCATGGCGGCCTACTACACCGGTCTGAAGAGCGGCCTGGGGCGCGGCGAGGCCCTCCGCCGGGCACAACTCCAAATGCTCCAGCACAAGGATCGGCGACATCCCTATTATTGGGCCGGTTTCATTCAGGCTGGCGACTGGGAAAAGATCGACACTTCACGCTGACCGGCGGCAGAGTTTTCCCGGCCGGGCGCGTCATCACGCGGGCTCTCTCTCTGCCCGCGCGGTGATTTTCTTCACCAACACTCAGTACCCCTCGGCGAAGAACCTTGAAATGTTTTTCCGATCGCGTCTTATCGAGGTAGGGAGGGTTGCCCGGCATCCTGTCAAGCGCGGTGCTGCCAGACTCAGTACCCAGGAGGAACCATGCCAACGGATACAATACTTGACAAACTGACAGTAAACAGAACCGCGGGTCACTTTGAGGACCGTTTCAGCAAGGTTCACGTATTTGAGGTTTTTGGGGGGCCGAACGATTTCGCCGCCTTGGTTTATATGTGCCGCCTCAACCTGGATCTTGACGGCGCTTCGAACAGCTACGGGTACAACAATCCCAATTCATCCGAGCAGAAGAATCTCAAGCCGCTCGAAAGCTGGCATACGGGCTGGAAGGGCGTTTCCGCCGCGACTTCACAGAAAGTTGGGCTGGGAAACGCCTGTGGCGATCCCGGCGACGGTACGAAGGGCTGGAAAAACTTTCTAAGCGGTAACCGTAACTTTTATTGGGCCGGCATCAAAGCTGTCACCAAACAGCAAGCTCAATCCGTCGGCCTGTCGATTGATGATCGGGCTGAATTGGAAGCTGGCCGGGGAGCGCGCGGCAAGAAGGGCCAACCTCCCTTATTGCCCGCGGGCAGCGGATATTTTCCGGTCGTCAACAAAAACACAGGTTATTACATCTCAGGCACAAGCGTGAGTTCGGATGGATCTCTTTCCGCCTATGACCCGCACCGCTACCTCGACTCATCCGTCGTCCCCTACGCAGTGTGGGCGAACAATTGGGCACACGTGAACGTCCTTGGAAAAAGGGTGCGGCAGGGAGACTTCGGCCTGGCGGTCAATCCCGCCACGGGAGCCAGCACCGGCTACGTTTACGGCGATAGCGGGACACAGGACAAGGTCGGCGAATCTTCCCAAAAGCTTCATGACGCACTGGGAAACCCCAATGGCCTGGTGACGTTTATCGCATTCCCCGACTCGGGCCATGGAACAATCCTGGGTAAACATCCCGAAATGCGGATTCGTATCAAGGTTCTCTCGAACATGATCAAGCTCGGCGCGAACGCAGCCGACCTGGCCGAGCGCCTGGCGATGGGCCGGGAGCTGGCGGCGCCCGATGCCGGTACAAGCCTGGAACATCCGCGCCTTTGCAGGAGTTACATGTCCGCATTCGCCGCCTGGTCCACCAACGGCTGAACGGTGACGGCAGTCCTTTTTATAGAGTGCCCCAAAGGAGGGGGCGGCGAGTCCATGGCGCCCAAGCCGTGAACTCGCCGCCCGTTAATGCAACCATGACAACCACATTCGTCCTGACACGAAAACCCGATGCGATCTTTCAGAGCAGTGAACACAAGAACCAGTCTGGGCGCTTTGGAACCCTGATCGTTCTCCAGGGCGGCAAGGTGACGCACGCACAGATTACGCCGCAGGGCGGAACCGGCTCAAAGATTTCCGCTCCGACCGGATTCCTCGACGTGCAGACTTTGGAAGGGTCCGGCGTTACGGAAGTCGCGCGATTCACAACCATCGAGCGGATGGGCGGGTACGTTCAGCTCAAGCCTCAGTCGCACAAGGGCCATGTGTACAAGAAAGAAGCGTACCCGCTGACCTACGAGACCGGGAACAAGGCTGTCTCGGAATTGAAAGGAACAAACGGGCAATGCTTCCGGGTACACGGCGGCCTGACTGCCCAGGAACGGGGGATTCTCATTCATGAGGCGCCGCACGTCGGATGGCTGGTAGGGTGCATCGGACCCCGGCGATTGAATGACCGCAGTACGGGCTCCACGGGCACCGCCCACACAGCGATGGGCGACTTATTCCGAATCGTGCCCCGGCCCTCGCAGTTGTTTGTTCTCGATTGGTAAGCACGCGGTCCAAATGATCGCGGCCGACCGACCCGGACTTTTTGGATTACGCGTGGGTTCGGGAATTGGAAATCCCGACCCACGCTTTATGGAGGATGACACTATGTTTCGAAAGATGCAATTTCTGGCCGCGGCGGCATTTCTATGCCTCGCCTGCCGCGGCCAATCGCGGAGTCCCAGCGTGTCTCAAGTGCTGATGTATTCCGCTACTACTCCCCTCACGGTGCAGACACTGACCGGTGCGAGCAGCTTTACATTGAACAATGCCGTTCCCGGCATTTTCACGGAGACCGCAAACACGGCGAACCTGGCCGTTCCCTCCGGCACCGCCGTGATTACGAACGGGTCCAACTATTCGGTCTCGCGAAGCATTGTGCAGTTGAACAATGCGCTGAATGCCAGCATCGCCACCTCGCTGTCGATCGTTCCGCTATCCTTGCCGGCTTCGGGGGTTATCGTCACTTCCTGGCCCGGATACTCGGACCGCGCCTTCTCCAGTTCCAACCCTGCGGTCGAGAGGTCGCCGCGCTCGAGATGAGCGCGAACCGCGGTTTCAGCCGCCGCGATCCGCGCCCGCCGGTCCAGCGCCTCCCGGCAGGCATCAATCTCAGCCTGCAGAGTGGCCCATATCCGCTCGCCATGACAGGCCGTCTTCTGCTCCGCTTCATCGGCTGGGAGCCGCTGCTCGAGCTCCGTAAAGCGCCATTTCGCAGTTAAACTTCGCAGGACCTTGGCATGCCGATGTGTTCAGTGCTTGTTCCTCGTTCGCGATCGCCTTTTGGTCGTAACTGACTGTTGCCGTGGCCTGAGCGCATAAATTTTGTGGAAGTGGAAGCGCAGTGCACTTATAGCTCGGACCTGAAACGTTACTTTCCATGAATGTGATCGCAAAAAAGAGACTGGGTATATTACGGGCCGGCTGAACCAGGTTTAGGTTGTTCGTTTCACCGGTGAACGTTACCTCATCCGGTAAGCCTGCGTAGCGCCGCAGGCCGGCTAACTTTTGGGGGCTTTGCCGCGACGGCGCAGGGGTGTTAGCAGCCGGTTGACCTTGTCGACGGAAAAGGCTTGGGGATCAAAATCATCGCCGATCCAGTCGAGCATTTCCTCGGCATCCTCTCCACGAATAACACGCTGACGCGGCCTAAGGAGTCCGCCTCCACAGCGCACTACGAACTCGGTGCCAAGGACAGCGGCATCGCGGGACTGGCAACGGACGCCAAAAACCAGATTCTGTTCGTCGAGCGTCGAAACTCGGGGGCAACTGGCGCAGTCCAAGAAGTCGGCGGAGGTGCGCCCGTGACCCAGCGCCGCAGAGCAGCTTCAAATCTGGAGGATGAGATCTCAATGGCTTTCATGGTAAAGTGAGGAGCTTTTGCTGCACAACACAGTTCTTGGCGAGGTAAGCATGGATCGACGTTCTTTTGTCGGAGTCATGGCAGCCACTACCATGGCGGAAACGGCATTTGCCCAGGTGCCGGCTTCGAAGAAGCCCGGCTGCTACTTGCTGCAACATTATCGGCTTCAGCTTGGATCTCAGGCTACGCGTTTATCGGACTACCTGAGCAAGGTATATCTGCCGGCTCTGGCCAAGGTGCAGCCCGTCCCCACTCTGGTGCTGGATGCCCAACTCTCCGAGCATCTGCCCCTGGTCACGATAATTAGCGCTTATTCCTCGGTAGAGCAGGCGTGGAGCGTGCAAACCGCGTTGAGTGCGGACAAGGACTTGGAGGCAGCTACCGATACATGGCAGGCCGGCGCCGAGCCGCCCTTCGACAGCATGACGACGGAACTCCTGGAAGCCGTCGAGTTCTCTCCGGATCTCGCGCCTCTTAATCCCCAACCAAAAGCACCGCGGATTTTCGAAATGCGCGTCTATCAGACGCGGACGTTGAAAGGACTGAGGGCGTTGAAGCAGCGTTTCGCGGAAGGCGAGGTCAAGATTCTCGCCAGAGCGGGGGCACAGCCTGTCCTGTTCGGGACTACGGCGATCGGCTCCAACAACCCCAACCTCACGTGGGTGATCGCATTTGCAGACATGGAGGCGAGGGAGAAATTCAACACGGCGTTCAACGCCGACCCAGACTGGATCAAACTGCGCCAACAATCGTTGGAGCGTTACGGGCAGATCCCCAGTTTCCGGCGCCTCACGCTTTATCGGGCCACGGCGTATTCGCCTGTTCGTTAGTTTCCGGGCCTCTTTTTCGCGCCGGCGGCTTCAGAGCGCGCCAGCGCAAATCGCCCACCGGCGGAGCCACGCAGGCCGCGGATGTGCTCGGGCTGGCAGCAAGAGGCTACCGATATCGGGTCTTAACGTTCGCGCTGGGCCAATATGCCTCCACAACCAGCACTGTGGGACGGGCGTCACGATTCGGCAATGTGCTGGAAGCGCCCTCGGTGGTTTGCACCCTATTTCAAAGACGGTGAATCAGGGCTCAGCCCCACTGCCGCAGACTCCGCCGTGCAGAATTCCGATTTTGGTGAATTTCTGGTCCCCACGGTGAGGAATTCACGCTTGGCCCGGTCATGTGCTTAGGGAGTCCCGCGCCGTCTCGCGCAAAGAGGGAATTATGACGCCCACCGCGGGCGCCCCCGAGGTATTCGTGAACGTCACCGTGGTCTTCTGCGAGGACCCCGGTGAGACTCCCTTGCCGATCACTACGCTTTTAGAACAAAGATTGAATGCGACGACGGGCAGCACCGAAAGGCGCTGGACGATCTCGAAAGAGCGGTGCTCCAGAAGATCGACGGTGCTGGAACCGCTCCTCCAATACCCGCCCGTTCCGCCTCAGGCGTACTTCATCAGCGCTTTGAACCCGTAGTCCATATGGTGCTGGATATGACAATGAAACAGCGTCGGCCCTGGTTGGTCGGCGGTGAAGTCCACGCTCACCCGGCCATACGAGGGAGCCACCACCGTGTCCTTGATGATGCCCGCCGTTGCCCTTCCGTAGATCTCCGCGATCTCGAACTGATGCCGATGCAGATGCAGCGGATGCGAATCGTCTGTCCGGTTGCGGAACGTCAGCCGGTAGCGCGCGCCCTGCTTCAAGACGAACTCCCGGTCGTGCGGATAAGGCGTGCCGTTCACCGTGAACAGGTTGAACTTCCCGGCCCCACGCGGCACCTTCTCGAAAATCATCTCCAGCCGCTCGGTCGGCGCCGGTCCTGATGACGCTTTGCCGAACACCGTGTAATCCCATCCGGATTGCGGTGGCGGCATCCATTGCGGGCTCCGCCGCTGGTTGGCGTACTCGATCACCAGACCGAGCCCGCCATCGCGCGCCGTATCTTCCGGCGCTCCCATCACCCACACGCCCGGCTGATTCATCGCCACCCAGGCGTCGATACGCTCGCCCGGCCCCAGCATCAACACGTCCACGGCCGCGCTTCGCGGCACTGGGTTGCCGTCGAGCGCCACGACATTGAACTTATGCCCGGGCAGCGCCAGATGCCGGTTCTCGATCGCGCTCGCGTTCAGAAAATGGAACATGACGCGCTCGCCCGCCCGCACCCGGATCGGTTCCCCCGCCCCTAGCGCTTTGTCGTTGATCGAATACAGATCGGCCGCCACCTCGAGCCCTGGCGGCCGCGTATCCAGCACCGCAGGCTTCTCCGGCTTCGGCCCCGAGGGATCCAGATCGTCGGTATCCATGTACTGCGACGTGAAGTACGGCTCCCAGTCGCGCAGCGCCAGGTAATGCTCCTGATCGTATTTGCCCGGGTTGGCTCCGCCTTCCACGATCAGAAACCCGAACTGTCCGGTGTAGGTCCCCCGGTGCAGATCGTCCATCGACATCGCGTGGGTGTGATACCAGCGCGTGCCCGAGGGCGCCGGCGTGAAGTTGTAACTGCGGCTGCCATGCGGCGGCACGGGCGGCGTACCTTCCTCTTCGGAACCGTCCACGTCGGACGGAATTAGCAGCCCGTGAAAATGGACGTACTCGGGGGTGTCGGTATTGTTGACCACATTGACTGTGACCGGCACGCCTTCCTTCATCCGCAGCAGCGGTCCCGGCGACATGCCGTTGTACCCGATCGTACTCACGATCCGGTTGGGTGCAAGTTCCACCGTCACCGGCGCGATCTCGAGGTTGAATACCGTTCCCGCAATCTCTTTGGCGCCGGAAGCCGCCGGCGTCATGGGCGCCGGCATCTGCATCTGGTTCGCCGCCAGTGGTCCGGCGGCCACCGCCGCTCCGGCCAGTTTCAGAAAATCGCGGCGATCCATGAAGGTTGGGCTCGGCATCGAAGAGGATTCGCTGGGACCTTCGTCCCGCGGGCCGTTCGTGGTACGCTTCAGGATAACAAAGGCCGCTACGGACCATGAAAATAGCGCGTCCCCTGCTTGCGATCGGACTGCTGCTGATGGCCGCCATCGAACTCTCTGGCTGGCAACGGTTCGGCGGAGCGCCCTCCGCCGGTCTTCAGCCCTACGACCAGTCCGACCTGTCCATCCCTTCCGAGTTCTTCTTCAGCCGCCTTCGCTACAACACCGGCTATGGTGGCGGCTACGGATATCGCCGATTCGGCGGCGGATGGGCGCAGGACTTCCCGCGCGCCGACCACGATTGCCTCGTCGCCCTCCGCCGTCTCACCCGCATCGATTCGCCCTCGCCCCTCAACGTCGTCGATATCGATGACGACCACATGTGGGACTACCCGTGGATCTACGCCGTCGGCGTCTCCAACTGGGCCTTCACCGACGCCGAAGCCCAGCGGCTCCGCAACTTCATCGCGCGCGGCGGATTTCTCATGGTCGATCACTTCCACGGCCAAGCCGATTGGAACCGCTTCATGAGCGGCATGAGTATGGTGCTGCCCGACGCCGTCGTCGAAGACATCCCGGACGGCGACGCCATCTTTCACGACCTCTACGACATCCGCGAGAAGTTCCAGATCCCGGGCGAGCAGTACGTCGCCACCGGCCGCACCTATGAGAAGGACGGCTATATCCCCGGCTGGCGCTGCATTCGCGACAAGGACGGGCGCATCGTCGTCGCCATCTGTTTCAACATGCACCTGGGCGACGCCTGGGAGTGGGCCAACGCCGGCGATTATCCCGAGAAGTTCTCGGGACTCGCCTTTCGCATCGTAATCAACTACATCACCTACGCCATGACGCACTGAGGCCCGGCACGTAGCGCCCAGCTAATCACGCGGCGGGGAAAAGCGTCCAGCACCACGGCCAGGTAGACGAACTCGGTCAGCAGCCGAATGTAGGTGATGTCGGCTACCCAGAGCTGGTCGATGCCGGTCAGCACTATCTCGCCCGCCAGGTTCGGATAAATCTTGCGGCCGTGGTTGGAGTCCGTCGTCACCACATTCATGTCGGGATCGGGCCCCGCATGACGGCCGTCCGAGCGCGGCCTTCACTTCTTCCTGGACCCTGCGGTAGACCGCGGACCGCCACTCAGTGCCTGCAGCATCCGCTGCTACTAGGAATGAACTTCAACGCGAGCCGCGATCAGCGGACGCTCATGCAACTGGCATCCGATGAGGAGCACTTGGGTGGCTGGTACTACTCACCCGCTGCGGCGATTCGATTCTTTTTCGACCCGATATGCGGCCCCGCGAAGTCCTGGATTTCGAGATCTGTCGCGATCACATTTGAATGGGCCGAACGGGTATGCAAGGCCACGAACTAGAGATCGGCCAGCGCCCGGTGAACCATATAAACACTGATCGCGCCCTCGCCAACGGCCGACGCCACCCGCTTTACATTGCCCGCGCGCGCATCCCCCACCGCAAACACGCCAGGCAGACTGGTTTCCAGCATTTGGGGAGCGCGCGCGAGCGGCCACTTGGTGCTCTCATCCGGCGCGGCGGCATCCAGATCCCGCCCGGTGAGGATGAACCCTTTGTCGTCCAGCGCCACGCATCCGCGCAGCCATTCGGTTCGCGGCAACGCGCCCGTCATCAGAAACACATGCTGGATGGAGTGGGTGGAAATCTCTCCCGTCTTTCTGTCCTTCCACAGAATGCGCTCCAGAGAAGATCCGCCCTCGAGGGCGGCGATCTCGGTGTTGAAATGTATTTCAATACAGGGATTCTCAGTCAGCCTTTGGATCAGATATCGCGACATGGTGCCCGACAATTCCTCCGCACGCACCAGCATATGCACGTGGTGTGCGGTTTGCGACAGGAACACCGCGGCCTGGCCCGCCGAGTTGGCTCCTCCCACCACCGCGACCTGTTCGCCTTCGCACCACTGCGACTCGAGGTGCGTGGCGCCATAATAGACTCCCTCGCCTTCGAACTTTTCCAGATTCGCAAGCTGCGGCTTGTTGTATTGCGCCCCGGTTGCGATTACGATGGCCCTGGTTGACAGCAGCTCTCCCGTGTCCAGCTCGACTTGATATGGGCGGCTGTCGCAGCGGAGCCGCGCCACGCTGCGTGCGATCATCATATTCGCGCCGAATTTCTGCGCCTGGGTTGTGGCCCTCGCCGCCAATTCCTCCCCGGAGACTCCCGTCGGAAAGCCCAGGTAGTTCTCGATCTTCGAGCTCGACCCCGCCTGGCCGCCGGGAGATTGGGCCTCGATCATCAGCACATTCAGCCCTTCCGACGCCGCGTAAACCGCCGCGGCCAGGCCCGCCGGACCAGCGCCTACGATGATCAGATCGCGCACGTGTGTGTTGTCGATGCTGACATTGAAGCCGAGGCAGTCCGCCACCTTCTGTATCGACGGACTTCGCAGTACGGTGCGGCCGTAGCAGATGACCACCGGCACTTCAGAGGATTTCACTTCGAAGCGGTCCAACAGTTCCTGCGCGGTTCGGTCGGTGTCGAGGTCGATATAGGTGTAAGGGTGTCCGTTCCGGCTGAAGAACTCGCGCAACTGCAGCGTCTGTGCGGAGTGCCGCGAGCCCATCAGAATGGCGTTGCCATAACCCCGACGGACGAGTTCGAGTCGCCGCAGGATGAACGCGCGCATCAGGATCTCGCTGAGTTCCGCGTCCTTCGCCACCAGCGCCCGCAGCGCGTCTCCGCTCAACTCGATAAACTCGCCAGGCTCCGTCACGCGTCCACGCACCAGACATCGCTGCCCGGAAATCATGGTCATCTCACCCGTGAATCCGCCTGGGTTGTGCGTAGTCACCACGCGCTCGCCGTCCAGGGTTGGCTGCACGATTTCCATCTGTCCTGAGAGCAGCACAAAGAACGGGACAGCCGTATCGTTGGGTTGAAACAGGATTTCGCCGCTATGGACCGTCCGGGAGCGGCCCATCGGGCGAATGCGCTCGATCTGCGCGGGCGTCAGCAGCGGAAACGCCTGAGTGCGGGCGTCCAGGGCGCTCGGTATGAGGGGAGAAGCCATAATCCATTTTCGCATCGCCTGTGTCCGGCTTCACCTCACTATTTGCGTCGGTGACGGGAATGTGATGCACTGGTCGAAGGAACGGGGCGGCCTCGCGGCTAATGCCCAGGGAGGGGATGTGAAGATCTGCGAACACGTAAGAGAGGCCAAGGACCTGGAGCCATCGGAGCGGGTTTGTGAAGAGTGCATCAAGATGGGTGACGGTTGGGTCCATCTGCGAATCTGCCTGACCTGTGGCCATGTGGGATGTTGCGATTCGTCGAAGAATAAGCACGCCACCAGGCATTTCCACCGGGTACAGCATCCCATGGTCCGGTCCATTGAGCCTGGCGAAAGCTGGGGTTGGTGCTATGTCGACGAGATCACATATGACCTCTCACGCGGCACCGAACACGCTGTGGTCCTCGACTAGGCACGCTGCCACACTGCGAGCAGGCCGCTATGAACGCATACACGATGTTGTCGGACGCGCGGAAAGAAACCGATAAGCTCTTCGCTCTGGTCCGTCCCGATTGGCTGTACGAGCGCCCGATTGCGGAGCGACACCGCCTGGTCTTTTATCTGGGACATTTGGAGGCATTCGACTGGAATCTGCTGCGGCCGCACATGCGAAACGGGGAAGCGTTTCGTGCGCGCTTCGACCGGCTGTTTGCCTTCGGCATCGATCCGGTGGGCGGCGGCTTGCCGTCGGACTCTCCGTCGGACTGGCCTTCCGTAGCCGAAATTCGTAGTTACAACCAGCGGGTGAGGCAGAGGCTCGACGACGCTGAGCACGATACCTTGCTCCTCCACATGGCCGTCGAGCATCGCCTGATGCACGCCGAAACGCTTGCCTACATGCTCCATCAACTGCCGTTGGAGGGCAAGGACCCAGAGCCGCAGGCGCCTGTGCCGCGGAGTGAACCAATTCGCCGCGAAATGATCGGGATCCCCGCTGGCTGTGCCACCCTCGGGCTCCCGCGCAACGCCGCTTTCGGCTGGGACAACGAATTCGACGCGCATCCGGTAGAGGTTCCCGCTTTCGCCATTGACCGTTACAAAGTCACCAATCGCGATTACCTTGAATTCGTGGAAGACGGCGGCTATCGGGACCCGAGTTTGTGGACGGCTGAAGGTTGGCAGTGGAAGGCCGAGCGGAACATCACACACCCGGCCTTCTGGCGACTGGCCAGCGGCAAGTGGCACTGCCGTACCATGTTCGATGAAATCCCGCTGCCGCTCGATTGGCCGGCCTATGTCAGCCACGCCGAAGCCAGCGCGTATGCCAAGCGGGCCGGCTTCCGGCTGCCAACCGAATCCGAATGGCACCGGGCCGCCTACGGCACGCCCGAAGGCTCCGAGCGGCAATTCCCTTGGGGAACGGAACCGCCCGCGCCGCCACATGGATATTACGGCTTTGCCCGCTGGGATCCCGCTCCCGTGAACGCCTTCCCCGGTGGCCGCAGTGCGTTTGCCGTCACCGGTCTGCTTTCGACCGGATGGGAGTGGACGGCTACTCCGTTCGCGCCGTTCCGAGGATTCCAAGCGCACCCCTCCTATGCCGGCTATTCGGCCGATTTTTTCGACGGAATGCATTACGTTCTCAAGGGCGGTTCCACGCGCACGGCCGCGAGCATGCTGCGCCGCTCTTTCCGCAATTGGTTCCAGCCGCACTATCAGTATGTTTACGCCGGATTCCGCTGCGCGAGGGGAGTTTAAAGCCATGGCGACAAGAGCGCTGGCCCTGGATGAGCCGGCCACCTTCGCAGCCGACGTCCGAGCCGGCCTGACCAGGCCCGGACAGAAGGAACTGCCGTCGAAATACCTCTATGACGAGTTGGGTTCTAAACTCTTCGAAGCCATCAGCCTCCTTCCCGAATATGGCCTCACACGCGCCGACGAACGCCTGCTCCGCCGTCACGCCCACGACATTGTGGAGCGATTGCCCGGCGATACGGTGGTGGCAGAGTTGGGAAGCGGCAGCGGGAGCAAAACGCGGTCGATTCTGGAGGCTTTTGGCCGCTGCCGCCAAACCTCGTATTTCCCAATCGAGATTTCTCCCACTGCGCTGGCAATGTGCCGCCGTGAGCTGGCCGATATCGACTCCATCAGCATTGTGGGTTTTGAGCGAGAGTACCTGGCCGGGCTGCTCGAAGTAGCCGAGCGCCGCCGCACCGATCAGCGGATTCTGGTGCTGTTCCTCGGCAGCACCATCGGCAACTTCGATCCTCCCGCTGACGTGACTTTCCTGAAAGAGATTTACTTCATCTTGAATCCGGGCGACGCGTTGCTGCTGGGCACCGATCTCGAAAAGCCCGTGGATCGACTGATCCGCGCTTACGACGATCCGCTCGGGATCACCGCCGCTTTCAATCGAAATCTGCTGGCGCGAGTGAACCACGAACTCGATGCCGACTTCGTCCTTGACCGATTCCAGCACGAGGCGCGCTTCAATCCCCAGACCCGCAGCATCGAGATGCACTTGCGATCCACTCGTGACCAGCGGGTAACGGTCACGAAGGCGGGCTTCTCGGTTGTCATTTGCGAAGGGGAAAGCATCTGGACGGAGAGCAGCCACAAGTATTCGCTGGCTGAAGTCGACTCGCTGGCACAGAAGGCTGGCTTCCGCCAGGATGCGCAGTGGGTGGATGAGGTATGGCCGTTCGCCGAAACGCTGCTGGTCCGCCAGTAGGGTCCGGCGGGCAGAACGTCAGAGGCCCGTTCGAAAAATCCCTTGGCCAAACTGTCGCTGCCGGCGTGTTACGCGCGGTGCGTCAATCGACTTGTGTATGAAGTGTGCGCGGATTTGAATCGCCCGGCGGCGGTTTACCCGAGGGTCTGGCGTTTTGCGCGGTGGCTCGGTAATAGCTTCTCTTATAGTCCGGCCTTTATTGGGTTACCGTTACTTGCGATCGGGAAGGTGACTCGCCGCAACTGGGCGCTTTTTGCACCCATTGGGACAAGCGTGACGGATGCGGGCGTGTGATCCTTTCGAAGCATTTTTCCGTCCAGGACATTGACCGGGTTGTCGAGCGGATAATCGGAGTTCGCATCCGTGACGGTTTTCGGCGCAAAACCAAACCCGTCGGCGCGCGTGGCGGCGAGCAGGGCGAGGTCGGTTTCCACATGATCGGATTTTGTGACGAAGTAATCTTTGAGCTCTGACTGGGCGTAGGTCTTGACCGCTTCCACTTTGCCTTTCACCGGCAGGACATAGAGCAGGGGGCCGTACTGAAGCGCAAATTCATTGCCGAGTGCTGGAACTTCGCGAACGGCCTGATCGAAATGAATGGTGATAGAGTCGCCGTCTTTCCACTCTTTGCGTACCTGCCAGAAAGAACCCACCAGGCTAATGGTTGCGCCGGAGCAGGCGATCTTCGTTTCCTTGGACCATTCGGGATTGCGCAACCATAGGCAAAAAGAGAGCGGCTTGTCTGGGCGCAATATGATTTCTACATTTCCGGAATACGGGTAATTGGTCCTTTCTTCGATCCGGAGAGGAACGCCCGCCAATTTCGTCATCACCTCGCATGGGCCGTAGAGCGTAGCGGCGAAGGCCGGCTCCGGACCTTCCGGACGCATCCAGGCATTACTGACGAAATACGCGGCGACGCGAGTGGCATTTGGGTTGCAGCAAACCGCAACATGCTGGTGCGTGGGCGAGAAGCGCTGCCTTTTGTCCAACTCGTCATGGACGGACAGTCGGTTTTCAAAGGAACAATAGACAATCGCCGAACCATCGGGTTCGCGGGAACCTTGGGCGGCGTTGAACCAAAGATGTTCGGCCGCTTGGAAATATGCGGCATCCCCCATCTTCTGCCCGGCGTTGATGAGCGAGAACTGCCGTTCGAAAATCGTGCAATACTCATAGCCGATCCCCCAGGGTCGCGGGGGAGCATCTACGCTTTCCTCGCTGACCAGCGCGCCGCTAGGCATGATGAAGCCATTCATCGCTGAAATGACGCCAATTCCAAGTTTCAAATATTCCTCGTTGCCGGTTGCGGCCCAGAGCCAAAACGGCATGCGCATGGATTCTGCCACCGTGGCGCCGTGCCCCAACTCATAGCAATTCTGAAAGTTCTTGCCCACCAGGGGCTGTTGATGGAACTGCAAGAGATTGGGGCGTTCGTGATAAATCCGCAGCCCAAAGTCCAGATACTTCTTGTCGCCCGTCTTGGCATAAAGCTGTTCGAGAACTTCAGTGTAGAGGGCGTCGTGCTGAGCGAAGTGAAAGTTCTTCCCCCCGGCATAACCCTCCATGGTGCGATCTACGGCGCGCTTGACTGCCTCGTACACCCTTTGGTCAGCTAAGGCGTCGGCATACGCAAGCAAGCCGCGGAACAAGCAGGTTTGGGTCCAGAATTCACCATTGCCGCCGTAACGAAGTTCCGGAGAAAAAATCCCGATGTAGCCATCTGCGTCCTGCGAAGCCAGAATATGATCCACATAGGCCTTTGCCTTCGTCATAGACACATGATCTTCGGTCAGGCACGAGAGCATGATGTGTCCGCAGCGCCAGTTGCCTTCGGTTTCCCCGTTCCACCAGGCTTCACTAGCGGCGTTTCCCCTGTTCGGTTTACCAGGACTGTTTCGCCCGGAGGCGAAGATATCGCTGGAAGCCTCGTGGCAAAGTTCATCAAGGTGCCCCGCGAAGCCCGTTTGAAGATCGCGACGCATTTGCGCCAGAATCCAACCTGTGGGCTTGATGTCACCGAACTTGAGTTGGCTGAAGGCGGGCTGAATAGCATAGACTTCGGATCGCGCTGTGGACTGTGATCCGGAAGATTCAGACTTCTGCTTCCATATAGGCTGTGCTAAGGCAACCTCTCCTGCTGGTAGCAGGACGCCGCCCGTTGCCGCGATCATGAGCTTTATCGAGTCTCGTCTGTTCAATTTCTGCTCCTTTGATTAAGGTGTTTTCTGAAATCCGCGATTGGTACGCCGATATCAAGGGGCGCGAGTATTGGGACCTGGTCGGGATCGCCAATCTCGTCAATGGCCTTTTGCGCGTAGACGCCCTCGGCAGTATACTCGCTCCCGTGGACTACCTCAACGGCCGTCCTCAAGAACAGGCGGTAGCGATGCGTGCCTTCCCAAAGATACATAGAAGGTCCACCCGCGTTCAGAGCGGCATCGGTCGCCCCGCCCGATTCCACCAGAACTTGGGCCTTTCCCTGGATTCTGTCCGGTACGGTCCCGGCTTTCTTGGATTCTTTGGCTGGTGGCTGGCTGGAGCAACCGCCCAATGCGGCGAGCGTAAGCACGAGAAAACAGAAAATGCGTGCGTTGCGGTTCATCCGTCGTGCCTCGCTTTCGAGACGTTTTCGTCCGAATGTGAAGGTATCACGGGGCATGATCGCTCACAACGGATCCGTCGCCCATTCGTCTCCGCGCCTGCTACGCCGGCTTGTGCAGGCCGCTTCCGATAGCCACGAGTGTCGACAAGCTCAATCCACGCTCTCGGCAACCCCGCCGAGAACGCGTGTAAGCCCCTGCCCGCCGCGGCGCGCCATCAGAGCCTTGCCGGGTGATCAGACCCGGATCGTCGGAACCTGAAAAGGGTCGCCCGCGGCGATCCACTCGACTGGGATCCCGGGGATGAGGGGCTTCAGCCAATCGGCACAGGCCTGCATGCCCCATTCTTCCAGCCCTTCGTGGGAGATCATCACCACTCCCTTCTTCATTCCCAGGCTCATGGCGTCGCGCAGGTATTCGAAGGTGTCATGCTGCGGCGTCTCTCCCACCAGGGCCACATCGCAGGTTCCGAGCACGGGCAGAACGCTCGAGAGAATATGGGCGCAATCGCCGATGGTCTTCACCCGCAGATTGCGATCGCCCACCACCACCACGTTTTGCGTGCCTAACTTCCGCTGGACGTTGCGGGCCACCTCCTGCAAAGACATTTCGGGAATCTCATAGCGCCTCGGCCGCGTGTCGAGCTGATAGTATTCGGCCCACCCCAGTTTGCGGGCCAAGCCGACAAAGATCGGGTCGGGCTTGCGCCGGTGCCAGTGGTCGTGTATGCGCCACACCGCCATGCGGTTCTGTTCCGCGAACCGGATCTTAGCCTGGCACACCGGATCTTTCATCATTACCTCGACCGGATCGAAGCCATCCCAAAACGTGCTTTCGTGGGAGATGACAAAATTCTTCCGGGCCGCCAGCGACCGCTGGAGCACTTGGAACGTGGACTGGAAAGTCGTGGCGACCCCAATCACGGGGACATTGGGATCGCCCAGGTGGAAGCCGTCGAAATTCGAAGGACCCCAGACGACGCCCTCCGCGGCCAGCTTTGCTTTGATGAGGTCGACGATTTGGGCGGCTGTGAGGGGATCCGCTGGTGCCGCGGCGGCGGAACCGGCCAACGCCGTGCCTGCCGCCAACGCCGTGCCGGCCCATTGAGCGAACCCGCGGCGGGAAATGCTCTTGTCCCTGTCGATTCTGTCCATGCGTTCCTCCTCAGGACCGGGGTATCCAACTCGGATCGGGGGTCTCCCAATACTCGACAGGCAGCGCGGGAAAGACGCCGCGTAACCATTTGGCCATCGCCGCGCAACCCGGCGCTTCCGAGGGCAGGTGGCCGATCGCCAACATGGCGATCTTGCGGCCGGACGCCATCACATCCTGGAAGTAGGCGATAGCGCCATCCACCTCATCCACCGTGCCGCCGGCTCCCGCGATCGCGCCATCGATCTTGGGGTCGGCCAAGAGCCTGGCCAAAGCGGGGGTGGGGTCGGTTTCGCCGGCCAAGACCGCCACTCTGGTGACGCTGCTCACGGGATCGCCAACGGTACGGGAGGAGAAGGCTTTCAGGCGGTCGGCAGCGGTCTGGGCGAGGTCCGCCAAGGTCGTCCGCGGCAGATCGCAGACCACTCCGCGCGACCGGTCCGTGGGCAACCATGGGAGCGGCTTCAAACCCAGCGCCTGCGCCAGAGCCAGCGATTGGGCTTTGGGTTTGAACTGGTCCCAGGCTGAAGCGTAGCGATAGACCATCAGTTGGTTGGCGTTGATGATTTCGCGCTTCGCCCGCACCACGGGATCGTCCCGCATCGCGGCTTCAAGACCATCGGTCCCGTAGCTGTAGTACAGGCCGCCATGGAGAAAGTAAGGGTGCTCCCTGGCAATAATCAGGTTCTTCTTCTCCAAGGCGGCGCGGCGCAGCAGGTCCAGGGTGGGCGCATAGCACACCATTACCCCCGACACCCGCGAATTCGCGCTGCCGGCGCACAACCCCTCGTACCTGGCAGTACTCATGGGGTCGCCCAATGCCGCACACACGATCAGATCCGCGGTGCGTCCCGTCAGTTCACTGTCCATCACACCCGATCATCACGCTTGCAGGGGGCCGGCGCAACGCCAATTCAGTTACGGAATTCCACCTACGCTCTGAAATCCCTGAAATATAGGGCAATAGCGGCATCTGCTGCTGCCGCCGCGCGCAACAATAACCGCGGCGTAGTGCATACGCCGTCAACCTTATTTGGCGAGCGGGTCAAATCTGTCGCCGTCTGCGTCGACCCAGGCGCAGGAGTCCATCGGTTTGGTACCAGCCCGGAAGGTCAGCTTGCAGATCCGTCGGTGGTTGCGTAGGAACGCCCCCATCATTCGATCCGCCAGGCGGGTGTGATCGCGGAGCCAGGACGTCAGGTACTCCACTAGCGCGACTCCCGCCTTGTGGTCCCCCTGTTCAATTCCGAGGACGAATTGCCCCACCCTCCTCCTTGCAGCATCATGTTGCTGTTTATGCCAATTTATTGAGCCGTACCGGGCCGCCTGCATCAGCCGTTCCTCGTGAGCAAAATGCCCTACAATGCAAGCGGTCAGACGCTGCGTCAGTTTGCGAATCTCTAGCGACGGACCGCTACCGGAGAGGGCTTTTTGGAGGTTGGAGACCATCTCAAAGATCTCCTTGTGTTCGTCATCAATTTCCGTGACAAACACGGCATGCGATGTGCGCCACTTCAAGGAACGCATGTCCCATCTTACACGATTTCAGACTTCAACACCCTTAATAGCCTATCGTCGAATCCGAGACAAGTGTCTATTGCCATTGCGTCCGCCTCGTGTACCCGTCGGCAGTCCGCAGTCGCACTCCGTTAGGCATTTCCGCCAGAGTCGATGGCGAACGATCGATTGTCGCCGCGCTCGCCTTGAACGCTGGCGCGGAGCGCGTCGATCCGCGCCGCGAACCCACGCGGCCTGGCGCCGCTGGAAGGCCGACGCGGGCGCGCCTTGGGCCTCGTCCGAGAAGTGCGCGTGCCGCCCGCGCGCGTTGGGGCGCGCCATCGACGCGGCGGACGCGGCGAAGGTCCGTTGCGCTACCGGCGCGCCTGGCCACTTCAGGCTTCCGCACCGAAATACTTGCGCGTCGGCGAATATTTCCGCTAGAAAAATACGAAGTTTCGCCGAAAAGAGGCATTGAGGAGTAAATCATGGGGTCGATTACGAACTCACTGAATGGCCTGTCCTACTTGACGCAGCCCGGACGTCTACTTTCCAGTCTTCCGGCCTCAATCTCGACGGCTGTGCTGCAATCGGCCTCGCCGCAAGACGTGGTAACTCTCAGCGTAGCCGCACTCCAGAAGCAGGAAGTAGACGGCATATTTGGCATTTCTCAGGCGTCCCAGAACACGCTGCCCACCGTCTCCGCCGCGGCAACTTCGGCGACTGACGTGCTCCCAGGTATCTCAGCCGCCGACATGACCAACGCCACGCCGCAAGAGCAGGTTTCGATCAACGGCCAGGCCCTGCTTCTTCAACAGGTACAAGGCCTGTTCGGCGAACCCACCTCGCTGACGGGCACGACCAACCTGATTGGCTGAAGCGAAACGACTCACGCCTCCTTCAGAACCATCCGTGCCGCGAACCCACGCGGCATCGCCTCGCTCCGTTGGAGGGCCGGCCGAAGAGCTAGCGCACGCTGAAAATGCGGGCGCATCCATCCTGCCGCCGCCGATTTTGGAAGCCGCCCGGCACCGTGCGCCCCCGCGGGAAGGCCGCCGCTGGCGCGCGGGAGCGGCCCTTCGCCGCGGCGCTGCGGACGCCCTGAGACATCAGAACAATTGGTTCGTCTCCTAGCTGGTAGCCGGGTGAATTCCCGATAACGTAACTTGGTACGCGTCCGCAGCTAGTCTAGTACCAAGCTGACTCGCTTCGAATCGCCCGAAGTGTGCATACTGGAGCCGGTGGATGACTCCATAGCGTCCGGGAGGAAGAAAACATGGGTTGTGACCGACCGATTTCCACAGCGACAAACCGGACTGGCGTCGCAAGCCAGACAGCCTCTGACCCCCGCGTGGGTTATTTCGGGCCGGCTTCGATGATCGATGTCATGTTTGAAGTCGGTGGAGCCGGGCGTAGCGAACGCAATATCGGGCTACTCAATATCGTGCAACTTGCACGTGCACTTCGGGTTAAGCCAATGCAGCTCATTGAGCCCATCCCGTGATTTAACGGACGTTCTGCGGCTGGCCGGCCGGGCCGGTTGGAGCTACCGAACCTCACTGCTCTTTAGATTCGACGCCCTCGGGGGCGCCCCGGGGATCGCGATTCGAGGAATCTTGGCTGACCGCTGGGCAGTGGTTCCTGCTTACCGGCCGGCGGGCTTTGGGTAGGCGCCGGTCGGCGTATTTGGGTCCGCTTTGCGGGCCTGCTGTTCGGCGTAGGCCTTGCGCACTGGCTCCGGAAAGTCTTTGATCATTTCGGTGATCCGGGACTCGATCTGGGCCACGATCGGGGCATTTTCCGGCGCGACGTCGTAGCTTTCATCCGGATCGCCAGCCAGGTTGTACAACTCCGGCTTCGGCAACAGAAAACTGAAGCGCCCGCCGGGCGGCGCCGGTGTGTAAGCGGCGGTGTTGTGCCG
>JBKQIF010000038.1:0-15675 GCA_052148435.1 Bryobacteraceae bacterium
ACGAGCACCGCATCCAGCGCCGCGTGGAAAAGAACATGGACATGCTCCGCGGCCTTCAGCAGGATCGCAAAGCCGCTCTCCAGCAAGCCGTCGAAGAGGTCGCGCTTCTCACCCAACTTGCGGCAAGCAAAGGGGAAACCTACGCCTTCGAGCGCGACTACCCGCGCCAGGCCCTGCCCCCGCAATTTGATTTTTCAAAACTCGGAATCTCCCGCCTGGCAGCTCACCACAGCCGCCTCACGGAAGCCAAAAAGCAGTCCCTCGCGGCCCCAAAGCCGCTCCGTAAAGCAGCCTGAAACCCGGTTCGGTGCAGGATAGGGGCGGTCGAAGAACTGAAAGCCAAGGACGCATTGTCCATGCCGCTCGCGCCCGATCCGGGACAGTTCGACCCTACTGCCGCGGCTTGTAGGTCTTGGTGAAGTTGTTGCGCGCATTGGTGACCGTAAACGTGCCATCCCGCTCCACCGAGACTTTGATCCACTTCCCATCGGGGCTCCCCTCAATGTTGGCGATGTAGTCCGGTGCGACATTGGCTTTCTCTCCGCCCGCGATCAAATAGTGCATCTGCCAGTAATTCTCTAGCCCGGGCGATGATTCGACGGTCTGGAACGCCTCCGCTGAGGCGCCTTTTCTCGGTCCATTGTCCGCGATGACCACCCGCGGGCGGAGCGCATGCACCAGTACCGGCGAGTTGGCGTTGTCGGTGCCGTGATTGGCGGTCATGTAGAGGTCCACGGTGCCTACGCGATTGATCGGGCACATCAGGTCCCGGTCCTTGTTCCAGGTCAGGTCGGCCGGGTCCAACATACGGAACCTGCCATAGGTGACCAGAAGAGTAATCGCCATGGCGTTTTCGTTGGTGTCCTGGTTGTCGATGACCCCGCGCGCATTCGGCCCCCACGTCTTACGGGGAGTCGTATCGCAAGCGGGATTCGGTTGGCCTGCCCCCTTCAGCGGCTCCGTGATCGCCTTCCCCGCCGCCATGACCACCAGTGCGTCGAAGCCCTGGATAGGAATTCTGTCGCCGGCCTTCACCACCAGATGCTTGCCCTTGGCCACCACGGCCATGTACTCTTTCACGACTTTGATCGTGAAATCGTTCAGTTGAACGTTGTCGCCGTGGTCCACGAAGGTTACGATGGGCAGGCGCTCCGCCAGCGCCGGAACCCCGCCCACGTGGTCGCCATCGTAGTGCGACACCACCATATAGTCGATCTGCTTGACACCGGCAGCCCGGCAGGCTTCCACGATGCGATCCGCATCGCGGCCGTGATTCGCGTATCCCGGGATGCCAGCGTCGATAAGCATACTCTGTCCGGACGGCGAAACCAGCAGAAACGCCTTCGATCCTTCCACATCGATGACATACATGTCGAGCGTCTTGGCCGCTGCCAGGGCCGAGACCATCAGGAGAACGGCTACCGCGGTTTGGATGAGTCTCATCGTCGAGTCTCTTATCTATCGTTCAGAATTTACGTTTTGGCCTCGTGGCCACCAGCAATTATATATCTAACCGCCTCCATTGCAGCCGTTTCTCTCATTTCTTCGAGCCCGAACTGCGCTGCGGCGTCAGGGACGTTCGATCCATAGCCGCGCGCGCGGCCATGAGTGCCCACCTCGGCAGGAACGAGGAGCGCCTCCGCC
This sequence comes from Bryobacteraceae bacterium, assembly GCA_052148435.1. GTDB lineage: Bacteria > Acidobacteriota > Terriglobia > Bryobacterales > Bryobacteraceae > JBEKYD01. The sequence goes on from JBKQIF010000038.1 coordinate 1,645, forward strand.
GGGCGCAACGCTAGCAAGCCCCCTGGCGTTGTATGATGACTGATACGGGAAGCAAGCCAACACAGTTCCCCATCGATCCGCCGGGGAATCCAAGGCTTTCCGAATCGGCCGCGGGGCTTGTTGTTTCCCGGATTCCGAAGAAACGGCGCCGGCAAGACGCGCTGCTCCGGTGCAGCTCGGGGCCGTTGTGAAATCGATGTTGGAGAGGAAACTTATGTCCTGCGCTCCCGCCTCCCTGCCTCCGAATCTGTTCAAGGCCGCGTTGCGCGGCGGCCAACGCCAGATTGGCTTGTGGAGCGCCCTTTGCAGCAATATCGCATCCGAGATCATTGCAGGCGCCGGTTTCGACTGGATCGTGGTCGATACCGAACACGCCCCCAACGAAATTCCGGGGCTATTGTCCCAGTTACAGGCGATGTCAAACGGAACCGCGGAGCCGGTGGTGCGTTGCGCCTGGAACGACGCTGTGCTGATCAAGCGCATTCTGGACGTGGGTGCGCGGTCGCTTCTGGTTCCGTTCGTGCAGAATGCCGAAGAGGCCCGGCGGGCGGTCGCGGCAACCCGCTATCCTCCACGCGGGATCCGGGGCGTGGCCGTCGCGCCGCGGGCGAATCGCTACGGCAGGGTCGCCGATTATCATCGCACGGCTCACGAGAGCACCTGCGTGTTGGTCCAGGTTGAGACGCGTACGGCTCTCGGTGAAATCGAGGCCATCGCCTCGGTCGAGGGCGTCGATGGGATTTTCATCGGGCCGAGCGACCTCGCCGCGGATTTTGGCCACCTCGCCAATCCGCGCCATCCGGAGGTTCAGGCTGCGATTGCCGATGGCTGTGCCCGCATTCGCGCCGCAGGCATAGCGGCGGGCATCCTGACGGCGGATCCCGACGAAGCGGCGCGATACTTTGAATCGGGTTTCACATTCGTGGCTGTCGGCAGCGATGTCGGAATTCTCGCGCGCGGCGCCGAGAAGTTGGCAGCGCAATCGAAACGGTTCCCAGCGCCCAGCGGATCGACTAAGTGAAATCAGACATTCTATGACCGGTATAACTACCCCACTGAAATCTGTCGGAGGCGAAGGTCCGCCGGTGCGCTGGATGATCATCGGGGTGCTGAGCCTCGGCATGGTCATCGCGTACGTGTCGCGTGCCGCCTTGTCGGTTCCTCTGGCGCTGCCGGAGTTCATCAGGACCTTCCATCTAACCCTCACGGACCGGGGGGTGGTAAACTCGGCGTTCTTCTGGACCTATGCCGTGCTTCAGATACCGGCCGGCTTTGCCGTGGACCGGTACGGCGTCAAGTTTCCGTATTTCCTGGGCTTCACGCTTTGGTGCCTGGCGTCGGCGAGTACGGCCCTGACGCGGTCGATCCCGCAGTTGATCCTGGTGCAAGTTCTTTTGGGCGCCGGTCAGGCGGTTGTGGCCCCCGCAAGTTACCGCTGGATACGGTACCACTTCGCGGAGAAGGAACGCGGCCTGGCGGTCGGTCTTTACATGACGGGCACCAAACTCGGGCCGGCTATCGGAACTCCGCTGGCCGCCTGGCTGATCGGCATGTATGACTGGCGGTTGATGTTCGTGCTGATCGGACTGGGCGGCATGATATGGCTTGTACCCTGGCTCCTGCTGGTTAGCAACGACGACCGGCAAATCGAGCGGGCTGCCGTGAAGAAGGAAGGCACCAGGCCCATCCCATTCGGCCGGATCATGGCGAGTCCGGTGACCTGGGGCACCATCATTGCGTCGTTCTGCTACATGTACTTCGTCTACTTCTGTATGACCTGGATGCCGGCCTATTTCATGGAAAGGCGTCACCTCAGTCTCGGAAAGATGGGTCTCTTCGTGTTCTTCAGCTTCGGCGGCATGGCCATCGTGGCTACGCTGGCGGGATGGGCGGCGGACCTGTTAATTGGGCGCGGGTATAGCCCCGTGACTGTCCGAAAGTGCTTCACCATCGCGGGCTTCTCCATCGCCTGCACGGAACTGATCGGCGCGCGAGCTGCTTCGCTGGAAACGGCGCTGATCTTCGCCGTGGTGTCGCTCTCCGGCCTGGGGTTGGCAACCGCCAACTATTGGGCGCTCACGCAAACGCTGATCCCGGGCGCGGCCATTGGACGGATCTCCGGGATTCAGAACTGCTCGTGCAGTCTCGCCGGAATCGTCGCTCCGATCCTCACTGGCTGGCTCTTGCAGAAGACCGGAAGCTACGAAGCTCCGATGGTGGCGATCCTGGTCGTACTGCTGGTGGGCGTACTTTCTTACCTGCTCCTGATCCGGGAGGCTTACGCCCCCAAGGCCGGCGAAGCGGTTGGTTGAGTCTCGCGTCTTGCCGATGAGGATGACCGCGCGCCCGACGGTCCGGGCTTTCCTTGACGGCGCATGCGGAGTTGATTCCCCGGCTCCCGACTTTGCCGCAACCGCTCAGGCTTTTGGGATCTGCGCGCGGCGGGCGGAAAGCCTCGCGGCGGTCAGGACGGAGGTTGAGCGCGCTCTGGCCGAACATCTTTCCGAGGTGTTGGATGTCCCGATAGGCCGCTGGTGGCTGCAGCTGGCGCTGGCCAGCCGCGGGCGTAAGTTGTACACTGCGCAAGGAGGCTCAAATGGCATTCTGGCATGAGTGCGTTGGCCGGCGAGATCTCATCCGAACCTCGGTTGGCCTTGGCGCGGCGCTCAGCATGAGGGACCGCGCGTGGGGAGCCACGACTGGCATGTACCTGTCGCTAAACGGCTCTCTGACCGGTGGGAAAGTCGGCTGGCCGGAATTCGCGCGTCTGGCGGCTCGGACAGGATACGGGGGTGCGGATGTGAATCTGGCCGCGGCCATGAAGGACGGTCCGGACGCCACCCGCGGGCTTTTTTCCGAGCTGGGGATCAAGGCTTCGAATGCGGGCCTGCCGGTGACGTTCAGCAGGGACGAGGAGACGTTTCGGCGAGGCCTGGCCGGATTGGACGAAGCGGCAAAGTTCGCAGCCGCAATCGAGTGCCCGCGCCTGCTGGGCCTTTTGCCCCCTGCCAGCCAGACGCCGAAGGCGGAATTGCGGAAGGTACTGAAGGACCGTTTGGCCGCGGTTTCCGGAATTCTGCTCCGTTCGAATGTCCGCCTGGGTCTGGAATTCCTCGGACCCTTGCACTTCCGCACGAGCCAGCCCCACGAGTTCATCTGGCGCATGGACGAGGCGCTGGAGTTTGCCAAGGAGTGCGGTCCCAACATCGGACTGTTGCTGGACGTCTGGCATTGGTACCACGCCGGCGCCGGCACGGCCGATATCATCGCGGCGGGCAAGTCGCGGATCGTTCACGTACACCTCTCCGACTGCCCAAAGATGCCCGCCGATCAAGTGCGCGATAACCAGCGCGTATTGCCCGGCGAAGGGGTGATCGACCTGATCGGATTCTTCCAGGCCCTCAAGAGAATCGGTTATGAAGATGGCGTCAGCCCCGAGCCCCTCGGCCGCATTCCGAAAGAAATGTCACCCGAGGAGGGCGCCCGGTTGGGGCTGGAAAGCGCGCTCTCGGTGATGCGCAAGGCGGGCGTGGCCTGAACGAGCCGGCTCCCCTCCGGCATCGTATTCGCCGCTAGTGTCGTTGAAACCGGCCCATGCACTGCGTTTCCGCCAGGATGTGCCCCTTTATGGCCTGTAACAATTCCTGGCGGCCCACTCCCGGGTGCAGACCGAGAGTATGGACGTCGAGCGCATACAGCCGGAAATAGTACCGGTGCGGCGGTCCCTTGGGCGGACACGGGCCGCCATAACCCAGCCGGCCGAAATCGTTGGCGCCACTCACTCCCACCGAGCCGGGCTTGAGGCCCTGTGCCAGGTTGTGCAAGTCCGGCGGAATATCATAGACGAGCCAGTGACAGAACGTGCCCGAAGGCGCGTCCGGATCTTCGACTACGAGCGCGAAACTGCGCACGTCCCCCAGTGCGCCGCTCCACTCCAGCGACGGTGAGAGGTCGGCGCCCTTGCACGAATGCAATTCCGGAATCCATCCACCTTCCGCAAATGAATGCGACAGAATCTGAAAAGACATACCAGGCTCCCTGTGCCAGATTATCGCGCCGCCGGACCTTCCGCGGGCGGCCAGCCCAACGGCATCGTCCGGCGTCGCCCAGCAAGCACGCCGGGCAGCGTTTGGCCAGGCCGTCGCTCGGCTGCAGCAAGGAACATCGGCGGCGGCCGCCAACAGCTCGGGCTGGCAACGCCTCCGAGCTTGAACTCTCGATCGAGGCAACCATGCGCCCGCGCCTGGAGTTTGCTCTGCCCAGCAGGCCGAAATAGCTAACGATATTGATACATAACGCTGTCTTCAACCCGCTTGCCGCTCCCGCCGGAGCCATTCTTCGCGGGTCGCACGCGGACGTCCGCCCCACCAAAACTGTCAGGCTCAAGCCCGCGGCTTCACCCCAAATCGTTCTTCAGCACGATGCGGTAGCGTGCCTTGCCGCTTTCGAGGTGCTGGAACGCTTCGTTGGCACGGCTCATCGGGAATTCTTCGGTGACCGGAGCGACGCCGTGGCGCGCCGCGAAATCGAGCATCTTGGTAACGGTCGCGGGAGCGCCGGAGGGAGACCCGCTGAGGGATCGCTGGGCGCCGATCAAAGCGAATGCCGGCGCGGGAATCGGTTGCGGCGCGACCCCTACGATGTGCAGTCGTCCCTTGGGCGCCAAAGCTGCCAGATACGCATCCCAGGGCAGGTCGGCGGTGACCGTGGAGAGGATGAAGTCGAACGAACCGGCCACTTTGGCAAGAGCGTCCGTTGAGTGGGTATCCACCACGTGATGTGCGCCCATCCGTTTCGCCTCGCCGGCTTTGGCCGCGGAAGAGGTGAACGCGGTGACGTCGCAGCCCCAACGATTCATAAATTGCAGCGCCATGTGTCCCAGGCCCCCGATGCCGATCACGCCGACGCGGTCGGTGGGCAGAACCTGAAATTGCAGCAGCGGGTTGAAGACGGTGATGCCGCCGCACAGCAGTGGACCGGCCTTGGCTAGGTCCAATCCCTCCGGAATCGGCGTGGCCCATACCCAGTGGCAGCGGACCCGCGTGGCGAATGCGCCGTAGCGGCCGGCGATGGTCATTTCCAGGGTGCGGCACATGTTGTGGTTGCCGCTCAGGCACTGTGCGCAATGCAGGCAACTGCCGGAATTCCACCCCAGCCCCACCACCTGGCCGACGGTCAGGAATTTGGCGTCGCGCCCCACCGCGACCAGCTTGCCAATAGCCTCATGGCCGGGCACGAACGGAAATCGGGTCAGGCGCCATTCGTTGAGCGCCATGGCGAGATCGGAATGGCAGATACCGCAATAGAGAACTTCAATTTCGACCTGCTCATCCCTCAACTCGCCCGGATCATAGGAAAACGGCTCGAGCTTGCCACCCGCCTGTTGTACCGCGAGAGCTTGAAAAGTTGCCATAGAGTAATGGTAACGTGCGCCTGCGGGCGCAACACCTCGCGCGTCCGCGGTGGCACCGGAGCAGTGTAATGCGTCGCACTGTCCGTGGCGGCGCATGCCTCTGGCTTGCGCAAGACCGGCGCCGGCCGGCGGAACCGCCTGCCTCCGAAGGAGCTTGGGGTCGGTCATCGGCACCACAAGAACCTTGCCGGTTCGATGTCAGATTGCATAAAATCTATGGGAGGAATTTGATGCCTTTAACTACTATTCATCGCACGGCTCTCCCAGTGGCAACCGCACTGCTGTTTTGTTCGATTGCTTTCTCCCAAAGCGCGTCCGCGCCCTCTCAAACGCCGGTAACCGGTGGCCAAAGCGCACTGCGCTTCGATGGCAAGTGGCTCACGAAGCTCACCTGCCCTGCAAAAGGGAACACCGAAGGCTACACTTGGCAGTTTCCCAGCGTCATCCAGAACAGCAACCTTCGCGGAGAGCACGGCACAGCCGGGGAGCCCGGCTACCTCCTTATCGAAGGCAAGATCGCGTCGGACGGCAGTACCAAGCTGTCTGCAACGGGCATAGTCGCCTCCAGGGCATACTCCCGTGGAGTCCTGGCCCACAAGGGCGAGGATTATAGCTATACCATCAAAGCCAAGTTCCAGGATACAGAGGGCTCAGGCACCCGAGACGCGGGTCTCGGCATCGTCGGCCGCCCCTGCACGTTTGACTTCGCCAAACAGTAGGCCACGGTTCAGAACCTAAAATTCCAGCCGACGGCTCGAAGCCCTCACGCCTGAACATCGCCTTGCCTATTTTGTCGTCACCATCCCCGTGGAGTTGATCAGGGAGTCGCGGATGCCTACCGCTTCGATTGACTGATTTCGCGAAGTCTCACTGTCGCTCACGCTCTCGATAGCGTGCCACTGCGATCGGGCGATGAACTGGTTGAGCAGCCGCGGCTGGAAGGTGAATCCCAAGCGGGTTAATCATCGCCGTCGGACCTCGGCCGGAGCGGAGCGCTTGCCGGAAAGGGCTCGCTTGTGGGGATGCCCCGAGGATGATCACGAATTTGTAGAGTCGCCGGTTCAGCTACTTCCCGTTAAGTGAGGCCAACAGGGCAGTGGCGCGGTCACGGGAACTCCGCGCTAAGCCGACACCTGTCGTGAAATGCTGGTCTGCCTGCTGCTCCTGCGTGACGTCGCCGCCTGCTTGGGCGTATCCATCAAAAAGCGCGGCGTAAAGCCGCTTGATTGCGTCTTCGTAAGCGGACTGTATGAGTGTCTGATCAGAATTCATAGCACGTTATTATATTGCGCCCGGCTCGGGTGCAGTACTTCGGGTTGGCCGAAACTGAGGTAGCCTTCGCCATCTCGGCGAGCGCGGCGGCGGTTGACCGTTCGCCGTCGAACCACGCGGCGCACGCGTGTGGAAGAGCTAGCCGCCGCCAGAGGTTCCACAAGTTGTATGCCATCACGCTCAGCCACAGGCGCACTTCGTTGGAGCGGAACCGATGGCAACTCAGCAGGGTCATCTTCACCGCCTGCCTTCCTTGATCCACTGCTCCGTCGTCCCGGCCTGAACGAGCGGCAGGGCCGTCCATTCGACATCGTGTCTGGCGCGGGTCAGTCTTCCGGAAGCAGTTGCTGCGTGAAGCCGAGCGCCTTCAACTCGCGGTAGGCCTCCATTACCTCGGGCGGGACGATTTGGGCGGCGGACCATCCGCGCCGGCCATAGATCCATATTCGCTGCAAGTCGCCGAGCATGACGGGAATCACCTTCTCGGGGGGCAGGTCTTCGGTGAAGTATTCGTCCAGGGTCATACGTTCCGAGGCGAGAGAGGCGGGAACCTCGGGCCACTCGACCGCCATGGTCGCCCAGACCCGACGCTGCATAAAGGGCTTGGTGGCGAGGACGACGTTGCGGGGGTGGCCGCCGTTGCGGTACAGCAGTTCGCGGGTGAAGCGGACGTTCTCAGCCGTGTTGGCGGCTCGCGGCTCAAGCATGATCCGGTCGAGAGGCACGCCGAGGGCGATGGCCTCGTCCGCGTACATTTCGGCTTCGGTTTTGTGCCAGTTGGTGGCCAGCAGGTCACCCTGGTGAGCCATGCCGCCGGTGCAGACGAGACTGCGCCCGAAACCACTGTGATAGAGGCGGGCGGCAAAACGGGCGACGCGGAGGTCGTTCGTCCCGAAGACGACGATTACGTCGGCGGGAATGGGGTCGTGCTTGAGTTGGAGATATTCCCAGACTATGCGGGCGGGACACAGGGCCGTCTCGTGCATTTGGTTTCATTGTCGCAGGATGGAGGGATAGAAACAGATCGGATTGGTCGATGGGTAACGAGGGACAGCCAAGGAGGCGTTCTGCAGTCGACAGGCTTTTCGGATCCCGGCGTCGTTCCGAGGCGGATGGATGGTGCAAAATCCCTGGCTCGGAGATCATCTGCCCGACCGTGATACCTCAGGAGCGGCTGGCTTTTACTTGCCGATCATCAGAATCGTAAACGAACCTGGTACAGCTGTGCCTTGCGGCCCGCGGCCTCCTCCAGGGGGTGGCGGCGGCGCCGGCCCACGCTCCTGGCTCATCGTAAAGATGTGGTTCGTCTTGCTGTCGAACGCGATGGTTCGGGCGCCATTCATCGTCTGAAGGTTCTGCTCGACCTCGAAACTCGTCGGGGTCTTCTCCTTTATCACGGTCAACGTGCCGTTGCCATGCGTGCTGAAGGCTTCCATCGTCTCGAGGTTAAAGATAGCGCCGTCAGAGCCGCCGGCCAGCGGCAGACTCGTCAGGACCTTGCCGTCCTTGGCGCTCAGAATCACCATCATGGGTTGTGGCGGCTGGGCCGGCGGATTTCCCGAGTTCGCGCACGCAGCGAACAGCACCTGGTTTTTCGCGTCCAACGCCAGCCCGTTGCACCTGCCCTTGTCCCCGAACGGGTAGTGGGCGATCGCCTTCATGCTGTTGACGTCAACGGCCGTAACACTGCCCTGCGCATCCTGCATGACCACGTAGAGCATGCCTTTGCCGTCGCCGACGCCCTGCTCAGGTACGCCGCCCAAATCGATCTTGCCGAGCACGGTACCGTCCTTGCCGTCGATCATCGTCGCGTCCTTGGTGGGATGACTGAAGACGTAGACCCTTTCGTTGAAGGGATCGAAGTAGATGCCGTCAGGCCGCGCGGCGCCCACATCAATGGTCTTGATGAGCTTCAGCGTCTTGGTGTCGAACATGGACACCTGGGGATGGTCGCTGGCGAAGCCGTGGCCGGACTTCGGATCGACCACACAGCCATTCCCTCCGACGCCCGAGATCTCACCGGCCGGCTCGAGCGTGTCGAGATTGAAGATCGTCAGCCGTTTAGGGATCGCCGGCACCTCGGGCGTCGTGTCCGTGGCCGCCACCGCGGCCGTCGCGCCGCGCGGAATACACAGGCGGCGTCCAGCGGCGTCGGCGTAGATGTAGTCCCAGCCACCTTCTCCGCCAACCCTGGCCCTCTTGAGTAGCTTGTATGGGCCGCCCTCTTGCGCCGAGCCAATTAGCGCCGTTGCGATTACCGCTGCAAGTACTAAGCTGAATGGTCGCATGCGGATTCTCCCGGAAAGAGTATACCAACGTACCTGCGCCGGTTAGCGCGCTCCCCAAGTCGGGCCCTGGGAGATGAGGCCTAACGCCATAGTCCGTCCAGCGAACGCGACCGTGGCGGCGCTTCTCAACCTGAAATAGCTACCGACACTTACGGTTAACGCTGCTCTGTTCGAGTCGCGTGATTCGGCCGGAACGATCGACGCGCAATTGGCTTGCAACTCGTGAATTTGGCAGGTGTCCGGGGCTCTGGAATCGGGTGCAGGGTGCGATCAATGCCTCGACGCAAGGTCAAGCCTAGGAATACTCCTACAATATCTGGCCGTCGCAGGCTAGGATGAAGTTCAGACGGCAAATGCTATGAAGACAACCATCTCCCTCCTCCTTGGCTGTACACTGGCGGCGCTGGCGGCAGATTCCTTCTCAATCGGCAAGATTGATCCGGAGGCCGCCGGCATGGATCCCGCGCGCTTGGCCCGGATTCCCGTCCGCATGAAGGAGTTCGTTGCGGCTGGCAAGACTGCCGGGGTAGTGACCCTGGTCGCCCGGCATGGTCACGTCGCCAGCCTCGAAGCGGTCGGGTATCAGGACCTCGAAACCAAAACTCCCATGCGGACGGACACCATCTTCCGGCTCGCATCGGTCACTAAGCCCGTCACGTGCGCCGGCATCATGATTCTGGTGGACGAGGGCCGCGTCTCGCTAATCGATCCGGTGGAAAAGTTCCTGCCGGAGTTCAAGGGCCTGAAGCTCAACCCCTGCGGTACCCGCGCAGGCTACAACTGCGAACTGGTCACACCGTCTCGGCCAGTCAACATCCTTGACCTGATGACGCACACCTCGGGATTGCCGGGATCAGCACCGGGAGGAGGGACACCGCCCAGCACACTGGCCGAACGCGTCGCTGCCGTCAACGGGACGGCGCTACTGTTCGAACCGGGGACAGCCTGGAACTACAGCAATATTGGAATCGCCGCTCTCGGTCGCATCATCGAGGTTGTCACGTCGCAGCCCTATGACCGCTTCCTGGCCGAGAGAATCTTCCAGCCGCTCGCGATGAAGGACACTTTCTTCTTTGTTCCGCCGGACAAGGCAAACCGCGTGGCGTCGGTCTACACCTACGAGGCCTACGGCTTGCAGCTTGTGCCGATGGCGCCGGCCAAGTTTCCCGCTCCCGAGGGCGGCCTGTTGAGCACCGCTGGCGACATGGCGCGGTTCCACCAGATGTTGCTCAACAAAGGAACACTGGATGGGCAGCGCATTCTCTCAGCGGCCGCCGTGGAAGGGATGACCACTTCGCAGACCGGCTCCATCAAGGCGGGCTTTGCTCCCGGAGTGGGACATGGATTTGGGTTCGAGGTCGTGCGCGAGACGCTCGGCACGTTCCGCTACAACTCGGTCGGTAGTTTCGTGAAGGGCGGAGCCTATCGCACCTACGGGTGGGTGGACCCAGCCAAGGACCTGGTCGGAATCATTTTCATGCAGCGGACTAATGGCGGTGGCGATATGGCGGATGAGATCAACAGCTTCATGGCGATGTCTGCGGCGGCGATTGATCGCTGAACAGCAGTGCGGCGGTTGTTGGGTCGTTCTCGAAATCGAGTGTGTCCACGAATCCCACCAGCCAACTCGCCAAGTTTCCGACAACCCGACATAACGCAGGCGGCCAACTCCTCTTCGGCAAACGTGGCGGGGAGTTGCAGTATCGTAGAAGGGAAATCTGATGCGAATGACCCCGCGCGAACTGAGAACCACCCCACGGGCGCGAATGGAGGCCCGGACAGCCGGTGCCGCGACCACATCGTCGGTCTGTGCCAAATCTCTATGGACTTGACAATCCGCCTTATGCACGTGAGGGATATCCCAACCGGCCTGCATCTCTGCCGCCTTAACCGCTGGAACCAGATCGAAGAGGACTGGCGGGCGTTCCTTGGTTCTCCGGACGGAGGCGGTTGGCTGGCCGAGCGCGAGGGCACCGCTGTCGGCACGGTAACGTTTCTTCGTTATGGCCGTTGCTTGAGCTGGCTCTCGATGATGCTGGTGCATCCCGATGCGCGACGTGCCGGTATTGGCACGCGGCTGATGGATGCCGCGCTCGGTGCTTTGGCAGGCGAAACGTGCGTACGCCTGGATGCTACACCCCTCGGCGAGTCCCTCTACCGGCGGTTCGGTTTCAGCGGCGAATACGAACTGGTGCGGGCGAAGGTTACGGTGCCAGCCGGCCGTTTCGGCCCTCTTGCCGACGTACGCCCCATGGGAGCCGACGATTTGGCCGAGGTCTTCACCCGCGACTGCATAGTCTTCGGCACCGATCGCAGCGTGTTGCTGGCTTCTTTCTACCACCGCGCGCCCGATCTGGCTTGGACGATGCACCGCGGTGAGACACTCCTGGGATACTGTTTCGGAAGGCCCGGCTATTTGTACCGGCAACTCGGCCCGGTTGTAGCCGAAGATGCGGCTGTGGCGCGAGATATCGTGTCCCACTGCCTAGCCGGCCAGCCTGGTGAGGACCTTGCCATGGACGTGCCGCGGGCCGCGCGCGGGTGGATCGCCTGGCTGGAGTCCGTGGGCTTCACCGTGGAACGGCCGTTTCTCCGGATGTGCCGCGGGCGGAACCAGTGTCCCGGGCTTGCGGCCCACCAGTTTGCGATCGCCGGGCCGGAGTTTGGCTGAGATGCCCCAAATGCATTCCATCTTAAGTCTGGAAGACGAACTGTCGCGCCCGTCCGATGCCGATTGCGCTTTCATGCGCGGCCTGGAGGGTGATCTGCTTGTGCTGGGCGCCGGCGGCAAGATGGGGCCGTCGCTCGCCCGCCGGGCGCGGCGTGCCGCGGACCAGAACGGTGTGCCGCGCCGCGTCATCGCGGCCTCACGTTTCGCCTCCGGGGGGACCGAGCGCCAGCTTGCCGAGTGGGGCATCGAAGCCATCTCCTGCGACCTTCTGAATCGAGACCAGATCGCGCACCTTCCGGACTGCGCGAATGTGCTGCTTTTGGCAGGCCGGAAGTTCGGTTCTACCGGGAACATGCCGCTGACCTGGGCCACCAACACGCTACTGCCGGCTATCGTCGCAGAGCGATTCCGCGGGTCCCGCATCGTTGCGCTGTCGAGCGGGAATGTCTACCCATTGTCCACTTCCGGCGCTACCGAGGAGACACCACCCGCGCCGGTCGGGGAGTACGCACAGTCGGTGCTCGGCCGGGAGCGCATGTTCGAATACTTCTCCCATCGCGACCGCACGCCGGTGGCGATCATCCGTTTGAATTACGCCGTGGACCTGCGCTATGGCGTGCTCCTGGATATTGGCCGGTGCGTATGGCAGCGGCGGCCAGTGCCGCTGACCATGGGAGCGGTGAATGTCATATGGCAAGGCGACGCGAATTCCATGGTTCTGCGCGCGCTGGCTCTGGCAGCCGCTCCCCCGCGCATCCTGAATGTCACGGGTCCCGAGACGCTGCGCGTGGGCTGGATCGCGGAGCGGTTCGGCGAACTGTTCGGCATCGCGCCGCGGTTCGAAGGGCGCGAAGCGGAAACCGCGCTGCTGAACGACTCCTCGCAGTGCTGCCGGTTGCTGGGACCGCCTTCGGTGACCGCGGGTGAACTGATTCAATGGCAGGCGGAGTGGATCAGCGCCAGCCTGCCGACGCTGGACAAGCCGACTCACTTCGAGGTGCGCGATGGCGCCTTTTGATTGGCGGCAACGGCTGCGCGAGGGGGTGGTGATTCCGGCGCATCCGCTGGCATTAACCGCCAAGCGCACGCTGGACGAACACCGCCAGCGCGGGCTTACCCGTTACTATCTGGATGCTGGTGCGGGCGGCATCGCGGTGGGGGTGCACACAACCCAGTTTGCCATTCGCGAGCGTGGATTATACGAGCCGGTGCTCGCACTCGCGTGCGAAGAGGTGGGCGGGCGCGCGGTGGTGAAGATTGCGGGTGTGTGCGGTGCACGAGCGCAGGCACTGCGTGAGGTCGAATGCGCGGCGCGTCTGGGCTACCACGCCGTGCTGCTGAGTCTCGGCTCGCTCTCCGGCTCGACCACGGACGAACTTATTGGGCACGCGCGCGCAGTCGGTGAGGTACTGCCACTGGTCGGATTTTATTTACAGCCGGCGGTGGGCGGGCGTGTGCTCGACGCGGATTTCTGGCGCCGCTTCGCAAGCCTGGATTCGGTCGCCGCGATCAAGATTGCGCCGTTCAACCGCTACCATACGCTCGACGTGCTGCGCGGCGTGGCCGAATCGGACCGTGCTGCGGAAATTGCACTCTACACCGGGAACGACGATCACATCATCCTCGATTTGATCACGACCTTCCGCGGTCTCCGCATGGTAGGCGGCCTGCTTGGTCAGTGGGCCGTCTGGACCCGCCGGGCGGTGGCGACACTGGAGGCTATTCATCGCGACCCGGACGCGGCGGAATGGCTGGAAACGGCCGCGCGGCTGACGGACGCCAACGGTGCCATCTTCGATGTAGCGAACGGGTTCCGTGGCTGTATCGCGGGCGTGCACGAAGTCCTTCGCCGCCAGGGCCTGCTCGACGGTATTTGGTGTTTAGATCCCGATGAAGGACTTTCACCGGGCCAGGCTGGGGAGATCGACCGAATCTGCACGGCATATCCGGAGTTGATGGACGCATAATTGTGGCCGCGATAGCTCCCGAGATGGCTTCCGATAATGCAAAATAACGCTCACCGAGGCGGACTTGTTCGTTCGGCGGCTATCGGCCCGCGGCGGCTGTTTTCGGCCGATCTTCGGTTCGGACCTGGGTGAATTCCGTGCTGAGCTTGTGCGCACCACATTGGGGGCAGCGCTCCGCCGACGACCAGGCGTCGCACCGCGGGCATGCGCTTTGGGTCCGTTTCGGAGCTACTACCTTACCGGTCCATCGTTGTCGCATCTTTCCTTGCCTCGAACTTTTCAGGAGCGGCAGTCCCCCGGCGTGCCGCCCACATCGCTCCATTGACGGTGCGCCATGTATTCGAGAATAGCAGGAACGGCGGTGGTGATACACTCCGCCTATGCGAATCCTCCGGTTTACCGTTGCCTGGCTGAGCCTGG